>JAZDPP010000124.1:0-3545 GCA_043797445.1 Pseudomonadota bacterium
GTGCTATAACCCGCTTCAGCCTTGAGGAAGATCAGATTCCAGCTGCGGCAAACTCACGCGCCAGCACGTTCAAACAGTGCCGCAGCTTCCATCTGATCCCCCTCAAGGCTTACGCTGCCGCCAGTTACTTGCTACATGCGATTGCCCTGCCCATGCCCTCCTCAACCATCAGGTAATTAGTGCCTTAGAAAAAATTTTCTGCGTTTTTTTGCAGAAAATATTTTCGTGAAGGCACTTATCCCGTCAGGGGTTAGATCAAATCGATCAGCGGCGGGTCCTCTTTCTCAACTTCATCCCCGGGGGATTCGAAATCGGTCGGCATGAAAACAGAATCGCGCAGCATGAATGAATTAAGGCCGGATTCAATCAGCTTGGAAATAGTCCCGTCAGTGCCTTTTCCCGGTTCGAGCACGGAATAAGCAATAGTATCGGCTGTAGCGTTTTTATTATAGTTCCAAATGTATTCGGATATCTTTTCACACTGGGATGACAGGCTGTTCATAAAAGACAAATCCATTGATTCGAAAAAAAACTCCCCCCATGAATTCACAACCAGAAAGTCAGCACCTCTCAATAAGGTATCGATACGATCAGAGAGCGCGCGCGGCAAAATAACGACCCCTTCCCACTTTGGGGCATCCCGTTTGTCGGCGACATCGGCTGCTCTTTTTAAAAAAAAACGGGATACTTCTTCGAATAGCGCCCTGATCCGCCGGGGATGGCAAGACAGGTTAAAGGTATAAAACTCGAGTTGTGTTGCTCCCGAAGAATAAAAGCCATTCGCCAACAACCATCCCAAAGTCCGCAGCAATTCCGGTCCCTGGAAAACCGCGTGCCGCAAATCAAACGATCTTCCCGATTGATTATAAATTGTCCAGCACTCTCGGCCCTCATCATCCTTATGGCCGCGGACCTGAAAAACAAGCGGGGCGCCGTGGGTACGAAGATAGGCGGAGCAAGGGGGCAGTTTCCCCGGCTTCTTTTTCAACGCAGCGGAAATATTGTTTTTAAGCGATACGAGGTCGGAAGTCTTCATGAAAACTCCGGGAGTGAACTCCATATGCGCTCGCAAAATGAGCTCGTATAAAAAAGTAATCTTTCTAAAAATCCGGCCTTCGAAAGCCAATCGTTCCGACTCCGGCCAAAAGGGGTACTTCGACATTTTTTCAATTTTTGCGGCACCCCATTGCCACTGCGAAAGATACCGCTTCAGCAGCGCCTTTTTCGGGCTCCGGTTATCATCCTGCCCGGATTTAGACGCCTCGGAGAGTCTGAGAAAGATGCAATCTTTAACCAGTATCGACCCTTCTGCATCTTCCATTGATAAAAAAAAGTCGATCACCGTTTTAAATACAATCGCATAAGGATCAAGAAGATGGTTTTCAGGCGTGCGATCCGCAACCCCCTCTTTGATCCGGTCACACAAAAGGCCTTCCTTTTCAGATGAAAAAAAATAATGGGTCACCAACCCTGCCTTTATAAGGGACTTTACCGGATATTTTCTCGCTTTGAAAAGCTGCCAAAGAATAGCGCCGAGGCATTCTTGAGGATTGATAACCGTCAAATTCCCCAAATCGATATAATCTTCGGGAAAAAAATTCGGACCCTGAATACCCGCCGCCTCTTTAATCCATTGATTGTACGCAACATCACCCAATCGAGCCGGCATTACCGCCCAAAATGGTATTTGTCCCGCAATCATGATAAAGGTCCGGTAGAACTCTTCTTTCAGGAAACTCCGCTGCGCCGATCCCGAGCTGTCCTCATCGACGGCGGAAAACTCATTTTTCCTCACATCGGCCGGATGAAGCACAAACAGCTTCACTTCCTGATCGTATCGCTCACGACTCAATGTCTCAATCCTTTCAAGCTTTTCCCTAAAAAGTGACTCGGCTTCGGCATCAATGCCTTCCGAATTGACCACTATCCAATAGTCAAAATCCGATTGGTCGGTCTGAGCCAGGGTTCCGGAAGACCCCATTAAATACATTCCCAGAACATAACCCTTTCCGGTGTAATGCCGAAGGAGTTCTTTTTGTTTCCCTTTGAATTGCTGCAGGCCCCGGCGCCAGAATCCGGAAGCATGAAAGCGATAAATGCCGGATGGCGTTTTGGGTGAATTGAGGTATCCGGGGATACCCGGCATATTGACATGAAGCCAGAAAGGTATGCTTTGAAACAGTTCAAATTTCTTGGGCGACAGATATCTGATGAGTTCTCGAAGCCTGGAAATATTATAGGTGATAAAAACGTCCCGAAGCTGTAATATGCGACTCGATGGAAAAATATCATTCATGCGTGTATAGGACCGTCAAGAGGCACCTGTTCCCCGCCGACACGCTTCTTGGCTATTTATTTTCCGCAAAGTGTGGTTTTTGTCTGAGGCGTTTATGATATCAGCTTGACGCCAATAGTATTTCCATTGCTTCTTTGGCAGTCCTGTTCTCATGGACAATGGCACAGGCCGCTTTAACAAAAGCGGTTGGATTTTTATGCTGAAATACGTTTCTGCCGATGGAAAGTCCCTTGGCACCCGCCTGCATTGCACCTTCAATGGTTTCGAACATTTCTTTTTCCGTTAATTTACTGCCGCCTGCAATCAGAATCGGCGCGGGACATCCTTCGACCACTTTCGCAAAGGAGTCCGGGTCGCCCGTATAGTTGGTCTTAACAAAATCGGCTCCCAATTCCGCCCCCACCCGTGCGGCGAGTTTGACGGCTTCAACTGATTTATCGTTTTCGACATTTCGCCCCCGGGGGTACATCATTGCTATCAACGGCATGCCCCAGTAACTGCAATCGACCGCAATCCGGCCGAAATCAGCGAGCATATCGGGCTCATCAAAGCTGCCGATATTAATGTGTATCGAAACGCCGTCCGCTCCAAACCGCAAGGCATTTTCCACCGTATTCACCAGTACTTTTTTGTTGGGCCTCGGGGATAAACTGGTAGAAGCGGACAAATGGAGGATAAGACCGATATCTCTCCCCCCATGGCGATGACCGAACTTTGGAAGACCAATATGCCCTATGACCGCGTTCGCCCCCCCTTCCGCCACCGTATTTACCGCATCCGTGAGATTGATCAATCCCGCGATGGGCCCCACGGTCACCCCATGATCCATTGGAACGATAACCGTTTTACCGGTGTTCCGGTTCATAATCCGTTCCATTCGAATTGCTTTTCCGATGTTGAGCATTGTGGTCTCCTTGCAATCGTTTCTAAATAGAAAGGTCCATCCGTCGCTGATAAGCGAACATCCGATCCATTCTCACCGTTTCAGCGGAGGCAACCGGCACGCAGGTTATAAGCGACAGATATTTTTTATATAATTCTATAACAAGAGAGGTCAAGAAAAGAATTGCGGGGGTGGCCGCGGCGAAAAGCGAGGGGGGAACAAAATAAAAAACCCGGTTCTCGAAAAGAGAACCGGGTTTATAAAAGTTTTTTCGGCAGCGTCCTACTCTCCCGCACGGCTGCCCGAGCAGTACCATCGGCGCTATAGAGCTTAACTTCCGTGTTCGGGATGGGAACGGGTGTTGCC
>JAZDPP010000125.1:0-43975 GCA_043797445.1 Pseudomonadota bacterium
GGGCAATCGCATGTAGCAAGTAACTGGCGGCAGCGTAAGCCTTGAGGGGGATCAGATGGAAGCTGCGGCACTGTTTGAACGCGCTTGCGCGTGAGTTTGCCGCAGCTGGAATCTGATCTTCCTCAAGGCTGAAGCGGGTTATAGCACTACATGCGATTGCCCTGATGTTGCCCGGGTTATGCGATGAGCCTTTAGAAGAAACCGAGCAAGCAAGAGGTCTTCCGGAGTGGTGATTTTAATATTGTTCCGACTGCCGGGAATGATTTTAATCCGGCCGCCGAGTGTCTTTTCCAAAAGTTCGGCGTCGTCCGTTCCGGTTATCCCCTCTTTCCTGGAACGCTCATGAGCCTTCCGGATGAGCTCGTATCGAAAAGCCTGCGGGGTTTGGGCCAGCCAGATATTTTTCCGGTCAAGAGTGCTGCCAATATGGCCGTCGGCTGAAACGGTTTTCAAGGTATCCGTCGCGGGAATTCCCAAAATACATGCGCCATGGAGAGCTGCCATTTGAATGCAGGCCGACAGCTGTTCCGATGTTACAAAAGGTCTGACCCCATCATGGATGATCACGATGTCGCTCGAATCGATAATGGTCATGAGTCCGTTCCACACGGAATCCTGTCGCGTCGGGCCGCCGGGAACAACTGTCAGCGGTGTCCGGGGCATAACGGGTGGCAACACGAATTGCCGGCAAAATACAATCTCACCTTCCGGAACCACCAGACAAATTTGATGAATGTCCGGGCTGGAATCAAATACCCGGAGCGTATGAGACAGAATCGGCGAGCCGCCCAGTTGAAGGTATTGTTTTCGTACCGGACCGCCCATCCGGATTCCTTCTCCGGCAGCAACGATAATGGCGGCGTTCATAGCGGATGAGATAACCTATCGGAAGTATAACATCATTTCAGATATTTAAGTTCGTTTGGCAAGGGGACCCCTTTACCGATCGTGTCCTCGCCGTAATTGACACCCGCCAGAATTTCGATATCCTTGAGTGCCCGGACATCTCCCTGAAAGATAACCTGAGAAATATTTTCTTTTTGTATTTTTCCGCCCGCCCACTGTATATCCAACACACTGCTGGCATCGAATCGGTCCGAGTCGATGCAGAGTTCCACCTGGCCGCCGTAATGCTGAACGATTTTGGCCACCAGCAGACTGGGACGACTGTGGAATCCGAGCTTCTGGGGAATACCGACGGTAATACTGCCCTTTTCGATATTTTCATTCAGAATATCCCGGGCCAGTTCTTTCCCGGTGGTCAGAAAGTGGCATACATAATAGAGACCATAGTTAATGGTGCGATCCAAAAGCTTTTCCGGGCAAACCAGCTCGGAAAGACGGTCCTGAACCTGCTTATAAATATTTTTATACCCGGCATCATGGAGGTGTCTCTCGAAAAAATGAAGCAGTCGGCCGATAACCTGTAATAAATGGAATACAATTGAAAAATGGCCGCGCAGTTGCTTCATTTTTCGGTTGCCGAAAAGATATCCCCCGTGGATGACATAGGTATCGAATTGAGATTGGAGATTGTGAACCAGCATTTCAAAGCTGCGCATTTTAACTTCGTTGACCTTGTCCGGAACAATCGTGAGAATCTCTTGAATATCATAGGGCTCGTAAAACCCGAGCTGATCAAAATTGCGAGCGATATTTAAAAACTCACTAGCGATATAAACGATGTTTTCCTTTTGGCGGTTTTTGTCTAGATCGTCGATATCGTAGGGCAGCATCTCGCTGGTGCTCACCCCCGGAAAATCTTCCGCGGTAAATCGATCTTCCGGAAGCTGGATATTGAGCCGTCTGGCCTCATCCAGTATCACGGGCGCCATTTTGATCAGGCACGTTGAGAGAAAATCATGGGTTTCATCCCCTTCCTTCTCAAATTCATCCGTATCCGAAAGATGGTAAAAAATGAGCCGGTTCGAAATATGCTTCTGTGAATAACTGGCGGTTGCCAGATGACGGACGGCAGCGCTGAGCTCACGGTAAAAAAACCAGTCCTTGCTGTTTTTGGCGCCATGGAAATCGAGAAAATCCTCAAGCAGTTGGGAGGTGGCGATGAGTTTCGAATACAGCATCTTGGTAAAGAAGTGTTCAGGCGCTTCAAATTCCGCGATATAGAGGCAACATTTCAGGTAATCATGGGAAAACACTCGAACCTTTTCCGCAAAAGAGATGCCGCAGGCCTCCGTGCCGCAAACTTTACCGGAAACCGATAAACTCGTTCTGAAATCAGACATATTATTAATCATCCTCGTAAAGTCGGCCGGCCGAAGCCGCCAATAAGCCGAATTTTGTTTCCGGTCCCAGTTACCCGGGGTCCGGACAACGATCATTCCTCTAAGGGTTCTGTTACCAGAAACCTCTTGCGACCTACCCGGGAGCTCGGGCGGGCAACCCTCAAACGCCCCTCTATTTGGTCTTGCACCAGGTGGGGTTTACCAAGCTCCTCCGGTCACCCGGAGGACTGGTGCGCTCTTACCGCACCGTTTCACCCTTACCCGTCATCGGCCCCTAAGGTTGATGCCGGGCGGTTTGCTTTCTGTTGCACTTTCCTTCACGTTACCGCGACTCCACGTTATGGAGCACCTTGCCCTGTGGTGTTCGGACTTTCCTCCCGGCCCTTAACGGACCCGGCGATCGTTTTGTCGACTCCGACCGACTATGATTCTTCAGCTGCCCAGTATATCATTCTATGACAGTGGGGACAGAATTTCAAGCTGTCCTGCCGATGAAGCTCATTATACATCTGGGGCGGCATGTTCAGGTGACATCCTTTACACACCGCGTTATGAACGGGAACAATGGCAATAGCTCCCACTCTTAATTTTACGCTGTTATAGATTTTAAGAATTTCGGCATCAACCGCCTTAATCCGCACTTCCAGCTGCTGTTCCAATTCGGCCTGTCGTTGCTTCAGCGCTTCGGCTTTCCGGGTGACAATTGCTTTTTGATCCGTCACCTTCTTTTCCATCAGCGCCATCTCTTCCTTTAATTTGAGAACCGTTTTCTCCCCGTTTTCCATGCGATCCAGACCCGCAAGCATCTCATCTTCAAGCAGCGAATTTTTTTCCTCAATGTCCTGAATTTCTTTAAGCAGGGATTGGTATTCTTTATTGGTCTTCACGGAATCCATTCGTTCCCGGCTTTTTTTAATCCGGGACAGATTCATTTGCTCTTCGGCCTCTTTGGCGCGGTATTCTTTTTTTATCTCACTTATGAAGGTTGTTTTTTCAGACAGCCCCGCCTGTAACTCCATAAAGCCTGCATCCAAGGCTTCCAGGGTTCCGGGTATCTGTTGAAGCGCCGATTGGACGTGGGCCATTTCGGCTTCCAGTGCTTGAAGATCAATCAGAACAACGAGCTTTTCTTTCATGGCATCCTGTCTATCCGTGATCGGTATGAGTTCCGTATAGTCGGTATGTATCGATTTCCCATCCATCAAAGCGTTTGTCAAAGAATAACAAACGGATTTTTTTCTATTTCACAGGCATGAATGATTACCGGAAAGCCATGGGCATCACATTCCGCTCTCAGCCGGGACGCCAGCGCCGCCACCATCAGATGCTCGGAAGCAAAATGGCCGATATCAACCAGACCCACCTGGTTCATTTCCGCGGTACGCGCATCATGGTAACGAAAATCACCGCTCACATACACCTGGGCGCCTGAAGCATAAAAGGCGTCAAAAAGCCCTGAACCACTGCCGGTGCAAATCGCTACCCGGGAAACCTGCAGCTCCGGATCACCGGTCAACGTGACATGATCCAAAGACAGCTGGTTTTTAATAAAATAAGCGAACGCTTTCAAAGTGGCCGTTCCGGATAGCTCCCCGATTCGTCCCAACCCCTGGGGAAGGGCAGGTATCGAACTCCCCTCCGGTGAAAAAAAAGAAGGCTGTAAGGCCCTTATATTCCGGAGTGCCAGCCGGCACGCCAGCATATCATTTAACCCGTCAGCCACGCTGTCCAGATTGGTGTGCGCCGCATAGATGCACAGGTGGTGTTCTATAGCCCTGGCGATGATGGTCCCGGTTGGGGTGTCAAGATCAATCGATTTCAATGGGGCAAACAGCAACGGGTGATGAGTTATCAGCAGATCAGCCTTTAGCCTTGTTGCTTCCGCGATTACCTCGGGGCCTGGATCCAGCGCGGTCACAATCTTGCGGACGGGCCAATTGCGTTTTCCAAGCTGAAGGCCGGAGTTATCCCATTTTTCAGCCAATCCTGAAGGCGCGATAGTTTCCATTAGGAGAATAATGTCGCCTACCGTTACGGACATAAGGGCCCTGTCTGCAATAAACGCATAAAAAAAGCGTGACCACTTATAGCCACGCCTTCCGTTTTGTAACCGTTAAAGAGGGTGTAACGCGCCATGTTTGTTAACCCTTAATAGTTGGGGAACAAAGAGTGGGCCCACCTGGATTCGAACCAGGGACCGACCGGTTATGAGCCGGTGGCTCTACCAATTGAGCTATGGGCCCAGAGCGCTGTAACGAGAGTGCATATCTAACGGTTGAATCATATTTTGTCAAGCATTGAAGAATCGTTAATGCTCGCTGAAGCAAATCGTCAGTTCTCAATGAAACTCTTCAATTTCCGGCTTCGTGTGGGATGCCGCAATTTTCTCAATGCCTTAGCTTCGATTTGCCGGATTCTTTCCCGGGTCACCGCAAAGTCCTGCCCGACTTCCTCAAGCGTGTGATCCGCCCTTTCTCCAATTCCAAACCGCATTCGCAAAACCTTTTCTTCCCGGGGAGTTAAAGTTGCCAGCACTTTTCGGGTCTGCTCGGCAAGATTCATGCTGACAGCGGCATCCGATGGTAACATAAACTTTTTATCTTCAATAAAATCACCTAAATGGCTATCCTCCTCTTCACCAATCGGCGTTTCAAGAGAGATCGGTTCCCGGGCAATTTTAAATACCTTTCGGACCTTATCCAGCGGAATCTCCATTTTTTCAGCTATTTCTTCGGGAGACGGCTCACGTCCGAGCTCCTGAACCAGGTAGCGAGACGTCCGGATCAGCTTGTTTATGGTTTCTATCATGTGAACCGGAATCCGGATCGTTCTGGCCTGGTCCGCAATGGCGCGCGTAATCGCCTGACGGATCCACCAGGTGGCATAGGTTGAAAATTTGTAACCACGTCTGTATTCGAACTTATCGACCGCCTTCATGAGACCGATGTTTCCCTCTTGAATGAGGTCCAGGAATTGAAGCCCCCGGTTGGTATACTTCTTTGCAATGCTAACCACCAGCCGCAGGTTTGCCTTTATCAGCTCACTCTTGGCGACCTTGGCACGAATCCGGCCATCCTCAACGCCCGCCATGATTCGTTTAAGTGCCCGGTTTTTGGATTTTATTTCATCTTCCTTTTTCTCGATTTCTTCTTGAATCGTTTTTATCTCCGCATAAAGAGCGGCCAATTCCTCCTGCCCCTTATCACATCGGGGAGTGGCCCATTCGCAAAACTCGTTTTCCGACTTGACGCCGTCTGAAAACAAAGACAGGCGAAGATCATTGAGGCTCGAATTCACGGCGCCCGCCAACCTGGCAAGGCTTTCTTCCCTCTCATCAAACCACACAATCAGGGTCTTTATGTTTTTTTCTATTTTTTCAATGACATTGCTTTCAAGTCGCCACCCTTTTAACAATTCAAAGATCTTTCTGTTTCTGCGCCCAACGCTCCGTCGGGCCCTTCGTCTTTCTTCCGGCTCCATTTCAGCTTCAAACAGCTTCCCTCGGAAATCCTCACTCTCTTCGTTTATTTTCTTTATTTCATGGATCGTACTCAGAAAATTTTCGATTTGGAGCGCTTCATCAATATAAGCATCTCCTTCATCCAGATCTCTGAGAACATGTTTGGGGCGGATAATTTCTTTTTCAATATCATCCCCAAGCCTTATAATTGAATCGACACCGAGAGCCGTTTCCAGAAGAGACTTTAAGATTTCCTGCTCGCCGGCCTCAATTTTTTTCGCTATCTCCACTTCCCCTTCCCGGCTAAGAAGGGTAACCATTCCCATTTCACGCAAATACATTTTTACCGGATCGGTTACCGTACCAAAGTCCGTGTCTTCAGCCTCCTCTTTAATTACCGGGATGGCGGATACCTTTTCCGACATAATGCATTTGTCTTCATCCAATATTTCTATATCGAGATCATCGAACATCATCAGCGTTTCGTCAATTTGATCCGATGACAACATCTCATCGGGAAGGACGGCGTTTATCTCATCGTAGGTTAAATGCCCCTGTTTTTTTCCTCGCGTGATTAGCTCGGTCAGCGCCTGGGTATCCACTTTTTTCTCATTTGTCATAGTATTTGGGGCGGGTTGTTTCGTCATAAACATTAGCCTCCTGCTTTTTTCAGGTGGGTTAAGCTCGGTATATTCAGCCGGAATCATGCCAAGCCGCGGCATTACCGTCAAAACCAAATTCGGTTATCGAATCAAAATCATCGGATGCTCAAAGATTTTTTTTCTTTGAGCAGTTGCATCTGCAATTGGGTCAACAGCTCGCGGTCCCCCGCGGTCTCAGCGGCCCGAATTCGTTTTAATATTTTTTTATCATCTCTTTTCCGGTTTCCTTCAAACTGATCGATAAACTTCAGGCAGCCGTTATGATCCCACGGCTCATCGCCGATAGCCAGTGAGGCCGCAAGATCCCGTGTGCCGGCGTTGCTAAAGGATGTCATGATATCAGCCGCGAGCAATTGCCCTTTTTCCGGGTCGAATGCGCACCGATCCAATATGTGTTCTCCGATGGTTTTTAACTCCGTATCTTCAAAAAGGCTCAGCAGACCTCTTTTGCGAATCTCCGCCAGAATATCCGGAAATTGGAACATCATGGATATGATTTGTTGTTCCAAGCGGTTTGTTTTAGGCGGCAAGCGATTCATCTGTCCCTTTTCAATATCAGAGATCGCCCCGCCTGCGCCGTGTTGGCCCTCCGGCTGAGACCGATCGTGTCCTAACTGTTTGTCGGAATGCGCAGCCTTCACTTTTTCCATCACCGCCGTCTCGTCCACACCGATTCGTTCTGCCAAATCACGAACATGGAGGGACCGGGCCATCCCATCCTCAACAGCGGCAAGAGCGGCTTTTAACTCTGTAACGATTCGAATTTTTCCATCCGTCGACAATCCGTGCCGCTTCACGGCGGCCTCAATTAAAAACGGCATAATCGCCAAAGCATGAGACGAACGTTCAAGAAAAGCCTCGGGCCCAAACTGCAACAAAAACGAATCCGGATCATGCCCTTTGGGCAATACCAGTATCCGGGCATCAACAAACCCTTTCGCAAATACCTCAATACTCCTTTCAGCGGCCTTTATTCCGGCTTCGTCAGAATCGTAAACGAGGACGATATGCCCCGTGGCGCCGATAAATCCCTTTAAAATCTGTACGTGCTCCAGGGTGAGAGCCGTGCCGAGTGTAGCAACTGAATTGACAATTTTGTTTTGATGGAGGGCCAAAAGATCAAAATAGCCCTCCACGACAAATACGGCTCCCCGTGCCCGGCATTCAGTTCGCGAAGCCTGAATTCCATAGAGAGACCGGCGCTTATTAAAGACCATCGATTCAGGCGAGTTGAGGTATTTGGGCAGGGAATCATCCATCACCCGCCCCCCAAAACCGATCACCCGATTACCGATATCGAATATCGGAAAAATAACCCGGTTCCTGAATCCATCGTAATGTCGCTTCTTTTCCTCTTTCAGTTTCAACAATCCGACCTTTTCACCCAGCTGAGCCGGCACGTTTCTTGAGCGAAAAAAACGAACAAGACCATCCCACCCCTCCGGCGCAAACCCGATCTGAAACTTATCGATTGTTTCTCCGATCAAACCTCTTTTTTCCAAATATGCCCTGGCCGTTATCCCGGCCGGACCTATCAGGCTTTTCCGAAAATAATCCAATGCCTGCCGATTTGCAGCAAGCAAGTTTTCCCGCTCGCTCATTCGTTGTTTTTGCTCCGGCGACAAGTCCTGAGTCGGTAATGCAATGCCGCATCGCCTTGAAACCGCCCGCAGGGCTTCCGGAAATGTCAGCCCCTCCTTTTTCATTAAAAAACTGAAAACATTCCCACCGACACCACAGCCAAAACAGTAGAATATCTGTTTTGCCGGACTGACAGAGAAGGAGGGGGTCTTTTCCACATGAAAAGGACATAGACCTTGGTAATTTTGCCCCGCTTTCTTCAAAATAACGGTTTCTGAAACAATCTCTACTATATCAACGGCATTCTTGATTTCAGACACTTTATCTTCAGGGATAACAGAGGTCAAAAAAAACCCCTCCAAGGATTAGAACAGGTTATAGGTTTCGCGGAATGCTTTTTTTATGCAAACGTGTAGTCTAATAATTTATCAATGATATGTCTATAGTTTTTAATATTATGATCATTTTTTTGCTTTTTGTATCGGAATGGTTTGCAACACTTTTTCCATCCCGGAGGCTGCCAGATCCTCCGCCGTCAACCATTTCCCTTTTCGCCTGAAAAAATCACCAAAGCTGAAAAGATTCTCGGACAAAGCCCGTTGCGTTTCTTCATAGCGGCGGCTCCATATGACATTCCCACTTTCCATCTCGATAAGATCCAAGTGAAATCCGACAGCCGCCGGTGTTTCGACACCATAGTTATAGCCGACACGGTTTCTAAACTGGTAAACACTGCCGCTCAACATGCCATCCGCATTTAAGGTCCGCCCAATCATGGTCAATAGCTCTCTTTCGGATTTCGGACCGGGTTTCATTGTAAGAATGCGATTTCGCGTGGCTTGAACTTGTTCGTCCGGGATGAGCTCAACCGATGTTATGCCGTCATCAAGTATCAATTTCACTCGATCCGTCAGAAAAGCCGCCGCCCCGTCTTCAACTACTTCGGTTGTATAGCTCACCCCACAGAGCTCACAGATCACCGTTTCTCCTTTTGCATGGTGATCCGAACTGCTTTTAATCGGCAGCAGGAGCAATCGTTTGAATTGATATTGCTTCATTTCGGATTGAGGGATTAAGCCACTATGAGAACATCCCGAGTTTAAAAACAGTACTGCAAAAAAAGCCAGGGTAATCGCTATGATGCTCCGATGGTAATTAATCACCATCAATATTTCCTCTTGTGTGATTGATTAAAAATTGATTCGAAACGATGAATCAATAATATGTCCATTACGACCAAATGCAAGTCCATCGCGCTCTTGATCATCGATTCGGCCAAACCCGAGTGGCCGAAACCATGATCACGGTCTTCAGCGCATCTTTATTACAAGGATCCCTTTGATGAACGAACGCCGCTGATCCGTGGATCAAAGGTGCTCGCTTGATCCATGGCTCTGCCAAGCGACTTGAAAATCGCTTCAAGGACGTGATGTTCGTTTTCTCCATATGAAACGTTAACATGCAAGGTAATACCGCCTCGAATGGCAAATGCCCTTAAAAACTCTTTTGCCAGACAGGAAAAGCTGGCGCCATTTGCAAGCAATTCTCTGGGGATATTGTATATGAGATAAGGTCGATTGGATAAATCCAGTGAAACGGCGGCTAAGGTTTCATCCATCGGTGTAATTGCATGCCCATACCGGCAAATCCCTTTTCGATCGAGCAACGCCTGAGCAAACGCATCTCCCAGGGTCAATCCCACATCTTCAACCGTATGATGAAAATCGATATCGATATCCCCCTTGGCGACCACGGATAAATCAAAGAAACCATGATGTGCAAACAAGGTCAGCATGTGATCGAAAAAAGGAATACCCGTCGAAATGGTTTCGCCTTTTCCCTTGCCATCAATGTCCAGCACGATTTGAATATCCGTTTCCGTCGTCTTTCGCTCAATCCGTGCAAATCGTTGCTTCATTCGGATGTCCTCATGCAAAGAATAAATTCGGCCCCGGTGTACCGTCAGCGTTTCACCTGTATACCGCCATACAACAAAATACCGGACGGCACATGGGTAAATCCACGTACTGTCCGGTATCCGGAAAGAGATTTCAGTTTATTCAAAAACATAACCTCTTGATATTATAGATCGCAAAAAAACGACCTGATTTTGCAGACTATATGCTTAATTATAAAAAATCAAGGACTGATTGCATACTATCTAGCCAAGGCGCGAATCATCAATTCGCTGACGGAATGCGAGAATACAGATGGGTTTTCCAATCTGCCCCCTTCTCCAATGACGGCAACATCATGGATCATATCGATAAGTTGCTTTAATAGTGGGCTTTCACGCTCCTCTTCAAAAAGCCGCTTTATGGAGGGCATTACCGGGTGATCGACGTTTAATTCCAGAACCCGTTTTACCGCCGGAGGCTCCTGGCCGGTTGCCTTTAAGATTTTTTGCATATAGGCGCTGATGTCGGCCGCATCTCCGGAAAGACAGGCTATGGAATCTTTCAGGCGTGAGGAAGCTTTCACATCCTTAACCTTCCCCTCAAGCAATGACTTAATAAATCCGAACAGGGCTGAATATTCATCTTTCTTCCCCTCATCGACCTTTTCAATTTCGCCTTTTTCAGCGCTTTTCAGTTTTTTTCCATCATATTCGGTGAGGGATTGAACGACCCATTCGTCCACCGGGTCGGTCATGATGAGAACCTCTATATCCTCGGATTTGAGTCGTTCCAGGTGGGGACTGTTAAGAAGGGTGTTCTGGTTCTCACCGGTAATATAAAAGATCTCTTTTTGATCCGCCTTCATTCGACTGACATAATCCTTGAGCGACACCTGTTTACCGTCGGATTTCGTTGTCCGATAACGAACGAGCTCGGCCAGCTTATCCCGATTTTCCGGGTCGGTTGGAAAGCCTATTTTTAGAATTTGGCCGAAATGGTTATAAAATGTTTCATATTTCTCACTTTCGAGACCGGCCAGCAAATCGAAAAGCTTTATGACAAGATTGCGACGAATATTGCGAACAAGCCTGTCCTGTTGAAGAATTTCCCTGCTGACATTCAAATTAAGATCCGATGCGTCCACAACGCCTTTGATGAAGCTGAAATAGTCCGGTATCAACTCCTTGCAATCGTCCATGATGAACACTCGTTTGCAATACAGGTGCACCCCGTGTTTTCGTTCCGGATTGAGAATGTCAAAAGGCGCCTGGCTCGGCACGTAAAGCAGCGCGGTGTATTCGGTTGTACCCTCCATCTTGAGATGCAGGTGCGCCAGGGGCGGCGTCCAGTCGTGACTGACATGCGTATAGAACTCTTTATATTCCTCGTCGCTGACTTCTTTTTTATCCTTGGCCCATATGGCCTTCATTGAGTTGAGGGTTTCCGTTCGCAACACCTTTCTCGTTGTTTCCCCCATCGGCTTGCCGTCTTTATCTTTAATTTGCTCATTATCCGGAATCGGTTCAATGCGCTCCACTTCCATGACAATCGGGTAAGCGACAAAATCGGAATGCTTTTTAATGATTTGGCGCAAGGTCCAGTCATCGGTAAAATCCTGTTCTTCCTTTTCTGATTTTTTAAGATGAAGGATCACCGAGGTTCCTCGCGTTTCCTTTTCAGCTTCCTCCATGGAATAGGTGCCATCACCGGTCGACTCCCACCGAACAGCCGTTTCCGCCCCAACGGCTCGCGTCATCAAGATAATTCGATCGGACACCATGAACGCACTGTAAAACCCGACGCCGAATTGCCCGATCATTTCCGGGGAAAGCGTATTTTCACTCTTTGATTGTTCAAGCGCCTTCGAGAAAGCAGCCGTACCACTTTTGGCGATGGTGCCGATATTATCGAGCACCTCCTCATACGTCATACCGATACCGTTATCGGAAATAGTCAGGGTGTTTTTGGCTTTATCGACGGACAGTTCAATTTTAAATTCCGTGTCATCGCCTAAAAGCGTCGCATCGGTTTGCGCTTTGAATCTGAGTTTATCAATCGCATCCGAGGCGTTCGACACCAGCTCGCGCAGAAAAATTTCCCGATGAGAATAGAGTGAATTAATGATCAAATTCAGTAGCTGTTGAACTTCAGTCTGGAATTGACGTGTTTCTTTCTTGCCTGGCATTTTAAAACTCCTTTCGAACGATGTGACGGTTGACGGTTAAAACTCCATTAATCGAAGCTGAATATTTATGGGCATAAAAATGGGGGTTGATTCCCATTTCGTCAACCCCCATTTATTATATGATAAAATAAAAACGGACTTGATCACCGTTTCGGCCAAACCCGTATGATGGACAGTCGAAATTTAATCGGGCAGGGTGTCATAAAAATAGTGCATGGTGTCGGTTCTCGTTACAATACCGATGATACGGCCGCTTTCCACCACGGGAAGCCGGCCGATATCGTGCTTGATCATAATGCCGGCAGCCTCTATCGGGCTTTTTCCCGGTTCAATGGTTATGACATTGGTGCTCATGTAAGCTTTAACAGGCGCTTCCAGTTTCGGATCTTTTTTTATTTTGCGAAAATCTCTTCGAGAGATAACGCCTACGAGCCGGTCATCATCATCTACCACCAGCAAACCGGTCACCCCCTTTTCCCGCAAAATATGGGCGACCTTAATCATGGGGATTTTTTCATTGACAGTCAGCACCGGGAAAGACATCAGATCGCTGATTTGAATGGAAGAGCGCTGGTTGCCGGCTATCAGCTCCGTTATCATCTCTTCAACCGCATCCGGAGACACGGCTTTCATCAAGGCGGACCCGGCACCGGGATGCCCCCCTCCTCCCAGACTTCGCATCAGGACGCCCACATTAATGCCATCGTCCTTGCTGCGCCCGATAATCATGCTGGCGCCTCTCTCTTTATTATAGAAAATGCCAAAAGCGGCATCGACATTCAACACTTCCCGGTACATATGAACTACGACGGACAGGTTTTCCACATAGCCGCTAACTTCGGTTTTACTGAAACTGATGATGTAACCGTTTATCTTCGTTCGTGAGGCGGTTTTCAGCATTTCGAAGAGCGTGTCTTTTTGCTGCTGACGGTATATGGGCCGCAAAAAAGTGCTGAGAATTTTTAAGTCCGCCTTACGCTCCAGCAGCCAGGCGGCGCAATAAGCATCCTCGGATTTGGTCGAGGGAAACGTCAGATTGCCCGTATCCTCGTAAATCCCCGTTAAAAAAAGGGTTGCCTGGATCGGGGTGATTAATTTTCGCGCTTTGCGAATATGACGAATCATCAAAGTCGTATTCGCCCCCATCTCCTCCTGACAACGCCAATCGGTCTGAATATTCCCTTCACTCAAGTGGTGATCAAATAGAATGATTTCAAGATCACTTTTTTCCATAACCTCTTTTGGAACTTGAATTCGGTCCCAGTTATTCGTATCAACGACAACGAGGCTGGTCACGGCATCAAGATCGATTTCATCCATGGATTTGACTTGCAGCAAATCCTTGTGGATCGCCAGGAAAGCTTTCACATTGGGGTTCAGCGTTTTCGGCAGCACCGGCACAGCCCCGGGATATATCAGCGTAGCGGCAATGGTGGAAGCCAGAGCATCAAAATCGGTATTTTTATGCGTGGTCACGATTCTCATAAAGGAATCCTTGTGCAATAAAATGACAGGAAATGAAATAGCAGATCAGGACACTTTACGTGAGTGCATCGGTTAGGGGGCCTTGTTGTCCGAAGAGAGGTTTTCGGTAAGTGGGGCGGCATTCTCAAATTTAACAGCTGACTTTCGGATGAGTAAACTGTATTTCCATCACGAGGTGAAGATGGTTCATTCATCATGGTCGTAATAAAGCACTTTTGAAACCCGGAAATATTTATTTGCTTTTAATATAAAGTATTAGCTTTTATATCATGGAAACCGATTTCATTTCAATGTATATAATTGGATCTCGCGAAAGAAGATGTTAGCGGTAATCAGGTTCAAATTCCGGAAAAATCATAGGGGGGAACCAAGTAAAAATGCAAAAAGTGATTATTTCCATTTTGGGACAGGATCGGGCGGGACTTCTGGCCGCCGTATCCCAGGCGTTACTATTACACGAGTGCAATATTGAAAATGTCAGCGAAACCATTCTGCAATCAATCTTCAGCGCCATTTTCATTATTTCAAAGCCGCCGGACTTATCCGGGGAGATACTGGAGATGAAGCTTCGGGAGGCGGTAGCACATTTATCGCTGGATGTCGCGGTTAAGCCATTTCATCCTGAAGCGAAGGAATTCACGCTTCCGGACAGTCAGCCCTTTATCATCACGACCATCGGACCGGATAAAAAAGGGCTTGTTGCGGGGATTTCAGGTGTCCTTGCCGAACACGGCGGCAACATCACCAATCTCAAAGCCGCGTTTAAGGGAGGAGATAACCCATTAAATAATATGATGATTTATGAAGTGGATGTACCGAACATGGTTCCGCTGCCGGTTTTCCATGCGGATTTAAGAAAGAAAGCCGCGGAACTGGGAATTGAAATCAATATTCAACACCGACGCATTTTTGAAGCCATTAACCGAATCTGACCTGAACAACCGGAGATGATACGATGCTGAGTGAACATGAGATCACATCCACGCTGGGGATGCTCAGATATGAGAATCTTGATCTAAGAACCGTGACCTTGGGAATAAACCTTGCGGACTGTGCAAGCGATGATATCCAGCGGTTTATCGGTCGGATACGAACGAAAATCGTTAAGCTGGCCGGATCACTGGTCGGAATATGTGACGGAATAGGTGATAAATACGGCATCCGTGTGGTCAACAAGCGAATTTCGATCAGTCCCATGGCCGTTATCGGCGCGCCCTTTTCCCCCGCGGAATTTGTCATGATTGCCAAAGGACTCGATTTGGCTGCAAAGGAAGTCGGGATCGACTTTATCGGAGGATTCAGCGCGCTGGTCGAAAAGGGGATGGCTGCCGGAGATCGCGCCCTGATCTCGGCCATTCCACAAGCCATGGCGGAAACGGAGAGGGTTTGCGCCTCCATAAACGTCGCTTCGACGCGAGCCGGAATCAATATGGATGCGGTTGTCCGCATGGGGCAGATCCTCCGTGAAACCGCCATGATGACGGCCCATCAGGATGGTATCGGTTGCGCCAAATTGTGTATCTTTGCGAACATTCCACAGGATATCCCCTTTATGGCGGGCGCCTATCTGGGGATTGGCGAAGCCGATGCGGTCATTAACGTGGGGGTGAGCGGCCCGGGGGTGGTCAAGATGGCGGTGGAGCGTGCCCTTGTATCCAATCCCCGGGCGGATCTTGGAGAACTTTCCGAAGTGATAAAGAAAACCGCCTATAAAGTCACGCGTGTCGGCGAACTCGTCGGCCGGGAAGTGGCCGAGGCGCTCGGTATCAATTTTGGCGTGGTCGATTTATCCCTGGCCCCCACTCCGAAAAAAGGGGACAGCGTGGGAGAGATTTTTCAAAGCCTCGGATTATATTGCATCGGGGTCCCCGGCAGCACCGCGGCGCTCGCGCTCATAAACGATGCCGTAAAAAAAGGGGGCGCCTTTGCCAGCTCTCATGTCGGGGGATTGAGTGGGGCCTTTATTCCGGTGAGCGAGGACCTGAACATCGCTGAAGCCGCCCGGAACGGTGATTTATGTATCGAAAAGCTGGAGGCCATGACTAGCGTCTGCTCCGTGGGACTGGACATGGTGGCTCTGCCCGGGGATACGTCCGCGGAAACTCTTGCCGCCATCATCGCGGACGAGATGGCCATTGGGGTTATCAATAAAAAGACCACCGCGGCCCGACTCATTCCGGTGCCCGGGAAAAAAGCAGGAGAAGAAGCGCATTTCGGTGGCCTCCTGGGGTATGCCACCATTATGCCGGTAAACCGAGGCGCCGGGGAGAATCGGTTTGTCCGGCGCGGCGGCAGAATTCCGGCGCCGATTCAGAGTCTGGTGAATTAATCGCCAAACATAGGGCTCAAGCGTCTAAGGTAAATCGACTGTTCTCAGCAACCGCAGGCCGACATCGTCGAAACGGTTGCCGGGCGCGCTGCCATAACGATGCGCCGACCGGCAACGCTGCGCGCCGTAGAGCCAACCACCGCCGCGTCTGACCCGGTGAGAACCCGTTGACGGACCCGTAGGATCCGTCGCCGGACCGGCAGGGTAATGTCCCAGCCAGTCCCGGCACCACTCCCACACATTCCCGTGCATGTCGTAAAGGCCCAAGGCATTCGGTTGTTTCTGGCCTACCACGTGCGTTTGATGCCTGGAATTAGCTTCATACCAGGCGTAATCCTCTAATTGACTCTCATCATCACCAAAACAGTAGGCCGTTTCAGAGCCTGCCCGACAGGCATACTCCCACTCAGCTTCCGTGGGCAAACGGTAGATTTCTTGACCTTCATACCCATTCAACTTTTCAATAAATTTATGACAATCCTCCCAGGAAACCGTCTCCACCGGCCGGTCGGCGCCCTTGAACTTACTCGGATTTTCTCCCATGACAGCTTCCCACTGCGACTGTGTGACGGCAAATTTGCTCAGATAAAAATTTCGGCTTATCGTCACATGATATTGCCGCTGATCCCCCATCCCAAATGTTCCAGCCGGAATATGACAGAACTCAAAGCATACTTCCTGTCCGGGAATATCTTCCGACACCGTTCGAGTTTTGGATACGGTCCGTGTTTTGGTTTGCATTTCAGTGACCGCTCGCCGGAAAAGGCCACCACGCTTGATGACAACTTTCTCCTGATAGGTCTCCTCAGCGGGGTAAGTCTCTTCCCGTGTACGAGTCGAACCGGCGCACTTCAACGTTACCACCATAAGTTTCGATTTGATCTCGGAAATCACCCTGTCCACCCGTTCCACCTTCCGCATATCGACAATCGGCCAATCTCCATCTTCAACACGAAACGAGTCCAACCGCCCGGCCGGCATAATTTTCGAACATGCCCGTTTTTATCCAAATTTTCAACAAATTTGGATAAAGGAAACCCGGAAATTTGAAACCAAACAGCCGTCGATGCAATAATCATTGCATCGACGGCTGTTATTTTGCTGGTAAAAACGGGCTAAGCGGCGTTACGTCCGCTTATTTTCCCGTGAACTGAGGAGCTCTTTTTTCCAGGAACGCGGCAACGCCTTCCTTTTTGTCCTGAGTTCCGCAAGCAAGTGTATGCAAGTAGGATTCGTGCGCCAATCCTTGCGCAAGCGAGCCTTCGCCGGAGCGCAACACCGCCTCTTTGGCATACTGGATGGCGAGCTTCGGCCGGGCGGCAATCGTCCCGGCCAGCTTCCTGGCTTCCACCATCAGTTGATCCGGTTCGACAACTTTGTTGACCAACCCCATGGCAAGGGCGGCATCCGCCTTGATGGGATCGCCGGTCAGAATCAATTCCATCGCACGCCCCATGCCGACCAGCTTCGGAAGTCTCTGGGTTCCACCGGCTCCCGGCATGATGCCGAGTTTTACCTCGGGTTGCCCCACCAATGCCTTGGTGGAAGCGATTCGAATACTGCATACCATGGCCAGTTCGAGACCGGTACCCAATGCGAATCCGTTAATAGCGGCGATGGAGGGAATCTCCAGATTTTCGAGCCGGGTATAAACTTCCTGACGACGACGGGTTTCGGTTCGTCCGATAACGGCGTCCCGGTTCTTCACCTCATTGATGTCGGCGCCCGCGACAAATGATTTCTCGCCGGCGCCGGTAAGGATGAGGGCCCGAAGATCGGCATTTTTTTCCACCTGGGCCAGGGCCTGATCGATTTCCTCAACTGTCGCGTTATTTACGGCGTTCATCTTATCCGGGCGATTGATGGTTAATGTCGCCACGGCGCCGTCGATGTCGAGCAAAATGTTTTCGAACATGGCTATTCTCCGTAGTTGTAAAAGCCTTTTCCGGTTTTTCTTCCCAAGCTGCCTTCCGCGATCAGTTTATCCACGATCGGGGGATGCTGGTAACGCGGATCATTCAGTTTTTCCTTAAGCGTCTGCATCTTTGCCCGATGAATATCAAGCCCGATCATATCCAGCAACTGAAGCGGCCCCATGGGATGATTGGCGCCCAGTTTCATGGCTTTATCGATATCGGCGGCCGCGGCCACGCCATGTTCGACGAGCCAGGTGGCCTCGTTCAGCAGCTGACCCAGAATTCGGCTGACGATACCGGCGGGCGCTTCATTCTTGCAGACAACCGGATCTTTCCCGAGCTCTTTCGCGAAGGCTTCGGCCGCATCCAGAGTGGATTGGGCGGTTTTGGCGCCCGGCATGATTTCAACGAGCTTCATGATCGGAGGGGGATTGAAAAAATGCATCTGTACCACCATTTCCGGCCGGCTGGTGGCGGAAGCCATCTCGGAGATGGACAGAGACGTCGTGTTTGTCGCCAAAATGCAGCCCGGTTTTGCCAGCTTATCAATTGCGCCGAAGACGATCTTTTTGATTTTCATGTCTTCCACGACGGATTCGATAATGACATCGGCATCCGCGGCCGCGGCATAGTCGCCGGCCGCTGTAATCTTCGACATCACCGCATTTTTGTCATCCGCGGTCATTTTGCCTTTTTCGACTCTTCCGGCAAGCCCTTTTTCAATTCGCTTGACGGCGGCACTGGACAGATCGATATTGATGTCGGTGAGAACCGCATTCATTCCCTGCTGAGCGCAAAGTTGCGCAATACCGGCGCCCATGGTTCCCGCACCGATAACGAGTACTTTTTTTGCCATGATGGTTCCTCCTTAGTTAAGTCTTTCCACTACAAATGCAACGCCGTTTCCGCCGCCTACGCAAGCGCTGACGATGCCGAATTGTTTGTTCTGATCCTTCAATGCATAGAGAAGCGAAGTGAGAAGCTTGGAACCGGTGGCGGCAACGGGATGACCCATCGCGATGGCTCCGCCGTTCACATTTACCTTGCTGCGATCGATCTTAAGCCCACGCTCGCAAGCGATATACTGGGCGGCAAACGCTTCGTTGAGCTCAATGAGGTCCATATCCGCAAGGGTCAATCCGGCCATTTTCAATGCAGCGGGAACGGCCTTTATTGGGGATAAGCCGAACACCTTGGGTTCATAACCGACAAAGGAATAACCACGGACCAGCGCCATCGGCTTCAATCCCATCGCCTTGGCCTTTTCTCTGTCCATGAGTATCTGAGCCGCCGCGGCATCGCATAGAGCGCATGCATTCCCAGCCGTTACCGTACCACCCTTGGTGAATACCGCCGGCAATTTGCTCAAAGATTCAGGGGTGACGCCTGCCCGGAAAATTTCCTCATCCTTGAAAAACGTGGAGCCTTTCTTGCTTGCGATTTCAATCGGAACGATCTCGTCCACAAATTTTCCGGCCTTGACCGCGACTTCAGTTTTATTGTGGCTGGAGGCGGCAAACTCATCCTGCTCCGCACGGCTGATATCCAAATCTTTTGCGTAGACGTCCGTCAGCTCACCCATGAGGCCGCCCGCAACCGGGCAAAGGAACCCGTCCTTGTGAAGCAGATCATCGATCGCACCTTTGCCCATGCGATATCCCCATCTGGCATTCGCCAATCCGTAAGGAACGTTATTGGCGCTCTCCGTCCCGCCGGCCAACACGGTATCGACATCTTCCGCTTTAATGGCCTGGCAGCCCATGATAAGGGCCTGAATACTGGAACCGCAGCGGACATTCACGGAAACCGCCGGCGCATCGGAGGGGACGCCACCGGCGATGGCGGTAAGACGTGCCGGGTTAGGGCCCACACCCGCCTGCCAGGCACTGCCGAAAATGGTTTGATCAATGGTTTCCGGCGTAATGCCGCTTCGTTTGATGGTTTCTTTCACGACCTGGCCGCCGATTTGGGGCGCCGTCATCGATTTCAATGAACCGTCGTATTTCCCGCCGGCGGTTCTCGCGGAACCTAATATAACGATTTCTCTCATGAACTCCTCCTAAAAAATGAAAATGTGGCGGCCGATAAGGCCGCCATTTGATTCAAAAAGGTGTCAGCCGGCGCCATTGATGAGCGCGGGTCTGTCTCTACTTGCCGGCCTTGCGAATACCGAGTTGATCGAGTGCGATGATCCACTTGCAGATATTGGATGATCCTTCGACCATGGTATAGGTGGGCACATCGCGATAGAATCTGGCCAGGGAGTACTCTGTCGAGTAACCATAGGCGCCCATGATTCTCATGGCAAAATTCACACATTTCGTTGCGGCTTCACCCGCCGCATATTTGGCCATCGCCACCTCGCGACCATTGTTCAAATTGCCGTTGTCCTTGGTGCAAGCAGCTCTGTAGACGAGGAATCTGGCTGCTTCCACATCTGTCGCCATCTGCGCAATCATTTCCTGATTCATCTGGAAATCACCGATGGGTTTTCCGAACTGTTTTCGCTGCATGGCGTATTTCGTGGCCAGCTCAAGAGCCGCCTGGGCAACGCCAACGCCGCCGGCCGCAGCCGACAAGCGGGTCTGGTTCAATGAACCGAAGAGGATTTTTGCGCCGTCACCGGGCTTGCCGAGAATATTTGCCTTGGGAAGTTCGGTGTTGTCCAGAAATACCTCACCGGTCGGTGAAGAAAAGGATCCCATTTTTTCCAGATTCGTGGTTTTGACGCCGTTAAAGTTTTTCGGCTCCAGCACGAAAGCGGACAGGCCCTTGGCGCCTATTGATTTATCCGTATAGGCATAATAGATCAGAACATCGGCCACATGGGCATTTGAGATCCATGTTTTGGAACCGTTCAGGACCCATTTATCGCCTTTATCGGCCGCTTCCGAACTCATGGCCATCATGTCGGAACCCGCATCCGGTTCGGTCATGGCAAACCCACCGATATAGTCGGCGGAAACGAGTTTGGGGATGTATTTCTTCTTCAGCTCTTCGCTGCCGTAAGTCAGAATGGTGAACGCACATCCGAGGGTCTGCATGTTTATCTGAACACGAAGGGAACTGGAGGCTCGGGCAATTTCCTCGGTAATGATCATGGCCGCGAGCCATCCCATATCTTCGCCGCCATAGGCTTCGGGAATGACGGTTCCGAAAAAACCAAGCTCGCCCATGGGTTTCATCACCTCTTTAATCGGCAGATAATGGTTTTTATCCCATTCATCGGCAAAAGGGGCGATCTTTTTTTCTGCAAATTCCCGCACCGCCTTGCGGATCATTTCTAACTCTTTAGAAAGTCCAAAATCCATAATGTTCCTCCTGTTCGCTGGGTTTGTTTATATTGAAAAAAGATCTCTTGGAGAAATGACGCCATAGCTATAATTAAGCTAAAAATCTTGCTTATATCTCAGCTATACCCTTCTTTGTCAAGTCTAAAAACACGATTAGGGGTAAAAAGTGTTCTTAATTACAAAACACTGTTTCGAATTTACGAAAGAATAGCTACAAGAAATGGCATTCAATTGTCAAGGTGTTTTAGATATAAAATAAATTTTTTGACTTTTTAATGAAAATTATTTAGTGGGTTAAACGCAGTTACGAAAATGGGACCCGATACGTTCGTGGAGGGGATGCGGATTTAATACGTTGCAAAATAAAGATGTGGTGGTTTGCATGGTGAAACAACAAGACGAGCGGTCAAATGCCATCGAAAAAGCGCTGTTAATTTTGCTGGCGTTTAGAGATGATCAACCCACCTGGGGCGTGCGGGAGTTGAGCGCGCATTTGGGGTTCAGTCCGGCAACGGTCCTTCGAATCCTTCGGATATTGAAAACATATGAGTTTGTCAGCCAGGATGCCCAATCTAAAAAATATCATCTGGGGAACATCTATTTCAGCTTTTTTCATGCGTTACAGCAAACCAATCCGGTAACCCAGGCCATGCTGCCTTTCCTCGAACGCCTTCGCGAACGAACGCAAGAAACGGTGCATTTCAATGTTATTCAGGGAGACGAGCGCGTATGTGTCAACAGTCTCGAATCACGCAGACAATTAAAGGGGAGCATGCCGGTGGGTGAACGCTCGCCGCTATATGCCGGCGCATCTTCCAAATGCCTGCTGGCATTTTCTTCAATTGGAATTGCGAATGAGTATCTTAACGGTATTGAGATTATTCCCGTAACGGAGAACACCATTCTGAACAAGACCCAGCTACGAAAAGAATTGGAGGTGATTAAGGCGCAAGGGTACGCTTCAAGTCTCGGAGAACGATCAGCCGGACTGGGGTCGCTCAGCGCACCCGTCCTTAACTACGATGGTGAGATGCTCGGTTGTATCAGCCTCGCCATACCCGAAATGCGATTCAAAGATTACGACCACCGGAAATTTTGCATAGATGCACTGCTGGAGGTTACCTCGTCGGCATCTCAGCACATGGGGTACCCCGTCTCCAAGGGTTAGCGACTTCCGATCCCTTTTTTAATCAGATCCCGCGCGGCTGCGAGCATATCCCCTTCAAACCGAATCGACAGGGCACTGCCAAGCATCTTTTCCGTAATACACATTTTATGGGCAACCATGACACCCAAGGAAGCCAGTGCCCAGTCTCTGGATTTGATCCCCATGGCGCGAAAATCCACTTCCACGCTTTTTGTTTTGGAAAACGGCAAAGACACCCCGGCCGCCAGAATTGCAAATGGTTCGACCGGTAAGTTTTCAAGCAGAGATCGCCGCCTTTCAACGCCTTCCTGTGAAAGGGCAATGACAATGCCGGGTATTTCAATACCGGTAAAACCGATTGTTTCGGAAGACAACACCACCTCGCTGACGGAATGGCCCCGAAGGACCGTCACAGGATAATCCGTCTTGCAGGTGACCTTCAACCCCGCTGTCATTCCGGCCAAGCAAAGGATCTCACCGGCGGTTACAATCCGCTGTCCTGCCCCACCCAATATCAGGATTTCCTCCCTGCCCTCGATAAGGGGACGAAATCTTTTTCGAATGTGAATCGGCGCCGGTGCTCGCGGTTGCCGGGCAGCGGTTTCCCGATACTGCTTTCCATATTCGTGCCGGATATTAGCTGGAATCGCTCCCGTCGAAGGTTCCGGTTTATCAAGGGAGGCTTCAAGCATACCGGGGGTCAATACGTTCCGGCGAGCAACGCGGCCGGAACAGATGCCTTGAAGATCGACGACCGAAAAGCCTTCGAATTGCATGGCGGCCGCCAGTATTTCAGGGAGATCCTTCTGATATGCGGATGTCCTAACCGCGTATGCGGCGCCGGCGCCGGCCACCAAGCGACTGATGTCGATGGGTTTTTCAAGACGGTTCAGGAAACCTGATCCGGTATTCATATCGGCGGGGGTTGTGGGAGAACACTGGCCCCCGGTCATGCCGAAATTAAAATTGTTGAGGACAATAAGCGTGATATCGATGTTTCGCCGGCAGGCGCTTAAAATATGGGCGGCGCCGATTCCGAATCCACCGTCTCCCATCGTCACCACGACATGAAGATCCGGTCGCGCCATTTTGATCCCGACGCCATAGGTAACGGCGCGCCCATGCAGGCCATGAAATGCATGGGTGTTAAAAAAAGTGTCGAAGAGGCCCGAGCATCCGATATCCGATACGATAACGATCTCATGTCCCGGCCAGCCCAACCGCAAAAAGGCCTTTTCAAGGGCCATAACCGCCTGTTCATGACCACACCCGGGGCAAAACATCGGAGGACGCTGCTTATTCAAAAGATCAGACATCGGCGATAACCTTTTTAATTTGGGCCGGGGTTATGAGCTCGCCATTCATTTGACCGAAAAAGGAAACGGTTTTATCCGGCAACACCCGTTCGATCTCCCGAACATACTGACCCAGATTCATCTCCACAACGATCACCCGGCGGGCGCCGCTGGCCGAATGACGAATTTGCGCTCCGAGGACCGGGAAAAGCATTTTAGGCACCAGAAGCGACACCGGATACCCGTCACGGGCCAGTTCCGAGACGGCAACCCCGGCGGCGCGAGCGGTAACCCCATAGGCGATCAAGAGCGTATCGGCTCCCGCAAGAGGCAAGTCTTCATAAAAGATCCCTTCGGATGATGCGGCTTTGATTTTTCCGTTCAGCCGTTTTCGGGATTCCGAGATCACGGATGGACTGGCCGTGATATAGCCATCCGGTCCATGGGTCGAAGACGTCTGGCGCACAAGGGTTTTTCCCCCAATCGGCAAAAAAGCGGGAACACCCTCTCCCGGAGAAACGGAAAAGGGGAGATACATTCGATCGGCGGCTGCAAGTCGTCGTGACAGCACCTTTGGAATACGAACAGCGCTGAGGTCAAAACTCTCCTGGGTGGTGCCGACCTCTTTATTGGAAGCGATAAACACCGGGCATCGAAATCGTTCGGCCAGATTAAACGCATGATACGTGAGCGTGTAGCAATCGATAACGTGACTCGGAGATAAAACGATTACCGGCAGGCCGCCGCTGCTGGACCATCGCATGAACTGAATATCGCCATCCGCGCCCCGGGTGGGAGATCCGGTGGAAGGCCCAAGCCGTTGAACATTCACGATGACAATGGGAATTTCACTCCCGGCGGCAAAAGAGATCTGCTCGCTGATCATACTGATGCCGGGACCGGAAGTGGCTGTCATTACTTTTTCGCCGGCCATGGCAGCCCCGAGACAATGACCGATCCCAGCGATTTCATCCTCCCCTTGAAGAAAAACGCCCCCTGCAGGCGGCAGCAATTTCAGCATCCAGTCGCTGATACCGCCGGCCGGGGTAATCGGGTATCCGGCATAAAAGCGGCATCCCGCGCCAAAGGCCGCCCGGGCCGTGGCCTCATTGCCATCCATGAAAGTTAAAGGCATGCCCCCTCCGTCAATGTCAATCCATCACTCCAGATTCAGTTTTTGATTCTCACATATCGGTAGAAAAATCACAAAGGAATTAGCAAAGCAAGGGGCGCTGTACCCCCGGGACAAACCGGGATTAAAAGCTTCGTAAAATCTATTACTTGACAAGATGTAAAGAGTGTGAGCAATTCGTTACGCTACACGACGGCAAAGGTTTTTTTTCGTTGGGGCTTTCTTTTCACGATATTTAAATGCGTCTCACGGATAAAGCACTCTCCTGCGTTATCGGGTGAGGCATTCTGCGAAAAAATGAACGACACCCTGCGCATTCTGATTGTCGATGACAGCCTCGCCATGCGGGGCGCCCTTATCAAAACGCTACGCGATAACCGGTTCCAGATCGAACAGGCCGAAAATGGGGTTGTCGGCCTCGAAAAAGTCAAGAAATACCATTACGATCTGATTATTACCGATGTGGATATGCCGGAAATGGATGGCTTCACCTTCTGCAAGACGTTGAGAGAGGAGGCGCTTTCCAATGCAACACCCGTCGTTATTCTCAGCTCACACGACAAGGAATCCGATATCGAGCATGGGTTTCAAGTGGGCGCTTCGGCTTATTTATCTAAAACCGACGCTCAGGAGCACTTACCCGGGCTTGTGGACCGGCTGCTGCAAAAGTCGTCCCTGATTCGCCAGCGCCTCGTGCTCATCGTGGATGACTCCCCTGTCATCATGGGGATACTGGAAGAGGGACTTACGAAAGAGGGCTACCAGGTCGCCACCGCATCAAACGGCAAACGGGCGCTTGAAAAGCTCGATAAAATTAAGCCGGATCTCATTATCAGCGATCTCAACATGCCGGAGATGGACGGTCTTGCCTTTTGCGCCGCCGTCCATCAAAAACCCGCATTGGCGACTATCCCTTTCATTTGCATGAGCGCTGAAAGCGATCGGGGGAAAATGCGCCAGGCGCTTCAGAGCGGCGCGTCCACCTACATTATTAAGCCGTTTAATCTCAACCAGCTTCTGATCTCCGTCGAAAAACTCCTTTCCGATCATGTCAGTTTAATGATGAAAGACCGGGAGCGCCTGGAGACAGAACAAAAATTGATGCTGGCAAGCATCGCAAGTCTGGTGGAGGCATTGGAAGCCAGAGACCCCTACACCCGGGGGCATTCGGAAGCCGTGGGAGATATCGTCACCAGTATCGCCAGAAGGCTCAAGGTCCCCCAAAACGAGATTGAGGCCATTTCAATTGCCGCCAGGCTTCATGATTTGGGAAAAATCGGGGTGCGAGACGATATTTTGCTCAAACCCGGGCAATTGACCGCCGAAGAATTCGGCATCATCAAATGCCATCCGGTAATCGGCGCCAAAATACTGGGGCCGATCCCCAGCCTGAAAAAGATGATCCCCCTCGTCCTCAGCCACCATGAACGATACGACGGGAAAGGATATCCGGAAGGTCTGATAGGGGATAAAATTCCCTTCTGGGCAAGAATGACTGCCGTTGCCGATACTTACCATGCCCTTACCAGTGACCGGCCCTATCGAAAGGGGATGCCTCAGGAAAAAGCGCTTCAGATTATAGCGGATGCCCGAAATACTCAGCTTTGCCCCAAATGCGTCGATCTGTTCCTTGAGTGGATCTTTGAATTATTTTAACCCGGCGCGCCCCTTTCCGCCTGTTCATCTCCTCCCCGGCTTTCAACCGAACCGCCGGTATTGCCTATTGATTTGTTTTTTCGTTGCATTATAATCAGCGCATTACTTTATTCGCCGGTTTCCATACCCCCCGGGCCGTGGGCATGTGGTCACCGGCATCAACAGGGAGATGTTATGTTGCAGAAACGATTGAACGATATCGAGCTTCCGGATTATTCCGATCTTTTAAACAAAGTTGCGGATATGAGCCTGGCCGGGTTCGGCCGCAAGGAAATTATTGTCGCTGAAAATGAAATGCCGGGGTTGATGGCGCTGAGGGAAAAATATGGGAAAACCCGCCCCCTTACGGGCGCCCGGATTTCCGGGTCCCTTCACATGACCATTCAAACGGCGGTGTTGATAGAAACCCTGAAGTATCTGGGAGCCGATGTGCGCTGGGCATCCTGCAATATTTTTTCCACCCAGGACCATGCGGCGGCGGCGATCGCGGCAACCGGTACCCCCGTTTTTGCGTGGAAGGGGGAAACGCTGGAGGCGTACTGGGATTGTACCTTACAGGCACTCGCCTTTCCCGGCGGGAAAGGACCGAACTTGATCGTCGATGACGGCGGAGATGCGACCCTGTTGGTTCACCGGGGATATCAGGCTGAAAATACTCCGGAAATTCTGGACGAACCCACCGACAACAAAGAACTTGCCATCATCAACGCCGTGTTAAAACGACAACTTGAAAGAGACCCGCGGTTCTGGCACCACCAGGTCAAAGACATCAAGGGCGTATCGGAAGAAACCACCACGGGCGTTCACCGGCTCTATCAGATGATGGAAAACAAGACCCTTCTCTTTCCCGCCATTAACGTAAACGATTCCGTCACCAAATCAAAATTCGATAACCTGTACGGTTGCCGGGAATCCCTGGCGGACGGCATCAAGCGGGCAACGGATGTCATGGTCGCGGGAAAAGTGGTCTGCGTCTGTGGATATGGGGATGTGGGGAAAGGATGCGCTCAATCCATGCGCGGATTCGGCGCCCGGGTTTTGGTAACGGAAATAGACCCGATCTGTGCCCTTCAGGCCGCCATGGAAGGCTTTGAGGTGACAACGGTGGAAGACGCTTTGCCCCGGGCCAACATCTTCGTAACGGCCACGGGTAACTGTAACGTCATCCACATCAACCAGATGGCGAAAATGAAGGACCAGGTCATCGTGTGCAATATCGGCCACTTTGATAACGAAATAGATGTCCGGGGACTTGAAACCTATCCCGGGATTCGAAAAGAGAATATCAAACCGCAGGTTGACAGATACATTTTCCCGGACGACCGCTCGCTGTATCTGCTGGCGGAGGGCCGGCTGGTAAACCTCGGGTGCGCAACCGGTCATCCCTCCTTTGTCATGTCGAATTCCTTTACCAATCAGGTTCTGGCGCAGATCGACCTCTGGCAATCGGAAAAGCCGATCGGCGTATCGACTCTTTCGAAACAACTCGATGAGGAGGTGGCGCGGCTGCATCTGGAAAAACTCGGCGTGAAATTGACGCAGCTCACCCCGGAGCAGGCCGATTATATCGGGGTCCCGATCACCGGACCTTTCAAGTCGGCCCATTACCGGTATTGACCCTTCGCGCTATCCACAGGTGCAAAAGAGAGAGGGTGAGGTCATTTTTTTTTTAGCTTCATGCCGAAACGTTGAATGGGAGTAATGCATGCCATTGAATAGTATCTCTGATACGCAGAATGTTTCGAAGCTCATTATCAATTTCATTTCCAACATTCCGCTCTTCGATGATCTGGGAATGCCGGATTTGAAGCTGCTTGCCGATCGCATGAGCCTGGTTGAACTCGAAGCAGGCCAGATCCTTTTTGATGAATGGGAAAAAGGGGATTCGGTCTGCTTTGTGGAAAGCGGCACCATGGAAGTCCTGAAAAAATCCGGTGGCGACATCTATACAGCGATCGCTACCCTGGGCAGGGGAAGATCGGTGGGTGAAATGTCCATCATTGAAAACTTCCCCCGCTCCGTCACCCTCAGAGCCCTTACCCCGGCAAAAGTTGTCACTTTTTCCAGGCAGGATTTTGATATCATTATGGGCACCCACCCGCGAGTCGGCATCAGTGTGCTGAAAAGCCTCGCCCGTTTGCTGGGTCACAATCTGAGAAAAGCATCCAGCCGGATGGCGGACTATCTCATGCCCATGGGATAGCATCGAGGCTGTCGCCTTCACCTATTTTGGCCTTGATCAGGGTTTCGGCCGCCTGCCCGTCTCTTTTGGGTTGGCCGAATCGATGATCAAGGCCCGTATTTTTGTTACGGGAAAGGACATCCGGTTGAACCTTATCGCCATTCTGATTCTTTCCGTCATCATTGCCGAATTTATTCTAACCACCATCGCCGACCTGCTGAATCTGCGGGCACTTACCCATGCGCTACCGCCGATACTCAGCGATATTTACGATTCGGATCAATATCGGAAATCACAAGCCTACTTAACGGTTAACACCCGCTTTGACTGGATAAACGGCAGCGTCACCCTCACCGTAACCCTGCTGTTCTGGTTTGGAAAAGGATTTGCGCTCCTTGATGGGTGCTTGCGGGGCCTGAATTTAAGCCCCCTTCTCACCGGGCTTCTCTTTATCGGCACGCTGGCGATTTTAAAAACCCTGATGGATCTGCCTTTCAGTCTCTATGGCACCTTCGTTATCGAGGAAAAATTCGGTTTTAACAAAACAACCTTTCGAACATTCATCCTGGATCGCCTCAAGGGATTGGGATTGGCACTGCTTCTGGGAATTCCTCTGTTAACGGGCATTTTGGCTTTTTTTGAATATGCGGGTCCCCATGCCTGGCTCTATTGCTGGGGAATCGTTGTCGTGTTCATGCTCATTCTTCAGTTTGTCGCGCCGACCTGGATTATGCCGCTTTTCAATAAGTTTACACCCATAGCGCCGGGTGAATTAAAAACGGCAATTCTGTCCTACGCACAGCGAATCGGATTTTCCCTGGAAAATGTTTTTGTGATGGACGGATCGAAGCGCAGCAGCAAATCGAACGCTTTTTTTACGGGTTTCGGAAAACACCGGCGCATCGTCCTCTTCGACACGCTCATACATCACACCGGCGTGAGCGAATTGGTGGCCGTTCTGGCCCATGAAATGGGCCACTACAAAAAACACCACATTCTCTTCTCCCTTCTTATCGGAATAGCGCATACCGGCGTTCTCTTCTTCCTCATGTCCCTCGTTCTCTCCCATCGGGAATTATATGAGGCCTTTTACGTGAGCGAGATATCGGTTTACGCAGGCCTGGTATTTTTCAGCATGCTCTATACGCCCATCGAACTCTTCATGGGCATTTTGATGCAACTTCTTTCCCGCAAAAATGAATTTGCAGCCGATCGGTTTGCAGCGGAAACCACCGGCAAACCGGATGCGCTCATAAGCGCTCTTAAAAAACTCGCTGCTGAAAACCTTTCAAATCTCACGCCGCACCCCTTTTATGTTTTTTTAAATTATTCCCATCCGCCACTCATGGAGAGACTCCAGGCTCTGGCGGGGTATTCAAAATCCGGCGATTGAGGGTCGAAACACCCAAAGGAAAGAGGACAACAGAAAAAATTTTCGGGCCGCCGGCGAAAGTCCCTGTCCCGCGGGTCCTTCGCCGCAGGGAAACGTGTTTCAATTTACTTCATTTTTCCGATGAGTTCCTTTATCGATTCACCACTGGGCGTTTTTGCCGATGGATTCAGCTGAACCAATTTTTCCCAGGCAGCCTTTGCCTCCCGGGGCTGATTTAAATCGTGCATGAGCACGACACCCGCATTGAACAGAGATACCTCATGCATCGGATTCACTACCTGCGCCTTGTTGAACAGTTCCAGCGCCTCCTTCGATTTTCCTTTTTTCCGATACATCACGCCAAGGTCCGTCAAAACATTTGCATTATCGGGTTGCAAATTTATCGCCTTTTCATACGCAGTGATGGCACCGTCAATTTTCTGAGCATCAAAAAGCAGGTTCCCGAGTTCGATCCAGGCAGTTACATTATTCGGATCTTTCGCTACCGTTTCTTGAAGCGCAACAATCTGAGCGTCATTCGCATGATTGTGGGGAGGGCCCGCATCCGATTCCATCTCAACCGGACTCATTTTATAAGCGCTGAACACCACGCCCCCCACAAACCCGATGACTAAGGCGATAAAAACATACAGCAGCGCCATCTCTTTCTTTATACCGCCCTTCTCAGGCATTTTCTCATTTTTCATTTAATCCTCCCACAGAATATTTGCTTGGTGTCGCTTTTTCGAACACCGAAAAGCAACGGGATAAATTTGCCCCCCACATACCCCACTTTTAGAGCTATGTCTATAATGACCCACTTTTGGGACCATATCCATAATGATGTTTTTTCCGGTTATTTCGTGTTAAAATCTGCAAAACCTTAGAAAATCGGGGATCCTTATGTTTTTACCCACCACCCGGGAAGAATTGCAGCAACTCGGCTGGAACCGGCTGGACGTGGTTCTGGTTACAGGGGACAGTTATATCGACAGTCCTTATATCGGCGTTTCGGTTATCGGCAAGGTTCTGGTGCAAGCGGGCTTCCGGGTCGGAATTATTGCACAGCCGGATATCCATTCCAATAAAGATATCGGCCGATTGGGCGAACCGCTTCTATTCTGGGGTATTACGGGCGGCTGCATTGATTCCATGGTGGCCAATTACACGCCGACCGGGAAAAGACGAAAAACGGACGATTATACCCCCGGCGGACACAACCACCTTCGACCGGACCGCGCCGTGATTACCTATGCCAACCTGATTCGCCGGTATTTCAAACCCACTGCTCCCCTCGTCCTGGGGGGGATAGAGGCCAGTCTTCGGCGCGTGACCCACTACGACTTCTGGTCCGATAGCATTCGAAGATCTATTCTTTTTGATGCCAAAGCGGATCTCCTCGTCTACGGCATGGCGGAAAAAACGATTGTTCCTCTTGCGGAACATTTGAAATCCCAAACGGATTTCCGGAATCTTACCGGAATTTGTTATATTAATGATGTAATACCGGCCGGATATATTGAGCTTCCGGCTTACCCCGTCGTGGCCGCCGATAAGCGCGCTTTCACTGACATGTTCAAAGCCTTTTATTGTAACAACGATCCCTTGAGCGCAACGGGCCTGGCGCAGCGCCAGGACACCCGTTATTGGATTCAAAATCCTCCGGCATCCCCTCTCACACAAAAAGAGCTCGATGCCGTCCACGATCTGCCATTTGAGCATGCACAGCACCCCTACTACCGGAAACAGGGACCTGTCAGAGCATTGGACACGATCAACTTCTCGATCCTCACCCACCGCGGCTGTTATGGCGAGTGCAATTTCTGCGCAATCAGCGTCCACCAGGGACGAACGGTGCAGTGGAGAAGCGAGTCCTCAATTCTGGCCGAAGCAAAACGGATGTCCGAGCACCCGGATTTCAAGGGCTATATTCAGGATGTCGGCGGCCCGACGGCGAATATGTACGGTTTCGAGTGCAAAAAAAAGCTTCGCAGCGGCGGATGCCATGACCGGCGGTGCCTCTTTCCGAAAATCTGTGATCAGTTGAGAGTTCGGCATGGAAAACTCACCGAACTTCTTAAAAAGATAAGAGAGATTCACGGCATCAAGAAGGCGTTTGTTCGCTCGGGCCTCCGCTATGATCTGATTTTGAACGACGCGCTGGAAGGCCGGAACTTCCTCAAAGAGATCATTTATCATCACATCTCGGGACAGCTTAAAGTGGCACCGGAGCATTGTCAAAATAATGTGTTGAATTACATGGGCAAACCTCACATTGAACGCTTTCTTTCATTCAAAAAAATGTTTGATGAGATCTCCCGATCGACCGATAAAAAACAATATCTCACCTATTATATGATTGCCGCCCATCCGGGATGCACATTTCAGGATATGCAGGCGCTCGCCACTTTTTCCCGGGAGAAACTCCAGATGATCCCCGAGCAGATTCAGATTTTCACCCCCACGCCCTCCACCTTCTCCAGCCTCATGTATTGGACCGGGATGGATCCGGAGTCTTTTGCACCGCTCTTTGTCGAAAAAAATCCTCAAAACAAGGACAAACAAAAGATGGCCGTGGCAAAACAGCCAACGACCGGGAGCCGATATGAAAAAAGAAAAAGAACCGCTTGAAATCCGAATAAAGACCGATTATGCTCCGGCCCAATTTTAAAAGGAGCAATCCGCCCGTGATCGATTTTCCCTGTAAACAAGCAACATGCCGGTTGGGTGTCATTTCAGACACGCATGGACTTCTACGCGCTGAAGCCATCGAACTGCTGCAAGGTGTCGATTTGATCATTCATGCGGGAGACATCGGTCCTCCGGAGATTCTCGAAACGCTTCAAGCGATTGCGCCCGTTACCGCCGTACGGGGAAATATGGATCGGGGGCAACTGGGTGAGATCCTGCCTGAAAAAGAATCGATTCAAATCGGCGGCATTCTGATTCATGTGCTGCACGATCTGAATCGCCTGAAATGTGATCCGCAGATCGAGGGGTTTCGATTGGTGATTAATGGGCACACCCATCAACCGCTTCTGCATACGGTTGATGGCGTGATGTATCTCAATCCGGGAAGCGCGGGGCCTCGCCGGTTTACCTTGCCGGTCAGTCTCGCACGGGTTGAATTGAATAATGAGCGGATTTCCGTCCGGCATTTCGATCTGGAAGCCGGAACTACCCCAGACAGACATCCACAATGAGTTTTTCCAGCAGAATCCGCGGATTTTGCCCCGTGCTTTTCAGCTGGACATCGATCTGCCCCAGGGTCGCATAGGCCGATAGAAGCGCCGCCATGGTAAAGCGGTCCGTCTTCTTCAGCAGAAGATAGATGGGATAGGGATTATGGGGGTTCGAGGCGATCACGAGCTCTGCGGCAATGTTTTTTTTCTTCTTTTTCTTTTTCTTCTTTGCGCCGGGGAGATCCTCCGCGGCATCTTCTTCGGTGATGGACTCCCAGGCATCGGTCATCTCCAGAAGTTGCGCATCATAGGCTTTTATGGCCGGAACCACGTCGGTTTTAAACTGGTTGAAAGTGATCCCCGCCCGCCACGAACGACCGTGCGGACTTTCGGTAAAGGCCTTTGCGAGCAGCACCTTTCGAAAATGATTGATCAACCCGGCCAGAACCTGAAGCGGATGGCCGTTTCTCGACAAAATGGCATCGAGATAAAAAAGCGCTTTTTCTATATTCTTATCGGATACCGCGCCGGTAAGCTCATAGACGGGATCCTCCCGGGTGCGATCCAGTGTCGCCGTGACATCCTCCGGCGTAATCGTCTCCCGGCTCCCGACATAGAGAACGAGCTTTTCCAGATTCCCGGAAAACGTCCTCAGGTCAAAGCCCGTCATCTCGAACAGTTCCGAAAAGGCGCGAGGATCGATCCGCTTTTTAGCGGCGGTAAGAATGCGTTGCATCCGCTCTCTTATCACCTCTTCCTGCACCTGCCGATCGGCCTGACGGTTCCCCTTCGGAACGGAGCAATCCACCACCATGCCGCATTCCTTGAGCGTGGTATATAATCCGCGGCGCTGATCCACCAGGTCGGTCGTAATAATCAGGTGGTTTTTCTTTGGAAATCCCTTTTGTATGGCGTCCTGAAGCTGTTTTGAATAATCCTTGTTCGCGGGAATGGGGGTCTGATTTTCCTTGCAGTGGAGAATGATCTTCTCAAGCCACTCCGTATCGGCCGTGCTTTCCAGCAGGAGAGACAGTCCCCGGTCCGTCTGCTCAAGGTCATCGAAGGTAAGCCCCGATTGGGCCATGATGCTCAGGAGGCACTGCGCCGCTTTGCGCATGTCCCGATTATCATAAGCCGTTTTGGCCTTATCCAGAAGCTTTTCCTTATGCTGCTGGCTATCAAATACTCTTGCATCCTGAAAGGAGATCACCTTGGTTCCGGCGAGAAGGGAATAGGTATTCATCCGGTTCAACACCTCGGCAATATTGTCATTATCCCCCGCCACCGACTCAAAATTATGCTTTCGGGAATCGCCGGGAAGCAATGCCGCCACCAGCGCATCATGGGCCTTTTTATAAAGAAGCTCTTCGCCGTAAATGAGATAAACCGGAGCAAACGTCTTTTTGCCGGCGCTCTCCCCGATTGCATTCAGGGACTCATCGAATTGTCGATAATTTATTTCAGGCATCGCATGAATCAGGCGCCCTTTCGGCGACGATTCCCCTTCGTTCGTTTCCCGGGCCTGACCTTCAGCATCACCATGGCGATCACCGCCAGGGCGATACCGATAATTTGAGACACGGAAAGATTGCCATTCAGAAAGAGGCCTCTCGGGTCCCCTCGGTAGATTTCCAGCACCGCCCGCGTGACACCATACATCAAAAGATAAATCCAAAAGACCTGACCATCAAATGTCTTTCGACGGCGAAACAGCCAGAGCACACAAAACACAACCAGATTATTCAGAACCTCATAGAGTTGACTCGGGTGAAGGGGAATGCCCAGAGGCGCCAGCGACAGGGAATGGGAAAAAGTCACCGCCCAGGGCAAATCGCATGCCTTTCCGTAACAACAACCGGCAAAAAAACATCCCACCCGGCCAAGAACATGGCCCGCGGCCAAACCGGGCGCCAGCACATCCGCCGTTTCCCACAGGGGAAGCCGGCGCTTTTTCAAGTACACCATTGCCACCAGGGTGGCGACGATAAAGCCGCCATAGAATACGAGACCGCCATTCCATATTTTAAAAATTTCCAGGGGGTCATTGAGAAACTGGGCCGGATTGACGGCAATATAAAACAGCCGGGCGCCCACCATGGCCGAGAGCAGAATGAAAAAACAAAGGTCCGTGACCGGACCCGGATCCCGCCCCAGACGAACGGCCTCCTTTTTGGCGATGGCCAGCCCCACAATAAAGGCAAGGGCCACGAAAAAGCCGTATGTATAGAGGACGAGAGGACCCAATTTTATCAAAACAGGATGCATTTCCAGCGCCTTAGTTTGATGGGGACTATTTTGGCATCTTATTGAAAATGAGATGATAAACGCAAATACTGATCCCGATGGTGATGGCGCTGTCCGCCACATTGAATGCGGGCCAATGCCAGCCGTTCACATAGAAGTCGAGAAAATCGATGACTTCACCCAGTCGCAGCCGGTCAATGAGATTTCCGATCGCCCCGCTGAAAATCAGGGCGAAGGCGCCGGCAAGAAACGGATGGGTCCGGGGGGTGGTCCGATAAAAATAGGAAACCAGGAAAAGGGCGAAAAAAGAAACCCCCAGAAAAAAGAAGCTTCGAACCCCCGTGCCGGCTTTTGCGAAAACCCCGAACGCTCCCCCGGGATTGTGAATATGCGTGATGCTGAAAAATCCCGGAATGACGGGGATGGCATCAAACATCGGCAAATAACGTACGATGAGCCCTTTGGTCACCTGATCGAGGGCAACGATGACGCAGGCGATAAGGGTCAGCCGGACGAGACTGCTTCGTCCGGCCGCGCTTTTCTCTATCATTTCCACTCCTAATCTCAAGTCCCTCTTTTCTCCAGCGCATCCCGGCACCGCGAACAGAGGGTGGGGTGATGGGTGTCTTTCCCCACCGTCGGATCGTAGATCCAGCAACGTTCACATTTTTCATCCGTCACCCGCGTCACGGAGATGCTCAGGCCTTCCATGGCGGATTTAATGCCAAGGCCATCGGGCGGCTCACCCGCTATGAGATCGACGCGGGAGGTGACAAAAAGTGTTCGCAATTCGGCGGCATAAGGTGCCATCAGGCTCTCAAGAGCGGCATCCACAAAGAGCGTGACGCTGGCATCCAGCGGGTGACCGATCCGTTTTTCGGCGCGGGCGAGCTCCAGGACACCGGTCACCTCGCGCCGTACTAGAAGGAGGCGTTCCCAGGTTTTCGCCAGCTCCGGATTCCGCCATTCTGGATTCACCGTTGCCATTTGGGCCCGGTGAACACTTGACTCTTTTCCCTCTGTCGCGGGCATGTGCTGCCAGACCTCCTCCGCCGTGAAGGACAAAACCGGAGCCATGAGCCGCACCATGCCATCCAGAAGCGCATAAAGCGTGGTCTGAGCGCTTCTTCGCTCAACTGAAGCCGGGGGCGAGGTGTAAAGCCGGTCTTTTAAGACATCCAGATAAAAGGCGGACAGGTCCAGGGTGCAGAAATTAAAAATGGCATGATAGATAACATGAAGCTCGAATTCATCGTAAGCTCCCCGGCAGCGTTCGATGAGACTCTGAAGCTTATGAAGCGCAAACTTGTCGATCTCCTGCAGGGCCGCATACGCAACGGCATCTTTACCCGGATTGAAATCACTTAAATTACCAAGCAAAAACCGGCAGGTATTGCGGATTTTCCGGTACGCATCGCTCAACTGCTTCAAAATCGTTTCGGAAATCCGGACATCATCCCGGTAATCCGATGCCGACACCCAGAGGCGCAAGATCTCCGCGCCGTATTTTTTAATGACCTCACTCGGCGCCACCACGTTCCCCAGGGATTTGCTCATTTTTTTGCCTTCCTGGTCCACCACGAACCCGTGGGTCAGTACCGCCTTGTAGGGGGCCCGGCCGCGGGTACCGACCGCCTCCAGAAGGGAGCTGTGAAACCAGCCCCGGTGCTGGTCACTGCCTTCAAGATACATATCGGACGGCCAGGACAGATAGTCCCGGGCTTCGAGCACCCCGGCGTGGGTAACCCCGGAATCGAACCAGACATCCAGAATATCGGTCTCCTTGACGAGATCGGTGCTGCCGCATTTTTCACAGGCGGTTCCGGCCGGCAACAGTTCATGAGCCTCTTTTTCGAACCAGACGTCGGCGCCGTGTTCCTTGAACAGCGCATAGACATTGTCCACAAAGGCCTGATTGATATGCAAGGCCTCACAGTCCCGGCAGTAAAAAACGGTGATCGGAACGCCCCAGGCCCGTTGCCGCGAAATACACCAGTCCGGCCGTTTTTCGATCATGCCGTAAATTCGCTCCCGTCCCCAGTGTGGAATCCACTGAACGCGGTCGATCTCCGCCAGAGCCTTTGCCCGAAGACCGGTTTTCTCCATGGAGATAAACCACTGGGGCGTCGCCCGAAAGATAACCGGCTTTTTGCATCGCCAGCAGTGGGGATAGGCATGTGTCAGTTTATCTTCGAATAGAAGCGCGCCGTTTTCGCGTAACTTTTCGTTAATTCCCTTATTGGCGTCAAAAATGAACTGACCGCTGAAAAATTCCACCGCTTTGGTGAATTTTCCGTGCTCGTCCACCGGCGAATAGGTGTCAAGCCCATAGGCAAGGCCCACCTCATGGTCCTCCCGGCCGTGCCCGGGCGCCGTGTGAACACATCCGGTGCCCGCGTCGAGCGTCACATGCTCGCCCAGGAGAATGAGAGAATCCCGGTCGTAGAGCGGATGCCGGCAGGTTTTCCGTTCCAGATCCGCCGCTTTGACGCCGGTCAGAATCCGGTAGCCGGAAATCCCGAATTTCTTCATGCAGCCATCCACCAGCTCCCGGGCCAGAATAAACACCTCGTCATTCCCCGCATCCACCGCCGCATAGTCGAATTCCGGGTGCAGGCTGATGCCGAGGTTTGCCGGAATGGTCCAGGGGGTTGTGGTCCAGATCACCACAAACACCTTTTTCCCCTTCAGTTCTAAATACGTTCCGCTGATATCGTCCTTCAGTGCAAACTTGACAAAGATGGAAGGCGAGGTCTCATCGTGGTATTCAATCTCCGCCTCCGCCAGGGCCGTTTTACACCGAGGGCACCAGTGGATCGGTTTTTTGCTTTTAAACAGGCTGCCGTTCAGGGCAAATTGACAGCACTCCCGGGCGATAATGGCCTCGTAGGGAAAGGTCATGGTCAGATAGGGGTTGTCCCACTCTCCCATCACGCCGAGCCGCTTAAACTCTTCCCGCTGAATATCGATAAATTTTTCGGCATATTTCCGGCATTGCCGCCTGAAATCGGCCTGACTCATTTCCTTCTTTTTGGAGCCCAGCTCCTGATCGACATTGTGTTCGATGGGAAGACCGTGGCAATCCCAGCCGGGCACGTAAGGGGCGTCGTATCCGTCCATCTGACGGGAACGGATGATAATATCTTTCAAAACCTTATTCAGCGCCGTCCCCATATGGATATGGCCGTTGGCATAAGGGGGGCCGTCATGTAAAATGAACTGCTTTCGCCCTTTTGAATCTTTCCGGATCGCATCATAGAGCCGGGCGTCATCCCAGGCTTTGAGCTGTTCGGGTTCTCGATGGGCGAGATTCGCCTTCATGGGAAAGGCCGTTACCGGCAAATTCAACGTATCTTTATAGTCCATAACATCCTCCGTATTGGGCCGAATGGGAAATATTGTGTTAAAATGTGGGACATTAGTCGCAATACCCGCGAGTGTCAAGGAGTTAGCGCTGAAATTACCGGTTTCGATCCCGTTCCCGCTGGTGCCACTGCCAGGCGGTTTGGATAATGGTTTCCAGGTCCTCATATTCGGGTTGCCATCCCAGTTCCCGCCTTATTTTTTCGGAAGCGGCCACCAGTATCGCCGGATCTCCCGGGCGATTGCCGGTTTCGATGGCGGGAATCGGGCGTCCGGTAATGCGACGGCTCAGTTCAATGACCTCCCGGACGGAGTATCCCTTGCTGTTCCCGAGATTATAAACACCGCTCGGACGCCCATCCAGAAGCGCCTTTAAGGCCAGGAGGTGCGCCTGGGCCAGATCATTCACATGGACATAATCCCGCAGGCAGGTGCCATCCGGCGTCGGGTACCGGGTACCGAAAATTCCGATGTGCGGCAATTCTCCCAGGGCGGTTTTGAGGACCAGGGGAATAAGATGCGACTCCGGCTGATGCCGTTCCCCGATGAGACCACCCGGGTCCGCGCCGGCCGCGTTAAAATAGCGAAGACTCATGTAGCGGAGGTCGTATGCCGCGTCACAATCCTTCAGCATCCGCTCGACGGCGAGTTTGGTGGCGCCGTAAGGATTGGTGGGGACACAGGGGTGGTCTTCGGTAATCGGCACGGCCGTTGGCTCTCCATACACCGCCGCGGTGGAAGAAAAAATAAATCGCTTCACGTCGAACCGGATCATGGCTTCGAGAAGCGACAGGGTTCCGGCCAGATTGTTCCGATAATAGGCAAGGGGATTTTTCACGGATTCTCCCACGAGGGAAAAGGCGGCAAAATGCATCACCGCATCGATCGGGTGCTCTGAAAAAAGGGCATCCAGGACGTTTCGGTCCCCCAGGCTGCCGTGAATGAAGCGGCCGGCAGCTGTAAATTCCCGATGACCGGTGGAAAGGTCATCCAGAATGACCACCCGATAGCCGGCCGCCGCCAGCGCTTTTACCATGTGAGCGCCGATATACCCGGCACCACCCACCACCAGAACCGTTTCTACTCCCATCCCCTATTCCTCAACTGTTGCCGCTAATGAATTAAGAAATCGGCTTTGATCATCTTCTCGGCCAATAATTCGATCTTTCGGCCTTCTCTAAATCAAGTTCACCGCAATTACAAGTCAAAGGACTTCGACCCGCCGGCCTTGGCCGCTAAGACAATTTGGGCTGTTGAGTGAACCCGGTAGGGGTGGTTTTCTTATATCCTGTGAAGTAAATGCCACAAGTTCATGACCTTTTTTACCCACCGCCGGCGGCGCCGTGCAGGCGGGTCTCACGCAAACGCCGGCCTGGCGGCACTTTATAAAATTCTTGAAGTGGGCCCGATTTTTGCATCGCAGTTTTTAAAGGTAACTGCGACAGCGGATGATCAACGAATCTCCAAGGGGCGCGCGACAGGTTCGGATATGGGATGGCGAGGCAAGGATATGGAAAAACTCATGACACGGCAAACCGGTATCGAAACGCTTTTATGGCGGCATAAGAGATCCTTCCGAATTCCTGAAAATATCAATTATTATTCGGAAGAAGACTTCCGGGCCGCGGAGAAAAAATATGTCAAGCTGTGCATGACCCGGGGCGGGTGCACCCTCTCGCCCCAGGCATCAATCGGGCTCCGGCGATCAAATCCGGTTCATATTTCCTGAAGGATTTTCTTCACCATATTGCCATCCGCGCGAGAGCCGAAATGGGCCATGACGGGCTTCATGGCCTGCATTTTATTTTTAAATTGCGAAAAATCGACATTTTCCCGAACCCAGGCCGCAATTTCCGCTTCCGAGGCCGTCCGAGGAAGATAGGTCTCGATGATATCGATGAACGGGGAGGCCGCCGCTGCATTTCCTTTTTGCTGCAACACCTCTCGTTCCGATTTAACGAGCTTTTTTAAAATCGAGATCACCTCATCGTCCGGCAACTCCTTTTTCCCGCCGCGACTGAATTCTCCGAGAATCACCCGTATGGTGGACTTTTTCTCCTCATCCTTTGCCTTGATGGCGCCGGTCAGATCATTTTTAATTTTTTCCTGAAGTGTCACTTTTTTCCCCGCCTTTCCATGTAGGGGGTTCGTTTATATTTGAACCGGTCACCGGGGGGAAATCCGCTTAAATCCCCCGTGCCGGATGGCATTCACCCATCAACAGGGATCCAGGCTTCCGAGGCCGAGAAAGTTGATATTACACTCCACCCCCTCATCCGTTTCTTCGTTGTCAAGGTAAGTCACCAATACCTTTTCCATCAGCGCCACGGGCTCTTCCCGCCTTTGTTTCGCCAGACGCTCATATCGACTCCATACTTCTTTCGGCAAGTCTAAATTCATCTTCTCACTCATGAGGTTCCTCCATTTGCTCATAGACAACAGCCATCACTCTTAAGACGCTTTCAATTCAACATACCGTATCGCTGCGAATCGAGTCAAGCGGGTTCAGGGCAAACCATCAATTCCTTCAATCGAGTGGCGCATACCCCAAACCGCCTCGGGCACATCGGTCCCGAGCGGCGTCGTGACTTTTTCCGGCCTTGATCATCGTACCGGCCACGCCAGGATATTTTTTCCAGACCGGCAGGAACTCGCTATCGCTCAAACAGCCTGCCGCTCTTCCAAAAACACCCTGGCGCGGCCTGCCTGCCGTGGGAAATTGGCCGAAACGATGATCGAGGCCCAAAATCGGAACAACGATACGTGAGTAATTATTCGAACGCAGACTGCTTACTTTAAGGAGGAAAACGATGGAATTTAGTGAATTAGTGACCAAGAGAAGAAGCTGCAGAGCCTTTAAGACCACTCCCGTGACGGAAACCCAACTGGAAGCCCTGTTAACGGCCGCTCAATGGGCGCCGAGCCCGCTCAACCTTCAGCCGGTTCAATTTATCGTCATCACGGACCCTGCGATCAAGGCGAAAATACGAGATGCCGGCGAGGCGGCCAAAAAAGCCGTTTTTGATAACGGTGGTCCGGACTGGGCGCAAAAATACGCCATGGACTTTGTGACCGAGACCCCGTTGATGGTGGTGGTGCTTTGCGATCCCAAAAAAGGCGGGTTGGGCGGGTTTTTCGAGCAACCTCACGGGGCGTTGCAGGCTGCCTCGGCCGGGATTCAGAATATGATGCTTTGCGCCACCGAACTGGGACTTGATTCCCTGTGGTTCACTTTTTTCAGCCCCAATGCCCTGCGGCCGATCCTGAATATTCCCGAAACGCTGGATGTGGCGGGTGCGGTTCTCCTCGGTCAACCCGCCATGGCAGCCAAGGCCCCGCCGAGAAAACCCCCGGTCATTCACCGGGAGCGGTTCACCGCAAAGGAAAAATAGGGGGGCACCCGCTTCAGCTACAATAAACGCGGTATCGATGACCTGGCGGAAACGCCGGGTCATGCCATCCCTTTCTTAAAGTTTTCGTTCCAGGTTATTGGACGCCTCGCTATAGCTTCCCCGATCGGATGATGGAGAACACCAGCCAGAGCCCCAGGAAGGTGGCAATGATATAACCGCCCATTCCCAGAACCTCTGTGACGGAAAGCCGGTGGAGGCCGCGCCATTCGAATTCAAAGGTCATCAATGTCTTTGAAGCGTTGAGGATCAGGGAGGCGGCAATCAGGGAAGCCGAGATCACCAGCCCCAGGGTGAGGCGGTTGAGACCGTTTTCAAATTTCTTAAAGGCCGATTCCAGCCCGCCGTGTTTCAATTCGACCGGCGGCATCCCTTTTGAGAGACCTTTCAGAATATCGTGGGTGAGTTTGGGAATCATGCGCAAAAAGCCGCCGGTGTTTTTGATATCCTGGCCGAGGGTTTTCAGTAATTTTTGGGCTTCATAGCCCTGGTTGAGGAGCTTTCGGGCATAGGGGCGGGTAACTTCCAGCAAACTGGCCTCGGACCCCAGAATCTTTCCAAGCGATTCGGTTTGGATAAAGGTCTTGAGCAGCAGCAGCAGATTGCGGGGCATGTGAATCCGGTATTTGAAGATCAGCCGCATGATCTGGTCGTAGACATCCTTAACCGATATGGTGTTTAGAGAGCGGCCGTAAAACGGCTCGCTGATGTCCTTCAGATCCATGCGAAAGCTCTTTAAATCCATCGATTCGGCATCGATGAGACCGGTGGCCTCAAAAGCTTCCATCACCATGTCGTAATCATGTTCCGCATACCCCAAAAACAGATGGGCGATCTGCAGCATGGTCTCCTCGTCCAGGTAACCCACGATGCCGAAATCCACCAGCCCCACGCGGCCGTCATGCATGACAATGGTGTTGCCGGGGTGGGGGTCCGCGTGAAAAATTCCGGCTCCCATCAGTTGACGCGAAAACGAGCGAAGACCGATCATGGCGATTTCTTTGGGATCGATGCCGCGGCGTTTGATTTCAGCCACATTGTCCATCTTGATGCCCTCGATGTGTTCCATGATCAGTACCGACCGGGCGGTATAAGGCCAGTAGACCTTCGGGATATAGAGCTCTTCGACACCCCTGAAACTTTGCGCGAAACGCTCGATGTTTCCGGCTTCGGTGAGCATGTCGAGCTCCCGGAAAATGGTGCGTTCGAACTCCTTGACGAGATTGACGAGTCCCAGCACCCGGCCGAGGCGGATTTTTTTTTCGAGCCGGGCGGCAAAATAATACATCAATTGAATGTCGTTTCGAATTCGTTTTTCAATGCCGGGCCGGATCACCTTGACGGCAACCTTCTCGCCACTGTGAAGGTGAGCCGAATGGACCTGGGCCACCGACGCGGCGGCAAGCGCCGTGGGATCGATGTCCTTAAAGAGCTGATTCAGCGGCTGCTTTAATTCCGATTCGATTAATTGCTGAATTTCCTCAAAAGGCACCGGTGGAACGCTGTCCTGCAATTTGCTGAACTCTTCGATATAGTCGGGGGGGAAGACATCGGCGCGGGTGCTCATCAATTGCCCCAGCTTGATGAAACTGGGCCCCAGGTCCTCCAGGGCGCGTCGAATGCGCGCCGGGTCGGGCAGACCGGATTTTACCTTGACCCGGCTGCGCCCGAAAAGCCGATCCGCCACCTCGCCCAGTCCGTGCTTGATCAGAATACGCGAGATGGTTCCGAAATGCAGAATGCCGCTCATGCGGCGGCTACCCAAGGGAAATATCATGGGGCGTCCTTAGAAAACAGGGCCTTGATCATGGTTTCGGCCACGCCAGGGTATTTTTTCCAGCCCGGCAAGAACTCGCTATCGCTCAAACAGCTTGCCGGGCTTCCAAAAACACCCTGGCGTGACCTTCTCGCCACTCGGGTTGGCCGAATCGATGATC
>JAZDPP010000126.1:0-14372 GCA_043797445.1 Pseudomonadota bacterium
GATCATCGTTTCGGCCAATTTCCCACGGCAGGGAGGCCGCGCCAGGGTGTTTTTGGAAGAGCGGCAGGCTGTTTGAGCGATAGCGAGTTCCTGCCGGTCTGGAAAAAATATCCTGGCGTGGCCGGTACGATGATCAAGGCCGACAAATCCGATAAACAGTGTATTGGAACTTACGATGTCCCTAAAAGGAGACGCCATGTTGATTTCTATGCGGCAGGTCTGCAAGCGCTACACCATGGGGGAGGTTTCGGTTCCCGCCGTCGACCAGGTGGATCTGGATATCGAAAAGGGGGAATTTATCAGTATCTGGGGGCCGTCGGGTTCCGGCAAAACCACATTGCTGAACCTCATGGGCGCATTGGATGAACCGAGCTCGGGGCGGATTCGGGTGGACGGCCGGGAACTTTCGGCCTTGTCCGATAATGAACGAACCGAGCTTCGAAACCGCTTTATCGGATTCATTTTTCAACGCTACAATCTCATTCCGGTGCTCACCGCCGTTGAAAACGTCATGCTGCCGTTACAAATTCAGGGAGTCGCAACCTCCTCCGCCAGAAGAAGGGCGCTGGAGGGCCTTGAGGCTGTGGGGTTGATCGTTGTGGCCCAGCATCGGCCGGACAAAATGTCCGGTGGGCAACAGCAGCGGGTCGCCGTCGCACGGGCGCTCATCACGGACCCGCCGCTCGTCATCGCCGATGAGCCCACCGCCAATCTGGATTCCCATACGGCCCATGAGCTGATCGCGCTCCTCCAATCGATCAACCGGCGGCAGAGAACCACCTTTGTTTTTTCCACCCATGACCAGCGTCTGCTGGATTGCGTTCAGCGGCGGGTGGAATTGAAAGACGGACGCATTCACCCCGCCCCGGAGGTGGTTTCATGAAACAGTGGATCCAAATCGCCTTTCGAAGCATTGTGAAGAACCGGCGGCGCTCCCTGATGACGATTCTGGCCGTGAGCGTTGGATTTGCGGCCGTCGGCGTGTTTCGCGGTTACACGGCCAATACCTATGAAGGTATCCGGCAATCGGCGATCCGGGGGGAGGGACTGGGACACCTGACCGTTTACAAATCGGGCTGGATTGAAAACGCCAACAACGACCCGAAACGCAACATGTGGACGTCCGGGGAGATTCAAAAAATTATTGCGCTTGCGAAGGAAGACCCTCAGGTCGTTCTGGCAACGCCGCAAATCCTGGTCTCGGGTCTGGTTTCAAACGGACGCATCTCACGGATATTTCTCGCTCAGGGCGTGGTGCCGGCCGACTATCGAACCATTGCCGGCCCGATGGCGCGCCTTCGCCCCCTGGTGGGCAATGATCTCGATGAAACAGAGTCGTACGGCGCTCTGATGGCCAGAGACCTTGCCCGTCAACTGGGCCTTTCTCCGGGGGCCGATGCGGTGGTGATGGCAACGACCCTGGAGGGTCAGATGAATGCGCTGGATATCCGGATCAGCGGCGTCTACGATACCGGCTCCGATGCCAGCAACGACAAATTTCTCCTCCTGTCCTATGCGCATGCTCAGGCGCTCTACGATACCGACCGGGCGGATCGCATCGTTATTCTCCTTGACCACTGGCAGCACACCGAAGCGGCCCGCCGCCGCCTGGGGCAGGCGCTGGCCGCGGCCGGGCTGTCGTCCGGGATCAGGACCTGGAACGAGTTGTCGCTCTTTTACAGCAAGGTCAAGGGGATGTTCGACATCATCTTTCTGTTTATTTTACAGATCGTTCTGATCATCGTGGTCATGAGCACGGTAAATACCATGAGCATGTCGGTGGTGGAGAGGACCCGTGAAATCGGAACGCTACGGGTGCTGGGGGTCAAACGCCGCGGCATCAGCCTTCTGTTTGCCATGGAAGGGGCCATTCTCGGCCTCCTGGGGAGTCTCGGCGGCATGCTTCTCAACATCGGCGTGTGGGCGGTGGTCCTTATTATCGCACCGTCCTACACACCGCCGAGCGCATCGGCGCCGGTTCCCCTGGTCGTCGATCTGCTCCCCATGAGCATGCTCCGGCTGATGCTCTTTTTAACCCTGCTCTCCATGGCCGCGGCCATTTTACCGGCCCGCCGGGCGGCCCGCATGGGAATCGTGGATGCATTGGGGCATGTTTAGTGGCTTAGAAATAATTTTCTGCGCGTTTCTGGCAGAAAAATCCGAAATCCGAATATCGAAATCCGAAACAAATTCAAAGCACCCAAATGCAAACGACCAAAACTTGTTACACTTATGTGCTTGAATGTGTTTCGTATTTTGATCATTTGGATTTTGTACATTGTTTCGAATTTCGATATTCGTATTTCGAGTTTTGGTTCCGGTTTGTCCGGGTTAGGGAGGAAAAAAATGAGGTTTTCAACGGGGGTTTTTATCGGTCTCATCCTGACGGTGGCGCTCTGTCGGGCCGATACGGAAACGAGCGTGCCGGATGCGGCCGGAATCATCGCGGATGCGGACCGGGCAAGAGGCAATATCGACGGTGTGGTCTGGACGGCGGATATCGAATCAACGGAGGAGGGCCGGGTTTCCGAGCGCAGCCTGGTGATTTACACCCGCGGGGTCAATGCGCTGGCGCAATCCATTTCTCCCGCAAAATTCAAGGGCCAGATGCTCCTCATGCTCGATCGCAATATGTGGTTCGTCAAACCGGGGCTGCAAAAGCCCGTTCCCATTTCGCCCCGTCAAAAGTTGATGGGCGGCGCCGCCAACGGTGACATCGCCAGCACCAACTATGCCGAGGATTACCGGGCCGGATTCGCCGGTGAAGAACCGGTGGCGGGTCAACCGTGCTATCTATTCGATCTGCGCGCGGTGAATCAGAAAGTGACCTACGACCGCATTCGCTACTGGATCAGCAAGGACCAGCGCTTGGGCTTGCAGGCCGAGTTTTACACGGTGTCGGGAAAGCTGTTGAAGATTGCGCGGTTTACGTACGGCAACCGTATCCGCGTGAACGGCATGGATGTGCCCTTCGTTTCGGAGATGACCATTTCCGATGCCGTCCGGAAAGAAGACGTCACGCGAATGCGCTATCGAAACGTGACGCCCGAAAAGGTGCCGGATACCACCTTTAACCTGAACCTCCTGGTGCGGTAAGGTGCTCCGGATGATGAGATGGTGGATGGGCGTGACATGCCTGCTGTTGTCCTTCGTCCAGGGGGCGCGGGCAACGGATGCCGGGGAAGCGTCCCTCATGAGCCGGATGGCCGATGGCTTTGAAACCCATGTGCGACTCCTGGGGTTTTGTACCACGACCATACCGATCGATGGGCCCGGAAACCCGGATAACCGTATCCTCAATATTCCCCGCTATAGCGCCACGGCGCAAGCGCGGCCCGATTTGAAGCTCGATTTTGACCGGCTGACGGTTTCGGTCCAGCCCCGGGTCGAACTGCAATGGGAGGCGTGGCGAGAGGGCCCGCAAGACGGCCGGAGTCGCCGGGAAGACGCCACCTATATCCACCAGTGGCTGGTGCGCGGGCGTTTTCTGGAATCGGTGTATTTCTCCTGCGGGCGGGAGAACCTGCAATGGGGGCCGGCCTATCTCACCTCCCTGTCCAACCCCTTCTATTCGGATAACGGCCGCGGCAATCCCAAAATGGAGATTCCGGCGGCGGATTTCGTGCGGGCGGTCTGGGCGCCGAATGTGGCCTGGAGTGTATCTCTTATCACGCAAACCGGCTCCGGGCGCATCGAAAGGGTGGATGATACCCTTTCCGGAAGCTGGGCCTTAAAGGCCGATTACAGCGGCGCTTCGGATTACGGCAGCCTGATTGTCGCCGACGGCGAGGGGGATCACCATCACATCGGCGGTTTTTATGGCGGCACCCTGTCCGATGCCCTCTTGCTCTATGCGGAAGGCGCTTTCGAGCAGCATCGGGGCGCCCGTTATCCCGAATTTGCGGATACTCCCATCGGTCTCGCCCTGCAGCCGGATAAGGACGACACCTGGCGTGGCGCCTATCTTGCCGGCGGGTCCTACACGCTCACCGCCGGACCCGTGCTGAGCGCGGAATATCTCTATTATGGGCCGGGCTATGACGGCACGGCGGCCGGCCGTTTTTTTGAGTTACAAACGAGCGCCGCCCAACTGGTGCGCTCGGGCGGAAGTCTCTTGCCGTCCGGTAATGCGGCGCTATTTCAGACCGCCGACCCCGGGCTTCGGTTTTTTCGGCAACACTATTTGATGATCCAATGTCTGAAATCCGATATCGCCGGCGCCATCGATCTTACGGTCCGCTGGACACAGAATCTCGATGACGGTTCGGGCCGGTTCACCGGAATCGGAGAATGGTCCCTCGGCGATCATTTTCAGCTCTTTACCACCGGAACCGTGAATCGGGGATCCCGGTTCACTGAGTTCGGCCGCATTTTTAACTATCAGATCATGATCGGAATGGAGTATACGCTATAAATGATGTCAAACGATTCAATGGACAAGGGGCGCCTCTTTCTGAAGGACATCGGCTATACGGCGGTGTTCAACACCGTGATTGCCGTTTTCCTCACCCTTCTTTTTCGCGATCACTCCTTTTGGAATTACCTCGTGATGTCACAGGCCATCGGCCTTTCCATCTGCACCGTGAGTATCCTCGCGTTCGTCCATCTGCGCCCGAAAACAGCGGGCAACCAGATCGTTCTCGTCGGGTGTTCGATATTGGCCGGGAGTTTTATCGGCGGCAGCCTGGGCCAATGGTGGACCGGTCTGGAAATGATTCGCTTCTTCCCCCGGGATTCCGCCCCTTTTCGAATGGGGTTGCTCAGTCTTCTCTTTGGAAGCGGTGTCAGCTATTTTTTCTTATCCCGCCGGACGCTTGCCGATACCCGTGATCTGGTTCAACAGGAGCGGATTCAGCGCCTGACCAGCGAAAAGCTCCTCACTCAGGCGCAACTCAAAATGCTTCAGGCCCAGATCGAGCCCCATTTTCTCTTCAACACGCTGTCCAACATTTTGAGCCTTCTGAACACGGATGTGAGCAAGGGCAAGACCATGTTGCAGGATCTCACCCGCTACCTTCGCGCCTCTCTTGCGGAAACCCGGTCCCCCTGGACCACGCTGGGCGGCGAGCTGGACCAGGCAATGGCGTATCTGAACATCTTCAAGGTCCGCATGGGCCACCGGCTTGAGTTCCGGATCGATATCGACGATGGCCTTCGGCAGGCCGTCTTTGCGCCGATGCTCCTTCAGCCGCTGGTTGAAAACGCCGTGATCCACGGCATCGATCCGGAAATCGACGGCGGAAACATTCGGATTTCCGCCCAAAGGGAGGATACCCTGCTTCGCGTCGAGATCACCGATACCGGGTGCGGTTTTTCAGAACACCCACCGGCGGGAATGGCCATCACGAACATCCGGGAGCGATTGAAGGCCCTTTATGGAAAAGCGGGCCGACTGATCCTGGCTGAGAACCGTCCGAGGGGAGTCCGGGCGGTCATTGAGGTGCCGTATGCCGAGAATCTATAAAGCGATCATTGCCGATGATGAAGAGCCGTTGCGAAACCGGCTCGTAATCGAACTCCACCGCGCCTGGCCGGAACTCCGGATTTGCGGGGAGGCTGAAAACGGTGTTCAGGCCCTTGACCGGATAACGATGCTCGAACCCGAAATCGCCTTTCTCGATATCAAAATGCCGGGTCTGACCGGTTTGCAGGTGGCGCAACGGGCGCCCGCCGCATGCCGAATCGTTTTTATCACCGCATACGATCAATACGCCGTGGAGGCCTTTGAAAGGCAAGCCGTGGATTATCTGTTAAAACCGGTTGATCCCCCGCGGCTTTCACAAACGGTTGAACGCCTGAAGGCGCACCTCGACAGACCCGTTGAAGCCAACGACAAACTGGCTTCCCTGCTGCAATCGCTTCAAGAGCGCCTCGCGGCCGTCACGCCTCCGGCCTATTTGCAATGGATAAAAGCCGCCGACAGCCGGGGCCTTCGGCTCATTCCGGCTGAAGAGATTCGCTGCTTCCAGGCCCGGGACAAATACACCGCCGTTCATACGCGCGACGGCGAATTTCTCATCCGAAAACCCATCAGGGAACTGGCCGGGGAACTCGACCCCTCCGTGTTCTGGCAAATTCACCGCGGCACCATCGTCAACGCCGCCGCCATCGATAAGATCAGTTCCTCCTTGACCGGCCGTTATGTGTTGACGCTAAAAGAAATGGACGGCGCTTTGACTGTCAGCCGCGGTTTCCATCACCGGTTCAAAGCTATGTAGGGGATGGCTCCGTCTCAACGGGAAAATATAACCGAAATTCGGCCCCGCCGTCGGGCGGGCTTACGAACTCGATCCGGCCCCCATGGGCATTCATGATTTCTTTAATGATCGCCAGTCCGAGACCGGTGCCGTCTTTTCCCTTGGTCGTAAAAAACGGTTCGAAAATATTTGCCTGCGTCTCCGGGGGGATTCCCGGTCCATTATCGGCGACGCTCAGGCAAACATCGTTATTCGACGGATAGGCCGAAACCGTAATGTATCCGTTGCCGCCCGCGTCCAGGAGCGCCTCCAGACTGTTTTTCACCAGGTTGTTGATAACCTGTTGAATTCGGGCGGCATTCAACTGAATTGTCGGCAGTCCATCCGCCCATCGGGAAGCGAGGGTAACCCCCTGCTGCAAGGCCGCCTCCCGATGCGCCACGAGGGCCTCCTCAATATACGGGCCCATGGGCACCCGCGCCTTGTCGAATTGCGGTTTTCGCGCAAACTGTAAACAATCCTGAACAAAGATCATGGCCCGGTCCATATCCCCCTGTAAAAGACCCACCAGTTTCCGGCTTTGTTCATCCAGGGGGTTTCTTTTCAATATATTCAGAAAAAGAGAGGTATTATTCACCAGATTTCCCACCTCATGGGTGATTTTTCCGGAAGCCTGCCCCAGCACCGCCAGACTTTTGGCGTGGGCCAACTCCCTCTCCGTCCGGACCTTGTCCGCGATCACCTGTTTAAGGGATTCGGTCATGGCGTTAAATTCACGGCCCAAGTCACCGATCTCATCTTCGGTATTCACCGCGACCGGCTGATCCAGATCCCCCGTGCCGATTACTTTCACCTGCTGATGCAGGGTCTTTAACGGTTGCAGCAATCTTTTGACCCATTGCCAGCCGATAAAAGTTGCCAGCAGGCAGAGAAGCAGCGCGAGACCCGAAATCCAGAACAAACTTCTGTAGATATGCCCGTATATTTCACCCATGGGCTGACTTAGCATCACATACCAATCCAAATCCGCAATGTGGACGGCCATGCAGTACTGTCCGGTATTCGCCTCCCGCCAATCGATCACCTCGTCCTTGAAGCGGATTTTTTCCAGGGCCGCCATATTGTCTTGGGTGATCCGCTTGAGTACCGGCTGAATTTCCAGATGGCTGATATAGTGACCGGTCGCACTGAGCACGGACACATGCCCCTTTTCCCCGATCTTTATTCCCTCCAATACGTTCCATACCTCTTTGAGATTGAGTTCCACCCAAAGAATTTCCGCCACCTTTCCCAATCGTCTGATGGGAACCGCGATCCGCAGGAACGGCAACCGGTCTTCACTATACCTCACCTCGGAAATCGCGGTTTGCCCCTCAAGAGCCTTTGAAAATGTCGCCGTTGAACGGTAATCGATGTCCGGATCGGACGGGAATTGCGGTAATTTTCGGGTGCCGTCCGGCCGAAGAAGGACGGGATTGGTAAATTTTTCGTTGGTAAATCCAAAGGCCGCGAGAGCTATATCCTGCCCCGCTTCATCGGCCGTCCATCGGACATGGGCGAGAATGCGGGCGAGACTTTCCACGCTGTTGAGGGATTCCATAACGAAAAAACGGATTTCGTTGGCCGAGCTTTTGATGATACCGCGGTAGTCGTTGCTGATGGTGAATTTGAATTGGGCATAGGAAAACCCAATGAGGATGAGGCTGCTCACCATCACGGAGGCCGCAACGAACGAGAGCACGAAAACCAAAAACCGCAAAAAAACGGAGTGACGAATTTTCGTTACCATAAAGGCATCCGGCTCTGACGCGAAAAGGATTTATTCATTCAGCAGCTTCCATCGATATGCCGATGTTTGTCCCATACAGCGTGTTACTGATTTCTACCATGAAAAATGCCGACAGGGCAAACATTTGGACGCCATCGCCTGGGAAGCCGCGGCATGCCGAGCTTTTTCGGTGCTGTCAACAATCTCGGCGATTCCGATTACCTCTATCGCACGGCATGGCCCCACTCCGGTCGCTGGGCAGAGGCGGGAGTTCATATTCTTTTTCCTTGAGAGTCCAAGATATGGTCGGAAAATACCAAATGCCCGGTTCGAAGGGAATAATGCTTCAACGCGTTTTGCGCGGTTTTGCCGGATTCCGTCAGCAGCAGCCTTGCATCTATTTTCGTAATCGCCTCGGCAGCCGCCCTGGCGAGACGCTCCATGTAATCCTCCAGCGGAGAGGCCTCATCATCCTCCACGTCGGGCTTGCCGCGAATCAGTTTCAGGAAGATACCGGATGCGCCCGAGTATCGAATCTTTCCGAGGGATACGCATGCCTCTTCCCGGACGCTGGAAGGAAAGGTTTCATCCATGCAGATTTCACAGAGGCGCGGCGCAAGCGCTTCTCCCAACAGAAACCCCCTGGATGCCGCCGTGTAGGTCAGCTCCCCCTCAAGTTTGCCGAGGCCTATCCGGGCCAACTCCGCGGCGGTTTGAATCATCCATGATCTGTCGGAGCGGTGCAAATGCCGGGCCGTGGTCATGAGGATTGCTTCCAGTGCATTGGCACGTTCCAGGTCGTCCCGGTGCGAGTCTTTTACAACGTCCGCTAACCAGGGAATATCGTTTGCCCCCGCCTGATTGCGCAGGGCAGCGAGAGCGGCGGCCCTGACATCCAGGCAGTTATCCTGTTGGGCGGTCCGGACCAGGGCCTCTCTCGCACAGGTTTCGCCAGCTTCAATCAATGCCCACGCGGCCGCGGCACGTATCTGTTCATCCGGGTGCCCCATGAATTCTATCAGGACTTGATTGTGCAGCGGGAGCGGATTTTCGGACAGGGCCTCCAAGATAGGCAGAATGACCGGAGCATCCGGTTCACAAAGCGCGAGTTCAGCCAAAAGGCCATCCCTGGCCTTGCCGTCGTGAATATCCCGCAGCGCATGGATGATATGTTTTTTTTGCCGGCTGGCCGATGGTTGCGACAGCAGTTGAACCAATGCGGAACTGACAAAGCTCCCTCCGATATTGGCAAGTGCGTAGAATGCGTCTTCCGCCAGTGTTTCCTGATGATTCGCCGTTTCCAGCAACACCCTTGCCGAGTCGTAATCCCGGGCATACCCGAGAGCCCGTATCACTTTCCGTCGCACATCAATCGATAGATCATTCTTGTTCAGCGCATCCCGAAGCAATCCTCGGCCTTGATCGTCTATCACCTCCGCGATCGGGTAGCTTGCAACCTCCGCGGTTTTTTTATCCCCCGAAAGGATATCTTCCACCAGGGTCCGGGATGATTCCGGGTTTTTCGCCCGTCTCAGTGACCGTTTCAGCAGGGCGTTCAACCGGATATCCCCGCCTTTTTCGATTTGCCTGACTCTTTCGATATACCCCGGCGTATCGAGACAGAGGTAGGCATCCACGAATGCCGTGATCGCCACGCCCTCACGGATGATGGGCCAGAGGTTATCGCGCAGATCGATTCCCACCAGCTTTTTCCCGCCGTCATGCGCGCCGGTTTCCGCCACAAGATGGGCCATTCTGATAAAAATGAGACCGAAACGGTCCGGTTTTTCCGCCAGTTCGCGCATTTGCCGCCAGAAAAAATCATGGATCTCGCCGTTTCCTCCCGCGATAAACCGAAAAATTTCCTGCCACCCGGCATCGAGGGCATGGGCTGTGATCAAGCGGCGGGGATCGCTGCGGGTGTCCCGAATCAAATGGCGGGCCGCCAGATATTCCTGAAAGGTCGTATGCAAAAAATGCATGGATTCGCTGTGCGCATCCCATTGACAAACCAGCCGGGAAGGGCAAAGGACCTCCTTGAAAAATACGAGATCCGGGGAGCAACCGAGCACATCATGACTATTGAAGACATACCGCGGCGCATCGGGTGCTTCCGCGATCAGCCAGTATGCAAGCCGTTCCGCCTGCCGCTGCCGGTCTTCATGAAATGGCTCCGGGTAACGGCTGGAGTGATTCTCCCGAATCCGCTGAATGGCCCGGCGGTAGAGTCCGGTCCTGGATGTTGGCATGTCGTCGTGGCCGGAATGACCTGCATCCGAAAAACAGATGCCGCAAATCAGGTTCAGCAGGAAGGGATTTCTCGCCATACGACGCAAATCCGGGTGGGCATCCAGATGGCCGAGAAGCCGGTCCGTCATATCCGGATGGCCAGCCGCCCGAAACCAATTGTGAATCAGGGTATGAATGCCCTGCGGCGGCAGATCTGTGATCTCATGCAACCGGTCCACCGGTAAGCTTTCCGGATATGCGGAATGTCGTGAAGTGATGATAAAGGCGAATCTGTAACTCAGGGATTCCATTTCTGTCCGCAGGGATTCCCTGCGGTCGGCCGGTACTTCGTCCCAACCGTCCAACAACAGCAAAACCGTCTTTTTTTGAACTCCGGAAAGATATTCCAGGGTGTTTTTCCATTTTGCGATCTGGGGTGAGCGGACGATGCCGCATTGTTGCAGGGCAAAGGACAACATATCGGTGTTTTCGCTTTTCTCAAGCGAATACGCCCGCAGCGGCACGTACAAGGGGAGGAGAAATCGCCCGTCCGACTGCCGGATGAGTTGCCCCGCCATCCATTTGAGGAGCGTCGTCTTTCCGATGCCGGGATTCCCTATCAAGGCGGCGGAACCCCGCAGACGTTCCAGCACAAAGGAAGCGGGTTCGGAACATAATTGCCGGTCCTCGTACCGGTTGTCCATGGCCTGCGCCACATCACCGGTCAGATCCGAACCCGCCTCCTCAAGCGGGTCGACCACGGTAACATCCACCCAAATGGCGTCAAGGGGCATGGGTTCGATTTCCGGCAGGGGCGGCTCGGCATAGGCCCAACGACGATCCGTCATCAGTCGCAGGGGCCAGGCTTCGAGCAGGGGCGCAAGTTCCAGGGTGTTGCAATCCATTACGGAGGAAGGGGGGGAATCGAATCTTTCCACGGAGACCAGTTGCGGAATTGCTTCGAATAAGCGTTGTTCCATTGCACCGCGCCATAGCCGCAAGGGCGAGGCGGTATCCCCACCATAGGCGGCGGACTGAAGGGCTGTTTCAATGAGACGCTGTTTATCCAGCACCCTGTTTTTTATCAATTCATGCCGCCAGGAAATACATAAGGCATCCGGATTGATGTTCGAAAGCCCCACGCGTTTTGCCAGCAAGGGAATCCGATGCGTTAAATCCGTCTCGGATAGTGGCGTCATTGAATCCGCGAGCCGAATACTCCCCGCATAAATTTCGTTTCCGCGCAGGGACAACCGAAAACCATCCTCCCGAATCATCGCTTTCAGGATCACAAAGATATGGGGAAGCGTTATTTCCAGCCGCTGCATGTCGGCAGCCGGTGAATCACTTCCCGCCTCGGCCACATCTTCATTCGATGAAGAGAGGAATCGCCGCGGATTGTCCAAAAGGGAAGGCAGGAAGTCTTTCACATCGACATCGAGACAATCTACGATTTTTTGGAGTGCGTCGAAAGGAAGCCCTTCTTTTATCCATCTTCTGATCTGCCGTTCAAGGGAGTCAGGCGATGAACCGGTACGATAACCACGATCCTTCAATGAAGCGTCCAATGAAGCAGCCAAAGCCGGCAGATGATTTTTATACTCCCGATCCCGTAGAGCGCCCAAGGCAATACCAGCTTCCTTCCTCAGTCGCTGTTGCGCTTCGCTGGGGAGGGTTTTAAGCCGGGCGAAAAGGGCTTCGTATTTTGTACTCTTCTCCTTTGCCATCGAATTATCTTTGTGAATGCCTCTTTCGGATATCCTCCCTGACAGCTGTCTTGTCAGGGAGGACTGTCAGGGTGATTCAGTTGAAACGAGTAAATTACCGTATAAAATAGAGCTATGTTTGAGTTCGGACCTGTTGTTGCCGGGCCATTTGCAACAAACATTTAATAGTCGAAGTTGAGCCCGCACGGCTGACGTCAGACCCTCGGGCTGTTTAACATCGAGCCCGTAAAAGATCAAGGAGGCAGGGATGGCATCACTAATCCCATACAAATCGGGTTACATCGATCACATCGTGGGCGAAAGTCAGCCGATTTTGCACGTAAAAGAATTGATTCGCAGGGTCACGCCCTCCTGTTCGACGGTTCTGGTCGAAGGATCCAACGGCACCGGCAAGGAACTTGTTGCCAAAGCCATCCACTTTGATGGGCCGCGCCGGGATAAACCATTTATAGCCGTGAATTGTAGCGCATTGGCCGAAACCTTGCTTGAAAGCGAGCTTTTCGGACATGAAAAAGGGGCATTCACCGGTGCCATTGACTTGAAAAAAGGACGGTTTGAACTTGCCGACAGCGGCACCTTGTTTCTGGACGAAATCGGTGAGCTATCCCTTAACCTGCAAGTCAAATTGCTTCGCGTGATTCAAGAGCGGACTTTTGAACGGGTGGGGGGAACCAAAGAGATCTCTGTCGATGTGAGAATCATTGCCGCTACAAATAAAAACCTGAAAAATGAGGTTGAAAACGGGCGTTTTCGAATGGATCTCTATTATCGTCTGAATGTATTCAATATTCCGATGCCGTCCCTAAGCGACAGAACCTCCGACATCCCCTCCCTGGCGAACCATTTTATCCAAAAATTCAGCCTGTCAAATGGAAAAGAAGCGCTGGAATTATCCGGAGAAACGATAGAGGCGCTGATGAATTATTCCTTCCCCGGAAATGTCAGGGAATTGGAGAACGCCCTGGAATACGCGGCGATCATGTCCGATGGAGGGCGGGTCACCGTCGATTGCCTGCCCAATGAGATTTCCGCTCATTGGAAACCGGTGGAACCTTACCGCTCCGCAGGCAAGCTCCGAAAAGACGAACTCATGAGGGCCCTCGATACCGCATCGGTTTTCGATCATAATCTCAACGCGCTCAGACAATGGATCATTCGGCGAAAGGGCCTGGACAAATCGAAACTCCGGGAATTTCTGGTGGGTACGGGAGGACGCTTTTTCACCAGAAAGGAATTCGCGGGTTTTCTGAAACATCACACCGGATCAGACATGGATATTTACAAGACAGCCGGGACCTACCTGAAAACACTCGTGCAAAACCGGATTTGCGTGCGAAATGACGGAAACGCGAACAAATCCCGGTATCGCCTGTCGGATATATTCACCGGCGCCGAATGAAAACCTCCCTTGTCCGGAGACACGAAACGGTATTTCTTGCCTTGCGACGCCTTCGGCATTAGAATCGGTTCGCAGTTAGTATCTCTTATTGGCGAGCCTTTTCATGTTTATTTTGGATCATAGATCCTGCGACCGTATGATAATGGCCCTTTTGCTGGCCTTCCTGCCCATTTTCATGGTCTCCTGCGAGCGTGCGGATGGGGTCGTTTTGGCGCGGAAGCCCGCATTCAACGAAAACATCCTGCGCTATGACGTGAACGCCCCCTTCGCTTCGTTGAATCCGACAGAGGTTATTTGTTCCGGTTCAACCAATATTTTCCCGTTATTGTATAGCTTTCTCTTTGTCCCAAACGATAAAGGCGTGCTTGAGCCGGATCTTGCGATCTCGTGGGCCTATGATTCGGAGAAATTGCAATGGACCATCCATCTGCGGGATAATGCGGTATTTCACAACCGTCAGCGCGTTACATCCAGGGATGTGAAGTATTCCTTTGAAAAGTGGCTCGCGGGTCGTTTTTCCGAACTCGGTTCAGGCAACGACCGGATCTCCCTGATATCTGACACTTGTTTTTGTCTCCACCTGAAAAAAGAGGACCCGTTCATCCTTCAAAAAATATGGGCATTTCAAATTATCCCTTATCCTGAGAATCAGGAAATCGATTTCACGAGTCACCCCATCGGATCCGGCCCTTTTCGATTCAAGAGCAGAAGAGAGGATCAGGAGGTGTGCCTCGAAGCCAATATAGACTATTACAACGGCCGTCCCTCTTTGGATGCAATCGTTTTCCATTACCAAAAGAACCGGGAATTGGCATGGATCAGACTTCTCAAAGGCGAAACGGACATCGCCCAGGAAATTTCCTTCAAAAACTTTGAGATGACACAGCATTGTCAAGAGAAGTTCTATTTTGACAGCAATTCTCGGTGAAGGCTGAAAGGAGCATCCGCCAAGCGGTTTTGGTATCGGCTCGACTACGTTTCTGGGGCCGGATGTAAAAATGATTCGTCGTATTTGCTCCATTCGGACATGGGAGGGCAACGAAAGCGGGCAG
>JAZDPP010000127.1:0-6200 GCA_043797445.1 Pseudomonadota bacterium
GGCCTTGATCATGGTTTCGGCCACGCCAGGGTATTTTTTCCAGCCCGGCAAGAACTCGCTATCGCTCAAACAGCTTGCCGGGCTTCCAAAAACACCCTGGCGTGACCTTCTCGCCACTCGGGTTGGCCGAATCGATGATCAAGGCCGAAAACAGTGCCGGAGGATCGATTCAGTCGATGAGGGTGATGGCGTGTTCACTCCTCGACATCACGCTTGGCGATGACGGGCCTCCATTTTTTGGCGATCTCTCTTAATTTATCCTCATCCGCCACATAGCGTTCGACGAGACCGCAATCCACGCAGACGTAGTTGTCCAGCGCCGCCATGGAGGTCAGGCTGATCGGAATGGAGTTGCTGCCGAAAGGGCCGCTTTTCAGCGGCAGATCCCCGGCCGTATAGATCTCAACTGAACCGCATTTGGGACATTTTCCGTTTTTCATGGGATTTTCTCCTGAGTGCCGTGGGTAATTGTGCAAGGGGTTTTGAAATCTCAATATGGCTCAAAGAAAGGTGGGTGTCAACTCCGGCGATGCTCTTCTTGTGACAAGTGTTTGGCTCGCGGTGACCACGGGATATCGACTTGCCGGGGTTGCCGAAACGCCCCGGCGGGGTCCGCCCATCATGCGGGTTTGGCCGAAGCGGTGATCAGGGCGGAAAAGGCATTTGAGGTCATGGCAAAAAATCCGCTTGACAGCATGGGACTTATGGTGTGTATCTAATCCGTTTTTATCCTTTTTTTGTATACATATCCCCCGCTGACAGGATCTTCCCGATCCCGCGGGTTGTATTCATGGCGACCCAGGCGATAACCCGAATCCTAAGGAGAAACAGAATGAGCATGGTAAAGGAATTCAAAGAGTTCGCAATGAGAGGCAATGTCCTGGACATGGCGGTCGGTATCATTATCGGGGCTGCCTTCGGCAAAATCATCAGCTCACTGGTCAACGACATCATCATGCCGCCGATCGGACTGCTTCTGGGAAAGGTTGATTTTTCCCATCTGGCGTTGACGCTCATGGAAAAAACAGCCGAAACCCAGGGCGTCACGATCAAATATGGGATATTCATCAACACGATTCTCGATTTCATCATCGTCGCGTTTGCTATCTTCATGCTTATCAAGCAAGTGAATCGTTTTAAGAAGAAGGAGGATCCGGCGCCCGCCGAACCGACGACCAAGGAATGTCCGAAATGTTATTCCCCCATTCACCTCAAGGCCACGCGCTGCCCGCACTGTACGTCGGAGATCTAACCCCGGGCGCGCAGGGGGCCATTCACAGCGTTAATCCATGGTAAAGCGCCAGGCGCAGTACCAGGTGTCCGGGTGGGCGTCGGGCGGGCAGCCGATGCATTGCGTCTTGATGCGGGTATCCACGGCTTCAGCGAAATAGGTGTACTCCACCAGCCCGCCGGATTTGCAGGGGTAATCCGCGAGTCCTTTCCGGTTTCGGGCAATCTGCACCCGGCAGGCATTCATTTGGAAAATTAAGCTCTTTTCATTTTCCCAGATGATCGATTGCCGGTTCAGCCGGGCATAGACCCGGTAATGAAGGGCCTGCGCCAGCCCTTCCAATCCCGGTGCCTCGCCGAGGCCCAGGAACCGCTTGATGCTCCAGGCTTCAAACGGGCTGAAATGACCCCAGCAGCTGTCGTTACAGCGCTTGGCGTCATTCATTCCATGGTCGAATTCGATGGCTTGGAACCAGAGCCCGTCATTGGCTATCCAGATTTTACCGAGGGCATCGATCAGCTCGAGCAGTTGATCCCTTGACAAGGCCGCAAGCGCCTTTGGCATGCCGTCCACCAGTTCAAAATTCAGGGTTTCACTTAATCGCTTCAGGTGAAGGTTCAGGCTCGTATCCAGGCATTTTCCGAGGGCCGCCATCGCCTTTTCCTGACCCATCTGATGGCTGATCTCCGCAAACCACAGCCCATGATGGAGGATGATGCGATGCACAAAGTCCAGCAATAGCCGGAGAAGATCGCCATGCGGCAAATCGGATATTGAAACCGGGATGGAACTCGTTTTCATTAGACGCCCCTTTCTGTTTAGTCCCTTAAGGGACTTATACCCCTCAAGGGGGTACTGAAAAAGTCCCGTCGCAGGGGTTAGCTTCTCTTCCCTGCCTGTGACACGGGTTCCAAGCCGTGATCGATGTATTTTTTTGCCAGATCGATATAGAGCTGTTTGCCCCAGGACCAAAATGTTTCGTCCGTTGCCGAGACCTCCCGGACGATTTGTGCCGGATTACCGGCGGCAACCACCTTTGAAGGGATGACCTGTTTCATTTTTACGACAGCGCCTTCCGCGACAATGGCGCCATCTCCGATTTCGGAGGAGATGCTCAGAATCGACCCCATGCCGATAACGGCCGCATCGCCGATGCTTTTTCCATGAACCACGGCGCCGTGTCCGATGGTGACTTTTGCGCCGATCCGGTTCGTCTCGCCGGGAGGCGCGTGAACGATGACGCCTTCTTCGATGGCCGTTCCATCCCCGATTTCAATTCTGCCGTAGTCCCCCCGCAGGATGGCGCCGTGACCGATATAGCAGTTGCTGCCGATAACGACATCGCCGATAACGTTCGCCAGATGACTGACATAGCTATCTGCTCCGACTGTCGGCTGTTTTCCGTCAAACTGGTACAGCATGAAACACTCCTCTATCTCAACCCGGCCGGTCATAAAACGCATGGCGGTCATGGATGAATTACTCTCGATTTCTTATAGGCGGCCCGGTTGCCGAAATCAAGGAAGAAAAGCCGGCGGTACGTTCCGAAAAAGCCGCAGAGGCCTGTGGCGTGACGGGCCTATGTGCACGGTTTCATAAATAGGGTGACGAATCTTTTGACTTTATGTTTGACTTTTTAATCAAGACTTGCCTTTCATGTCGGCTGGAGCATTCAACGAGAACGGTTTCCGGATGAAGCGCCCTCCTTCATCCCATACACCATGAAGCGCAACGATATGACCCTAAATCAGGGTAATCCGAAAGGTGCATTTGATTGCTGAAAAGATGCCGAATATGAAAAGAAAAGCTACAAGCCTCTCTCCGGAATTGCCGGTTTTGCCGCCGCCGGCTGCTACATCTCGGACGGCGACTCTCTGGGTGGTATCCGTAACACAATTTGTAACTCCCTTTATGTTCTCCGCGGTAGGGGTTGCGCTGCCGGCCATTGGCCGGGAGTTTTCAGCCGGGGCCATGGCCCTTGGCCTGATTGAAATGATTTATGTGCTGGCCACAGCGATGCTTTTGTTACCGATGGGTCGTCTTTCGGACATCTATGGCCGCAAGAAACTGTTTATTACGGGGATGGCGGTGCTGATGGTTGCCACCCTCGCCCTGTCGTTTGCACCGAATACCGCGGTTTTTATTGCATTCCGGTTTCTTCAGGGCACGGGCGCGGCCATGGTCGCTTCCACCAGTTTTGCGATTCTAACCTCCACATTTCCTCCGGAGTGCCGGGGCCGGGCCATGGGCATCGTAGTGAGCTGCGTATATCTGGGCCTATCGGCGGGACCGAGCCTTGCCGGTTTGATGGTGACCCATTTGGGGTGGCGCTGGATTTTCTACGTTGCCGTTCCGGTGGAGGCGGTTGCGCTATCACTAACCTTATGGAAATTGCGAGGGGAATGGGCCGATGCCGCGGGTGAAAAATTTGACTGGTCCGGCAGCCTGATTTACATGACGGCGCTGCTCTGTCTCGTCTTGGGGTTGTCCCATTTGAAGGATTGGGTCAGCGCCAGATGGCTTGCCTGCGGCGGTGCGGCACTCATCCTTTTTTTCATCCGCCATGAATTGCGTTTGTCCACCCCCTTGATAAGCATCAGGCCCTTAATGCAAAACCGGTCCTTTGCCTTAAGCAGTGTTGCGACCTGGCTCAATTATGCGACCGCTTCCGGCTCCGTCTTTTTTTTCAGCCTCTATCTCCAGTCGATCAAGGGCTTTTCTTCCCAAACCGCCGGATTCATTATCGTTGTTCAGCCCATTATTCAAGCCGTGATTGCGCCCATCGCCGGCCGTCTTGCCGATCGATATTCGCCGTCAAAAATTGCAACAATAGGAATGAGCATCTGTGCCATCGGTCTGCTTGCCGCTGCCAGACTCACTGAGACCTCTTCGCTTCATACGGTTTTCGGCGTACTGATACCGATAGGGATCGGCTTTGGCGTTTTTTCCACCCCCAATACGGCGGTGATCATGGCAAGCGTCCAGGCCAGGGACTACGGTATGGCATCGAGCATGCTGGCCACCATGCGGTCGATGGGAATGCTGACCAGCATGACGATTGTTACCTTCCTTCTTTCCTGGTTCATGGGAAATCAGCCGGTATCGATTCACACCGGACACGATTTTATGAACAGCATGCGCACAACTTTCATCATTTTCAGCGTCCTGAGTCTGATGGGGATCGTTTGTTCCCTGGGCCGAATTGCACCCGGTCGAGCCAACAGCCGGTTGGTTTCAAAGAAATGAGATGGATGGATACTTCCGGAAAATAATAAGTCCGTTAAGCCCTCTCACAGGCTTGCCGTCTTGGCACCGGTCTCGATTTCCAGTTTTTCGCGGGCTTCACCGGCGATTCGGCCACCTTTGCGGGCGGCGGTTTTGTTTTCGAAAATGCCTTGGGAGTCCTGCTTGCGGGCAATCTCCGTGGTGGCCGCTTCCCTCAGCATGGAAAAGATGAGTTCAAGATCGGTCATGTGGTCGCGTAAGTTTTCACGATCCAGGCATCGGAATTCCCTTTGGCCCTGTAAATCGCGCGGGTGCGTTGGGTTGCCAGCTCGGGATCTTCGATCTCCTGGACCTGTTCGTAACCGACTTTGGCCAGCCAGCGTTTGAACGGCTCGGACTTGGGGGATGGATTGGATGATACGGAAGATGCCCTCGGTGTTGGCGCAAAGCATCCGCTGGCTGCCACCAGCCGTCTCGACTGAAAGGGTATGTACAATCTGTATCCACCCTTTACCCAACTCAGGATCGCGCTGTTTCATCCTTATGAGTCCAAGCATCATGGTTATTCCACGGCCGATGTCGGTTTATATGACCTCCAAAAAAATAATGTCGAAAATGCCTTCGATGTTGGTTACTTCAGTCATGTAATTTTGCCGTCGCTTGACATTAGATTGAGTTGTCGAAAAAGTGTCGACAACTGAGTACCGGCTGATTCCATCCATCTTTTTTTCATGCGGTACAAATAATCGCGAGGATTGGTGATGTCGGTTGCAATGTCGCGATCACGTTCCAACTGCGAAATACCATCCATTGTCGATAAGGATACGCCGCCCCATGTTATTGTTGAAAACGACCAGTTTGGTCTCCATTTCGATCTCCTTGATTGTGCTTTTTCAGGTTGAGCTCATGGTTAACTGAATAGCGCGCGCTGACCTCCGCAACTCTTTTAATAGATTTGCCGATAGGAGCCAACGTTCCATCCGGCATTTCTATCGAAAGGGGGGAGGCATTTTGCCCCCACCCTTTTGTCAACTCCTCTTTGATCACCTTAAAAATCAACGTCTTCGACATAAGTTCATAATCAGATGCGTTTGCAGAGATGATATTCAGATTTTTCATTTTTGCTTCGTCATCGATAACTGTCTATGACACGTGGTTTTTCCATGGTCCATGTCGGTTTACAGCGCCTCCGTGAAAATGGATAATAAGGAGATTGCCTTTTGTTTCAGTAGAGTTTTTCTCCCGCATTTTTTCCACCAAATGTCTGAAGTTCAAGGGGGGTACAAAATGTACCCCTGTTGGCATTCTGTGAGGGTTTGCGCCGTCTCATTTTTTTGATTTGTAGTTTTGATCAGTATGATCCATTAACGCTCCCAAGACATCCGTTGCTGAAATCTAAAGTGTTCCAGCAAATCCTCACGCTGCCCTTGGAATGTAGCGGGTAAATGGACGGCGACCCACCAGATGTCGATGAACGGCAAGCGGGTTCACTTTACCATGGACGACTTCAAGGAAACATTATTCCCCCCCGAGCGGGAGTGGGCGATAATCGATCCAGTAGAGGTAATAATTTTCCCGTTTGGCGCCCGTGAAGAATTCCAGCGCAGCAATTCTCGGTGAAGGCTGAAAGGAGCATCCGCCAAGCGGTTTTGGTATCGGCTCGACTACGTTTCTGGGGCCGGATGTAAAAATGATTCGTCGTATTTGCTCCATTCGGACATGGGAGGGCAACGAAAGCGGGCAG
>JAZDPP010000128.1:0-26286 GCA_043797445.1 Pseudomonadota bacterium
GTTCAGCAACCCGCGGGCCACCAGTTATAGGGAGGCACCATAACGGCCGAAACAAGCATCAAGACCATCAAAACACATTCCCGGAACTGTCAAACTCTGGGAGTCGCCCGGCAGAGCCGGGGGTTTACTCATGATTAATTAGGGCATGTGTTTCACCCAATTCGCCTTGGCAGCTACCAGCCCCGCTGAAGTTACACAGACAAATATATCATATAGCCAGTGCCCCATCCCGCGCTTAAAAATCCATCAAAATTAGAATTAGGTGTCTTGCCTGAAGAAGCTTAAGAATATCCACGGCGATATAAGCGACAAAAAACCAAATCGCATCCGAAAAAGCCCGGCTATAGGCACGGACATTGATTTCATATTTGTCAGGTTGCCTGAATTTCCTGAAATCCGGTATAAAACCGGGAGTCTCCTTTCTGTACCGCTCGAAGCGCTCACCGTGCGCGGCCCGAAGTTCGTCCTGTTCATTTAAAACGACAAACGGATAATAGAGAAGAAAAGCGACGATAATGGCTGTCAGAAATAAAAGATTATGACTTGAAAACGCAATTCCCAACACGGCCAAAAAGCTAAAAATATACAGTGGATTTCGGACCATTGAATAAGGTCCCTGTGAAATCAGAAAGTCGGTTTTGTATCCGCTTATAAAAATAGAGGTCCAAATGCGTCCAAATGCCCCGATGGCTACCAAAAGGAGTCCTGCGTGGTTGAGAAGGGTTTTGATGACATCGCTTTCAAAACGGGTCCGGGTAAGAACCAGTATCCCCAAAAGACCGAAAACCACGACCCAGGAAATGCGGCCTCTATATTTTGTAAAAAATAGATAATTCAAAATGCTGTAACCTCCGCGGATGGATTCCAACGGAACCGCATCGGATCTGATTCGCGCTCCTGTCCATCCCGGCAAATGCTGCTTCCAAGTAACTTCCAAGTTACTTTATGATAAACCCCTGCCGTGGGCGGGGTGGAGCGCTAATCAAGAAGCTTCCGCGAAATAATCGCCTCCTTCTTACGGGGTTCAAATTCAAAATGCAACGGTTTCGGCATGAAACGCGTTTCCCGTTATTTCGAAGCCGTGATTGTAAGTTTCAAAATGCCGTCGTCCTTCCGAACCGAATGGGACTTATTCCAGATACCCTTTGGATCTCGACAGCTCCGGATTCGGAAACAGCCCCATACCGGTTTTAAGATTGCAAAAGCCGAAGGGTCGATAAAAACCCTCCTTACCGGGGGCTGAATAAATCAGGACGGTGGTTTCTTTCGGCAGGCACGATAAGAGCGCCTTCATGATGGATTTCCCAATGCCCCGGTTTTGCATCTCCGGAATGACGACCACATCATAAATGGCGGACTGATATTGCCCGTCTGAAATGGCGCGGCCAAAGCCGAGCAGCCGATCACCCATAAATGCGGAGCACACGGTGTGACTACTTTCAGCGGCATATCGCAGCTTTTCCGGGTCACGAGTCCCCAAGGGCGCACGTCGAATTAAGTTGCAGACTTCTTCCCAGTCCAGGTGTTTTGTGCCATATTTTACGGATAGATCCATATGGGTATATTACCATCTAACGCTGGCTATGCCCGCAACCCGCAGGGGCGGTTCGCGAACCGCCCCTACAAGGCCGGGCTAAAAAGAGGTTTAAGCAAATCCATGGCGCCGCGCCATCCGGGTAAACATCTGCGCCAGTCCCGCCCCAATGCTGAAAATCGACCCGATATCGAGGTTTTGATCGGCGGTCCGGTCAAAAAAAAGATTGAGACTGGACTGCATCCCCTCTTCGGGTAGCCAGTAACACACCATCAGCGGCACCTTCGGCAGCGGGTGCAGGACAACGGAAATATCGGATTCAAACTGACGTTCCACCTGTCTGCCGCTAAAAATATGCACCATATCATCAAAAAGATCGGTGTAACTGTCGGCCACCTGCTTTAAGGGCTCCTCGCAGCGTTTCTGAAACAGCGGATAGCGCTCCCTTCCGTCGCTAAGCTCCCGAAACGATCGCCAGTCGCCGGTGGGCAACACCCCTTTCCCATGAAGAACGTAACAGAGAAACGGTGCGGCCACCCAGGGGTTGACATGAATGTCCGTTGAAAACGTTCCCGAGGTGGTAATACTGAAATCCTTGCCCATCACTTTAATTGTAAGCCGGCCGTTTTCAAATCGCCCGCCGGTACGCAAGGCGGCCTCTTCAAAATCGATCTCCCGGATTTGAGTTTTGACCTGCTCCAGGTAATCCTCCCGGTTTTGCTCCACATCGAAAGAATCTTGAAGCGGTTCGGAATGCGCTTCAACGGTCTTCCGATCCAGCTTTGGGCATTCCTTCAGTTGGCGTTGACCGGTGAATACCGCTCCGGCAAAGGCCATGCAAGTCTTCTCACCGCACTCCCGGCAGTTGGATTTATCCAGAAGCTGAAAAATAGTCAGGGCGTTTTTGAGTGTTGGCATCACATGTTACCTCCGGTTATTCGATAGCCCAACGGGAAATTGAATCATCGTCCCCCGTTGAACGATCGCATGCCTTTTTCAGATTACCGGCAAGAAGGGCGCCGGTCATGGCCAGGGATTCCGGATCGAGATAGAATTCCGCATGTTTCTGAAAAAGTACCTTGCACTGCGGGGCAAATTCATCATCCCCGTCATTAAAAACCAATAGAAGCGAGATGCGGGGAAGAACCTTGAACTGCATCGACAGATCGTAGGACATTGTCATGGGGTCATCCATGCCTCCCAACAGCTTGCCCGCTCTTGCGAGTTCGTCACATCTGCCGGAGAAATGCTTGCAGATGGCCTGTTCCGTGTCGCTCTCGAAAAATTTCACATTCGTAAAATGGGATGTTTTTTTGAAATCCTTGAAAGAGACCCACTGCGTATCGTGAAGGAGGGACTCGGGGCATAGCAGGATATACTTTGCGAGGATGACACACCGCACGTAGTCGGGTCGGTTGCCGGATTCATCCGTAATTCCACAGGAAGACACCCGATAGGTCTGGTTGAAAAAGGGGATAATCATGCGCTCTCCATCATATTCAGTTCCAAGAACATGCGCTAAGGGAGGCAGATCGATTTTGGAAATCCGAGCACAATAATCCGCGTAATGTTTTTCAAATATTCCGGAAGGTGTCACCATGTTGTTACCTTTCATTAATATTATAAGTCAGCCTTATCGGGAATTATAAAACCCGAAAGCCTGGAAATAAAGCCTGTTTGAAAAACAGGGGGCCCGTGGTTCGCATCGTCTTTTAGACACAAAAAAGAACCGATCGCATCCCCCATATGGGCGATGGGCGTATTTTTTTTCAGATCAGGCGATGACGGATGGCCGACACCGAAGCCTGCGTGCGGTCGCTGACCCCGAGCTTATTGAAGATATGTATCACATGGCTTTTGACCGTATGGGGGCTGATGGCGAGAATCCCGGAAATCGCATTATTGGTTTCCCCCTTTGCGATGAGGCGCAGCACCTGAATTTCCCGATCCGTCAGAACCGAATCGGCCGCCGCCGTTTCATCCTCGGGCGCAGCGGACGGCGACTCTGCCGAAGACGTTTCTATCTGGATTTCAGTGTCCGCCGGGCGATTGACCTGGCCAAGCGATGCGGGGTGGTGATCGGTGTCGATTTCAAGCGTGACCGTGGAAATAAGCCGGCCGCCGGAGTCGAACACGGGGTAAACCGCATGGGTGGTGATGGGTTTTTCAAAACCGGGGCAATGATCCGGACTCGATTTCCCCTGCCGGAGCGCGGCCGCAAACGCCATGCAGGTGGCAAACCCGCAGGCCCGGCAGTTGGTTCTCGGCAGCAATTTGAGAACATCGACCACCGAAACCGGACGGAATTTCTTGTGGTCCGGTTCGATTCGCGAGCGGTTTTCATACAGTCGATTGATATAGCGGGTGAGATTTGAAAAAAAGAGGAGCGCCTGTTCCTCACCGGCAAACGGCGCCGCCAGCACCTCCCGGGGATATAAGGTGGTATAACACTCCTCGAATAGAAACTGAAGATATTCCGGCTTTCCGAAATATCGGACGCCGGTTGCATCCCGGTTGATATAGGGGAAAGCGGCCCGGATATCCGAATCGAGCTTAAAATAGGCTCCCCAGGGGAATCGCGTCTCCAATGAGCAAATCCCCGCTTTAGACAGCGAAAAATCCGTATATCCGTTAATGATCATCCCCGATGCGTCCCGACGGTTAAGGCGTTATTGAACGAACCTTAGAATGCCTGTCCGCGGGTGTCAATGCGCGCCTTTACAAAACAGCGCCGGAACGTAAGGGCAAATATCCCGATGCCGCCCCATTCCCTGTGCTGGAACGGGATCAGCCGTTGACGGTTTTAAGCGGGCATGTTACCAAAGATTCTCCAAATCAAGCTGGACTAAAAGGATATCGCACCGGTAATGAACAGACATGCTGGAAACGCTCCCCGGGCTGGCCTCATCACCCTGCTTCTGATAGTATTGTCGATTTCCTCCCCGGTTCAGGCGGAACCTCCCGGGAATCGCTTTTTTCTCATGGGGGACGGGAAAATTCACATCCGGAGTGATCGGACCGGAGACGAGGCCACGGTCACCCTGGTCACCGCGGATGGACGGTTAAATGATGACGGTTTCACCCGGATCGATGCGGTGTTCGAATTCCCCACCCGGGACAAGGGAGAGCACATATCGCCGCGGCTTTTATTCATGCTCGACTACTTCTCCGACCTGGTCGCCCCTGGCCGCATGATCACCCTCGAATCCGGCTATCGCAGTCCCGAGTACAACCGGAAGCTTTCGAACCAGGGCGGGATCGTCGCCAAAACAAGCCTTCATATGGACGGCATGGCGCTGGATTTCAGCATTCAGGGCGTCGACGGGAAAACGCTCTGGGATCTCATCCGGAGCAGGGATTGCTGCGGTGTCGGCCATTACGGCGGGAAAACCATTCATCTCGATTCGGCAAGACCGCGGTTCTGGGAGGCGGATACGGCCGGGGTAACTTCGGGAGACAGCGACTATAACCGGCGCATCCATCTCTCCACGGATTATGACCGGTACAGGGCCGGCGACAGGGTGAGGCTGTCATTTTCCTCCGTCAGTGATTTTGGATTCGGCGTCGCTCCGTCCGTTGCGTTTGTGAATGATGCGGAAGGGCTTCATGCCGTACAAACCGCCCGGAGCGAATCCGGAGAAGCGGAGACCGACTGCCGGATGATCGAAAACCGGAAAGCCTCTCGCTTCCTGTACGTGATCATCCCCTCGGAGCTCCCCGCCGGGAGATACAGAATCCGGGTTAATTTTTGCCGGCAGCCCTTCCCGCAAATGCCAGCCAATCGTATATCCAACGAAATCGAAATTCTCTGATCGGAACCGCTCGTCGTGCCGTTTGAGGCAAAAACGGCGCTTCTTGTGGAAATGGGTCTTCCCTCCAGCCGCGCTCTACATCGACAAGAGGAGGAATCTCTGAAAACGCATTGACTTAACTATCGGAATTGGATATACATTCGAGCATGCATCGAGGAGTTCCGATAGATAGTTGTCATGAACCGGAAAAGGGGTTTCCGCTTTTAAAGCGCATGCGAGGATGCCCTACGAGCTCGCCTCTTCGGGGGGGGGCCTTTTTTTTCCTCCTGCTCGTGTTGTCCGCCTGCGCCCACAAAGCCCCTGCACCCGCGCCGCTCCCAAGGGCGGAAATCATTCACGTGCGTTACACCATTCAGGTGGGCGCTTTTGCCACGGTCGCAAATGCGATACGCCTCACCCACTCCCTGGAAAATCGACGCCTCAGCGCCTACTACTACCGACACAAGTCCGGGTTGTTCAAGGTCCGCTTCGGGGATTTCGCCTCTCACGAGGAGGCGCTTGTCAAAGCCAGATCTCTCGTTTCAGCAGGCATCTTTCAAGAGTATTATATCGTCTCTCCGGAGGAGTATCCGGGGGCCCGATTGAGATCCATGGACAACGCCATCCTTCGAGCCTATCTCGTTGAAACGGCGGAAAACTATATCGGAATCCCCTATCAGTGGGGCGGAACTTCCCCCGGTGAGGGATTTGACTGCAGCGGGCTCGTCATGGCCGTTTACCAGCTAAACGGCTACAACCTTCCCCGCTGCTCTTACGACCAGTTCGCTTACGGCGTCCCCGTGGATCGAAGCGATCTGGAAAAAGGGGATCTCGTTTTTTTCGCCGATTCCCGCCGGGACAGAATCTCCCATGTGGGCATGTACACCGGCAATAATTGCTTCATTCACGCGCCCAGCAAAGGTAAAACGATCCGGAAAGACTCTCTTTCAGAACCCTATTATGCAGCCCGGTTTGCCGGAGCGCGAACCTATCTGAGATGAACCCGATCCCGGCAGTCCCTGTGGTGAAAGGGAATGGAAGCGGTTACGGTCATACGCCGGCTATCGCTTTATCAATTGCTTCCAGGCGCCGCCTGCCGGTTTCACCGGAAAGAAAGGAGGAGGCGTTGGCTTCCATGAGGAGACTTTCGAAAAGAGACACGAGAACATCATTGACTCCCCGTGCGCGTGTCCAGTCGTCGTGCTTTTCCCAGTAAAGAGGAGACTCCGGCCGGCCGGTTTCCCGAAGAACATGGAGGCAGGCGGCTGACACCACCTCCGAGATCCCGAGTACCCGATGGTCCCGGTATTCGATCACGGCCTGAAATCCCAGAAAACCGGTTTTCGTGAGACGCCCCTCATTTTTGAAAAGTTGATAACCGCTTGTCCCCATAAACACGATCTGACGGTGACTGAGCAGGTTGGCGGTCCGGTCGAGCCGATCCAGAAGATGGTTTCTTTTCAGGAACGAAAAATTCTCCTCAAGCCCTGAAAGCGTGCTGTCCGGAACAAACATCAGAAAACCGATCTCCGGCTCAATTCCCGCCGATCGGCAAAGGGAGATGGCCGCTTCACTTTTCCGGATCGAGGCGCCTTTGTTTAAGCAGCTCAATATCTCGGGAGACCCGCTTTCAATCCCGATGAGAAGGCTGGTGAGACCGGCCGATTTGAGATGCGATAAGAGCTCTTCTTCGAGATCGTCGGCGCGGGTTTCCATGCCGAAAGTGATGTGAAGAGGCGCTATCAGACGGCAAAGTTCCAGCACCCTTTCCTTTCCCTTTCGACCCGGACCGATAAAATTGGGATCCACAAAGTAAAAATCCTTTACCCCTTTTGCTTTCAGCCGGGAAATTTCCGCTGCGACAGCAGCCGGTGATCTTCCCCGCCAACCGGGGCCGTTCATATAAAAGGTCGGCACCGGGCAGAACCGGCAGTGATTGTAGCATCCCCTGCTGGCGAGAATACTAGCCGTCTCTCCGGGAACGAGGATATGCTCCGGATCGGGAAAAACATCCGGATTATCGGCCGGCGCCCGGCGCGCCGAAAGCCGGGCAGCTCCGTTCCGGCAAAAGGCCACCCCCGGGGTCTCCCGCCACGCGTCTCCCGCTTTGAGACGGTTTGCCAGCTCCGATAAGCTCGCCTCGCATTCTCCGACGGCAATCGAGTCGATGGCGGATGCAACTTCGAGAATGGCGGACCAGGCGAGGGTCGGAAAGAACCCGAATAGCGTGATATGACCTGAAAACCCGAGACATCGAAGTGCCTTGAAGAAATCAAACAGCGCCTCCGTATGCTCCCAGAAATAGACCGTGTGAACACACAAGAGATCCGGGGCCTCCTTCAACAGGATTTGGGCCGTTTCAAAAAAAGTCCATTTCTTCCCGCAGGCATCGAGCAAGGAAACATCCGCACCACTTGCCCTAAGACTTGAAACGGCATAACCGGCCATCAGGCAGGACCACAGCGGCGTGTTGGCGATATCGTTGAAATGCGTTTCCGATGGGATTCGGGGATGCTCCAGAACAATGACCTTCATCTCAGCCGCACTCCCTTCCGCCCCTGTTCGGATGGGTCTTGCGACCCCATCGACAGGCGTGAAAAAACACCGGCGGCATGGCAATGCGCATCCAGCTCATGAAGCAGGTGAGCGGTTTTGGGCGGGTTATAATAAGTGGGATAGAGAAGATCCGCTGAAGGATCCAGAAGGCCGTTGCGCAGAAGCTCCCGGGTGAGGGACGCTTCCGGATACAGCCGCAGCGTGTTAAAAATGACGGCGCCGAGGTTTCCGGCCGGTGCGTGTATGTCCAGAATCCGATCCAGCATCTCTTTTGCCTCTTCATGCTGTGTCGGTCCTTCTCCCGGAAGATTGACGAGAAAATGATGCATGGTCAGAATCCCGCTTTGCGCGCTGACACGGGCCGCCCCTGTCAGATGGTCGAGCGTCAACTGCTTTTTCAGGACCTTCAGCCCGTGTTCGGTCAAGGCATCCGCCGAAAAATAGATCGCAACCAACCCCGCACGAGCCGCCAGCGCGGCCTGGGAGGGAGTAAACGCATCCTCCCGGAAAAACCCGGTCCATTTGACGGAAAGCTTCCGGCGGCAGATCTCCCGGCAAACAGCCTCAAAATGATCCGACGGCCGGTTCACCACCGCATCCGTAAAATGAAACCATTGTGCGCCGTGTTCCCGGTGAAGCATTTCCATCTCCGTCACAATTTTTTCAGGCGGACGAAGACGGATTCTCCCGCCGCTTAAAAACGGATAACGGCAATAACCGCAGGTAAGATCACAACCGCGCTTGCCTTCAATTCCCATGGCGGCCACATACTTATTGCCGTTAAGGTAATCGACGGGAGGAAAAAGTTCCGTTTCGATATCGGGCAGCAATTCAAGCGCGATAGCTTTTCCGGGGGCATTCACAACGATGCGGCCGCCCCGTCGCCGGATAAGACCGGGAAGCGCCCCCGTCCCCTCCCCACCGCATACCACGGCCGGAAATATCGCTTCGGCTTCCCCGACGATACCGGCATCGATTTCCGGAATCTCTTCCATCAGCCGCCCCGCAAAGAGAGAAAAGGCCGGCCCGCCCGCGATGATCCGGCAAGAGGGAACAACTTTCCGAACTAGAACAGCGGCGGTTTTAAGGGAAGAAATATAGGAAATGTGATGACTCGCCAGCGGATCGATATTCCGGAAAGACAGGGCAACGCTGTCCGGAACGAATACTTCCATTTTTTCTTTCAATATAGGCCAGGGGTCGGGAAATAAATTCATATCCAGGCCCTGGACGACGTGCGTATCCGGTATCAGGCGCGCCAGCCGGGACAGCCCCAGCGGGTAGACCCTTTCGCCCGCCCCATGATGACTCGTCGGCAACTGTATAAGTAATATCCGCTTCGACACTTTTTTCCTCCTTTACCCGCCCCATCATTTCCCCAGCCGCCCCCCCCTGCCCCCAGCCCCATCGCCCAAACCCTAACCCGGACAAGCCGGAACCAAAACTCGAAATCCGAATATCGAAATTCGAAACAATGTACAAAATCCAAATGATCAAAATCCAAAACACATTCAAGCACATAAGTGCAACAAGTTTTGGTCGTTTGCATTTGGGTGCTTTGAATTTGTTTCGGATTTCGATATTCGGATTTCGGGTTTATCTGCCAGAAACGCGCAGAAAATTATTTCTAAGGCACTATAATCTATAACCCATAGCCCATAGCCCATAGCCCATAGCCCATAGCCCATAGCCCATAGCCCATTGCCCATAGCCCATTGCCCATAGCCCATTGCCCATTGCCCATTGCCCATTGCCCACAGCTCACATCCTTCCCCCTCACTCCATCAGCAACAACCCCAGATATTTGACATACTGCCCCTTTTGCGTCAGCGGCGCCAAGCGAAGGCCCGCATGGCGGGCCGTTTCAAACACATCGATACCGGAGCCCTCCATGGAAGGCCGCGCCAGATCGGGGTGACGGCAGGCGCCATCAGCGGGGCAATCGGCGCAGACCGGGCAGGGGCCGGCCCCGAATACAAACGCCTTATGAAAGCCGGATAAAAAGGCGCGCTTTTCCAGGAGCAGCAGTTGGTCATGGAAAGCTTTTCCGGGCGGCTCCCCTTCGACCAGCAAGGCTGTTTTATAGGCCCCCAGCATGGCTACGGTTTCTTCCAGGGTAAGCCCATGGGGCGGGCACTTGGAATTCTTTCCGTAACCGGCGCATCCAAACCGGCACTTCACCCGCACCCAGGGGGCGGTGACCACCGAGCCGGTGGAAAGCCGCACCGCGGCTCTGAAACCGATGCCACGGGCCATGTACAACAGATTTTTCGATTCGGCGCCTTCTCCGGTATCCGACGCTTTCTCCCGGGCGATAATCACAGCCGAATCCGTCCGGAGATCCTCGGTTTCAATCGATGTCAGCCCCGCCTCTGAAATCCAGCCGGTCACCTGATCGCACGTATGACAGCTTCCGTTATAGGTGTTGAGCAGCATCGCCAGGTCATAGAAGGCGCCTTTCTGCGGATATCGGATGCTCCGGTCCGGAAAATAATCGTGAACCACCAGCACGCCGCCGGCAAGCAGCAATTCGCGGGCCTTCAGGAGCAACCGGTGCGCCTCCTCGGCGCTGTAGGCGTGGAGAAAATTTCCCATGAGAATAAGACCGAAGCGTTGATTGGAAGGAAAGAGGAAAGACCTGAAATCTCCCTCCAGGCACTGAATCCCTCGCCAGTCCGATTCATTCGGGAAGAGACGTCTTGCCACCGCAATAACCTCCGGCAGCTCGAAGAGAACGCCTTGCGCATCGTCTTTTTGTCGAATGAGCGCGCGGAGCAGCGCACCGGCGCCTCCACCAATATCGAGAACCGGCGCGGCCCACGAACGCTCCGCAAGGAGCGAGGCTATCTCCTTCGCCTTTTGCCGGGCGAGCGCATCCATTGCGCTGACATACCGATAATTCCGGTTTTCATAATCTTCCGTTTCCTCCGCTCGAAGTTCTTGCGGCCCGGTGGAAACGGGTCCGGCCGACGAGAGTTTTCCAACAAGCCCCTGCCACCCTTTTTGCATGTATCGGCGGTAAAGAATAAAACCACTCATACAGTCGGGGCTGCTCTCGACCAGATAGCGGGCCGCAGCCTGAGAGTTGAACCATGACTCTCCCGACCGCACAACGAGCACCATCCGCTGGAGCACTATCAACATCCGCTCCAGCGCCGAAGCGTCACACCCGGCGGCTTGCGCAAGAGATGCGCTATCGCTTCCCTCCCGGCCTAAAAGATCGAATAGCTTGAGCTCGAGTGCGGCAAAAAGCACCTCGGAATACCAATAAGCCGTGGAAAGATCTTCCAGATATTGAAAATCGAGGCGGGACGGATCCGCATCTTGAAACGGTAAACGAAACACTTGATATACTTTTCCTCTAACGGTTATTTTCACCACCGGTTTTACCGGGTCAAAAGACCGACTCGGTTTTAGAAACCGAGTCGGTCTGCTGTATCCGAAAAACCGCCCGTCTACGCCTTCCGGCTCCCTTTAAGCGTTTCCGCAAAGATCGCCGAAGAAGCCCGGTTGGCACAAAACTCTCCACACATGGTACACACCTTTTCGTCACAGGACGGAGAGCGCTCCTGACGAATCCGCATGGCATCCTCCGGAAAGAGGGCGTGCCTGAATTGTCCTTCCCAGTCCAAATCCCGGCGCGCCCGGCTCATCGCCTGATCCCGGGCCCGGGTTCGCTCGGGCAATTTGGTCAGATCCCCGATATGAGCCGCGAGCCGCGCCACCTTGACGCCTTCCACCACATCCTTCTCGGTGGGAAGGGCCAGATGCTCGGCGGGGGTGATATAGCAGATGAGATCCGCCCCGTACCGGGCCGACTGGGCCGCACCGATAGCCGCCACCACATGATCGTAACCGGCGCCGATATCGGTCGGCAAGGGACCCAGCATATAATAAGGCGCCTGATTGCTCATCCGTTTTTGAAGAATGATATTGGCCTCGATCTCATCCATGGGAACATGCCCCGGGCCTTCCACCATCATCTGACATCCCATTTTCCGGCCCTCTTCGGCCAGCTCGCAATTGATCAGGAGCTCCTGAATCATGGCCCGGTCAAAAGAATCGCTGATGGCGCCGGCGCGGAGCCCGTTTCCGAGGGACAAAACCACATCATACTTCTTCAGGATCGCCACCACGCGATCGAATTTTTCGTAGAGCGGATTTTCTCTGCGGTTTTTCTTCATCCAGGCCACCATCGAGGCGCCGCCCTTGCTCACCAGCCCGCCGTAACGATAGCCCTGCTTTTCGAGGCGCTCGACAGTATAGAGGTTGATGCCACAGTGCACCGCCATAAAAGACATGCCGTCCTCGCATTGCCGCTCGATGAGATCGAAGAGCATCTCCTCATCGAGCCGATTGGCGTCTCCGTATTTTTCAGCCGCTGCGCTGAAGGCCTGATAGAGCGGGACGTTTCCCACGGGAAGCTCAACGGCGGCCAGCACCTCTCTTCGAATTAAATCCAGATCCCCGCCGACGGAAAGTTCCATGAGCGTGTCGGCTCCCGCCGCCTGCGCGGCAACGGCTTTTCCGACCTCGGCGGCCACATCGGCAATATCCGTTGAGGTGCCGATGGAGGCGTTGATCTTGGTGGAAAGCCCCATGCCGATCCCGACAATCCGGGAGGGCCGGTTCTTGTTCAGCGGGATGACGATCTGACCCGCCGCAATCCGGTTTCGAACAATCTCCGGAAGAATCCCCTCCGTTGCCGCAACCGCTTCCATCTCCGGCGTAACGACGCCTTCGAATGCCAACTCAACCTGTGTTTTACGCATATCCACCCCTCCTTTACTAAACAGTCCGGCCGGGGCATCGTAAAAAAACCGATTCCCCTTCCGGCCGCTTTTCATCGGCCGGGGCATAAAAAAATCCCCAAGCCAAAAAATATAGGCCTGGGGATTTACCGTCTCCACCAAGAATGTCAGCAATATGCGGCAGGTCTTCTGGCTGGCGAATCCTCCTACTTCCCGCACCTTCCCGCGCCGTTTCGTATATAAGCTACGGTGCAGTGGTCTCTTCGCGGGTTTCGTCCTCGCTCACAGCGGCGGGTCCGCGCCGGATTTTCACCGGCTTCCCTATTATGCCCCCATAAAAAGAGGGCCACCGAATATCGGATATCAATTATAATGCCCCTAACATGCCGGCTAAAATTCTGTCAAGAAAATCCTTGTCATTCCATTTTTATCACGCGCGTTCCAGAATCACCGACATCCGGCACTCCCGGCAGTCAAATTCGAGCCGATAGACATGACGCCCGTCGGTGATTCTCAAGGGGTCCTTGATCCGACGGGTGGACTGGTGGGATTTAAAGCAGGCGTCCAGCTCCCTTCGAATACAGTAACGGGTGGTCATGACCGTTTTTCCGGCCGGCTCGGAAAAGGTCTCAAAGGCCGGTTCGGCAACCGCCGCCCCATGGCGCTCGTAAAAACGCCGAGCATGATCGTTGAGAACATTGGCATGAAAATCCAGAATCCTTTCGGGATAGGGAACCGTGTTGGTCACCAGGGGAAAAATCGGGCGCGGGTACGCCTGAAGCCTGATTTTCGCGAGCGCCTCCAGAGCCTCACGTCTGACACCGTTGAGGGTGGCAAGGGGCACAAAGCCCTGCGTCCCGGGAGAAATCCGCACCCGCCGCACCTGGAACGGCGTGTTTCCGGTGCTGGAAAGCTGCGTTTCGATTTGGGCGGCCATCCGCGAGGGATCCCGGGCGGGTTCAAACCGTGCGGCCACCCGGTGTTCGGTCCGGTTGCCGTCCTCGTCCGTAACCACAAGGTGAAGGCCGGTTTCATCCATGAAAAAATCCATGTCCACGCCGATCCTCCTGCGGGCCGATTGCTTATTCAGGAGGCGGGTAAGGACCTGATCATGGTTTCGATACAGGGCGGTGCCGACGGTCAGATGCTTCATGGCGCCGGGATAAATATCGTCCCCCCGGACCCGTTCGATCCGGCATCCGGCGAGTTTTTTTTCTGCCGTAAGGAAGCAAATTCCGTCTCCGTTTTGAAGTTCTCCGGTCTTTAAGCGGAAAAAGTCCTTTTCGATGGCGCTAATGGTTCCCACGTACTGCCCGATCGCTTTTTGGGTATCCATGGAGGCGATTTTCTCTTCTCCACCGAAGAGAAAATACGCCGTATAACCGCGGTTAAAAGTTCTCTCCGGATCGGGTGAAAACAAATGGGCAGCGGCGCCGGAACTTGCCCGGGAATAGTCCGGGTGTCCGCCCAGAAATCGATCGATGGCAAGGCGATAGGCGGCCGTGATGTTTTTCACATACTCGATATCTTTATAGCGCCCCTCGATTTTAAAGGAGGTAATTCCGGCCGCTACCAGATCCGCAATCGCATCGATCCGATTCATATCTTTCAGAGACAGGGGGAATTTTTGATACAGGATCGTCTTTCCCTCCCCATCGGTGAGCGTGTAGCGGAAACGGCAGGGCTGGGCGCAAACGCCGCGATTGGCGCTTCTTTTAGCCACGGCCTGACTCATATAACACTGTCCGCTATAAGAAACGCATAAGGCCCCATGCACGAAGACCTCGAGCGCGACACCGGTTTCCCTGCGAATGGCTGCAATTTCTTTAAGGGAGAGTTCACGTGCGAGAATAACACGCCTGAACCCGAGCGCCTCAAGAAATCGCACCTTTTCGGGCGTGGCGTTGTGCATCTGGGTGCTGGCGATAAGCGAAATGGGTGGCAGGTCCAGTTCCAGAAGCCCGACGTCCTGAATAATCACGCCGTCGGCGCCTATACCATAAAGGGATCGAATGATGTTGAGCGCCTCCGGAAGTTCGCGGTCCGTGAGAATGGTGTTTAACGCCACGTAAACTCTGGCGTAAAAGAGGTGCGCATATTGGATCAACCGTTCGATATCGGTTAACGCGTTCCCGGCCCCGAATCTTGCACCGAATTTTGGGCCGCCGATATACACGGCATCAGCCCCATGATCGATAGCGGCCATCCCGATTTCGGCATTTCCGGCCGGCGCCAGCAGTTCAAGCAGCGTCGTCATCGAATCCGTCCTTATCAAATAAGCCGCCGCCGGTGAAAACACCGATGCGTTCAGCCGTCCTTTGAATGAAAAGATTCAGTATGTTCCGGGCCTCTTCAATACTTGAATACGCCGCTGTCTCAATCCCCGGACCGCCTCCGATCATGGCGGAAAGGGATCGCTCCGGCGCCGGCCGGTAAAGGCATAGAACCGGTTTCCCCAAAGCGCTCGCCCACCCCAGTTCATATCCCACGCCCAGAGAGGGCACCGAGACTTCGGCGACGACCAGATCGCAGGCGGCGAGCCATCTCATGTCCCGGTCATGGATATACCGGTCATCCGGACCGTCGTCGCCCTTTTCGGTAAGCTCCCGGTTTCCCACGTGTTCGGTCAACACCTCGCCGAAAGCGCGCAGATATGCAATCATGGCCTCATACACGGCGACATCGCCGCGGCCCCCCCGAATCGATCCGGCAAAATAGATCTTCATCCACGTCTTCCTTCCCCATAATAAGGGACACCGAACTTGCTAACCCCGTGACGGGATAAGTGCCTTGACGAAAAAATTTTCTGCCACTCTTTTCAGTACCCCCTTGAGGGGTAAAAAACGCGGAAAATTTTATCTAAGGCACTGAAACGCCCCCCTTGCGGGGAGATTCCGCCGCAATAAATCGAATTCCCGGATAGAGGCGAAGCTTGTGTTCGCCTATAGGGCGTCTTACCCCGATAAGACCACCTTCCCGCTGGAAAGTCAAACCGAGCCTCAATCATCCGCAAACCGTTTTCCATTCGGCAACCGGCGGACACGGTCCGGGAGGTTCTGACGGGGAAAACCGGCCCCCCCGGGAAGGCTTAAAATATGAATGCCATTAAGCGCCCTATTTGATATCCGACTCCAGACCTGCTGACGGGGCTGGTGGACCGACGGGATCAAATCGATTACCCGGGATGCCGATATGGGAAACAAAAAGAAAAAAAAGGTGCGTTCGCCCAAAAAAAAGAAACAGACTGAGCTCCAGACGCTTTCACTCGAGCAGCTGCTGGAAAAAGGCGCCACCCTTTTACATGAGGGAAAGCCAAGAGGCGCCATCCCCTTATTTAAAGCAGCGGCGAAAACCACCCCCGGAGATGACACCGCCCGTGACCTTTTATTTCAAGCCTATCGTCTGAGGGCCGGTCAGATGCAAAGTGCGTGACGGCAAAACTCGATTATTACCACTTTGAGAGAACGCTCGTTGACACCGCCACCTATCTTCAGGTGCTTGAAAACGGATTCCCGAATGAGACGCAGCGGAAAAAAGCAGCTTCATCAATACTGGTTCACGCCGTCGAGAAAATGGAGCAAAGGGGCATTCGCATGCCCTCCGTCCACCATCTTCCGGCTCGCCTCCGGAATCTGCTGGGACTCGGCGGCACCCAAAGACGATCCCTGCACTGGATTGAACTGATATTGAACGCCATCGGGTTGGACCCCGAAAACCGCAACGCCTATGACTTCCTGGCAAAGCTGCCGCGCGATTCGGCCGAAGCAAAAGGCTTGGTGGAAAAAGGGTTCGAAAAAATGCTGGCGGTTTATCCCGAGGACCCTTTCCCCTGCCTCGAACTGTCCGATCTCTACTATGAGAAGAATGCCTTCAGAAAGGCCGAGAAAATTCTTGCCGAGGCCGGACGGCGAGCGCCTCATGACGTCCGGGTGACGGATCGTCACATGATCGCCCTTCTGATATCGGCGGAAAAACGGATGCGCGGCGGAAAGCCGCACCTGGCCTCGGAAGACCTCGAAAAGGCCGCCGCACTCTGCAATGACCGGACCGTGGCGCTTGTAACTGCCAAGAAAGTCCGCTTTGAATGCGAGGTATCCGGCCAACTGTCGTTATTCTCCGGAAGCGTGGTTCGTTCCCCAAAGGAATGGGCCGGCGCCGTCATGGCCGCGACCGGACCACTGACACCCTATCAACGTCTCCAGACCCTGGGTTTTTTATCCATTGACCTGGCGACGGGCGGCAATCGGAAAAGCCCGGCAACTTACTTTGCCCAATTGGACCGATTGTTTCAGCAGTGTCGAAACGACGTCCCTCAGCTCAGCACCAATGAGGTGCGCGAACTCATTGTTCCCATGGAAAAGACATTGCAGCCGGTGATGCCATCCCTGCTCCGGGCCAGCGTTTATCTCAAACATTTTCCGGCCCTGCTCGAAAGGCTCAACGATGCCAATATCGCACCGGCACTGGATGCGCTGGTTGCGGAACGCCTGTTTAAGCCGCTTAACAAGGAAATCCGGCGGCGCCTCAAGAAATCCGAGGCCCCGTTCCGCGCTTTGCTGGAATTTTACCTGGTGGTCAGCCGGCATCTGAGCGCCGAGATGCAAAACAACGCGGAACCGATTGAAGCGATACTGCAAAAAGTGACGCCGGATGAAAAGGAGTTGCTGCGCGCGGCCGCGAGACGGCTCGCCGGCCATGCCTCCGGACACCTTAGGGAGGTGTTGGCAACATTCAACTTCGACCTCCTGAGACCCCGGCATTCAATGTTCGGCGCTTTCGATTTGTTAGACGGGGATCAGGAAAAGGTGGATTTCAGAGGGTTTTTCGAACCGGAGCAGCGGTTCCATGGGACCATGGCATCACGAAGTTCTGATAAATCATCGAAAAATCTCTTTTTCATTCTGGCCATCTTCCTTGAAGCGAGTCAGAACTGGAAATTGAGGGGTGCGCGCTCGGCGCTCTCTACGAAGACCGCAATTTGTTCGCATTCCCTCGAATGAAAGGTTCGGGCTTGGCGTGCTGCCACGCTATGCCGCTTTCAAAAGGAACTCGACTTTCACAGCTTCGAATGGGAAAACGATGCGCCCGTCGTCCGTTCGATTGAGGACTCCCGCGTTAAGTAGTGCGGTAACATCGCCGTGGACGGCCTTAACATCACGCCCGGCGCGCCGCGCAGCTTCGCGGATTGATATAGGACCTGCTCCGCAGAGAACCTTAAGTAGCTCCCACCGTTTTGGGGTTAACACCCGCCATAGCAATTCCGGGGTCGCGAAGCTGATGCGCGCGGATTTTTGTGGTTTACCTGTTTTCCAAGCACGCGCAAAGTCTGCCATCGAATCGGAAGGCGTTCGTACATCAAGAGTTACGGTTTTCATGGTTCCACCTCGCAATGTCATTCTGGAAGTCAGCGATCAACTGCTCTGGTGTCGTGAACACGTAGGCACTTTCTTTTCCACCAAAATGCCGGTAATCGCCTTTCCCGACTTCGTTGTCGTAGCGCAAAACACATTCTCCACGCACTACGTACGCCAGCCTGTACTTGAACCCGTGCAACGACCCTTCGATCGGCTTTGGAAGGTGCCACAATACCAACTCCGCGAATGACGTCTCAGAGTAGGCGATGCGTGTGCAAATGAGTTCAACGGCTTTCATGTTGAAGATAATACCAATATTTGCGGTCGTTGTCAATCACTCCAACAACAAAAGCGGTCACGGGGCGGGGCCGAACGTTTATGGTTTTATCCATTGTCCCGCTCGGCATAGAAAGCGGGAAACGCTCAAGTTCCAACAAATGAACCGGATAACCACGAACGATGGAGCATAAAAAAGCGGGATTTCTGTAGACTCTTCTATGCCTCTTATTCGGCGGAACTCTGGATAAAACGCTTTACGGTATATGGTAGTCGGCCGCGAACCATTCCACGAAATATTGGTAGCAATATGCATTGTTGACGGAGTGGTTGGGCGGAATGCCGAGGGAAGAACGTCCGAATGAAACTCTTAGCAACTCACCTTGAGTACCGGGATGCCCAGCCGCATAGTGGTGCAGATGCACATATTCGTGAACAAGGAGCCCCGCCCTCTCCCTCCGGGTATTACTGGTGAAGAAAGAGTCCGTGAGGAAGACTTCGGGTCTGCGTGGCTGCGTTTGAGCATAGGCGGCAAACCCCCTCGCATTCGCTGGCGGGTTCCATATGTATATGAACGTGCCATTCTGAAAGTAGTTGGCAATCTTGGTCAGGGCGCTTCTAATGGTACCGACAGCACTCACGGCCGTGTTGGGCGTTATGCCGAAGGCATCGTTGAGTAGTCCGGCCATGGTACCGTCTATGTTGCCGGCAAGCCTTGTCCCCGCGCTTTTTAGCACTTTTTGGGCTGTATCGAAGGCATTCCTGGCTGTCATCAAATGGTTACCCTTGAGATTCTTGAAAGTTGGCGGCATAATGTTTCCCTCCTAATGTTTACGTACCCCCCCATCCCCCAGGACTGCAAATGTGCTGCCGGCGTTTCGGCGTTCAGGGGTATTTCGCTCATTACTCACAGTGATTTAATCATGATACACCCTCCGGTTTGTTTCTTATACTCACTGATCTCGTGTCGGAAATGAGGCCTTTGAGAGTGAGCACTAACACCTTATCTTTTCCCGTTCCTTCGAGTGTCACCTCTTTTAACGGCCCCGCTTCCGGGAAGAGGCTGAATTTGAACAGCGAGCAGCCTCCAAGCGTCGCCAGGAGCATCCATAGCATAATCATCCACTGCCATCTTCTCATCGGGCACCTCTCCCGCCTTAAAACCGTCCCTGGAAACTTACACGGGAGTGCTCGTATCCGCTCGGAAGGTCATTGAGATAGAATCGCTGGGTTACCACGCCTCTTATTCCAGATTTCAGTATACCCCGAACTTCAGACCGGATGTCAACTTTTTCGATTCCGGGAAAATCCTATCGGTGACCCGCTATTGCAAATAATCTTCTCGCACCGGCGTGAAAACTTCAATCGCCACCGAATCCGATAGAATCTCAGCCCGATGCTCAACATTGCTGAGCACACACCAACTGTCGCCGGGTTCTGCTTCAAATATCTCGTCCCCGATGAAAAGCCGGATTCGCCCCGATATTAAATAACCGGTTTGTTCATGTGGGCACGATCGTTCGTATTGTCTATCAGGGATTTCCGTTCCCACCCGAAACCGAATTTTCAGGCGAACAGTATATCGCAATTTATGTGACTATATTTACAACATTTAAATCGATTTTCACGAAATATTTTGTGTGCGAACCGAACAGGCCTCGAAAATTTTAAGTTGATTACATGAACAAAGGGCGCTATGGGTAAAAATGGATGAGGCTGCCGGTAGAATTTGTTGGAGGCCTCGTTAAGAAAGGTCACGGTCTTTAACAACGATCCTGGTGGATGACGCCACCGCATTCCTGTCTGACATAGAAAAATTGGGAAATGACGCTTAACCCCTTAAGGGTCAATTGCTGTTTTGTTACGTACAAGATGAACCTATTCTGGAATCCTGAAACCTGAAAATCGCCGTTTTGTAGACATGGCCTTTCAGGCGGCTAACTCGGGATATCAAGCCCGGTCGATGACTGTTTAGCCCGGTAACGCAATCCGATTAAACCGGGAGATCCAGAGCACCGGAACTCTATGCGCGAATCTGTGAAATTCTCAGCGCAAGTCATTTTAGACTTGGACACGTGTCATAGAGACAAGAGGTGAACGGTTTATTAAAACCCGAACCAATGCCATCTCTCTAAAAACGCAATTCATCGTATTAGCATGTGAACCAATAGGGATTATAAGGGGGAATCGTGAGGACATTCAACAAAGTTTCCAGCACTATATTTCTCTTCACCCTGACAATTTTGCTAAAGCCGCCAACCGCGGTTTGTGATCAAAAGCTTCAAATTGGCCACCCCCCTCAAGATGAAGTTAACATCCAAAAAGACTTGAGCACTGAAGAAATCAAGGCCTTGGACACGGATTTGGCGAACGCTTTGAAGTTGTACTATAACGAAGATTATACAAATGCCCTTCCTGTTTTTCAGAATATTTCAAGTCGCTTTCAAACATTGGATCTCATTTTATTGATGGGCAAGTGTGAAGCAAAGACGGGCGCATATGACCCATCCATAGTAACATTTCAACAATTGCTGTCTGAAAACCCAACCCTGCACCGGGTACGATTGGATCTCGCCGATTCACTTATCCTTTCAGGGCGTTATGATGAAGCTAAAGAAGAACTGGAAAAAATCAGGACAGCGTCTGTTTCCCGGCCAATCCTGGATGAGGTGGATAAGCGCTTTGCCCATATTGCGCGAATTAAAAAATTCCACTGGGGAGTGAATCTCTTTCTTGGTGGTGAATACGACGACAATATAAACGCGGGGCCGGACCGTAACGAAATTGACACCATCGATGGCAAATTGGGTCTGTCCGACGAACAAAAAAAGACAGACAGTTATAACTTCATTACCGAACTCAGATACTGCGCCCGCTATGATCTGGGAAAACCGAGAGGGTTTGTTTGGAGTGGGGAGGCGGATTTCTATTACAGCAAAAGTGAAGAAGACTCAGACTTTGATTTTTTGTCTTTAAACCTTTCGACCGGCCCATGGTGGGTATACGTATCGGGGCTTTTTAAAGTTCCCGTTGGGTATACGGACACTCGTTATGGAGAGGAGCATCTATCCGGAACCTTCTATTTTCGACCTGATATTGAACATTTTTTCACCCGCAATTTCAGCCTCCAGAGTTCATATATGTTTGCAATCGAAAATTACACGCAGTCAGCGTACCGGGAATATGACAATACGTTAAACAGGGTGTCCATCGGTCCCAATATTTATCTCGACAATATGCGCCATATTCTTTCAGGATCTTTAAGTCTGGAACATCAAAATGCGGATGCGGACAGAACCTCTTTTGACGCCGTATCGATCGCGTTTTCCTACTTTACAAAACTTCCGGCCAACACCGAACTATTGTTGACATATATCTGGCGGGAAAGACAGTATGATGGTCACTCCCAATACTATGAAGATGATCGTGTAGACCGAAGGAATACTTTCATCGCGGCCATTTCCCATGAATTCCCGGCACATTTCACGCTTTCGTTTGAGTTTAAATACATAGATAACACCTCCAATGATGAACTGCTCGATTTTAATAAAACGGTTTACTCGCTGAAGGTGGGGAAATTTTTTTAAATACAGGGGGATTTCGAGGATGAAAAACCTAATCGTTATCAGTGCGCTGGCAACCGTTTTAACGTTTGGTTCCGGTTTCTTTGGTGTTCTGTCCGGCCAAGAAATCGGTGAAAAGCCTAACGCGCTGACACTGACCCAAGTCCCGACGCAAAACAGCCCCTATGTTCCCTGGATAGAGTTGAAAACTAATCTCGAGCGTGCAAGATCAGTCAGTCCGGAAAATTATGCCGTCCCATATTATCTCGGGCTCGTTTACCTTCAGGAAGGAAACCGGGATTCGGCCATAACGGAATGGGAAGAATACCTGGCCATGGCGCCGGAAGACTTCAAATCGGTTTCCGTGCGGGAACAATTGACCGTTCTCAAGCTGGATCAGGTTGCCGATTACGCCAGACAGGTTGTCGGACAAAGTCCAAATGAAGGCATGGAAAGCCGCTTGAAAGAAAACACCCTTGCGGTGTTAAACTTCAAGAATCTGGCGACACCTGATTTTATACCGTTTATCAAGGCGCTGACGATGATTCTCATCACGGACCTTTCCAAGATCTCCCGGCTGGTTCTTGTTGAAAGGCTCAAGGCACAAGCCGTTATTGCGGAAATGAAATTGGGGGCCTCGGGCATTGCCGACCCTGAAACAGCTTCCAAAGCCGGCCGGTTCCTGCTCGCAAAACGGGTGGTTTGGGGAGCAGTAGTATCCCCCCGGAAGGAAAAGGTCCAAATAAGCGCCATCGTGGGAGAAACGCTAAGTTCATCAGAACCGGTTGAAGTGAAGACCGAAGGGGCTCCTGATAAATTCTTTGAACTTGAGAAACAAATTGTTTTTGGCATATTGGCCGCATTGGGGTTTCACAAAGAGGTTCTACCCCCATCTGTATTACAAAGCTTGGAGAAGTATCACACCACGAATTATAAAGCCTTTATGTTTTTTGGCGAAGGCCTGGATAAGCTCGATCGTAAAGATTTCGCCGGAGCAAAATCGGCATTTAAACAGGCGCTCGATGCGGATCCGGATTTCAATTTTTCGAGCAAAATGGAAAAATCCACGCCGCGCAGGGCTATCACGCTGGTGGCCGTGGACAAAAAGGATGGGGCCAATCGAATAGAAAATATTACTTCTGAAATAAATGATGTCACCTCCGAAATGGATGATATTATTTCCGAAGAGGTATCCAAAGATGCGCAACAGGTTCTCCCGGGGCAGGCTGAACCGATGAACGTGGTTACACAGATGAGCTCGACGTTGGTTTCTCAATCATCGGGTATAACCTCCGGTTCCTCTGGTACAACGAAAGAAATCTCCGATATAGCTCAAGACAAACTGGAGACGGTAACAACATTTGGAAACATCATTGTCCACTGGTAAATAGTCTGATTGTGTGTCTTGACGTTCCATGTGAAGACCGCTCCGAACGATAGCGTTAACGATTAAGGGGGGGGCTGATGCAACTGCATGCGATTAACGATAATCATCAAGGACAATACCGGCATCGATACGTTATTTTTTTCATGCTTCTTTTTTTCCTTTCCGCTTGCAGCAATGGCTCCGGTTCGTCATCCGTGTCATCTTCCAAGACCGGTGCAATAGCATTCCGCATCGAATTGCAGGACTCGGCAAGCAAAAATCGTGTGATTGCCTCGGCCCAGACGTACAAAGCAGAAAGCCTGAATTGCGAATCCACCGGAATTACTTCGGTTGAAGCACAGGTCTATGATGAATACGCAACACTGCTTGCAACGGGCGGCCCCTGGGCCTGTAACTTACATTCCGGGAAAATGGAAGGTATCGCGGCGGGTCCTGAAAGGCATGTTGTCATCATTGGCTGGAAAGGAGAACATCTCGTTTTCAGAGGTGAATCTGTGCCCATAACCGTCATCGAAAATGCCACGGCGGATATCGGCACGGTGACAATAGCCCCTTTTGCACCTGACATGTTAAGCCCGGCGGATAATGTGAGTTTCACGGCAACCGCGTTCAAACAGGGAGAGGTCACGTTTGTATTTGGCCCGGTGCCGGGAGCTTCATCCTATCGTTTTGAAGTTGCGACCGATTCCGGCTTTACATCGCCCGTGATTGACGAAACTGTCGAGATAGCCGCTTACACACCGTCCGTTTTATTGTATAATGGCACTTATTACTGGAAGGTGAGGGCTGTGGATTCTTACGGCAACACGGGCTACGGGCCTCAATCCCCATGGCGTTTTGTTATTACCTCGTCTTCTTCCTCTGTAACGCTCAGTGCAAATCCTTCCGAGCTGCCGGTGGGAGGCACCAGCACACTTAAAGCGGTTGTGAGAGATGCAAACGGAAATAACGTCCCGGACGGTACCATCGTAACCTTTAGCGCCACCGGAGGCGTATTGAGTGAAAACAGTGCCGTCACCGCGGACGGGATTGCCACTGTTCAAGTTACGACCTCGGAACTTTTTGATTCTGTAACGATAACCGCCACGGTCGGGGATGTGAGCAATAGCACGATCGTGACCTATGCCGAAATTACCAAGGGCCGTATCGCTTTTACCCTAGCCGCTCTGAATTGTGAATCCACCGGCATTACCGCGGTTGAAGCACAGGTCTATGATGAAAACAATACCCTGCTGGCTAACGGTGGTCCCTGGGCTTGTGGCGTGGACTCGGGGACAATAGAAGACGTCACGACAGGCGACAACAGAAAGGTTGTCATTCTTTGCCGGAAAGGTGAGGATGTCGCTTTCCGGGGGGAATCGGTGCCCATGCCCGTTACCCTAGATACGACCACCAATTACGGCACGGTGGCGCTATCCCCGTTTGCGCCTGATATATTAAGCCCGGCGGATAATACGAGTTTCACTGCCACTGCATTCGAGCAGGGAGCCGCCTCGTTTGAATTCAGCCCGGTATCGGGGGCATCCTCCTATTGCTTCGAGGTGGCCTCCAATTCTGACTTTTCATCACTTGTGATTGATGAATCAGTTGATGCCACCACGTATAGGCCGGCTGTTTTATTATTTAACGGCACGTATTACTGGAAGGTGAGGGCTGTGGATCCGTATGGCAACACAGGCCCCTGGCCTGATACACCCAGGCGCTTTCTTATCATTTCGCCTTTCTCCGTAGCCCTCAGCGCAAATCCTTCGGAGTTACCGGCGGGAGAAACCAGCATCCTTACCGCTGTTGTAAAGGACGCAACCGGCGCTAACGTCGCGGACGGTACCACCGTAACCTTTAGCGCAACAGCGGGGGCTCTCAGCGCGAGCAGCGCTGTTACCACCGCCGGGATTGCCAGTGTTGAATTTACACGCTCCGGACCGGCTGATTTTGCGACGATAACCGCAACGGCCCGAGAGGTGAGCAGTAGTACAACCGTGACGTTTGCCGGCGTTGCCACGGGTCATATCACCTATGATTACAACGGGAAAGTCTACCGGATTAAGGCTCGGGAGGGCGCGACACCGGAAAATGTCAGCCTGGCGCTGGACGGACTTTCCCCCCTGCCGCCGGACGGCAAGGACAGAAGACTCAATATCTCTCCTGACGGAAGTTGGCTTGTGCTGGAAACACAAAGATTTGATGAAGGTTGTGCTGATTGGGCATGCCTGGCGATTGTGGCGGCGGACTTGTCCTCCGGCGATGCGGTCCGTTCTAGTTCCGGGGTAATCCATGTTGAGGGCTCCCCCGCCATCGCTTCGGGGGGAAATCTGATTGTTTATCCTAACCAGGGCGGAACCCATGCGATCGATCTGTGGGCAGTTAGCCGCGGCAGCATTGGTGGTGATTGGAGCCTACCGGTCGAGCTGACCAGAGCCTCTCCCTATGAAATTAATTCCCTGCCCGCAATAAGCAATGACGGCCGCACGATCGTATTTAGCAGTACGGATGCATCTTACTCGGGAAATACCAGTATTTGTGAGGTGGGTGTCGACGGTTCGGGCTTCCGCGTGGTGGTCACACCGGCGGATAGCCCCGGCAACTTGCCGGACACCGGTGATCTGGGATTTCCGGACTATGCGCCGGGTGGCAGTATTGTTTTTCAGGGGGATTGGGATGGAACGGAAATTTGGCGACTGCCGGTTGAGGCAACCAGCTCCGTCAGGGTTTCGGATGCCTTTAACAATGACAATTGCCCCTGCGTATTGCCAGACGGCGGCATCGCCAGCCTCTGGCTGGATCGCCCGGGCGGCTCGGGCTATTATGAACTCAAAGTCATGAACGCAGACGGCAGCAACTACTACATGTTGCTAACCGGTACTGATATTTCAGGTACCGGGCTGGGATGTGGAAATTAAAGAGGGGAAACATCAGCGGAACCCCTCCCCCCTCGCATGCGAAACAATGACACTGATCAGAAACCAGAAACAGGCGACGAGGATGATGGTCGCTCCCGTGGCCGTGCCCGCCCACTCCTGAGCGGATATCAGGAGGCCCGTTATCGCGGCGGTAATGCTGACCAGCATCGCCCA
>JAZDPP010000129.1:0-49651 GCA_043797445.1 Pseudomonadota bacterium
AGTGCGCCTAAAATCGATGGTTCTTATCCAAAAATAGTACTATTTACTGCTAAAAAGCATGCTGAAGAATATTTATAAAATGAGCCCGATTCATCGCCTCGGCCGAGAAGTTAAATTTTCCGATTTATGGATGGGCACTAATTAGGAATTAAGAATGGGGGATGAGGGATGAAGGCTGACAATCCGATACAGACAAAATCTTATGCGTTCGCTTTACGTATCGTGAAGCTGTATCGGTATTTATGCGATGAAAAGAAGGAGTTTGTCCTTTCGAAACAAATTGTACGTAGCGGTACGTCGATTGGAGCAAATGTTGAGGAGGCAATTGGCGGCCAGTCAAAGAAGGATTTTCTTTCGAAGATGAGCATTGCCTACAAGGAAGCGCGTGAAACGCATTACTGGCTGCGGTTGTTCCGTGATTCAGACATTCTTGATGCCAAACACGCTGAGTCAGTGATCGAAGATTGTGAAGAGCTCCTCAAGCTTTCCGGCTCTATTATTAAAAAAATGAAGACCAATATTTCTAATTCTTAATTCCTAATTCGTAATTCAGGTTTGTATATGAAACCATCCGAACACAAAACCGTCCAAGCCCGCATCCTCGAATACGCCGAGGCCATCGGCTGGACCGTTGTGTCCCGCGAGGAAGCCGAGCGGCGGCGCGGGTTTGATCCGGAGCTGCCGCCGGCCGTCCGCGCCAAAAACCGTTCGCTCTTCTTTGACGACCTGCTCGACGCCAAGGTTCGGGAATTCAATCCGCGCTATGCGGAAGGCCCAGGCGCCTTACTCGGGCAGTTCCGCCATCTCCACACCGACATCTACGGCAACCGGGAATTCATCGAGCACCTGCGCAACCGGGGCAAGTTCCCGGACCACGAGGAAAAGCGCGAGCGCGACCTGATCCTGATCGCTTACGACAACCCGGCGAAAAACGTCTTTGAGGTCACCGAGGAGTGGGCCTTTCACAACGGTCACTACGGCACGCGGGAGGATGTCGTCTTTCTCATCAACGGCATTCCGGTGCTGGTGATCGAGTGCAAGAACGCCAACAAGGACGAGGCGATTGCGCTGGCGGTGGATCAGATCCGCCGTTACCACCGCGAGACGCCCGAGCTGTTCGTGTCGCAGCAGCTTTTTACCGCCACCGATGCCATCGGCTTTTCCTACGGGGTGACCTGGAACACGGTGCGGCGCAACATTTTCAACTGGAAGGACAAGGAGGTCGGCAAGCTGGAAGCCAAGGTGAAGGGTTTCTGCGCCATCCCGCAACTGCTCGCCTTCCTGAAGGACTACATCGTCTTTGCCGAGAAGGACGAGGAACTGAACAAATACATCCTGCGGCAGCACCAGACCGGCGCGGTGGAGAAGGCCGTCGGCCGCGCCCTCGATCCCGGGCGGACCCGCGGCCTCATATGGCACACCCAGGGCAGCGGCAAGACCTTCACCATGATCAAGGCGGCAGAAAAGCTTTTCCGAGATCCTAAGGCGGATAAGCCGACCATCCTCCTGATGATCGACCGCAACGAGTTGGAAGACCAGATGCTCAAGAATCTTGCCGCGCTGGGCCTTAGCAACCTGGAGCACGCTGGCAGCATCGCCCGGCTCAACCGGTTGCTTAAAGACGACTACAGGGGCATCATCGTGACGATGATTCACAAATTCCGCGACATGCCGGCGGATCTCAACACGCGCTCGAACATTTACGTCCTCATCGACGAAGCCCATCGCACCACCGGCGGCGACCTCGGCAACTTTCTCATGGCCGGGCTGCCGAACGCGACATTCCTGGGTTTCACCGGCACCCCGGTGGACAAAACCGTTTACGGCAAGGGCACCTTCAAGACCTTCGGATGCGAGGACGACCAGGGCTACCTGCACAAATATTCCATCGCCGACAGCATCGAGGACGGCACCACCCTGCCGCTTTACTACCAGATGGCCCCCAACGAAATGCTCGTTCCGCACGAGACGCTGGATGCGGAATTCCTCACCCTTGCCGAGGCCGAAGGCGTGGCCGACATCGAAGAGCTGAACAAGATCCTCGAGCGGGCCGTGAACCTGAAGAATTTTCTCAAGGGCAGGGACCGGATCCGGAAGGTGGCGCAGTCCGTCGCCGAACACTACCGCAATAACGTCGAGCCGCTCGGCTACAAGGCCTTTCTCGTCGGCGTCGACCGCGAGGCCTGCGCCTACTACAAGCACGCCCTCGATCAATTCCTCCCGCCCGAGTATTCCGAGGTCGTCTATACCGGCAGCCACAACGACTCCGCCCTGCTGAAGGAATTCCACCTCGACCCGAAAAAGGAGCGGCAGATCCGCAAGAGCTTCGGCAAGCTCGACCAGCAGCCGAAGATCCTCATCGTCACAGAGAAACTGCTCACCGGCTTCGACGCACCCGTGCTCTACGCCATGTATCTCGATAAACCCATGCGCGACCACACGCTCCTGCAGGCCATCGCCCGGGTGAACCGCCCCTATGAGAATGAGGCCCAGGCGATGGTGAAACCCCACGGTTTTGTTTTGGATTTCGTCGGCATCTTCGACAAGCTGGAGAAAGCCCTCGCTTTCGACAGCGACGAGATCAACGCCATCGTCAAGGACTTAAAGCTCCTGAAGGTGCTCTTCAAAAATAAGATGCAAAGCAAAGCGCCGGCGTATCTGGGCCTGATCGAGCGCAACTTCGACGACAGGGACGTCGATACCCTCATCGGGCATTTCCGTGATCCCGAGCGGCGCAAGGCGTTTTTTAAGGAATACAAGGAGATCGAGATGCTCTACGAGATCATCTCACCGGATGCGTTCCTGCGACCCTTCATCAGCGACTACGGCACGTTGGCGGCCATCTATGCCGTTGTCCGGAAGGCCTACGCCAAGCAGGTTATGGTGGACCGGGACTTCCAGAGGAAGACGAACGCGTTGGTGCAGCGCCATATTGGAACCGGCTATATCCTGCCTGTCGAGGACACTCTGGAATTCAATGAGGGTACCCTGAAGTATATCGCCGATAAAAAGGGGGGCGACAACAGCAAGGTCATCAACCTGATCAAGAGCATCGGAAAGGCTGCGGAAGAACAAAGTGACGATCCCTATCTGATTGCCATGGCCGATCGCGCGCGTGTTGTACAGGAGGCATTTGAAGATCGGCAGACCACTACGGCCGAAACGCTGGCCAAGCTGCTTCGCGAGGTGGAGGCGAACGAAGCCCGCAAAAAAGAACAGGCTGCCAAAGGAATCGACGGCCTGACGTTCTTCGTCTACCGTATACTGGCGGATGCAAAGATCGGGAACGCCGAGGCCGTCAGCCGTAAGATACGGGAGGCCTTTGTCGAAACGCCGAACTGGAAACGCAGTGACAGCCAGCTTCGGGAGCTGCGCAAGAAGGTTACTTTTGCCATCTTTAAGAAATGTGACGACCTCGATCAGGTCACCGCATTGGTGAACGATCTGTTCCGCGTCCTTGAAAAGGAAGACCGGGTTTAATTTATGGGCAATTCAGATTCAAAGGCGGCGTTCAAGGCGCGGGTAGGCCATTGGGCCGGCAAACTCGATGTGGATGTCGTTTGGCTCGGGGTGCGGCCGATGAGCAACAAATGGGCCTCGTGCTCCACCAGCGGCCACCTGAACTTCAACACCGATCTGCTCGACCTGAAAACCGAACTGTGGGACTATGTCATCGTCCACGAGCTGCTGCACTTCTTTATTCCAAACCATGGAAAACTATGGAAGAGCCTGATGCGCGCCCACCTGGGCGAGTATGAGGCTTATGAAGCAGAGTTAAAGCAGATTGCGCAAGACAGGCGCTTTCCCGGCTGACCGGGCTATCTTCCGGCGGTAAACAAATTTGTGGTGAGCGAGATTCCGCAGGTGTATATCACTTATTGCTTCCTCGCTCCCATTCGAAGCCAGAATGAGTCCGATGTCCCGCAATTCAGACGATGCCGGGCCATTGCCTTCCATACCGGTTACGGCATCCACGATAAACAGCAGATCTGGAATCCGGATGCGAAAGACATCCACAATCATGTCATGAAATCGTGCCGGTGTGCCGGCGGCCTTGTGCAATGTGAGCGCGCAGACGACAATGATGCAGCCGATGTTGAAACATCATAAAGCTTTTACCCACCTGGCCTTGGCCAACGATGATTTTTATAATATTTTGCTCGCTTCCGGCTGAGTGCGATGCGGTTCCTCGCCTATCCACCGGAACTCCTGCTGCGTGACATCAGAACGTTTTTTGGGCGCGCACACTCACCCAAAGCCGGTGACCGGAGCACCAATTAAGGGGAATATGACTCCCTTTATATCTAAATAATAGTTGACAATTAAAAACTATAGTTTATAGTTCGGTAATAAATAAACCGTACGACGACGGAGACACCCAAAATGCGCCCAATTGCCTCCGAACAGGATCCTTCGCGCTATCCATTGAATGAGATTCTTGGCACCCGAGCACATGTGCGATTACTAAGGGTCATGGCAAACGATGTCGAAGGCCCTCTAACAGCTTCGGATGTTGCCAAACGAGCGGGACTTACGGTACCAGGCGCTCAAAAAGCCTTGGAAAAGCTCTTGAGATCGGGGTTTATTTCCCGAATTGGTGGCGGGCGAAAGCACCAGTATGAAATCCGCCGCTCGGATCGGCTCATGCAAATTACATTAGAGTTGTTTCAGGCGGAAAAAAAGCGCTATGAGCAACTGCTCACCGCGATCAAAAATGAAATTATGAACCTGACACATCCCCCATATGCGGCATGGATACAGGCAGTTCCAAAGGAAATTGATGAACCTTTGAGAGTGGGATTGCTCCATGAATCTCTTCATCTGACAAAATGCATTCGTCAACTGCGCGATGGGCTCGGCAAAGTCGAGAAGGACTTTGATTTGACCATTGAACTCGAGGGTTTTACAAAGGCGGACATTCCAGATATCGAGCCTGGAGGTGTTACCGCTTTATACGGTGTTTTGACGTCACCATTAACCGGCGCTGCCCGGCAGCGGGCAAAGAAAACTCTGACACACAGGGAAAAGGAACGCCAATTAAAGGCGCTGTCTCAAAAGCTATCCGACATCCTTATAAAGGATACTTCATTTTTACGACGCGCGAAAGATTATATTGATCGTCTGCTCAAGGAAAATCAGGGGACGGCGACCGGAGATATCATGGAATGGCGCAATATCCTCGATACGTATTCTATTCAACGTCTGGCACGCTTTCTCACGTCTTCCAGCGAACGCGCCAATCGCTTGCGCCAGAGCAACCCCTTTTTTGCAATTTTGACCGCCGGCGAAAGGGTACGGCTGACTGACAAGCCTGGTGAACAAGAATGACACGCGATCAACTTGAACATGCGATCCGTGCAGCTTGTGATGTCTCAAACGACACCGAGCTATGGATATTTGGTTCTCAGGCGCTACTGGGGGAATTTCCGGATGCACCGGAGAGCCTCCGCGCTTCAATCGAAGTCGACGTCCAGCCGAAGAATAGGCCCGAAACCGTTGATGCTATCGACGGTGCTCTGGGTGAATTGTCAATGTTCCATCAAACCCATGGCTTCTATGTCCATGGGGTATCGATTGAATCAGCCATACTGCCTTATGGTTGGGAGCAAAGAACAACGTCGATTAGCGATCCCATATCGACACGTGGCAAGACAGGTTTATGCATTGAGGTGCACGATCTTGCCGCCAGCAAGCTTGCAGCTTACAGGGAAAAAGACAGAGAATTTGCTCGCTTGCTCCTAATCGAGAAAATGATTGATGAGAAAGTCCTTGCGGAACGAATTGGCGTTCTGAATATAGAAGAACAATTGCGAGAGCGTCTTCTTCGTTGGGTAAGTATTACTGCGGAAGAATTGGCAGGTCATCATTTTTGTTAATGAGGGGGATTAGCATAGCAATCAAACCTTTTTGGTTCCGGCTTGTCCGGGTTGGGATTCTTGGAGAAACTGTTCGATAGATTTTGCTGTTGAGGGAAATTCGGAAAGGATTTTGTTATCAATTGTTACAAGAGTAGCGTTTAGATTTTTCGCTAAAGCTACAAATTCGCAATCATACGCAGAGCAAGTACTATCTTTAACAAGAGATAGAAGGTCGGAGGAATTGACCTCAAATTCCTTTTCTAACATTAGCAATTCAGCCTCTGTCTGGATTTGAATCGCTTGGTCAAATGAGAGCATTTTTTTTCGCAGGTAGAGGGCAATGACATTTCTAAGCTCACTTCTCCAAAGATAAGGTGCCCCCCAAACCGGTTCCTGTATAAGCAATTTTTCGGCGGCAGGCGTATAGCTGGTTGGAAGATACAGATAAGCAATTACATTTGTATCAACAATGATCATTCTCGGCCTTCTTCGATGGCTTTTTTGATTTCATCAGGATCAAATACAACGGTACTAATTTGGGCTCGTATTTTTGTTGCCCTGGACAATTTATCGGCAACGGATAATTTCCGAGGCGTTAAGACGGATTCAAGACAATTAATTATCTCGCCATTGAGGCTCCGGTGATTCATAGATGCAACTATTTTTAATTTTTTATATAGCTCTTGTGGTATGTTTTTAACGGTAATTGATGCCATATCAACCTCCTTGCAATTATTGATTGCAATATGGTATCAAAATGGTTGCTTGTCAATAAAATTCCTAAGACAGACTTTAGACAGTACCTGAGAAATAATTTTCTGCACGCTTTTGCCAGAAAATTATTTCGTAAAGGTACTTATCCCGTTTATCGGGGTTAGGAATGAATTTGGAGAATTGCGGTATATCTCCCGAAGCCGGATGATGAAAATGCTCAAATCAAGGGTGTCTATTCCTTTTCGGGCGGGCGGAGGACCGGATTGATCGAGACTTGCTGATCCGGATTTGGGCCTAAATCACACGGATTTGCGGAGATTCGTTGACTTACCCCTCCGAAACCTCGGTTTAGGGCTTTTTAGATATAGTAAAATACTTTTGAGTTTTTTTTGCTTGTGTTGTCAAGCGCAAAAGATCAATCTGTTTATCAAGACCATGGATGGGTCGTGGCGGTATTGGAATTGGAGGGAGAAGTAATCCGTATGCTAAAACAATGGACAGCGATCGAAAAAAAGATATTCGACTTGGCAAAACCGTATCTTCTGGTTATGAACAATGAATTGCACACGAAAGAAGTGGTGCGATTCTGCCTTGAGCTATTGGAAACGGAAGGTGGTGACAGGCATATTGTCATTCCCGCGGCCATCTTGCATGATATTGGTTGGAGTCAACTGCCGGAGAAACAATCCATTATGATGCGGATAATGAAAGGCGATCCTGAAAAGATAAAGATTCATGAAGAAATAGGCGCTCGTCTTGCCGAAGGAATCTTGAGCAGAGTATTTTATGATAAGACGCAACTCGATGAAGTCGTGGCTATTATCGACGGGCATGATACCCGAAACCATGCCGTTTCGTTAAATGATAAAATCGTGAAGGATGCCGACAAATTGTCTCGCTACTCAAGAAAATTTTGCCACATATGGCCCAGATGGGGAACGGGGGCGGCGCCGCACCACCATTTCAGTGAAATGGAGAAAGGCGTAAAGGCATGGTTTTTTTTAGGGGCTTCAAAAAAGATCGCTGAAAAAGAGTTCTATGAACGCGTCCTAGAAATTCAGATTCAAAATTGCCGGGTTCCCGCTATCGCCAATTGATATCTTCTAATTAACTGTTCTCCGGCGCTTTTTACGCCGTGTTAGATCGGGGCCTTCAATTTTTCAATCGTTTTAAGAAATGCCAAAGCTGCCTGTGACAAATCACTTCGATTTAAATAAGCGACTCCATAATCAATATACGGCGTAAACCCTGATATCCGAACCTCTTTAAGATTACCTTCGGACAACTCAGTTAGCACTACATCTCTGCAAACGAAACTGACCCCCTCGTCATCGCGCGTAAACTCTTTAATAAACGCGATGCTGGAAGATTCCATAATGACTTTTGGAGAAACGGAAAATTTCTTTAAATGCTCGCTCACAATCTCCCTGGTGGCGGATCCCTTGATGGGGAGGATAATCGGAATATCGTTTAGTTCTTCTGGAAGGATCATATTCTTCGGTACCAGAACGCTTTCCCGGGCGGCAACCAGTATGATTTCTTTTTTCCCCATATAGTGCATTTTGACGCTTTTGTCATCCAGCCTTTTGTCATTCAGTCCATAACGAACAACCACAAGCTCGGTTTTGCGATCCAGAAGGCTTTGAATCATATCCTTGGTAGTTCCCCTGTCTAGTACCGTCTTTATTCCGGGGTAATTTTTTTTAAACTCTTTGATAATGGAGGGTACAACCGATATGGCGGCCGTTTCGGAACAGCCGATTATCAAGACGCCGGACTTTCGCTCGCTGATGTCCTCAATGAATTTTTCCAGGTTTTCAATCTGTTCAAAAATATGCTGGGTCCTTTTATATACCTCCGCACCTGCATCCGTAAGTTGCATGGAATTGCCCGTCCGGACAAGCAGCCGGACGCCCGTGTGTTCTTCCAGCTGCTTTGTCTGCAATGTGACGGCTCCCGGTGTAACGCAAAGCTCCGCGGCGGCCCTTGTAATACTCTTTGTCTTTGCCGCGGTATAGAAAGATCTTAACTGGTTAAGGTTTAGATACAAGATAGCCCCCTTTTGTTGAAAGGATGGATTAACATCATTAACTCGGGTTGCAAGCGGGCTCACGGATACGAAGCGGAAACTCCTATATCCAGCAGCCCATTTATATCCTTCCTTTCACCCAATTATCAATCTTATTTTGGCAATAGAGAAATCTGTGTGTGGGAGGAGGGGATGAAACAGGATAGGGTGCCGACAGGCTTTCAATTACGAATTTTCGGGCCTTCCCCCGGTGGGAGAAGGCCCGTTATCATTTCCGAGGATTAATTGCCGGTTGCTCTTAGGTTTTGGACGTTGAAAACATCAGGCGGGCTGAGGGTTCTGTCAACGATGCCTTTGAACTGAGCGGTCGTACAGTGCATGGCTTGAACATCGATCTGAGCCACGCTGTCGTCGATGGCAACGCCGGTTCCCTTGTTCTTCGGCAGGTGATTATCGGGGTGTGCCTTGCCGAGTATCCAGCATTTCCAAAGGTTTCCGGCGCGGTCATAGATATTGACCCGGGATTGGGCAAAGGTTTGCGCATCAATGAAGTGAACACGCTTTTTGATGGGATGGCTGGGGTCCACCGGAACGGATTCCACCTCATAGGCTTTACGCAGTTGCCAGTTGACGTTTTGAAAGCATCCCCCTTTCCCGCCAAATGAGACCACCTTATAACCCTCGGGATCATTTTTATGGGTTTCCTCATCCAGCACCATGTCATTATGGTTGTAGAAAGGCAGCATCATATTCCGGGTGGCCTTGTAGGTCCATTTCATGTCACAGACCCGGCCGTTGTAGCCTTCGAAGTCTTCGATCATGACATCGGAGCCCAGAAACGCGTCCGTGATCTGACCGGTGGCGAGGCGTCGTACCCGGCGCTGAAACCCCAGGTATAACCAGGAATTATCGAGCTTCTGGTCATTTTCGGCCCGATGAATCAATAGCTGGGTGTTTGCCACGTCATACGGTTCCAAAACCTGCACATAGGTTGCGCGGAAGAGCTCCGAGGGATTGGGGGTGATATCGGGCTTGGGATCTTGATCCACCCGGTGTTTAAAATTTAAAAAATTGAAATTGAACTTGAGGGTTCGCTCAACCACCTCCTTTTTCATGTCCTTAAACTTCCAGTAGAAGGGCATAATGACCGCGCTATCCCCCCAGTTGTAGCCGAATTTAAAATTCCAGGCCAGTTTCTCTCCGGCGCGAGAATCACTCGTCTGGGGTTCTTCAGGAAAGGGGCGGCCGGCAACAAAGCCGTTGATCTGGCCTACTTCGGCACCGAGAGACACCTTCCCCAGGTTATCTGCCGTCGCCTTTACGTAATTGGGATGCAAATCAAAGGAAGTTGTTTCCGTTGCTTTCATCTCAAGCCAGCCATCCTTGAGCATTTTAAACAGCTCGACATCAATGATGTCCTTGAACTGATCCACATTGGCCGAAGAGATGATCATGCCGCTCGATAGTCCCGGGAATTTCGGGGCGCCGTTTTTATAAGGGTAAAAGGAGGTTTCTACATCCGCGGCGGTTACTGCCATACCGGCCGACGGGGCCAGTGCGCAAATCAACATTGCGAGGCCGAGAAAGGTGATGCAGAGAAGATGGTTTTTTGGATTCATGGGATCTTCCTTTTTTCAAGTTTTAAGTGTTAAGCGTTAATCGTTAATCGTTAATCGTTGAGGCCTCGCATCAGCATGCGCGCTATCACGTGCATGCTGATGACAAAGGGTTAGAACCGGTATTGAAAGGTGAACTGGAATTCGTCTTCCATTTGCGCCATGCCGATGGGGCCCGCACGGAACCGCCCCAGGGGCTCCCATCCCGCCAAGCCCAGGGTGGACGCTATGTTCGAATAGGAACCCGTGGTGGTAAACGGCGGGTACATATTGGCGGAACGGCAATCATCCCATAGAAAGGTGCTGCTGTCGTAATCCCGGCCGAATTTGATATTGAAGCCGACGTTCATCTTCCAGTGATCGCTGATCAGCCACTCAACAGAGGGTGCGATGGCATCGGCATGGGCTTTGAAATCGTGGGCAAAAACCACCTGCGGACTCAACTGGTCGTTCATCCACCAGCCTTTTATCAGTAATGTCGCGATCCAGTTCTCTTCCCAGTCCGGCATACCGGCTTTCTGGTAAACGGAATTTCCGCCGGCGGCCTGATTTGTCTGACCCGTCAGGACTGTTGTTTCCACCTCATGCTCTAAAATGTGCTGACCGAATATCTGCGCCGAGAACATAATGGCCTTGGTGTTGTTGATGGCGCGAATGAAGATATTCTTGTCCGCGCCGAAGACGTAGCGCACGACATCGGATTCCGAAAAGAGTCTTGGGCTGAGCGTATTGGCGAACTCCTCACCCTCCGTCCAGGCACCCTCTATGCGAAATACCGTATCGATTGCCTGCGAGAAATAATCGATGGAACCACCGAGCAGATTGACTCGCGGAAAGTACAGGTCAAAGGCAATCAGATAATCCCTGCTGTCATACGAGGCCCCGGTGAAAGGATCATCCACCGGTATTCCGCCGGCTCGCAGCGAAGGAAGCTGTGAGCGGTAATTCATTCCGTTGATTGACCAACCGAAATCTTTAAATACGCCTTCCACCTTCAAGCCCACCTGCGTATTGCTCAACTCCCAGTCCGGCAATTCCGCATCCCGCAAGCCGATCTGGTGAGGGCCAAAATCCGTCGTCACGACCCCCCCGAGACCGAAATTCGAAACCGTGCCGCCGTTGTCCCAGAGGTTTCTCATGCCGCGGAAGAAACTGCCCGCGTTCAACATCTGATTGGGTGTACCGGCCTGGCCGAGATTGCTGGGGCGGAACCGATCGAAGTTCCAGATCAGCTGAACGTTGAAATCATCGAGAATTCCGGTAGCCCCGTTACGGTACTCCGCATTGAATATCCACATGGGGATACGAATATCTTCCAGCTCGTCATAGATGTTGTTCCGGGAGTAATCGACCGGGTTGATAATATCGAGCACCCGGAACAGATCGGTTCGGCCCCAGACCACCTGCTGCTTGCCGATTCTGAAATTAAGGGACTTACCGGCAATGGGCAGGCTCGCATCCATATAGGCCTCGCGAAGCCAGTCGCATTCATCACTGAAAAGCTCCGGGGATGCCAGCTCATCCTTGTTATAATCCATATACCGATTGATGCTGCCCCGGGGATCTTTGTCAAAGGGCCGGACCGGAACACCAAAGGTAACACCGCCGCCGGCCGGGTGGAGATGCTCTCCCAGGACAATCAAGCCCTCGTTGGGATTTCTTCTAAGATCAAATCCAAACTTATTCGAGGTGATCCCCGTCAGTCCGGCAAAAGAATCGTGATTGATGATGCCGCCGCCATGGGGAACGGAAAAGGGCCCGAGACCGATATTTGCCCCCTGGTTTTCCAGCATGATGGCGCCACCGGCCTCATCGCCGAATTCATCATCGTTTATCTCATAGACGGCGTCATAGCTGACTCGAAAGGCAACGTTAAACGCGACTTTTTGAAAGATTCCGGCATTGCCCACATCCTTTTTTCCCTCAAGCTGGGCGGCCAGCCGGTTTTTTGACCATCCAACTTCATCCCGATAATAGTTGGCGCTTTCAATATACCCGCTCCACTTTGCCGGATCGGCGTACGATTGCGTAACGACCAGAAAACTCATTAACAACAATACGCCGATTCCGATGATGGCGGCCGGCATACCGCGACCCTGTTTAAGGCTCATGCTTGTCTCCTTTTTCCCCGTTTGAAGTTATTTATGGTGGTCTCCTAGTTGGGCCTTGATCATGGTTTCGGCCGAATCGATGATCAAGACCCCTTTTGGTTATGCCGCTGCTATGGTTTTGGTAAACGTGTCAGCCGTATTGGTATTCAAGGACACCTCGTCTTTTTCCGCGACTTCCATGATGAATTTCGGTTTGAATGCCAGCGCCCAGGAGGGAACCAGGATCATGGCGCACATGGCATTGAGGATGACCATGACGGAAAGGAGGCGCGCCGCATCCGCCTGGAACCGAAGATCCGAGAGGACAATCCACATGGCAATCCCAAGGATGAGGGTGAGCGCCGTGAAACTGACGGCAAGGCCGGTGGTGGAAATCGCACGCCAGGTTGCCTTGGTGATGTCCTTATAGGTTGCCATCTCTTCCCGAATACGATCCATCATATAAATGGAGTAATCGATGCCCACCCCGACTCCGACGGCAATAACCGGCACCGTATTGACATTGATGGGAACGTTTGCGAGCCCCATATAGGCGTAGGTCAGGGTCGTGGCGTAGGTCATGGCCATGAACACCATGAGCCCGGAGTGGAAAGACTGGTAGCCGATATAGACGGAAATCCAGATAAACAAAAATACCAGCGGCAGGGTTAGAAGGTTGCTCTCAAAGGCGGACTCGTTCATTGAGGCGGTAACGCCGATTGTACCGCCGGCAAGCCGGATGGTCAGGCCCTCGACTTTCCCCTTGTTCTCATCGATCCATTGCTTGGCCATGTGAATCGCGCGACGAATCGTTTCCCCCTTATGGTCCTTGTAGTAGAAGACGAGGTTTGCGATGCGCTCATTGGTATCGGCAAACTCGTTCAAGGCGCCGGGAATGGGACTCGATGCCATGAAGGTAAAAAGAAGCCCCCCGGTATAGGTCGCATCGAGCGGTATCTGATACCACTTGGGGTCGCAGTTATGCAGCAGCCGGTTCAGGTTCTTCACCAGATCCGGTATGCCCTTGGCGCCACCGACCTCGGGGTCGGTCATCATATGGCGCTCGAGATCCTCCAGGGCTCGCAATACATCAGGGCGCTTGAGGCCGTGCTTTTCGGTCGTTTCGGCGACAAGATAGAGTTCCTCGGATCCCGGAAAGCGGTCATTGATGATCTTGGAGGAGATATTGTAATCGTGGTCCCGATACAAAATGGGAGACCCCGGTTCGGACTCACCGATCTTGACAAGAGAGCAGCAGTAAAAGCCGACAACAATCAATCCGGCCGCAATCCACAAAACGACTTTGGGGGATTTCTCGGCGCTCAATAATTTGGCGCAGGCGGTACCCACTACCCGCAGGGCATTGGGTTTCATAACGATGTTTTTAGGCTTGGGAAGCGTGGAGAGAAGGACTGGAACGCCCAACAAGATGGTCACGATGATGGATAAGGCCCAGAGCGTGGAATAATAGGCAAGCTTCGTGTTGAGCGGAATGGAACCGACGGCGATCAGGATAAGCCCGATGGCATCCGAGATGACCCCCAGAGAGCCGGGCCGGAAAAGACTTTCAAAGGTATGCCGGGCCGCAAGCGTCGGATTGTCATAGTTATTTAGTTCGACGTAGTAGCGTTCCACGATCTGAATCCCGTGGGACATGGCGCGCGCGGAGATGAGGAAGGGAATGACGAGCCCCAGCGGATCGAGGTTGTATCCGAAAAGGCTGATGATCCCGAGCCCCCAGGTCGCGGACACAATCACCCCGCAGGCGGGAATGAGAATGCCGTAAGCCTTCCGGAAATAATAGATCAGCAAAGATAGCATGATGAGGGCGGTGAAAAAGAATATCTGGTAGAGCTGCTCCTTATAGGTATAGGCCCAGCCGATCAGTACCGGCTGGCCGGTGGCGTAAATGGAAATACCGTCATGGGCTTCGGCTTTTCTCATGGCTTGCAACTGCTCGAACGTCTTTTCATAATCGAGCTGCCCTTCATTTAACTGGGCTTTGACGAGGGCGATTTTCATGTCCGGTGATACGAGCGGGCCATAGATCGTTGGATTGGCGACGATATCGGCTCTCATTTGGTCCAGCTCTTCCTTGGACATATTGGATTGTTCCGGGTCATAGTAGGACTTCGAATCGATGTTGCCCACCTCTGTGAGCCAGATTTTGCGAGAATTTCGATGGGTCAGGCTGGCAACGAGGTTATGGTTGATACCCGGAAGCGTGTCCACCCCCTGCGTGATCCGGTGAATCCGGGCCAGCGTGTCGTTGGTGAAGATATCCCCCTCATTTACTTCAACGCCGACAATGATTACGTTTGCGCCGCCGAAATTATCCTTGATCTGATTATGCAGCACGATATAGGGGTGGGTCTGCGGCAGAAGATCGGCAAATTCCGAATACAGCTGGAGGGCCGGAATCTGCATGGCAAAAAAGATTGTTGCCAGCGCCACCGCTGATAAATACAGCCGCGGATGACGGAACACATAGCTTTGAATGCTTGAGAAAACTCGGTTTATTTTTGACATGGCACCCTCTACTTAAATTACGGGAGTTGGATATTTCTAAAATACCGCTTGAGATCTTCTCGAAAGACCGACCCGGTTTTGAAAACCGAGTCGGTCTCACCTGGTAAACGGTATATTGCTAATTTCTAAGCCGCTAAGTTTTGGTTAACCTCGGTTTCATCCGGTTCAATTGGCGGATGCGGCATTTTCAGCCGGAAGGGTTAACAGCATTCCAAAACCACCGGCTACCAGCAATTGCTTGTTATCGAGAACAATGCCGCCGCTCAGGTACACGGGAGCGGCCGGGGTTTTTAACCGCCGCCATTTCTCGTTTGTAAACGCCAATACCGAATTGCCGTCCGCAAGGGCATAAAGATTTTGGCCGTCGCCGAAAAAACTATAGACCGGCGCGGGGATTTCCACTTCCTGCCGGGTCCAGGTAACGCCGCCATCCGTTGTTTTCATGATGATGCCGCCGAGACCGCCGGCCCACCCGGTATTTTCATCGGCAAAATAGACCGCCAGCGGATACAACTCCTCGCCGATCACACCGGCGGATTGCCAGCTGTTCCCCCCATCGGTGGTTTTGTAAAACATGCCGAACTCACCGGCGAGAATACCCGTATTCTCATCAAAGAACTTGATGTAGGTGATAATCGCATCCTCGCCGAGATCACTCTCCTGCCAGCTCTCCCCCGAGTCCGTGCTGTGCAATAGTGTGCTGCGGCTTCCCGTTACCCAGTAAGACCCGTCCGGTGCGCAGTGAAGATCGAGGACATCTTGCTTGGTGGTGATGGGAGTGCTCGTCCAGGTTTGGCCATTGTCGGCGCTTTTCCAGAGGCGGCGGTCAAAGCTCATTGCGGCCAGCGCTTTGTCGGGGCAAACGGTAAGACCGATAAAATTCGGTTTGCCGTCAACGATTCGTCGCTGCCAGAAGGCGCCCTGTTTATCGCTTGTCAGCACCAGGCCCTGCGAGCCCACGATAATAATGGCGCCTTGATTGGATACCATCTTCTGGTATTGATCGGTGCGAACGCCGCTTTTGGCAAGTTCCTTATTCACTCCTTCCAGATTGAGCTTCGCCTCGCAGCCGAACAGCGAGAAAAAAATGAGCACACAGGCGGCGCATAAGAGGGGTGCGGATGGGAATTGAGTCCCGTTTCGTTCCTTCATGTTACTCTCAATTTTCCTTTCGGGAAAGAATCCGTGGCTTCGAAGAACTTGCATTTTTTCTGATCCCTTCTTTGTTTTATCATTTGAACATTAAAATTATACTTTCGTATAGTGTACAAACGCCTGCCGATATGCTATTCGTATATCCAATTTGGGGTAGGATGCGATGCAAAAAAGCACAACAGATGCATCGGTCAAAGCTAAATCATCTTCTTCGTACAAACAAAAGCTGGAATGGTCGGGGTACCCACAATTTTGATAATATATTGCAAGCTCTGAGTCAGAATAAAATCAGCGGGCCTGACACGAGCTGGAAACGAAATAAGGATGAGTGCTGAAAGAGGCCAACGTGGCATTGCCACCCCCGTGGAAGCGAGGAGACCATCACCGGATCCGATATCTAACCTATAAGCAATTTTTGATCTTTGTGACATAATGTTCAGTTCACAGATTAAACGCAAGAAAGAAAAACTAAAAAGCTATTGATGATAACTAAAAAGAGCCGACAGCGGAAACGTTATCGGTCCCACCCCGCCTTTTTCCCGATTATAACGGAATATTCATCTTTACAACTACTGGAAGAATTCCCTTTGATTATCTGAACCGCCTTGGAAACGGTATGTTTCTGTCGTCCCTACGGGACGGTATGAAATCGGATGGCCCATCTCCCGGCAATGAATTGCCGGGCTATTCTCTGTCGTCCCTACCGGGACTGGGGTATCAGCTTCCCCAAAATCCGTTATAAGCAGAATACTTTTAGTTATCATCAATGGCTTTTTAGTTTTTCTTTCTTGCCTTGCGGATCTTAAACCGCCACTATTGCCACAAGGACAGAAACTTCTTGCAGCCTGTGAAATACCGAATCAAATGTCATTACTTCTAAATGCACCAACCGGACTCGGGGAGTTTATTAAGACAACCATAATAATTGCTTTTTCAAAAAAAGCAAAATATCAAACTTATAGCGCAAAAAATAATGCCGGAAAATTGCGAGAATCTTTTACATTGAAAATGTAACCAGCATTTTTATAAGGCATTTTGAACAAAGGAGCAAACCATGAAGAACAAAGACGTTCTGATATGGGGGGAGGTTATAGACGGCGGGTTGGACCCTGGAACTTTCGAATTAATCGGTATTGGTAGAAAACTGGCAAATGACATTAACGGGAAGCTTCTACTGGTGCTTGTAGGAAAGAGCCTGTCGGAAGCATGCAAGCAGATCGCCACGTTCGGCGCGGACAGGATATTCAGCATAGAAGGACCGGAATATGAGCCTTACAACGCGGACACTTATCTGGAAGCATTTAAGTGTTTCTGCAAAACAGGGCAACCGGGAATATTGATCATGCTTCATTCACTGCGAGCGATGGACATTGCCCCAAGGTTGTCGGTCCTGTTCAAGACGGTTCTCACAACGGATTGCATCGGTCTGGAAATTGATCCTGAAGACGGGCTGTTGCGCCGGACAAAACCCGCATGCGGCGGGAATGCCGAGGCGATCCATAAATATGAGGCGCTTCCCCAGGTTGTAACGGTCAGGGGCGGTATATTTCCGGCGGCCGGTCCGGGCGCCACCAAAAGTGAAGTCATCAAGGTCGAAATTGATCTAAAGAATTTTTCCGAGAAAACCCGATCTCTGGAATTTGCAAAATAAGATCACCGTAATGGATGAATCGGTATCATAAAAATAGCTTTCACTGCAACTTTGAGCGCCGAATTTCGTTATTGAAACGAGCATTCGGCTATCCGCCGAAAGGGAATGAACATGCGTAAGATACACTTTGTCGATCAAACGATCAGAGACGCCCAACAGAGTCTTTGGGCCTATCTCATGTCAAATGAGATGATTCTCCCGATAGCACCGGTTATGGATGAGGTGGGGTTTCAAGAAATCGCCACCATCGGCAGCATGGGAATCACCGTTCAGGTTCGTAATCTTATCGAGGATCCATGGGACCGGATTCGAAAACTGGCCCAGTTAATCACCAAGACCCCGTTGCGCGGCTCCTACATGACGGCAAGTCTGGCTTCATTTGACGTCGACACTCCCCGGGATGCCATTGCCCTCTGGATCGAGCGAATGGCTGCCAACGGCGTCAATAGCTTCTGGGTGTGCGATTACCAAACCGATATGGAGAGATTCCATTATTTCGCGAAGCTGTCTCGGGACTTGGGTTGCAAAGTGTTTCCGGCGCTGATGTATACTTACAGTCCCGTTCACGACAAGGAACATTGGGCCAAAAAGACCCGGCTGATAGCGGAAATAAAGGATGTCGTTGACGGCATCATGATCGAGGATGCCGGCGGCGTCATCAACCCCGAGCGCACACGGGAGCTCATCACGGTGGTAAAGGAAAATTGCGATGACCTGCCCGTAGAGTTTCACTCCCATTGTAACGTCGGGGTGGCACCCTTATGCTACCTGGAGGCGGTTAAAGCGGGCGCGGACACGTTGCATACGGCCGTTCCCGTTCTCGCCAACGGCACCTCGCTGCCCTCTATCATGAATATATTGGAAAATACGCGACATCTCGGGTACACCGACGATATTAACGATGAGGCACTTGCGAAAATGTGCAGCCATTTTAAGGAGGTCGCCGAGAGCGCCGGCTTTCCCAAGGGGACGGTCCAGGAATACAACGAGTATCATTTCGAGCACCAGATACCCGGCGGCATGATGACGAATCTGCATCGCCAGCTTGCGGAACTGAAAATAGAAGACCGTTTGGAGGAATTTATCGAAGAGGCTATCCAGGTTCGAAAGGACTTCGGGTATCCGGTGATGGCAACCCCGTTCTCGCAAATCGTCGGTGCCCAGGCGGTTGAAAACTGCATGGTGGGTGAACGCTATAAACGAATTCTCGATCAATCCATCAAATATATCGGTGGACACTACGGAGATCCACCTGGCCCCATCGATTCAGCGCTCATGGCTCGTATCAATTCGATTCCGGAGGCAAAAGCCATTCTGAGCTGGAAACCGGTCAATCGGCATAAACCCCTTGAGCAATTGCGAAAAGAGGTGGGGCCTGATCTTTCCGACGATGAATTTTTGCTTCAATTGCTCATCCCCGGCATGGACGCCAAAAAACATGCCGCCAAGGTCGAGGCCGCCACAAAATCCAAAAAAACGGCCAAACCGAGTGCACCCGCTAAGCAAACGGTAAGTGGAGCGGCAATGAATTTCCCGATGTCGTTCTGTGTAACCGTTGAGGGAGAAGATTTCAACGTAACCGTAAATGGTCTGGGATCGGGAGACGGGGATGGGAGCGTTCAGGAAAAAGGCGCCGGCGTAAAACCGAAACGGTTAAAAGAAGACTCCCCGGGGGCGATTAAACCGATGATGGCGGGAATGTTGGTTTCTATAAAGGTTTCCCCGGATCAGGTCATCGATCAGGGTGAGCAAATTGCAACGATCGAGGCCATGAAGATGCTCAGAGATGTCAATTCGCCCCATGCCGGCATCGTAAAAAAGATTTTCTTCGAGGAAGGAGAAATGCTTGATTCTGATGATATTCTAATGATTGTGGAGCCGAAAAATGAATAAGATACTTATCGCCAATCGAGGGGAGATCGCCATACGCATTATGCGCGCCTGCAGGGAATTGGGTATCGCTTCCGTGGCCGTGTACTCGGAAGCGGACGCAACCGCGCTGTTTACGAAATATGCCGACGAATCCTATCTTATCGGTCCCGCTCCGGCATCCCGGAGTTATCTGAATATCGAAAAACTGATCGAGGTGGCCAAGGAATCAAAGGCCGATGCCATTCATCCCGGCTACGGTTTTCTGGCGGAAAACTCACAATTCGCGGACAGATGCGAAAAAGAGGGGATCAAATTCATTGGGCCGTCAAGCCGGGTGCTCGATCTGATGGGAAACAAGATTGCTGCCCGGCGGGAAATGAAAAAAGCGGGAACGCCGATCGTTCCGGGCACGGAAGATCCGGCGATTGACGATGGTGAGGCCATACGCATCGCAAATGAAATCGGATATCCCGTTATCATAAAACCTTCCGGCGGCGGCGGCGGTATCGGCATGAATATTGTGCACCATGAGGGGGAGATGTTAAAAGCTCTCGCGAATTCAAGAACCATTGCCGCTGCCGCGTTCAACTTGCCGGATGTCTATATCGAAAAATATGTGTCCCATCCGCGTCACATTGAAGTACAGATATTGGGAGATTCCCATGGCAATGTCGTGCATTTGAACGAAAGGGAGTGTTCCATTCAGCGACGCTACCAAAAGGTGATCGAGGAAGCCCCCTCCCCCGCATTGACGCCCCAATTGCGGGCTCAAATGGGAGAGGCGGCCGTGAAAGCCGCCAGTTGGCTGGGCTACGAGGGCGCCGGAACCATCGAGTTCATTTTTTCCGAAGGAAAATTCTATTTCATGGAAATGAATACCCGGGTTCAGGTTGAGCACCCCGTTACGGAGATGGTGACCGGCATCGATATCGTCAAAGAGCAAATCCGCATCGCTGCCGGAAAACCGCTCAGTTTTACTCAGGAGCAGGTCGTCATCAACGGATGGGCGATCGAGTGCCGAATCAATGCGGAAGACCCGTTGGCGGATTTTTCTCCTGCTCCGGGGAAAGTAAAAAACTACCGGCCACCGGGCGGCATCGGAATACGCGTCGACAGCGGGGTGTATTCCACCTATACAATACCGCCTTTTTATGATTCGATGGTCTCTAAATTGATCGCCTGGGGTAGAAACCGGGAAGAAGCGATTTCACGAATGCGGCGGGCGCTCTATGAGTACATCATCACGGGCGTTAAAACCAATATCGATTTCCATAAAGCGGTTATGGAAAACCCCCGCTTTATCGCCGGAGAAATTGATACGCATTTTATTAAGAAGGAAGAGACGTTATTTGATGACTTAAAGGCAATATCGGCGGCCGGGACATCTCTTTCTGAAAAGCTGATGCAGTCGGACGATAAGATGAAAAAAGCGGCTGTCATTGCCGCCTCGGCCGCTGCGGCGATCATCCGGTCCGCTTAATCCCGGCGTGCTGATCTCGTCGAGGGGAAAAAAGAAAATTTTTCGAAAGGAAGCGGTCATATGGAGAACTCTCGGTCTTATGATGTTGTCGTGGTGGGGGGCGGGCCCGGTGGCGCGGCCGCTTCGAAGCGCTGCGCGGAATATGGCTTAAAGACGCTGATGATCGAAAAAAGAGCACTTCCCCGCGATAAGGTCTGTACCGGAATGATCATGGGGGACTGGTCGATCAACAGCATCCGGGAGGAATTCGGTGAAATCCCCGAATCCGTGTTCGTGACGCCGCCTAAACTATCAGGTCATCAGCTCCATGTCGCGGGAGCGGAAATTCAAACCCTCGAATGGCCCACATGGATCGGCTGGAGAAAAGACTTCGATTTCTGGCTGGTCAATCGGGCCCGGGAGTCGGGCGTCACCATCAAGGAAGGAGCCCGGGTCGATCATGTCGTTTCAGAAGAAGGATATTATCATGTTATCACGCAACGGCAGGGAAACACGGAAACCATTCGTGCGCGGTTTGTCATCGGCGCGGATGGTGCGACATCGGTGGTCAGGCGATCGATTTTCCCCGATCTTGCCGTTCGATATTCCGGGCCGGTCCGGGAATGCTATTCCGGCGCATTGAATCTGGATACGAATTTTATTCACTGGTTTTTTCCAAGAGGCCTTCCCCGGCCGAGGTTCAATGTCAATCAAAAAAATGACGTGTTCTTAATCGAGGGCGCGGGGATTCGCGAACTGGGCGCCGAGATCATCGAAACCCTTTTACCGTATGGGTTTACATCCGAAAACAAGCCCATATGGAAAGACGGCTGCGCCATCGCGCTGCTCCATGAACCGCTTTTATCCGGAGCATTTCAGCCGGCCAAGGACAATATATTGCTGGTGGGAGATGCCGCGGGCTTGATTTTACCCCTCACGTTTGAAGGCATCGGCTCTGCCCTCCGAAGCGGCGTTCTGGCGGCAGAGGCTATTTTAAAAAGCACAGATGACAAAAAGATCGCGGCCCCAGCCTATATTCAGAGCATCGGCGGCATCGTGAAAGCGATTCGGCATCTGTGCAGCATTCAGGATAAATTAAAAGAAAAAAAAGACGCCCGGGCGCTGGCAGTTTTCCTGCTGGCAGCCTACCGGGAGACGTTAACCATTCAGCAGTCTCTTGGGGAATCACAATTTCCCAATTTACCATCGGCATTGTAGGGGCGAACCTATGTGTTCGCCCTGTTCCCTCTTTCCCAAAACCCATTAATCGTAAAGGTTTTACGTATATGAAAAAAAGAATTGTCATTGTCGGATCGGCAAACACGAAAAGTGAACAACTGGCGTATCTCAAAGAGAAAATCGAATGCCGAGGCCATGAGGTCATTCTGATGGATGTCGGCATGGGAGGGAAGGCACCGATCAAAACCGATGTGACTTCGGAGGAAATCGCCCGAAAGGCCGGCCGAGATATTCGGGACATCATCGCTTCCAAAGATCGGTTCGATGTTACCAATGCTATGAGCGAAGGTGCCCGCCTCAAGGCCCTGGATCTTCTTTCGGAAGGAAAGCTCGACGGCATCGTGGCTCTCGGTGGCGCGACGATTGCACTGATCGGCTCGAAAGTCATGGCGGCTTTGCCATTCGGAATACCCAAGGTCCTGGCGGTCCCGGCGGCCATGCCGGCCTATGTTTCGGAATGGTTCGGCGCGAAAGACGTTACCGTGATGCAGGTGATTTTGGAAATTGCGGGTATGAACGATCTCATGAAAAACGCGATTTCTCAGATTGCCGGCGCGATTTCGGGAATGGTCGATGAAGCATTCTCCTATAATGCGATAGCGCTTCCCTCCCCGTCCATCGCGATTACCGAAATCGGGTTCTCGGATCAGTGCGCTAAAAATGTTGAAAAACTGCTGGTCGAAAAGGGATACCATGTCTTTATATTCCATGCTCAGGGCGTCAGCGACAGGGCGATGGATACGCTCATTTCCCAAGGGTTTTTCGATGCGGTCGTCGACATCGTTCCGGCGGGGTTGATCGAAGAGCGATTCAAGGGGAACCGGCGCGGCGGCATGGAGCGGCTCGATGCCGCCGGCAAAAGAGGCATACCGCAAGTGTGGGCGCCCTGCTGCCTCAATATCACCGGTGCGGGACCGACGCGGGTGAATCGTGAAAAATACGAGGCTTCCGGCCGGGTCTATAAGATAGATGCCATGCGGGCCATGGCCCGGTTCCCGATGGACGAACTGCTCATCGGCGCCAAATTGTACGCCGAAAAAATTAACGCCGCACGGGGACCCATCAAATTGGTGGTGCCGTTGAAAGGCTGGTCTTCACTGGACCGCGAAGGCAGTGTTCTTTATGACCCGGCGCAAGACCGGCTGTTTATCGAAGAATTGAAAAAACACCTCACAGTTTCCATCGATATCGAAGAGGTGGACTGCAATCTGGAGGAGATGGCAACGGCGGAAGCACTCGTAAACGGTATCGTCGAACTTCTAAAATCGGAAAATAGTATAAAAAATTAGAAGGATACGGGATAGTGTGTCAGCGGAGGCGCACCCCTCATGCAAATCGATCATATCGGTGTCGTCGTGAAAGATACGGATGAAACGGTGAAAGTGTTCGCGAACCTTTTCGGGTTCGGGATCGAGGAAATTCAAGTGGTTCCGGACCAGGGGTTCAAATCGACAATTCTGATCAAGGATGCGGTTCGAATCGAATTGATCGAACCCATGGGTGACAGTGGAATCATTCAAAAATTTATTGGAAAAAGAGGGTACGGGCTTCATCATATATCCCTTCGCGTCGGGGATATCGAAAAGGAACTCGGCGGGCTATCGGAAAAAGGCGCGCGGTTGATCAACGGCAAACCCGTGCCCATAACGGATGCGTCCGCAATCTCGTTTCTGCATCCGGCATCCGCGGCGGGAATTCTGATCGAGCTGATTCACCGGAAGACGGAATGATGGTTATGCCAAAAAAAACGCGGATGGGCTTTCGGGCGTCACTGCCATATAATAAGATGCGTGTGATTACGAATATAAGGAGATAATTATGTCGAACAAAGAAGAGATGGTTGTCGGAAAATTTTTTCAGCAAAAGGCGTTACTGCACAAGGATCGGACGTTTTTGTATTTCGAGGAGGAAACGCTGTCTTACAGCCAAATAGATCGCATATCCAACCAGTTTGCCAACGGTATTCACCAGCTGGGGCTGAAAAAGAACGACAAAATCGCCATCATGATGGTCAATCATCCGTATTATCTACATGTCTGGTTCGGCTCGGCCAAGCTGGGCGTTGTAGAGGTGCCCATCAACACCGCTTATAAAGGCGAGTTGCTGAAACATATCATCACCAATTCCGATTCCAGAATTCTGTTTATCGATAGTGCCTTTTTGGAAAGAATTGCGCTCATCCAAAACGATTTGAGCAAGCTGGAACGGATCTTTTGCCGGGGCGAGATCGATAAGGAGATTGCCCGGTCCATCAAGATTCCCATATCCCCCATCGATGAATTTTTCGACTGCCCCGCCGATGCCGTCGATGTGGCGGTAAGCCCGACCGACCCGGCGGCCATCATTTATACTTCCGGCACCACCGGTCTTTCAAAGGGAGTGGTCTGCCCCCATAATTTCTATGTCAATTTGGGAAAACTGGTCGCCCGCCTTCGGGATGCCAACAAGGACGATATCCTGTATACCTTTTTGCCCATGTTCCATATCAACGCTCAGACCATGACCATGCTGGCCGCTCTGGCATCGGATGCGAGAGTGGTGCTGAGCGATCATTTCAGCGCTTCCGGCTTCTGGGACGAGATCCGGAAATACGGGGCGACGCAATTCAATTATCTCGGCGCCGTGATGACCATTCTCGCCAAACAGGACCCGAAACCCGAAGACAAGGACGTGAAAGTCCGCATCGCCTTCGGCGCCGCCTGCCCGCCCGATGTCATGGCGCAGCTGGAAAAACGTTTCGGTTTTATGTGCCTGGAAGGTTTCGGAATGAGCGAGATCGGTATCGTTGTCCACGACGATCTGGTCAGTAGAAGAAAGGGCTCCTGCGGCAGAGTTCTGGATGATATTTTCGAGGTAAAACTCTTCGATGACGATGATAACGAAGTGGCGGTGGGAGAAATCGGCGAGATCGTGGTGCGACCCAAAAAACCGACGGTCATGATGAGCGAGTATTACAATATGCCGGATAAGACCCTCGAGGCTTTCCGGAATCTCTGGTTTCACACGGGAGATTACGCGAAGACGGACGCGGATGGATATTTTTATTTCGTGGACCGGAAAAAAGATGCCCTTCGCAGACGGGGGGAGAACATTTCGTCCTTTGAAGTCGAAAAGGTGATCAATATGCATCCGGGCGTCCTGGAATCCGCGGTGTTTGCGGTTCCTTCAAAATTGGGTGAGGACGAGGTCATGAGCGCCGTTGTACTGAAGCCCGGTTTGGTTGTTCCACCGGAAGAATTGGTCCGGTTCTGCAATGAGCGAATGGCGTATTTCGCGGTTCCACGATATCTGGATTTTGTCCCGGAGCTTCCCAAAACCCCGACGAACCGGATTGAAAAATACCGGTTACGGCAGGCCGGTATAACCGAAAGCACTTGGGATCGGGAAAAAGCCGGTGTCGTAATTCACAGGTAAATCCTTGTCTGGAGACATAAATGCTTTATCGTGCATGCCGATGAAAAGATGAGAAAGACAATCCTTTATCATCGTCCCATAATTTTGGAGGATGCGATTAAGGAGCCTTGATCATGGTTTCGGTCACGCCAGGGTATTTTTTCCAGCCCGGCAAGAACTCGCTATCGCTCAAACAGCTTGCCGGGCTTCCAAAAAAACCCTGACGTGACCTGGCAGTCACTCGGGTTCGGCTGAATCGATGATCAAGGCAAATTAAGGTGATGTGGGCGTGATGCCAATGGGGCGTTTACGCCGGCAAAGAACAAAAAAGAAAAACGGGGAGGGGATTTCCATGGACGGCAAACAAAAGGTAGTTCTTCTGACGGGCACTTGTGATACCAAGGGAGAAGAAATTCTCTATATGAAGGAGATCATCGAATCGAAAGGCCTTCGCTGCCTGGTGCTGGATTTGGGCCTCAAAGCGGATCCGGGCAATTTTACGGCCGATATTACGAGGCGCCAACTGAGCGAAGCGATCGGGGCTTCGCTGGAAGAACTGATCGCCGAAGCCAAGGCCGGACGGTATGAAGTGGCTGTGGAGAAATTGGGCAGCGGCGCCGAATTCATTATTCGTAAACTTTACAAAGAGAAAAAGATAGATGGGATATTGTGTATCGGGGGGAGCATGGGAACAGCCATCGGATTGAGATCTTTGCGAGCGCTTCCGGTGGGTTTCCCCAAAGTGCTTGTTTCCACAGTGGCGGTTTCGGATTATATTCATCCCCATTTTATCAAATCCGACATTATCCTCGTTCAGCCGATTTCAGATTTTTTTGGTCTAACGCAGTGGTCGAAACGGGACCTGAAACGGGCCGCGTTAACCATAGCCAGCGTCACGCAAGAGGAAGAGGCTTTGGAGGAGGGCAAATGGATCGGCCTGACCGCCATCGGTTGGGTTGCGGGTTGCGCGGGCACCATTAAAATGCTTCTGGAAGACAAAGGATTCAAAATCGCCGTAGCCCATTCGGTAAGCATGCAGTGTGCAATCATGGAAGATCTCATCAGGCAGGGGGTTATCAAGGGGATTGTCGATCTTTGCTCTTTTGAAATACTCCATGAAGTGACCGGAGGCGCTTGTCATTCAAGAAACAGGTTGACAGCCGCAGCGGAAATGGGAATTCCGGCAATCGTAGCACCCGGCGCAATGGGGGTTTTCACCATGAACACTTTGCAAATGCCTGGATATAAAGACCAGGGAAGATTCACGATCGAGCATAACGAAATTCTGGGAACCGCCAAGCCGACTGTCGATGAGATGATCAAAACCGCGGAAATCATGTGCTCGCGCCTTAATCAATCGAAAGGGAAAGTGGCATTCGTCGTTCCGAAAAGGGGATTTTTCAATTATGACAAGGAAGGAAAAATGTATTACAATCCCGAAGGAAGAGCGGCTTTTATAAAAGTATTACAGGAAAAGCTCAACCCGAGCATACAACTCGAGATTTTGGACTGTCATTGGGAAGACCTGGAGTTCGTGGTAAGAGTTGGCGAATTATGTGTTGAATATTTTGCTGAAATACGATGAAATCCGGTTATACTACCATTAAAATCCGGCCACGTTGTGACCTAAAGAATCGAGGTGTGATATGATGAAAGATACTAAAAAAATCCTTTTTGCAACAGATCTGTCTGTTGAGTGCCGAAACTCCTATAATTATGCGGTTCATCTGGCCATGGCGCGCCAGGGCAGCATCAGCCTCCTGCATGTCATCGAGGCCCCTTCCGTCTCTTTGGAAACGCGGGTGAAAAATCTGTTTGGGGAAAACCGTTATGAAGAAATCATGCGAGCGCACGAAGACGATGCCAGATCGGTCCTGATCGGCAAAAGAAAAGAAGGGGATATCCTTCAATCGGCGCTATCCAAATTCTGTGAGGAAACGATGAGCAGCCACCCCGGCTGTTTCCTTCAGCCGGATGAGATCATTGTCAAAAAAGGTGAAGTTGCCAAAGAAATTGTACTGACCGCTGAAGAAAAAGAATGTGATATGATCCTTCTAAGCTCTCATAAAGGCTGGACCACATCGGTTTCAATGGTGATCAGGGACGTATTGCTGCTTTCCAAGGTACCGGTTATCATTGTGCCACCGACTGGCAACTAATTATTCCGGCACTGCTTAACTACCATGGCAAGGTGTCGGAAATTACGGAACTCCTCAGCCGCGCGGTTATGGGCAAATAAAACAGCCCGAATATCGAAAGGAGAAGGATATGGAAAAAGTAATCAGGTATGTTATCTTTGCCGTAATAGCGTTTGGGATGGTGGTGGAAGCCGGTGTTGGATTGGCGACAAGCGAAGAGGCGGATGTCGTGGTAGCGGGAGCTGGTGCTGCGGGTTTGTCGGCGGCGTTGACGGCATCCAACGGGGGGGCGAAGGTGATCCTTTTCGAAAAAATGCCGACCCCAGGCGGGACCACTAATTTCGCGGAAGGCTTATTCGCGGCTGAGAGTGTGCTTCAAAGAGAGCACCTGGCCGGCCCCACCAAGGATGAAGCCTTTAAAGATGCCATGAAATTCAACCACTGGCGTGCCAATCCGGATATTGTCAGGACCTTTATTGACAAATCCGCCGACACCATTGACTGGCTCATGAGCCTGGGAGTGGAATTCGAACCCTTTGCCCCCGGGGCCATGTGGCCCGAAGGGCCGAGAACCTGGCACATCGTTAAAGGGCACGGCGCGGCTCTTATCAAAACCCTTATCGCACGGGTGGCCGAGAATAAGAATATAACCATTTACTACAGCACACCGGTCAAACAACTCATAACCGATGATAAAAACCGGGTAGTCGGCGCTGTCGCGGAGGACAAGTCGGGAAATATCCTTGAGGTTAAGGCAAAGGCTGTCATTCTCTCCACGGCGGGTTTTGCCAATAACGCTGAATGGATGAAAAAATACACGGGGCAGGGCGATAATGTAGTTCCCGTGGGTCAAATGAAGAAAATGGGCGACGGCATCCGGATGGGTATGGAAGTGGGCGCCGAGACGGTCAACATGGAGACCCTTCAATACCTCGGTGTCGTCGGCGTGGATGTGGGCCTGATGAGCCCCATCACCGCGGCCCTTTGGCAACCGAGCAATGTGTGGGTGAACGCTTTCGGAAAGCGCTTTTGCGATGAGGCGACCATTGCCTGGGAATGGACTTTTTCGGGCAATATTATCAACCAGCAGAAAGACGGTGTCGCCTATGTGGTTTTTGATGAATCGATCCTGAAATCCTTTATGGAAAGAGGAATTATTCAGGGTATCGGGGTCATCGTGCCTCCGGCCTCAAAGCTTGCCGGTCTGGATAAAGCCCTTGAAACCGCCGTGTCGAAAGGTTCGGTTCATATTGCAGGATCCGTTGAGGAACTATCGGACAAGATCAAGGTGGACAAGCAAACGCTTGTGGCCACGGTGAAAAACTACAACGATTTTTGCGGCAAGGGACATGACGATGGGTATGCAAAAGACCAACAATACCTCTGGCCCCTCAAAGGTCCAAAATACTATGCCGTTCGCGTTAAACCGGCTCACATCGGAACTTTGGGCGGCCTCAAGATCAACGAAAAGGCTGAGGTGATCAACAAGAGCTGGGAAGCAATTCCCGGCTTGTATGCCGCCGGCACCTGCACGGGTGGCTATGAGGGAGACACTTATGATCTGGGTACGAGCGGCGGAACGCTAGGTTACGCCATCAATACCGGCCGCATTGCAGGGGAGAGCGCGCTAAAGAGCATCCGTAAAATGTCTGAACCATGATTGGAAGGATTAAAGGATTACTTGATCACAAGTTCATCAAGAAATCCTTTAATCAGGTCAATCAAGGTTCGAGACGATGAGAAGAAATATTCCAAAGGAATTTTTCGTTGATGGTGAAGAAATGTATTCATATCTTGGCAGTTGTGTGCATGAGCATGGTTTTTTCATACGCCCCGGCCAAAGCCGGAGTCGCGTCCCCTAAGCGCTCAGGGGACGTTCAACCGGGGGATTGCCTGACATGTCATGCGGAAAGCAAACGTATTCTTCCGGGCGGACATGTGGACACGAAAACCATGACAATGGAAAAATGCCTGACTTGCCACAAGGAGGACAAGATACCCGTTTCGGACAAGATGCCCCTGAGCCATACGCATATGCTCGCGGGAATCTCGTGCGGAAAGTGCCACGAAGGCCAAAAGCCTTACTCCCCGGTGGGGACCGACACCTGCTTAACGTGTCATCAGCTCGATGAACTTGTGTCGGTTCCTCCCAAAGGGGATGACCAACCCAACCCGCACAAGCTTCATGAGGGAACCGAGAACGATTGTTCGAAGTGCCATCACCAGCATTCGAGATCCGAGTTATCCTGCACGCAATGCCATCAGTATGCCAACGTGACGCCATCCCCCATGGCGAATCTCACAGCGCCGGCAAAGATATCCGGAAAGTAGTGCCGGTCATGGTTTTGAACCATACGGCGCCTGGCGAACCCGCATGTTCGTCCATTGCCGTTACCGTTGACGTTGTAGGGGCAGACCTGTGTGTCTGCCCAAAGGACCTATTCCGCTGATACCCCAGTCCCGGTAGGGATGACAGAGAATAGCCCGGCAATTCATTGCCGGGAGATGGGTCATCCGATTTCATACAGTCCCGTAGGGACGACAGAAACCGACGGAATAAAGGCCGCATATGGCAAAAGCGATTATGGTCATATATGGGTGGAACTGCACGAAGCAATCACATGAAGGTTTTTGCGGTCGGGGGGATGGAGCGGTTCAGATAATCAAAGGGAATTGTTCCAAATGGATCAATGAAAATTTCAATCAGGCGGAAAAGTTTTCTTGGCAAGGGGATGATGGCCAAAAAAAGGAACGGTACTCTGCCGTCCCTACGGGACTGTGTTTTTATGTTCGGGAATTATCCCCGGCAATGAATTGCCGGGCTATTCTCTGTCGTCCCTGTCGGGACTACGGCATCGACCTCCCCAAAATTCGTTATAATCAGGAATTGTGCTTGGTGGTTTTGTAACATTTACTACTGCTATTTCCTCTACTTCGATAATAAAGCGGTATTTTGGAATGAGACCCCTCTTAATTGAAAGCAATAATGTAGTAAATTTTACGAATATTTTTCAGCAGTATATAGAAGCAGTATGTAGAATTAGCACTAATCCATAAGCGTTAAAAAACGCACAAAAACCCCAAAAAGTGGTTCCGAAACCATGTTTTAAGATTTTCTCAATGATGTTTTAGTTTTTTTGATTTGTCTTGTCTATAACTTTCATGTTTATAGTTACATAAAGACTTTGCTTCAACGGTTTTCACGTCGGACAGCAACCCTATCAGGCTTTCTTTCCCGGAGCCCTGGTCCGGAAGATGCAGGAGTATACCATGTCAGCGCAAAGAATTATGTTTTGGCATATAGAACACATCTGGCTTTTTTATCTTCTCACGGCACTGGCCTTGGTTTTGTTTCTCACCGGAGCCGGTGCTCACATCCGGGTATGGATAAAGAGCAGTAAACCGGTATCGATTAAGGGAACAGGGCAGGCGCTGATCAAGATGTGCATGGATACGCTCTCGGGAAAACGCCTGCTCAGGGGTGACATGGCGGCCGGATTGATGCATGCCGCCATTTTTTGGGGTTTTTTCCTGCTGTTTATCGGTACCTGTGCTTTGGCTGTCCACGATTACCTGTATACCTTCCTGGTGGGCGGGATATACCTGTGGTTTTCCCTGTTGATGGAGGTCGGTGGCCTTTTACTGCTGGCAGGTGTCGTCTGGGCGCTTGTCCGTCGATACCATCAGCGGGTGCCCCGGCTGGAAAGACGGTTGGAGGACGCGGTTTTGCCGTTGTGGTTTATACTGATGGTTATTTCCGGGTTTCTCCTTGAAGGCGCCGGCCTGGCCGCTCAGCAACCACCATGGGCAGGTTGGTCATTTGCCGGAAACTGGATCGCCGGTCATATGCCGGCAGCCGCATCAAAGGAACTCTACCCCTCCCTCTGGTGGGTGCACGCGCTGCTCTGTCTGGGGTTCATTTCGGTCATCGGCTATTCAAAAATGTTTCATATTTTCAGTGCGCCCGCCAGTATCTTTTTCAGCAGTGCTTCGCAAGCCTCGCCTGCGAGCCTCGATGACGAAGCCGGCCGGCTGGAAATGGCCGAGGCGATTTTCTACGATGGCTGCATGCGTTGCGGAAGATGTGTTGCCGCCTGCCCGTCGTCCGGTGCCGGAGAAGCCTATGCGCCCAGGGATTTCGTACAGTGGGCGCGAAAACAGATGTGGCAAAAACAATTTCCTTATAAGGATATCCGGTTGTGGAATAGAAACGGCTATGACGGGGTCAATGAGAGCTTGTGGTACTGCACGACCTGCAGGGCATGTCTGGAAGTATGCCCCATTTATGGTGCGGCATTCGAAGCGGTGGCAAAAGAAAGAAGACAAGCCGTCGAGGAAGGCTCGCTGGTGCCTGCGCTTTTAAACCAGACCCTGGAAAAGCTTCACCGGTACGACAATCCATGGGAATCATCCACAAAGCAGCGGGGCGCATGGGCCGATACGCTTGACATTACCGATCTTACCAAGAGAGGCTCGGAGGCCGATCTGTGCTATTTCGTTGGATGCACCACGTCTTTTGACGACCGGGCCAGGGGCATCGCCCGCTCTTTTTCGGAAATACTTAAAAGATCCGGCGTCCGTTTCGGAATTCTTGGGAAAAAAGAACCCTGCTGCGGGGACATCGCCCGCCGCGTCGGAGAAATTGGGCTTGCAGAAGAACAGAAGGAGAAATGTGAATCGCTGTTTGACAAATACGGCATCACCGATGTCGTGACCTCCTCTCCCCATTGTTACCATACGTTGGCAAACGATTATCCAAACAGCTCATTTCGTGCCCGCCATTACACCATGGTATTGAAAGAACTTCTGGAAAACGGAAAACTCTCAATTGGAAAGCCTTTGAAGGTCACGGTTACCTTTCATGATCCCTGCTATCTCGGGCGGCACAATCGTATTTTCGATGAGCCGAGGGCTGTAATTCGCGCCATTCCGGGAGTCAGGCTGGTGGAAATGGACCATTCCCGGCAAGACAGTCTCTGCTGCGGCGGGGGCGGGGGGCGGATGTGGCAGGACCTGAAAGGGGAGCGAAAAATGAGCGAGGTTCGGATAAAGGAGGCCGAGGCGACCGGGGCGCAAATTCTGATCACGGCCTGCCCGCTGTGCCTCATCATGCTGGAGGATGCCCGCAAGGCCGCGGGAAAAAAAGAAGGCTTCCGGGTAATGGATCTCAACGAACTGCTTCTGGAAGCACTCGAAAACAAATGATTTCAAATAAGCCGACAATGCATGGCAAGGAGGTTTGTAATGACTGAGGTTTTGGTTTTAGGGGAAGTAAGAGACGCGTTTGTGGATTCGAGAACGCTGGAAATGCTGAGTGCCGGGAATAAACTGGCGCAAGAATCAGGCGGTAAGCTTTCGATTCTTCTGATGGGGGACAGGGTTGGGGACATCGCCGAGAAGGCGGCATCCTTTGGTCCGGAAACGGTTTACAAGGTCGAACACCCGCTTCTGGCCGGGTTCAATGCCGACCTCTGGCTGGCGGCCCTTGAACAGGCCTGCGCAAAGATCACCCCCCGTATTCTTTTGATGAGCCATTCCTTCATTGGCATGGAACTGGGACCCCGGTTGGCCAACCGGCTTAACAGCCGCTTGACCACCGACTGTATCGATTTATCCATTGATGGGCAAGACGGGCGTCTGTTAGCGACAAAACCGGTATCGGGCGGCAATGCGATTTCGGTGTTTAAATGCGCGGGGAAGATACAGATGGTTACGGTAAGGGGCAATGTGTTCCCGCCGGCTGAGTCCGGAAATACTAATGCGGCGATTGTGCCGATCGATGTCACCATCGATAAATCCATGAGCCGGGTGGAATCGCTCGAAATTGTCGAGGAGGAGACGGTCGCCCTGGACAAGGCCAATGTCGTGGTCGCGGGAGGAGCAGGCCTTGGAAGCGAAGACGGATTTGAGATGCTCGGGGAACTGGCGGAAACGCTAAGCAAATCTTTCGGCTCCGTAATGATCGGATGCAGCAGAATGGCCGTTGACAAGGGCTGGATCTCCTCGGACCATCAGGTCGGTCTTACCGGTACGATCATCGCTCCGGATATTTATGTGGCCGTGGGCATATCCGGAGCGATCCATCATCTGGTGGGCATGGCCCACTCCAAAAAGATCATTGCCATCAACACGGATCCGGGCTGCAACATATTCAAAGTCGCCGATTATGGCATTGTCGAAGATTACGAAAAGGTCGTTCCGGCTTTGATAGAAAAACTGGAGGTGCTGTCATGACTGAATTAAACATTATCGTCTGTGCCAAACAGATTCCCGATCCCGAAGCCCCGCTTTCCGATGTGAGCGTTGATACCGAAAGCATGGAGGTCATCGTTGACGCCCCACTGGTCATCAGCCCCTTTGACGAGAATGCGCTTGAGGCCGCCATCCGATTGAAGGAAGATGCCGGCGGCAAGATTACCGTTTTGAGCATGGGGAAGAAGCTGTCGGACAGCGTGCTCCGCAAAGCCCTTGCGGCCGGCGCCGATGAATTGATCCTGCTGGAAGACAATGCCTTCGAAAAGCTGGACAGTCACTCCACGGCCACTGTCCTTGCTTCCGCCATCAAAAAAATTGGCGCCTACGATCTGGTGTTGACCGGAAGGCAGGCGGGGGATTGGGACGCCGGACAGGTCGGATTGATTTTGGGCGAAATGCTGGGGCTTCCCTGCATCAGTTTGGCGCGCGAAATTCAAATTGAAGAGGGGAATGTCATCGTCAAAAAGACCGTACCCGTGGGCTATGAGCGGGCCAAGGCGAAGCTGCCCGCTCTCATAACGGTGAGCAACGAGGTGGGCGAGCTGCGGTATATCTCCAGAACCCGGATGCTCAAGATGATGCGGGGAGGGGACATTGCTTCCTGGTCCACCCAGGAAATCGGTGTCTCCGACAACGCGATTGCCAAGATGGAAATCGCTTCTCTTTCGACGCCCCCGGATATGACAAGGGAATGCAAATTCATTGAGGGCACGCCCGAAAAGCAGGCCGAAGAACTGGCAGCGGTTTTCACGGCACTGCATTAGAGGCAATAGGCAATAGGCAATAGGCGATAGGCAATAGGCGATAGGCGATAGGCAATAGGCGATAGGCTATGGGCGATAGGCAATAGCCCATAACCCATAGCCCATAGCCCATAGCCCATAGCCCATAGCCCATAGCCCATAGCCCATAGCCCATAGCCTATAACCCATAGCCTAAAATCGTTTTTACATCGGCACACAACAGTTTGCCGACACTCAAATACAGGAGGTAAATTATCATGGCTGACAAGACCTACGACGCGATTATCATTGGCGGCGGCCATCACGGCACCATCATTGCGCCTTACCTGGCCAAGGCCGGCTTATCCGTCGGTGTTTTCGAACGGCTGGACCACCTCGGCGGCGGTGCGGTTACAGAGGATGGACCGGCGCCGGGATATCGGATGAACTTCTGCGCTCATTTTACCCGGTTCTTCGGCCATCCGGCTTACAAGGAATTCAATCTTCGCAATGAAGGACTGGAGTATATTTTTCCCGAGACCAACGAGGCGATTATCTTTGACGATGAGACCTCTTATGCCAGCTATTCGACGTGGCGGGTCGTCGACCCTGAAACCGGGCGGGTGGAATTCAGCGAAGCAAATATGAAAAAAACCTATGATCAGATTGCCCAGTTTTCAAAAAAGGATGCCGAAACCTATCTCCGGCTGACGGAGATATACAAGGAAAAATGGCGTCCGGCATTTAAAAGGTACCGGTATTCTCCGCCGACACCCTGGGGAACCCCTGACTCTTTCGAGGAAATGTTTTCGGATCCCAAGAGCAATATTGATCCGTCGATGCAGTTTTGGAACTGCAAGCAGTTCGCCCGTTATTTTTTTGAAAGCGATGAGTTGCGGATATTGACGATGCGGGGCTTTTTGACCTCGGCTGGCATTTTCCCCAATGACGTGCCGGGAATCGGCATGATGATCGCGGCAATCCACCTGGTACTCGGATGGGAATCGGCCGCCATCGCCAAGGGCGGAACGGGGTCCATCACCAAGGCGCTGGTTTCCGCGGGGAAGAAACAGGGGGTTGAGTATTTTGTCAATTCGGAAGTTAACCAGATTATGGTTGAAAACGGGAAGGCCACAGGCATACGACTGGCGGACGGCACCGAAATCGCCGCCAAACAAATGGTCATCGGCGATATCGGCAACGCCCAGCTGTTCGACCGCATGCTCAATCCGGATCTCAAAACAGACGAAATGCAGCGCAGGCTGAATACCAACTTATACGACAGAGGCCATGTCTGGTGGGGAACCATGGGCGTCCATGAGCTTCCCCAATATAAGGCCGCGAAGAACAATCCGGACATCAATGCAACGCCACGAACCTACTGGGGGCCCAAGGACCTGGCATACATGGAAGACAAATACCAGCATGAAATTATGGTCCTCGGCATGGCTTCAAAGTTTTTCTGTCTATCGGCTCCCGACAGCATCTGGGATCCGTCACGCGTACCGGAGGGCAAGCATTCCACGGTTTTCGAGGATTACACCTGCCCCATGCATTTTCACTCCAGGAAAGAGTGGCGTCAGATGTCGGAAGAATTTGTTGAAGAACTCCTTCGCCAATGGGTAAAATACGCCCCCAATATGAAAAAGAGCAACATCATTGGGTACAGGGTCATCAATCCCGTCGATCTGCAGGATACACATCTGGATATGAAAGGCGGATCCTGGAGCGTGGGCAGCATGGCCGGCTCCCAGAACGGACGGTTCAGGGGAACGCCCACCGGTTTCCGGACGTTCGTCAATAACCTCTATATGTGTTCTTCGGGCATGTTCGGCGGCGGCGGAATCGCACGGGGATCAAGCTATAACTGCTACAAGGTGATCGCCGAAGACTTCGGACTTCGCCAACCGGAATAGCACGTGGACGGGCGATGGGCGATAGGCCATGGGTGATAGGCGATGGGCGATAGGCGATGGGCCATGGGCCATGGGGGATGGGCGATGAATCACCAGTGGGTCCCTATCACCTATCACCTATCACCTATAGCCTATAGCCTATAGCCTATAGCCTATAGCCTATCGCCCATCGCCCATAGCCTTAAAAAACCGAGGAGATAAATACATGTCTATAGAGAACGATCTATTTAATTTGGAGGGTAAAACGGCCCTTGTGACGGGAGCCTCATACGGGATGGGCCGAAGTTTCGCGCAGACGCTGGCCGAGGCTGGAGCGAATGTCGTGATAACGGCCCGGAACAAGGATCTCCTGGAAGAAACAGCGGCCGCTTTGAAAAAAACCGGAAGAAAAGTTCTTACCATCGCCGCGGATGTGTCCAACCCGGACGATGTGGCCCGGATGATCGACGAGACGGTCTCCACATTCCAAACCCTGGATATTGCCGTAAACAACGCCGGTATCGTAACCCAGCCCGAGCGCTTCCATGAAATGCGTCTTGACGACTGGCAAAAGGTGATTTCCGTAAACCTAACCGGCCTGTTTATGTGTATGCAAAAAGAGATTGCACAGATGCTCAAGCAGGGAACCGGCGGCAGCATCATCAACAATTCTTCGGTACTGGGGCTGGTCGGCCTGGACCCTGACATGAAACCCCGCGTCAATTATATTGCGTCCAAACACGGGGTCAACGGCCTTACGAAGCAGGGCGCCGTTGAATATGCCGAATACGGCATCCGGGTCAATGCCATCGCACCGGCCTGGCATGCGGGCACCTCTTTGGCCAAGGCGAGGTCGGACGCCCAAACATCAGAAGAGCAGGATCAGCGGGAAATAAACCTCATTGCCCGAACCCCCATGAGAAGACGCGGTAAAGTTGAAGAATTGCAAGGATTGGTGCTTTTTCTGGCATCGGATGCATCGTCCTATGTGACGGGTCAGGTAATCGCCTCCGACGGTGGCTGGACAGCGCACTGAGCCTTTCCGTGTATGAACCCCAATGTTGCGACATTGGGGTAAACAACAAGGGAATCCGAAGGCGCGTTTGAATTAGCGATAAAAAAGGAGAAAGATATGATCGGCGTATTCATCACATTTCGTTATGCGGATGACTTCAACGAACAAATCGTTCGCAAAATCGCGGACGCCGCTCAGGCAAGGTTTAAGGGAATGGCCGGGCTTCGTTCCAAGGCATTCACCGTTAATCCGGAAAAACGGGAGGCGATCAATTTTTATATCTGGGATTCCGAGGAAGCGGCCAAGACCTTCTTCACGGATGAGCAGGTGGATCGAATAGCCGGTCATTACAAAGTACGCCCGACCCTGGATTTTGTGCAAATCGCCGCGCTGGTGGAAAATCAGACGGGATGAAACTATCAGAATCCGCCAGCATACCATCGTCGGCTATATATCAACCGAAACAAGTTTTTATATTTTTTCAGAAGCAATGACCGCAGCACCCAGTGCCCCGATTATTTTCGGCTATGAACCTGTCATCTCCCGACAAAATTATTTCCCCCGGATTATTCAATCATCCTGTCCTGAACAAACTCGGCGATGTCCTTTACTTCCATCCGCAAGTCCGCCCCTTTCACCAGTATTGAATCTTCCATCATGGCGAGGCAGTAGGGGCAGGCGGTGGCAATGCTGGCTGCTCCGGTTGCAATCGCCTGCTCCAGCCGCTTATCGTTTATCCGTGTTCCGGATTCTTGCATTTTCCACATGGCGCCGCCACCGGCACCGCAGCAAAAGCTTTTTTCCCTGGAGAAGGGAAATTCCAGGACCTTTCCGCCGGAGGCTCTCAGCAGTTTGCGGGGCGTTTCGTAGATACTGTTATACCGTCCAAGATAGCACGGATCATGATAGAGGATTTCAGAGATGCTTTTGTTTACCCGGATCAGCCCCTTTTCCATTAGTCCGATGAGAAATTGCGAGTGATGAACGACATCGAAGGTCCCGCCGAAGGCCGGATATTCATTTTTCATGGTATTGAAGCAGTGCGGGCAATGGGTCAGAAGCGCGTTGAATCGGATTTCTTTCAGTGTCCTTATATTCTCGGTGGTCAGTCGCTGGTACAACCCCTCGTCCCCGATTCGGCGGACAAAGTCACCACAGCATTGCTCGGCGGCCCCGAGGGCCGCGAGCTTGATCCCCGCCTTCTTTGCTATACCGGATACGGCTCTCACGATCTGCTGGGTTCGTTCGTCAACGTAGGCGGAACAGCCGAGCCAATACAGAAAATCGTAAGTTTCGCCGGGTATGACTTTTTCCATATCGAGTACCCCGAGAATCGTATCCCGGCTCTGGGAGGGGGTTTCATTCGGATTTCCCAGCTCGAAGGTTTTGATGAGCGCGGCTTCGTGCCCCTTGTCGAATTGACCCTGATAGACGCTGCCCCTTCTGAGCTCGATGAGAACATCCATCGGGCGGTTAAACACAGGGCATACCTTGATGCAGGCGCCGCAGGTCGTGCATGTCAGTATTCCTTCGGTAATCTTTTCCGGTATCGGGAGAGAATTGCCCGTTCGGCCTTCTTTTCCGGTGGTTAGAAGATGATCTCTCAGATCCAGAAGAATAGATTTGGGGGAAAGCGGTTTTCCGGTCTGGTGAGCGGGACAGATTTCCTGACACCGCCCGCAATGGGTGCAGGCAAACCCCTGGAGCAAGTGCTTTCTGGAGAAGTCCTCGATTTGGGTGGCGCCGAGCCGTTTCGTCCGGTCGAAGTCAACCGGCGCAATGGCACCGATCGGTTTCATGGATCTTAAAAAGATATTTGCGGGGCTGAACAGGGGGTGCTGGTGGCTTGAATAGGGAGCGTAGAGAATGAATCCCAGGATAAGAGCCGCTTGCAGCCACCAGACGGCCTTAAATAACGCCTGCCGGGCCTCCATGGTAAGGGGTGCGTGTTGAAAAATTCCGGCGACCATGCCCCCCATGGGCGTTTGGAACGGGGACATTCCCAGGTCGATTCGAAGTCCTTCGAGAACGAAATAGCAACCGATGAGCAGGAAGACCGACACGGTTATCGCGAAAAAGAGCCCCCCTTCAAAACGAGGTCCCAGCCGTGGCGGACGAATGACGGCTCTTCGCCAGGCGGCAGCGGCATAGGCCGCCAAAAGACCGATGGCCGCAATATCCGAAACAACGGAAAGATAATATGAAAAAGTGGAGTTTCGGATTCCTTCGGCCCATCCGAGCCCATCTCCGAGAAAAAGAAAGAGGGCATAATTGAGACCGAAGATGATAGCGCCCCAGAAGATGAACAAATGGCCGAGACCCGCCGCATCCTGAAAAGAGATGCTTTCGATATTGGGCTGTTGGGCCAGAACATGGAGAAAGGTCGTCTTGACTCTGCTGAAGAAAAAAATCTCTTTCTCTCCGGGTTTTCCCCGGGCGATCATTCGAACCAGACAGGCGATTCTGGCCAGGGCGATTACCAACGCCGCAGCCAGCAGGAGCCGGAAGGAAACGATTTCAGACGGTGTGATGATACTCATGGTTGCCGAATCCATTCCATTAATTTAACAGCGATTTTTTCAGCCCCTTTTGCCGCCGGGCCTGAAAATATTTCCTTTTGACCGCCGGTTTCCCCTTTGAGCACCCGCATCATCGCGGCCACTGATAGGCCGGTGAGCTTTTTGCCTGTCCTGGTGCGGGGTTTGGGCTGAGTGACACGTACCAACGATACCATCGGCGCGGCGGTCGGAAGAGGGGGGCCTGGGTCCATCACCTCGATCTTTTTCCGGATTCCTTCCTGATAAGCCCTGCTGAATAGGGCTGAATATCGGGGATGGTTAATGCCTTCCACAACCCCGATCACCGCCGGCAGCTTGAAGGAATAGGTCTCTCTTCTTCCCTTTTCAAGCTTCTTGTGGGCGATGCCATCGTTTTTGCCGCTAAGTTCAAGTCCCACAACCCGCGTGACCATCGGCACGTTTAAAAGCTCCGACAGGGCCGCCCACACGAATTCACTGGACGTGTCTTCACTGGCGTTCCCGCAGAGGATCAGATCAAAGCCGATGGATTTTACGATAGTGTGAATCAGGCAGGAGATGGCCCAGGTGTCCGCCGGATCAACCGAATCGTTCCACACCCTTATGGCGCTATCCACGCCGCGGGTCAGCGCGTGTGTCAACGCGGCGTCGCATTCCTCGGGGCCGAGACTTAGCACGATCAATTCGGCGCCATGCGTTTCCTTGATTCTGAGCCCTTCTTCGAGGGCATGAACATCAGCGGGATTGATGATCCGGTTGATAACTGTTATTTTCCCCTTTTGCAGATCAAAAACCGCGTTTCGCGGATCGGGAATTTGCTTGATACAGATGATTACTCTCATATCGAATTCCTATTCCCCTTAAGTCCTTTTTCCAAGATTTCCGTCAATGCCGGAACGACCTCATTGAGATCCGCGATGACACCCATCTGCGCAAATTTGAATATCGGTGCTTCCCCATGCGTATTGATGGGGACGACATGCTTGACGTTTTTTATCCCCGAGGTGTGCCGGTTTGCCCCTGAAATTCCGATCGGAACATAGATATCGGCGTCGATGCGCTTTCCCGTGGAGCCGATTTGATTTTCGACCGGAATGAGCCCCTGAAAGACGGCGGCCCGCGTGCCTCCCACAACGCCCTCGACCAGTGACGCCAGTTTCCCGATTTCCCCCATGGCGGCGGGGGTGTCAACGCCGTTTCCGACGCCGATGACCACCCTCGCCTCTGTGATGTCCATTTCCGCAAGCGGAACCTGCCAGCGTTTTACGAGCGTTGTTTTGCATTGGGTTACCCTGAAGGATTCCCGGAGAACGATCGCGGTTGCCTTTGGGTCCTGCTCCACCGCTTCAAGGGAGGCGCAATGGATGGAAGCCAAGTGGGGAGGCTCCGTGAGCCAGTGGACATATCCATGGGCTTTACCGCCATAAACAGGCTTTCTCGCCACCAGGCCCCCCTTGTCGGACTCGATATCGATGCAATTGGAGATGAACCCCTTGCGCATTCGGGCGGCAACCCTGGCGCCGATCTCGGCGCCCGTCGGGGTTGCCGGAAAAAGCACCAGACGGGGCTTTTTTTCCAACAGGATGGCGGATAGGTTTTCCGCCAGGAGTTCAGGAGAACGATCTTCTCCGGTCTCCACAAAATAGACTTTGGCGAGTCCATGCCGCCCCAATTCCGAAAGGAAATCAATTGATGCGGCAGGCCCGAACGCAACACCGCAGGGAGTTGCGTTGAAGCATTTCCGGTGCCGCCATGCTTCGGACGCCATTCCCAGGGCGGTGCTGTGGAGCCTGCCGCCTTCCATCTGGATAAATGACCATATTTCTTCCGACATCATGGAGTCTACAGCTCCCTTGCCAGTTTGTACCCATCGTGAGTGGCATGCATCAGGGACCGGGGAGAGACCGCATCCCCAATCATATGCACCTTGTAGCCCATCGCTTTAATCAGGGGATACAGGCCTTTGTTTTGCCGTCTCGTCGGAACCAGCACGATGCTGTCGAACTTTTCTTCCCAAGGATTTTCCGGATCAAAGAGATAGAACATCATGGCACCGGTGTCCGTAATTGCGCCTACCCATGTTTCTACCCAGACTTTCTTTGGATTCCAGCGTTCGGGTCCGCCGATGGCCGAAAGGGTGGATTTGACCAGAACCTGTTCGCTCATGGCGGCAAGATACCCACTGGCCGGCTCCGGACGAACCGTCACATAGTAGGGATCTTTTCCCTCCTTGAGCAGGGTCTCCAGCACGCGGAACGGTCTTCTGTCATTCATCAGGTCCGCGACCAATACCCGGTGGCCGAGTTTATGGAAGTCAAAGCCGTCGGGGTTGTAAATATCCTCGTAGGTGTAGACGTGCGGTTTATCCCAGCCCGGAACCATTGCGCCGGTTTCCGCCGATTGCGCGGTCTTATCGATTTGCGATCCGGTCGAAACCACGATTTCATCGGGTTGCTCCTTTGCCAGAATCTCCTTGATATTCGATTCGCTAATCTCCGTGTTTAAATGGATGGGGACCTTTAGGTTGTGCAGCTGTCTTCCCAGCCATTCAACGAAATCCATCACTTCGGTGCTGCCGGGCATCTTCGCCCAGAGGCGAATCTGACCGCCGGTACCGTTGGCCTTCTCATAGATGACGGGGCGATGCCCCCTCTCCGCGAGCGTCCGCGCGCACTCCAACCCGGCGGCGCCGGCGCCGAGGATCATAATTTTTTTGGGGGTGGATGTCCGGGTGCGGGTCCAGCTGCCCCACTGCGTCTCCTCGCCGGCCTCGGGATTAATGGCGCATCTGGAGCCGCCGATACCTCTAAAGAAGACCCGAAAGGTGCAGCCGTCCATGCACCGGATGCAGGGTCGGATATCGTCCTCCCGTCCTTCCATGGTTTTTTTCACGAAGTGGGGTTCTGCAATCTGAGTCCGGGCGCTTGCAATGACGTCGCAGCGTCCTTCACTCAGCATTCTCTCCGCCACCTCGGGGGAATTGATATGGCCGGCCTGAATGACGGGAAGCTTTACGGCCGCTTTGACCTTGGCGGTGAACTCGCCTTCAAAACCGGGCTCAAATCCCGAATAATGAGGGCTGATCATCACGAAGTTCGTCCGATAGAGCCCGCAGGTCATATTGATGAAGTCTATATTTCCATCCGCCTCCAGCAATTCGGCCAGCTGAACATAATCGTCGATGCCGCATGAGCCCGGAAACATATCCGTGCCGTTTATCCGGATGCTGACGTTCTTGTCGTTGCCGGCACCTTTCCGTAAATGCCGGGCGATTTCCAGAATGAATCTGGCTCTTCCCTCTCCCTCCCCAAGGCCTGTAACCTCTCCTCCCCATCTATCGGTGCGCTTGTTGAAAAACGGGCTGAAGAACTGGTTGGGGAGCTTTCCATGGCCGACCAGACATTCGACCCCATCGCAGCCCGCCTCGATCGCCCGGTGGGCCGCCCGGGTAAAGTCATTCAAAAGGGACTCGATGTCTTCCTCTTCCATGTGTTTGGAAACATAGGTGAGATAGGGGGGGGATTCTATCGAGTTAATCTCCTCACTGCTCATTGACGGGCGGGTGATAAACTCGCTGTTCCATGGCACCTGATGCGCGCCGGGATGGCTGAACTGGGCGATGAGGGGAATGTCGTAGGAATGGGTCATATCGGCAATCTCTTTGATGCCCGGGATCACATCATCCTTCCACCAGCCCGGTGTGGTGGCCGGAAAATAATCGGCTCCGGGACTGGGGCTGCCGTTTCCGAGAACAATGAGCGAGACGCCCCCTTCGGCTCTTTCCCGGTAATAGTTCAAGGCCCGGGGTGTTGAATGAAATGTGGTCGGATCCCAGTGGGACGTCCAATGCGGTGAAAAAATAATCCGGTGCTTCAAGGTGAGCTTTCCCAACTTCATGGGACTGAAAAGCATTGGGTATTTGCCTTTATAATCGGCCATGATGATTCATCCTTTCTTTTTTTGACGACTGCTATTTTCGGTTGTCGGAATTTTGCCTTACGATTTCTTTTTGTATGACGGTGATATGGAAGAATCGTGCCAAAATGTCCGATTGTTTAAAACTTCATTTTTTCAGGATGATACGGAGAGGGCGATGTTTTCGGAAAACGAGGGGCAGGGTAAAGAAATATTGATTCGGGACCGCGCTGCAAGACGTGGATGCTTGTGGAAAGGGGACGCATGTGCAGAGAATAAAGATAACTTAACATATCAAGAAAAGTTGATATGGTTATTTTAAGAAGGCATTACCCGGAGTTCGCATTTGAGGAATTTTTTTTATACCACTGTCTGAATCCGATTGGCCAGGATTTACAGGATGCTTATGGTTTTTTCCGTGCCTATCCGGTTGCCCCCCAAAAACATCTTTTGATAGAATGGAGCCACGTGTTTGCGCTACGGAGGCGTATCTCCAATGCCTGAAACCGCGGTTTGGGGGCTAACCGGATAGGCATGGTTTTTTCTTCAGCCGCTGGTTCAATGCCTGAGGCGTAATGCCCAGCATGAGGGCGGCTTCCCGCTGGTTGTGGTTTGTCCGATGCAGGGCCTCGCGAATAAGGGTGGTGGTCATTTCTTTGATGGTGAGAAGCTTTGGTAGCTTTGCCAACGATGACTTACTCAATGCCGAAAGCGCGGGGAAATCGGAGTTACTTGATTCCCGGTTTTCCTGAACGGCATTTTTAAAGGACCCGGTTGAAAGCTCGTTTGATTTGTTCCTGCCCACGGCATCAAACACCATCGCTTTGAATTCTCTGACATTGCCGGGAAAAGGATACCGCTGAAGAAACTCGATCAGCTCTTGCCGGTAACCCGGTCTTTCCTTTTTGAACTCCCCGGCGGCGGCATCGATAAAGAAGTCTAAGAGAATCGGAATGTCATCCATGCGCTCCCACAATGGCGGAATGTCAATGCGATGTGTACGAAGCCTGTAAAAAAGGTCTTCACGGAAACGGCCCGTTTGCACAAGCGCCGAAAGGTCCTTATGCGTGGCAAAGAGAAACCTTACCTCCGCCAGTTTTGCCACGTCCGAGCCCAGGGGGAAGTATTCATTTTTATCCAGAAGTCGCAAGAGCTTTACCTGCGAGCTCAAGCTGATATCGCCGATCTCATCCAGGAAGAGGGTGCCACCGGCGGCTTTTTCAATTTGTCCACTCCTTACGGCGGATGCGTCGGTAAAGGCGCCTTTTATATGCCCAAATAAGGTGTCTGAAAATACGCTGTCATCGAGACCGGCGATATTCACCGCAACAAAGTCACCGCTCCGTCCGCTGACCGCATGGAGTGCTTCCGCAATAAGCTCTTTGCCCGCACCGGTTTCCCCGGTTATCAAAACGGGGTGGCTTCCGCCGGCGATCGCTTCACAATATTGGAATATGGCCCTCATCTTGTGGTTTTGGGTGATAATTTTAGAAAATTTTTCAGGTTGCTCAAGAGAGTCGGAGAAGAAGTGCCGGGTAAGTCTGGCGTTTTCGCGTCTCAGCCGGCGCACCTCAACCGCTCTGCTGACGCTCGGCAGAAGCCTTTCCTTTTCAACCGGTTTCAGGACATAGTCGAAAGCTCCCTTTTGCATGCAACGCACGGCCGTATCGACCGCATTGATTCCGGTTACCATGATAACGGGAATTTCCGGATACCGGCCAACGACCCCTGCAAGGATATCCTCTCCGGAGGCATCCGGCATGACCAAATCAAGGAGAATCAGCTCGATTTCCGTAGTCTCCAGAATCTCATAGACCTTCGAACCCTCCGAGCACGAGATGATATTATTGAATCCGTTCGAGCGCAGGTTGAGCTCAAAGCTTTTTGTCGCATGAATTTCGTCATCGACAATGAGGATGGGGCTTAGAGGCATATGGCCCTTCTTACCGCTCAATTCAACACTCCTTATGATGGACCTTGTTCGATCGAGAGCGCTGTTATCCGGTCACCGGCAGCGCGAGAACAACCCTCGTCCCTTTTCCAATCTCCGAGGTAAATTCCAGCCGGCCACGATGTTCTTTTACAATACCGGCGCATACGGATAACCCGAGACCGGTTCCGCCGCTATTCAATTTTGTGGTAAAAAACGGGTCCGATATATGATCCATGTGGTCCGGTTCAATGCCGTTCCCCTCATCCGTGACATGCACAACCACCTCGTTCTTTACTTCATCATAAGACGTGCCAATAGCGATTCCCTTGTTTCTGTCCGGAAGAGATTGACAGGCGTTTTGAATCAGGTTGATAACCACCTGCTCCAACCGCTGGTGGTTTCCGTTTACAAAGGGAAGACACGTCGAGGTGTCAATGGAGAGCGAATGCGTTGATTTATTAATTTCATGGGATAAAAGCCCCAGCGCCGCCGTAATGACCGCATTCATATTAACGCGCTGCATCATATCCCAATTATCTTTCTTGGCAAAATTCTTCATATTCAAAATCATTTGCCGGATGCGTTTGGCTCCCTCCTCGATTCCATCCAGAAGATGAGTGAGCTCTCCCCGCATCTCGGAATACGGAATGCGGGCCAGACTGAAGTCACCGTATTCTTGATAATATTTTTCAAGAATCGGAGAAACGTCATCCCAGGCCATCCGAAGAATCGGCGCATTCATCATGATAAAATTATTAGGGTTATTGATTTCATGGGCAACTCCCGATGCAAGAACTCCCAGCGACGCCAGCTTATCTGCTTCCACAAGCTGCCGTCTGCGAAGCTCTGCTTCCTCTTCCGCGCCTCTCTTATCCGTGATGTCAATTCCGATACAGACGATATGGACCCTCTCCTGTCGGGGATTTCCCATGATATTGTTCGACCAGGAGATAAGGTGCCGCCGACCGTCTCTACCGGCCCAGCAGCTTTCAAAAGAGGAAGGAAATGTATTATCCCCGGTAAATGGGAAAAGCGTTTTCATGAAATCTATTTCTTTCGGATCAACCAGAAATTCCCAAATGGGTTTGCGCACCGCCTCCCCGCAGGAATATCCGGTCAATCTCTCACAGGCCGCATTAAACCGGGCAATGCATCCTTCTTTGTCCAGAATGAGCACCAGTGCCCCCGCGTTATTCAGGACGGCGGATGTAAAATTTCTTTCTTCCCTTAATTCCTCCTCGCTTTGTTTGCGCTGTATCTCCGCCGCGAGACGATTGGCAACGGCCTTGAGCGCGTCAATCATAAGATTGGTTTCCAGGCGTTCAATCGTATCGACGAGAACGATGGTTCCGATGATGCCCCCTTCGACAGTCAACGGTACGGCAAGTATGGTTTCCGCTCCCACCTCTTTGAGGGCCCGATCCGCGAATTGATCACTTTTGCTCAACCCGGTCACATTGATGGTTGCCCCCGCGCGTATGACATCTCCTGAAAAGCATCTGGAAACGGGGTAGTGTTTCTTCAGGGGCTGCAACTTCCCGATGGAATCAAATACCGCCAGGACAAAAAATTCGTCCGCATCCTTATCGTATAATGTAATAATGCCGCAAGGATAATCGAATTGTTTCGTGATGATTTTGATGATTTCATCGCAAATGTCCGACAGAGGCCTGGGGGAACAAAACACCTTCGAAATGACGTTTAATATATCTGTTGCGCTATACCGGTATTTTAGGCCCGATATGTTCTGCGCTACCACAAGTCTGCCCGAGTAGTGCCGATCCGGGCAAAACACGGGATACGACCGGGTCAAATATAACCGCCCGGTCAGGAGGCTATTTTCGATTACCTCGGCGGACTCGGACGAAATGCCCTTGATAGCCGGACAACCGGCACAGGGTGTTCTTTTCTTACAGGTGACCTCAAAAAAATTTTCCCCCACCATCTCTTCTTTACGCAATCCGGCAAATTCAGACGCCGCCTGATTCGCCCATACCACATTCAATTTATCATCGTGGTAGACGATCATTTCAGGGACCGCGTCCAGGAGAGACTCAAAATCGATGGTGAAAGCGTCAGCCATGGGCATGGATTAAGCGTTCCTTAACCCTTTCGTCCGCAAAAGCGGCAAGGGCAACATCCTCACGGGTTTCAAGCGCCTCTTGGATCAGGTCCCTGGCAAGAGCGGATAGCGATATTTTCCGGGGGTTAAAAGCCCCGCTTCAACAATTCGTTGATCTCTTCCGGATAGGCCATGCATACGGTTTCATTGAAGAGAACTCTGAGTGCACCGACGTCCGGCGTGCCCAGTTTCTGGTTGAAAAAAGTCCGCGGAGAAAACAGCAGGTGGAATCGGTAATGGTCGTCTGTTTTTGCCCCGGTGAAAAAGTTCATGTTGAAACTGTAAATCCCAATCTTGTCGTATTCGGCGATCACCTTTGCCAGACCGGCGCCGATGTCCAAAAGATCCCGCTTGGTCAGATCCAGTGTGCACCGGGCATCCTCCAAAACCGCCAGTACATCGCCGGCAACGCCCATGGGGGCAAAGGAGGTCATCCAATGGCTGCGGCCGATTTTTCCGAGATAACGTTCGCCTGATTTCTGCTCGGCAACCGTCAGATCCTCCCAGAAATTGGAGCCGTGGGCAACCGTATACTGCCGGGAGGCGTCCAGTTCCTGCCGCATGAGATAGGGCGCGGAGGAGGTGGAAAATATCTGAAGATGGGGGTGAATGAGGGAGCTTCCGGCCGGCGGCATATAATTCCAATTGACGATATGGTAGACGGATTCCGGATGGCCGGAGATTTCAATGCGCTTGAAAAAATCAAGAGCGAAGCCGAAGGTGGATGCGATGAAGGGGGCGTCGAAATCCGTCATGGGAACATAATGGCGGGCGCCGAAAGTGGCGACGGCTCCGATGCTGTCATAGGGGGCAATGTTCGGAAAAATCACCTTGTCGTCTTTTTGCAGACGGCCCTCGGCAATGAGCTCCTCGGGAAAGCAGGGGGTTACCTTCAGTACCTTGTCGGGGCAAAAGGGGCACCATGTTTCCGTTCCCGCTACGAGTGCATCAAAATCCGGCTTCTCCCAGTGCAGCTTCATGAAATGGCAGATTCTCGCGGTGCGTCCGGTCAGAGGATCGATGCGGATTTCACTGGGGATACGTCGGACAGCCATCTCTTCCTGGGGGTTGCGGACGATGGTCTCCTTCTTAATGGCCTCGAATTTCATACTCTCTCCTTATCTGAAAGCATCATGACCGATTCATAATTGAACTTTTTTCATTTTTATTTATAATCCCTGCGACAACCAAATACCATAATTTTTATTTGGCCGGAAATACGGGCCGGATCATTACATAATTGGTGGCCAGAATGTGCGGAAGATTCCAGATCGCCCAACCACCCAAAATATGGACGGCATGGACGATCTGGACGGCGAATAAAATGAGTCAAAAAAAAGTACCCGTTTTATTCAGCTATTGTAGCGTATAAAGGTAGGGCGTCCAAATTGACCCATAAGCGTTGAACGCTTTTTGGCATTAGGCTCTGTCAAGCGCGGCTCATATGTAACGTGAATCCCCATTTCATGGGCTATGGCACCCATCTTGGGTCCGAGGATACGGGCCGGATTGAG
>JAZDPP010000130.1:0-11013 GCA_043797445.1 Pseudomonadota bacterium
GGTATCATGTTCAGTCGGGCAACCGGGGCAATTTTCTTTCGCTGGATTTCGGCCTTCGCGAATTCGGCGTGAAAGGCGATAAAGAGCGGCTTCGCCGGTACCGGCGCTTTCTGTATGAAACCGGCGCCGTCGAAAAGGGAAAGGGCGCCGCTCTCGATTCCGGAACCGTCCGGCAAGAGCGGGCAAAGGATTTCCGCATTTCGCGAATGGATCGCTTTAAGTACCGCACCCGGTATTTCACGGATTCCGGCATTATCGGCGGAAGAGCCTTTGTTATCGATACCTACCAAAAAGTAAAAGAATCATTTCAGGCGAAAAAGAATAAAGTACCCAAGCCGGTTGCGGGCCTCAATGGAATTTATTCCCTGAAGCGGCTAACGGAGTGAGGGTTTTTCATTGAATCATTATTCCCCGTTTAAGAAGCTTCCAGCCATGAAAGGCGCCTATAAATTGTGATAGAAAAGAATTTCGACATCCCGTTCATAGCTGACCTTGCGCTCCGCGAAAAGCAGATTCAGCAGAACTACCGGCCAATTATCGCTGTCCACAAGTGGTTTGCCCGAAGACCCGGAACGCTGTTCCGTGGTTTATTGCTTTCTGAATTTCTCGAAAAACCGCTTCACGATTCCTTTTACCAGGCACACAGTTTGAAAGGAATTAACGTCGCGGATCCATTCATGGGCGGCGGCACCCCCCTCCTGGAGGCCAACAGGCTCGGCTGTGAAATCACCGGGTTCGACATCAACCCCATGGCCTATTGGATTGTCAAGCAGGAAATCGAACATCTTGACCTGGACGAGTATCTTCGGGCAGCCAATTCCTTACGGGAGCAGTTGGAAAAGGAGATCGGTCATCTTTACCGCACTCGTTGCGTTTTTTGTGGAAATGAGGATGCCCACGTTAAGTATTTCCTTTGGGTGAAAACGATTGCGTGTCAAAAATGTAAAAAACCCATCGACTTATTCCCCGGCTATCTTTTAGCTTCGGATGCAAGACACCCCAAAAATGTTTTTCTATGCCACGCATGTGGGCAGTTGACCGAAACTTCCGATCGAAAAAAGCCTGGAGATTGCCGGCATTGTGGCGCCAGGCTCTTAACAGCAGGCCCCGCAAAACGGAACCACTGTGAATGCCCCGACTGTAAGACCGTTAATATATTTCCCAACAAGTCTTTAGGCGCACCTCGTCATCGGCTCTTCGTGCTTGAATACCATTGCCCGGCCTGCAAGGATCGCCACACCGGCAGATTCTTTAAAATCCCCGATTCTATAGATTTGCTCAAGGCGGATCAGGCCGAAGAACGATTGAAAAAAACGACCACAAGCTTTGTCCCTGACGATGAAATCCCCTCCGGCGACGAGACCAACCGGCTCCATCGCTGGGGATACGGGTACTACCGGGAAATGTTCAATGCCCGGCAACTTCTCGGCCTGGAGCTGTCCGCACAGCGGATCTCCCGAATAGCCAATGAGCGCGTCCGCAATTTTCTTGCGACCCATCTTTCGGATCTGTTGCGCTACCAGAACATGCTTTGCCGATATGACACGATGGCGTTAAAGTCGCTTGATATTTTCTCGGTACACGGATTTCCCGTCGGGCTCGTTCAGTGTGAGTCCAATTTTCCGGGAATCGTTGAGCCGAAAAAGAGGATCTGTATCGGCAGCGGCGGCTGGGCTAACATTATCGAGAAGTTCCGAAAGGCAAAAGCGTATTGTGACAGTCCGTTTGAAATCAGACACCAGGGGGGAAAAAAAGAAATCGTGCCGATAAAAGGGGAATGGATCGGTGACAACCCAAACGGCAAACATCGGGATGAAAGGCGAAGTGTTGGGCTAAGCTGCAAGGATGCCGCGCAGATAGAGATCCCCCCACATTCATTAGATGCGGTCCTCACCGACCCTCCTTATTTCGGGAATGTTCAATACGCGGAATTGATGGATTTTTGTTATGTGTGGCTCCGTCGTCTCATACGTACCGAACCGGATGCATTTGCCGATCTTTCGACACGAAACCCCCAGGAGTTGACCGGCAACGAAGACATGGGCAGGGGGCTCGATCACTTTGCCCAAGGTCTGTCATCGGTATTTCAGAAGATGGCGATCGCGCTTAAACCTGGATCCCCGCTCGTTTTCACCTATCATCACAACCATCTCGCGGCATACTACCCGGTCGCCATTGCCATCCTCGATGCCGGTTTGACCTGCTCCGCCTCCCTTCCATGCCCCGCTGAAATGGGAGCGTCCATCCACATTAATGGAACCGGCTCCTCGATTATCGACACCGTTTTTGTCTGTAGATCAACCGGCACCATACCCCGAAAATGGGTGGCGGATTCAATAGATGGCGTTGCGGAGCTCGTCAATGAAGATTTGAAGAAACTCCGGTCCGGGAATGTCAAGCCCACGCCTGGAGACATGCGGTGTATTGCCCACGGACATCTAATCCGCTTGGCAATATGGAATCTTCGGAAGAACTGGGACAAGAAAGCCGAAATTAAAAAACGCTTATCGGCTGTATCATCCTGGATTTCCGGATTCGGAGGATGGGCCGAAATAGAGAGGCGCCTCTTAAAACCGGAAGACGCTTTTCACTACGGGCCATTGTTCGCCGTACACGAGCCTCTCGAAAAATATGGAGCATTTTATGACGAAATATCCTTTTGAAGCACCCTTTGACGAAATAATGCGAGAGGCGGAAACGTATGTAGATGCTGTTTTCCCGTGCCTGGAGTCCGAATTTCCCGTTATGCCGAAGGGCTCCGGGTTTTTGTTGGTATCCGGCATTTGAGCGAGGATACGAAGCCCTGAAGGCAGCAATAAAGGGCTTCTCCGAACTCAATCCGGCACAAGTACTGCCAGCCGCATTCGCCGAACCGATTTCCATCGTGGTTCTTCGTACAATGCTCGGCTTTACGCCACCGGAATGGGGGTATGTGACGACTCTGCAAACCGGTGTGAACGTTACACAAGGTTTCGTCAGAACCCTCGACAGAAAAATCCGGATGTCGCCGGAAATGCCGCTCAACTCAAGTGGCGTAACCGAGGAGAGGCTGAAAGCACTGGTGGAAACGGCTTGCCTGATGCTCACCGAAGGCGTCCCGGAAGTCGAGAACGACCAATTGCATCGTTTAAACAAGGCCGATACCAAACGCGGAATCGACAGCATCGGGAACATCGCCGGCATGGGGGTTCCCTATGCCATGCTTCTATACGAGCGGTTTCTGGGGAGGCCTTTTGCCGGTCATCGCGATTCAGTCAGTGAATTGGTTGGTGACAGCCTTGAATCCGCCATTGAGGATGTGCTGACGAAGGCAGGTATCAGTTACCGTAAAACAAAGCGGGCGGAAAGAATCGAGGGATTTGATCAGACTCCCGATTTCATTATTCCGAGCGAGTTTAACCCTCAGGTTATTATTGAAGCAAAGATTACGGAAGACGACGGCACAGCCCGGGATAAAGTCACTCGCATTCAGCACCTCGGTGAATTGAGTCTTGCCGGCCGGTCGGCGGATAACCCAAAATATGAAGTCGTTGCCTGTATAGGCGGACGTGGTTTCGGAGTTCGCCGTGAGGACATGAAAAAAATGATCCTTACGACCAGAGGCAAGGTCTTCACCCTAAAGACGCTTGATCAACTTGTCAAATATACAAGACTTAAGGACTATAAGACCAGATAACGCCATGAGCCGGTATTCAATGGCCTCACTCACCGCAATTGGAAATTGACGGAAAAGGAACAAATGGGGTCACCTTGATTAGTGATTAACGATTGTAGGACTCCGTGGGATTCCGGTAAAATGATACTTATTTCCAACCAGAAAATTCACCGGGTAAACCGGTGATTTTCATGTTAGGCATCACTTTACGAGTCAGAAAGGAGGGATGACTATGACTGCAGTGTAATATCAAAGGAAAGTCTAAAGCGGCTTCACTCAATACAATAGGAGGTAACCATGCCACTAAGTCAACACGGTAAAGAACTTCTGCTCAAGATTACACAGTCCGCGCCAGGGCAGATTGATGTTTCGAGCATTCCAAATGAAGTCTTAGATGATGTTGTCGATGAAGTTGGAGGACTAATAACGTTTCACAAGTCACTTCGGCTCAACCAAGCAGTTGCAACTGGGCTGAAGGCCGATGAAACTAAGGCAGCTAACATCCTCCTCGAGCAAGTTAAGCAGGGCATCCTTGACGGCAAGGGAACGCTCGCGCGTGGGCCGATGGGCCATGTCGTAATGATGCCTGGGATATAAAGTGCAGCCAGCCCGCTGCCACAGCCAAAAGCTGCTCTTGGGCCATATCAAGTCAAGGTCAAGAGCCTTAAGAAGTGGGGTATCACGTATGGATATCGCGTCTGGATGAACCATGCTGTGGTGCAGGACTTGGCAAAGGGTGGAACTGTTGCAGCGACAGTACTTGCTTGGTTGCCAGTTGCCGGATGGATCGTGACAGCAATTTCTGCAGCGGTACTCGTATTGAAGGCATTTGACAGAGGGAATGGTGTCTACTTCTACATTACTTTCGCTGGAGTATGGTGGGTGCGATCCGCCTGAAACGGGGAGACCCTCTATTTAACCCGGGCCAGTCATAGGAGGCAGTGCGGTGGAATATTAACGTCATTGTCTATTTGGACAGGAATTAGAGCTGAACAACTACTCGGTGCCTAACGCCCTAAACCGGAGCGGAATAACGTGTTGCTCTTCGAAGGGACAAAGCACGCCGCCCGGTTAGGGCCAACGTTGGACGTAAGGCCCTGAGGCCAATAGTGCGAAAAAGGGGCAACAAGAGGCTGGATATCACCACAAAAGGTCAGTTCTTGACAAACGGAGTAGCAAATTTTCGACATCATATTTGAAGAGGAGGAGGATCGATGAATAAAAAGGGAAGAGGTAAGGCAATGGCAGATTGGAAGACGCTTTTGAAAGGTCATCCTGCTTTTGCGCGAGTATTCCTGGCACAGCAAGCGATGCTTATAGAGGCATCACAGCTTGGTTTCGGGTTTGTCGATGTTCGAATGTCTCAGATCCTAAGAACTGGACTGCCAGTTCTTTTTGAGGACTACTGGATCTCTCGTTGTAAACAGACAGATGAAGAAAATCTTCCACCAATGGTTGAGTGTATTACCGAACTTAATCGAGACCCTGCCCGCTGTTTCAATCTTGATCCCGGAGGTTGGTTTGACGATCCGCTTGCTGGGGGGCAGGCATTCCCCCCTAAGCCACCGAATCCGCATATCTGAAACCTCACAAGTGAAGGAATGAGACGCCCCGGGCTACAAACAAGTAAGGAGCTGTAACAAAATAACGTTTACATTATATGCATCCATGCTATAATGCATGAATGGAAACAACTCAATTGATAAAAAAACGTTTCGAAATACTTGCACCGGTGCTTGACGAGAAAACGCTCAGGCTTTTTGTCGCTACAGAAGCCTTGGCTCTTGGTCGAGGCGGAATATCGCTTGTTTCCAAGGCTACTGGAATTTCCAGACCGACGATTACAAGCGGGTGCAAGGAAATTTCTAAAGCTGGAAAATCCAGGATTCCCGACGCCGCTTCCGGACGAATCCGCAAGCCTGGCGGGGGGCGCAAGAGTACCTCCAAGATCGACCAAACTCTTCGTGGTGATCTTGAAAGTTTGATTGAACCGGCAACGGCGGGTGATCCCGAGTCCCCGCTTCGATGGACCTGCAAAAGTGTTCGAAATCTCGCGCAAGAACTGAAAAAAATGGGACACAGCACGAGCCATAGAATGGTGGCGGAACTGCTTCATGAAATGGATTACAGCCTTCAAGCAAACAGAAAAATGCTTGAAGGAGATTCTCATCCCGATCGTGATGAGCAGTTTGAGTTTATCCATGGAAGAGCCCTGGATTTTCAATCGTGTGGCCAACCCGTCATTTCGGTGGATACGAAGAAAAAAGAGCTTGTTGGAGATTTTAAAAACAACGGCAGAGAGCTTCGCCACAAGGGAAACCCCGAAAAAGTACGAGTTTATGATTTTATAATTCCAGCTCTCGGCAAGGTAGCACCGTATGGTGTTTATGACCAGACCCAAAACACTGGATGGGTCAATATCGGGACTGATCACGATACTGCCGCTTTTGCTGTAGAAAGTATTCGGCGATGGTGGAATTTCATGGGGAAGCAAGTGTATCCGGAAGCACGCAGATTGTTGATTACAGCTGATGGCGGTGGAAGCAATGGGTCCAGGGTAAGATTGTGGAAAACGGAACTGCAAAGGTTCTCCAATGAAACCTCCCTCGAAATATCCGTGTGCCATTTCCCGCCTGGAACAAGCAAATGGAACAAGATAGAACATAGGCTTTTTTCCTATATCAGCCAAAATTGGAGAGGAAAACCACTTTTTAGCCATGAGGTGATTATAAATCTTATTGCGTCCACTAAAACACAAAAAGGGTTAACGGTAAAATGCCAGCTGGACACCAATAAATATCCGAAAGGCATAAAAATAACAGACGAAGAGTTTTACCGGGTAAATATCAGTCGTAATGAATTTCACGGTGATTGGAATTATACAATTATGCCATATCCATCAACCGACTAAATGTAAATGTTATTTTGTTACAGCTCCTAAGGGATTCTTGCATCTCATATCTCAAGAACAAGAGGGTTCCTAACATCCAGGGGGGCTGTTCCCCGGTCGCTTAAGGGTTTAACTTGGAGGTGACAATGACTACAATATGGCGGAAAACAGCCCATATCATACCTGGTGTCGGACGTATGGTCTGTGGTGGGTTTGAAGTCAAGTTAGGCATATGGCCTGCTTCCTTGGGCCATCGAGTTGGTGCAGTCTGGATACCCGATGAGTGGTTTAGCCCCCACTGGACGGATGCTAAATGGACCAATAACACACAGAACAACTGCGGCGCTCACGACGAAATCTGGAAAACAGAAATCGATTTCAAAGTGGATCATCCAGTGTCTTTCTGGTATGCATTGTATGTCATAGACACTCATGGTAACTGGTATTGGGACAACAACAATGGATGGAATTACACCACACGGGGACCGGATTGGTGATAGAATGCTGCTCCAATCCTACCCTCACAAAACTGCTCGTGGGCAACCCAATTCGTTCAAGCTGACCGTCGGAAAACGTGCTGTTGTTTTCATGGCCAGTTTACTGGCCGCTGTCAGCTTAGCTAATCGTTGGGAAGTGCAAAGAAACTATGACTATAATTCTATAGGTACATGATGCCGGAGCCTGTTACGCTTAATGTTGTTGCGACCATCATGACGGTTGTGCAGAGTATTTTTGTCTTCGATCACAGTCGTCTGCGGCACGTCTCGAAATAAAAGACCACGTTCCGGACTACCTGACAACAATGGCGCAAATAGTTGAAGATGTAAGCGCTTCTCTCAAACAAGGAATATATCCACATGGGAAATGCAATGAAACCCTTATTGCACGCGCAAAACATGCCGATAGCAATCGGAGACCTCGTCGGTAAAAAAATGGCTGAGGAGTACGCAAAGCAGTTAATTGAAGCCCAAATGGTTGAACATCTACTTTCCGAACTGGCCAGTTGCACTCAGAACGGACGGGAGCAAAGGGTCTCCAGTCTCGACTAATGCTGCCTGGTTGTTTCGTGCCGTTGCGGCAGGTGCTCGTGTATCGTCAGGAGAGGGTCAACAGCTATCTCACCGGAAATCTTCCATCCCGGTGTGGCCTATATAGCCTAACCAGATCTATTATATGGAGGTAAACCATGCCAGGACCAGCAATTCACCACATTGTTGCTAAGGAAGTATCCACTGCTTTGCGTGCTCAATTGGATGCTTCGCACATTCCTTTCTTAGACAGGCTTAACCGCGAATACAGCCCAGCTTTCTGCCTTGGTTCTCAGGGCCCGGACTTCCTATTTTTCAATACGAAGGATATTGATCCCTCTGTTAGGAATTTAGTGGACTACTACATAGAGGTCACGGATTTCGTGGAAGATATCAAGCAAAAAATAACCGACATAATCCCAGATGAGCTAAAGGATGCAGCTGCGGCTCTTGAAGCAGCTGCTGATCGCTCAGCTGCAATTGACCAAATAAAAGACCTCCTCAGCAAAGTACAAAACCTAATAACATCGTTGACAGATATTATTACTGCGAAAGTCGAGGTTTTTGTTACAGACAAAGTTAACCTATTTGATTTGTTGAAGCATCCGATCCAAGATGGACAGAAACACAATGTGTGGTGGTGGTTCGATACCCTACACTACCGAAGAACAGGCAAATACGCCCAAACACTCCTCTCGTTATCAGCTGCTGGATCTTTGGAGCGTGCATATGCACTGGGATATCTGACACACTATTCTGCTGATGTTGTCGGCCACCCTTTCGTAAATATCATATCTGGTGGCCCATATAGAACACATGCCAAGCGCCATAAACTTATTGAAAACAATCAAGACGTCTGGGCCTATAAAGAACACACCAACGGGGGGGAATTCATACAAAGTAAGCTCGGAGAGGCATACATTATTGCGGGAGACGAGAAGAAGCTCCCCGATTCATTGAATAGTCTTATACTCGGCTCGCTTGAGAAGGTCTATTTTAAGAATGGCAACTCTCTTTACGGTCGTCCGATGACCAAAGATGACCTTAACGCTGCCTACCGACTTTGGCTGATGTGGTTCAGGAAAACGACGAACGCACTCGATCTACCAAAACCTGAGCCATATTCCTTTACGGCTGAGATAGCTGAGGTATGGGACCAGTTTGCGCAGAATCTTGAAGATCTGGGTTCCACAATTTCTGATGGCTTGAGCGGCAACGGGGGAATCAGCGGGATTCTAAAAGGCTTGGGGGCCGCGATACTGGCCCCACTACTTGTCTCAGCGGCCGCAATAGATTTCGTACTCGGGATAATCGAAACGATAGGTGCGGCACCAATACAGTTTTTTATCGCCCTCATTTATGATGAATTGTACAACGCATACATGAACTTACATCAAGCCTTGGTTCTCAACGGTTTTGCATTCCCGTTCAATTCTCAGCTTTCTCATTATCTAACGCAGCATGTTTTCGGTTCTGCTATACCGGACAGACTAGGACATAACGCTGCCAGCTTGATGCAGTACTATCCAACGACCAAGTTTAGCATACCGGGAATGGAGTGCGAAAGTCATCTTGTTTATCCGATTCCGATAGACTCTAATGTTGAGTCAGACAAATGCATGGGAGCGCCGTTGTCTTACTACCGGACTGATGTAAATAGGTATGTATCTGGCCCTCTCATGTTATCGCAGGAAGGATATGAACAACTGAAGCATTTTGTTGAGAAAACAGGGGGAGATACCGAATCAACGACTAAACTGAAGTTTAAGTGGCTTAAAGAATACGTTCAAAAGGACAACTTGGGAAGTGCTATAGATTTCAGCTGTTTCCTTTATAAGGAATTCTTGGGTAACAAGACATTTGCTGATTTTAATCTCGACGGAGACAAGGGAATTGCATACAAAGCATGGAGAAAGGTTAATGCATACGTGCATGTAAATAATCCGGCATCTCCGCACGTCTCAGTGGGGAGCACTGTCCAAGATGTGCAAACCGACATAATTGATCCAAGCGAGGATATACTATGAAAACCTTAGACCTGATCAATAAACTCAAAGCTGACAATAAATCAGCAAGAAGAAAATTCAATTCAAGTCCAATCAACAAAAAGCTCTTTCCAAAAGAAACTGATAAACCTCCTGAATTTAAAGACACAACATTTCTTTATATTCGTGCCATGGAAGGAGACTCTGGAGCGCGCCCTCTGGCTGCAGACATTGTTTTCTGGAATAGCCCGGACATTGAACTATATGATGCCAACAACACGCTGATTACTACGAATGAGTTAAAGCAGGGCAAGAAATACACGGTTTCCGTTGTTGTTCATAATGATGGAGATATGACTTGCAACTCGTGTGTTATCGAGCTTTTCATATGTGATTTTTCTGTTGGGTTTGATCCTGCATATGGGACAAAGGTTGGAATACAGTCTATGGCAATTAGTGGCCACGACAAAGTGACGGCAAAATTCAGTTTCGTACCTGGGCAAACTAACATGGGCCACCAATGCCTATTTGCACGTGCCTACAGCTATGTCAACGGCGATCTGCCTTTGTCCAGCAGCCAGTTCTCGGTTTCAGAAGACCGTCACGTTGGACAACAGAACATAGCTGTTGTCACCCAATCCAGTTCACTTACGTTTAATGTTTTCCCAGGCGAACTAACGGCTGAGAAAACATTCAAAATTATGATCAACCGTAAAAAGAAAGAACTGAGCAAGTATAAGCTTCCTGTTTTGGCTGACTTTATTACCACAAAGAATGCGATCAAGAATGACAAGCTTATCCTAAGGAAGGCGACAGAGACTATGGTAGAAAGAACCCCAATGAAAGCTTTATCCAAAAACCTCTGGAAACATGCTCTTGATCAAAGGCTGAATAGGATAGTCCTGGATATCCCAGACCTGAGATTGAGCGGAAAGGAAGCAGTAATCTATGAAGTCGAAGTGGCTAATGATGAAACCGGTCAGAGACTTGGAGGATTAACAATCGTGGTTACTCCCTGACAGGCCACATCTAAATGCTGGAAGAGCCAGTGGCTAACGAAATCAAACAACGAAATGGCACCGCCCAACATTTCATTCGAGGGGTTGTGAATAATTTTCGGTCTTCGTAGGTTATATCGAGCGAGCACCCCTCAATTATTCGTTAGCGCGCGGCTATTCAAACAACAACACCGTTTAAAAGGAAAAATAATGGAGAATAAGAATACCAGTAGGTCAATTATAGCAATTGGCAAGAAGTGGGCACTTATATTATCAAGCATCGCAGCTCTTGCCGGAGCGATTATTCCGCCATTAGTTAGTGCCCATCCATAAATCGGAAAATTTAACTTCTCGGCCGAGGCGATGAATCGGGCTCATTTTATAAATATTCTTCAGCATGCTTTTTAGCAGTAAATAGTACTATTTTTGGATAAGAACCATCGATTTTAGGCGCACT
>JAZDPP010000131.1:0-59255 GCA_043797445.1 Pseudomonadota bacterium
AAACACCTTTTTAATATTTTGCATAATTTTTAAAAAATAAAAAAAAATCATAAAAAAATGAAAAAATTAAATATTTCACATTTTTACCCCCCCCCCCCCCCCCCCCCCCCCGACTGGCTGACGGGACTATGAAAACTATTACATAGGTAGTCGATTGTTGAGAAACGGCGTATTACTGTATCTGCTTGACAATATAGAGTATTATGCAATTACAGATTATGGCACGTTGTTTGCTTCCTGATTTACAACAAACGGATTGATTATAAATAGATGTACCCATTCGTGTTAGGAGAGGGGTGATGGGTTTGCTTTTTTGTTTTTGGCGAATTGGTGAAGGAAAACAACTTTAATATTGGAAATGAAAGGAGAAGTTATGAAAAAGAAATTTTTAGTGGGATTGGCGATTGGGTTTTTAATGTTTGTGGCGGTTGGGATGGTCAATGCTCAGACTTTCATTGAGGATTTTGAAGCTCCATTCCCAGCGTGGGAGTTTGGATGGCTTGGCATGAATTCGGACCTCACCAACGTTTATGGCGTTGGGGGAAATAGAGGTAATAATCCTGATGGGTTATGGATTGGTGTACAGACAATCAATTTTGATCACTCCTTCGGTGCTTCTCTTTCTTCTTTGCAATTTGATGTTGCATCATGGGTAAATCACACCGTTGAAATTTGGGATATTAACGACAATCTTATCTACTCCTCTATCTTAATGAGTCCCAATTACGGTGCATATTCCGATCCGGGAACTTATGACACCCATTCGGTGACGTCCTCAAATGGAATTTCGAAATTTGCTTTCGTTGGAACCAATATACTGGGTAATACAAGCATCGATAATGTTATAGCAACTAATGATAATAATCTTGGTAGCCCCGTTCCTGAACCCTCCACCATGCTTCTTCTTGGCTTTGGTTTGGTCGGTCTTGCCGGAGCCGCAAGAAAGAAAATGAAATAGTCCGGAAACATCCCAAAACATATAAAGGCAGAGTCAATGATTTGACTCTGCCTTTTTTGCTTGTGTTGTGGACAAACGAGCCTCTGGCTTGCTGTTGGGATTTTCTGTTGGGACTTTTCAGAAAATAGGTGAAAAATAGCGGATTTTATGGACTATTGGGAATTAATAAACTTAATATATATTGTATTTACAAAGACTTATATTACTGGCAGTCATGAGGCCAGGGGTTCGATCCCCCTCAGCTCCACCAATAAAATATAGAAAAGGGGGTAACCTGTGTGGTTATCCCCCTTTTTTTACCCCATAGGTTGAGTTACCCTAAAGATGCTTTGTTTTTATCGTCAGAAATCCATTTCTTCGATTACAATATACGCTGTAATCGTCATGATGGCAGTCGAATCCCCCGAGCTTTTTACGATTCCGGACGCTTTGACTTTCTTCCCCGCGATTTCAGATAACTGTTTTCCAATTTTATTTCGCATATTGATCTGATATAAATTCTCATTGTAAGTCGAAATTGCCCATGCGGTTGTATTGCCATCAGCATCCCACTCGTTGGGTATGATAATCCCCAAAACTTCCCGGCGGTCCTTTGCCTGGGTACGGTTTGACTTTTTCATGTCCGGATCAGCCTTTGCTGAAAAACAACATCTATTTACCCAATCCCAAAATATAGAAGCAAACAATGTACCATTTTAGTAATCTAATTGGATTTTCAATGCTATTGAATGCCAATAAGCTGCTCCGGGCGCTTCCAACGGGATAATATCAGTGCCTTAATGCGCTGATCCCGTCGCCGGGGTTAGGATAGAGCGGTCCATGGGGGCTTTTTTAGAATGGTAATTCAGGAGATGTCGGAATCAGCTATTCCGTTTGTCCCCGGAGTCGAACGTCAAGGGGGTGATGCGGCATGCAAGGGAAGGTAAAAGGGGAAACAGGGGGGAGCTTACTGCTTGAATACCTCTTTTCTAAGACTGTATTTGACCATCAATTTATGTAATTGCCGGGTGGTAATCCCAGCTTCTTCAGCGGATTTATTCATTTTTCCATTATTTCGTGCCATCAGTGCCTTCAGATACTGTCGCTCAAAATTGTTGATCGCATGCCGCCTTGCTTCCGCTAATGGCAACGAATCATCCACCGGAAAGGTAGTGGCCTGATTGTCTTTTTCAAAAAGCTCATTCGGGAAACCGGCGGGTGTCAGTTGATCGGACAATTCCAAAATATAGGCGCGTTCCATTAAATTTTCGAGTTCCCGAATATTTCCCGGCCATGAATATTTGCGAAAAGCGCTGAGAACATGTGGATGGATGCCGTGAATATCTTTCTGAAGTTCACGATTCAATTTTTTTAAGAAAAATTCGGTCAACAGGGGGACGTCCTCGATCCTATCTCGCAATGGGCAGATTTCAATTGGAAAAACATTCAACCGGTAATAAAGATCTTTTCTGAATAGCGCCTCATCCGTCATTTTCTTCAGATCTGAATTGGAAGCCGAAATCACTCTTGCATTGGTTTTTAAGACCGTCTCTCCCCCCACCCGGCTATAGGTTCCATCCTGCAGAACCTGAAGGAGTTTTATTTGTGCGGATGGTGTTATGGTGCCGATTTCATCCAGAAAAATAGAACCGTTGTTTGATATTTCAAATCGCCCCAGTTTTCTTCTGTTGGCGCCGGTAAATGCCCCCTTTTCATGGCCAAAAAGCTCGCTTTCCAGCAGCGTGTCCGGGATGGCGCCGCAATGAACACTGATAAACTGTGCCTCGGACCGGTTACTGTGCATGTGGATCAGCTTGGCAAGAAGGCCCTTGCCCGTCCCCGTTTCTCCGACGAGAAGCACCGGTGTCTTGGTGGGAGCGACCGAGCGGATTTTATTAAAGACCAATCGCATCCCCTCATTTTTTGTCCTGACAAAATCAAATGCATCGGCTTTCCAGAATTGCTCCCGCAAATAATCGAGCTCGGATTGAATAATATCGGATGCTTTCAGGTTTTCGACAATATATTTAATTTCACTTGTCTCAAGGGGATAAGTCAGGTAATCGTGGGCTCCGGCTTTTACAGCCATGACCGCTTGTCGTATCATATGCGGGGGAGACATGACGATCAGCTGGATGAGAGGATATTCTTGTTTAAACGGTTTTAAGGCATCTTTGTACTGATTTGGGGAAAGGCCTGACATGAGCAGTTCTATATCAAAAAATACAAAGTCATATCGTTTGGTTGATAGGCGTTTTAATGCCTGCTGCCCGTTGAGGGCAATTTCGACGTCACTTTCTGCGTTGAAAGCGGAACCGATGATCTGTTCTGCGTCGGCCTCAGTTGATATGATCAAAAGAGAGTGCATCCGTTTTCTCCGATTTAATCCGGTTTTTTCCCGATAGCATGATGGCGGGACTTTTTTTAACAGCTTTTTTATGTAAATAAAAGAAAAAGGGTGGTTTGAAAGGAGGCGAAAACAGGAACACATGGTTCCTGGTCTATCCTCATCGGAACGAACAGTTCCGGAATATAATATTTTATTTTGAAGTGACCGCTTAAAAATAGATGGCATCTTGGGTCAAAGAGGTGCCGCTAAAAAGAGTAAGGTTCCAGGGGGGAGCACTGTTTGATCCACATTTTCATTATCATAAATGGCAACAATGTGATTAGATTCATGGCATGACAATTGCTCTTTTGTAATTCACAAACAGCGCTTTTTGAACGTGCTGAAAAGCATTCGGTGTTTGCTGAATCCGGATGTATATGGTAGAAGATAGCATCTGGTGCTGCAAAATTAGTTATATCGGGATGGGGGTAACTTTGATGAAAAAAAGCCAACTTGAATATTTTGAGAATCTTTTGCGTACCCAACTTCGGGATCTTTTGGCCCATGGGGAGCATACGATTATGGGAATACGCACTCAGGAGCAGTCCATGAGCGACCCCCTCGATAGGGCGGCGTATGACGAAGATCAAAGCCGGCTTTTTCGGATCAGGGACAGGGAGAGCCGGCTCATAAAAAAAATAAAAAATGCGTTGGAGGCAATTGAGGATGGTTCATACGGTATATGTGAATCGTGCAGCGAGGAGATCTCTTTCCAAAGACTTCAAGCCCGGCCGGTTACGACTAAGTGCATCACGTGCAAAATGCGGGAAGAAGAAATGGAAAAAGCAGCCCGTCTGCGATAATATGGCAAGGAGATTCACGAATATCAGCGCTTATCATGGGTGGCCATTTTCTTGCCCCGTTTAATGATTTATTCGCCTCCCATAACTCCCTATAAGGAGGGGGATCATGGTTATTACCGATTGGGTTCATGTAATTGCAGGCGCTTTTATACTACTTAGCCTCGCCCTGGGGGCCTGGGTAAATCCTTATTGGTATTTTTTTACCGCTTTTGTTGGCGCGAATCTATTTCAGTACGGTTTCACAAAATTTTGCCCGATGGCAATTATTTTGAAAAGATTGGGGGTGCCGGAAGCCCGGTGAAGACAAGTTGTGTTTGAAATTCTATTCAATAGACACCCCATTGCCTGATCCATGGAATGGAATTTTATGTAATATAACCCCCCTTTTTCCCTTTACAGGCGGCTCCGGAGCGAGCAAGTGGACGCTAAAATCATAAACCCGGTTATTCAGGCAACCGCGGATATTCTTGAAAAAGTCGGTTCCCTGACGATAAAGGTTAAGAAACCTTTTATCAAAGAAGATTCAAGGGCGCGGGGGGAAATTACCAGCATCATTGCGCTTAGCGGAGACTTGTCCGGAACGGTTTCGATCAGTTTCCCCGGAAAGTGTATTCTCTCGGTCGTCTCGAAAATGGTGGGGGAGCCAATGATCGAGATGAACGATGACATCAAGGATGCGCTCGGTGAATTAACCAATATGATTTCCGGTCAGGCAACCCAGCTTTTTGAAATGACCGGACAAAACTTGAAAGCGTCTTTATCCCAGGTTATCATGGGAAAAAATCACACCATTCCCCACAATGCGGATACGGTGGTTCTCGGTGTTCCCTGTATATCCGAGCACGGGGAAATAATGCTGGAGATGTGTTTCGAAGAGGAGTTTTAACGCCTGTTGATATAAGGGATGCACGCATATCAAGAGAGCCGGGGGGATAAAACAACGAGCACCCATGAAAAAAAAGAAAACCGGAAAAAGCATAGTTGATTCCTACCGGTCGCTGAGAGACAAATTGATATCCGACGGAATTCGAGAGGCATTTAAGGGCACCCGTGCAAATGCTTGTCATGAGCTGGAAAGATTAGGCTTTCAATGGGTCGACGATGAATCTGATGAAGATGAAATCAAGGAGGAAGATGCCGCTGTTCCTGAAAACATAAACCAGGAGTTTATCGTAGGCTGTTTTGAAGGCCATATTGAATTGTCTGACGCTGTTATGGAGGCCTTCAATGCGGAAAAAACAGCGGACAGCCCCAACTTCCCTTTGCTGAGAAAGTATTTCCGGCAGGGGAATCCGGTGCTGAAGTCGTTGCTGTTCCTGGGACTCGATCAATACCCGACAGATCAATCCCTGTTGCACGATCTCGCCTTTTTTCATGAGCACCACGGCATGCTCTCCGAGCTCATTTCCCGGTATATCACTGCTTGCAGGCTTGAAAACGACCTTGAGTTATTTGCTGACCTGGCGATGGATTTCTATTACAATACCATTGATGACGGCTTTGAGGCGCTTCATGAATTACTGGAGATAGTTGGGGATATGCCTCAAAAACGAGCCACCATTGATCTGCTTCTTTTTGAGCATGGAATGGCCGTGGATTTACCTGACGATGATATCTTAATATAAATAGGGACGCTTGGGGTCCCTGCCGGGCTCGAACCTCCTTATAGACCCCTTCAAAAGATTCCATTTGTATCTTCCATTCAACTATTGTATTTTGCGGAAAGTTTATAAGCAATCAAGAGTAGTAAATTGGGAAGGAAGGATTAGCATACAGTTTTTCGGATGTCACTGGCATTCAATACCCGTTACTTTTTACCCGGAACAGGGAGGCATCATGGATTTTAAATGGCATATTGAAACAGCATGGAAACTTACCATTACAAATATTATTCCCCTTATTCTGATGACACTGGTGATGACGGTGGTGAGCGGTTTTTCGCTCGGCATCCTGGGGCCGGTAACGATGGCGGGCTATATACAATCCATCCTTTTGATGGTTCGGGAAGGGCGTGAGCCCAAAATCCAGGACGTATTTTCTCAGATGCGTCTTTTTGTTCCGCTGTTAGGATTTGGCATTGTTGCGTTCATTGCGATAATGATCGGATTTCTGATACTGTTCTTGCCTGGGGTGCTGATTACGGTTGCCATAACGTTTTGTTGCCTTTACATGATGCCGTTGATGACGGATAAAGGGCTGAGTGTTATGGACGCTGTAAAGGAAAGTTACCAGATGGCGGTTAAAGGCCAAATTCTGGACCATGTGGTCGTGGTGGTGCTGTATATGGGAATCATTGCCGTGGGGGGATCCATCTTTATCGGGTTTCTCTTTACCTGCCCGCTGGCGACCGTTTTCCTGGCATCCGTGTATAAGGAGAAAACAGGGGTTGCTCCTGAAAAACGGTTCTAACCAAACCGACTCAGGCGGTCAGGCATATAAATAATATCGTTGACCGCCTGGATAGGGTTTTTCCCGAAAGCGTTTTCTCCGGAAAAGCCGGTAAAGTGCATGGCTGTTAATCGGATTGGCGCATTTCCTCAATATGTTCCAGCACCCCAGATTTAACGCGGTCAATCATTGCCGCCTTGCCGGACCCGTCAGGCCTGCCGTCGGCCATCTTTTTGCCCAAATCTGAAAAATATTGATTCAGGGAAGAGATCAGCTTCTCCTTAACCGTGCCGGAAGCCTGAATCGCTTCGGTTATGCTATTAACCGCAGCCGCTTCCGTCGTTTCAAGTGCCTCCGGAATCACCTGATTGACCGGCGGATCCGATTCGCTGGCGCTCGCATCGGTGGCAATCATCGTCGTCTCCCGGTGCTCATAATAGACTTCCTTTTGAATATGAAGTTCGGCGGACAGGCTCTGCAACGTATCGAGACGGCCAAGGTTTTCGGCTCTTTGAATTGTCTGGTCGGATTTGCCGGATATCAGATCTGTCATGATCTTATCGATGGTTTTAAGCGCCTTTTGGATGTCGGCTTTTTCCCGAGCGTTCAAATTGCCTTCCACGGTTAATGAGAATTGAGCGCCAGTGCTCATTTCAAACGACTCCCCTTTTTTCCAGGCCATTGCGCTCCCGGCGCCGGCCAGGCTTTCGTAGCTGGCATACTTGGCCTGGAATTGGGTGGAGGAGGATAGGGTGACCTTGTCTCCGTCCTGGGTATAGAGCACCACATCCGTGCTCTGGGATTGTGTTAAACGTGCCTGGGTGCTTTCAGTCATGGCGTAACTTTGATCCCCTTTGCTCCAGTGATCAAAATGCGGCACACTGTTTTCCAGCGATTGAATCATGGCGGTGTCTCCTTAATCGGCAGTGTAACACTTGTCTATGGGGTATGGGGTATCGGATCATGATGTTTCACCCCCGAATAATGCCCTCATCGACCCGCGGACGAAAAATCTTTAGCCGGAGTTCAACTCCGATGGGTGGGCAAAATGGCTTTCATCGGGAATAGCGGGGCTATTTATTTGCCGTTTGCATTTAGTTAATGAACTATGATAGATGAGAAAAATTGAGGTTGAGAATGATTGAAAAGAAAAGAAGTGTTGTCCCATTATTTTTTTTATTCAGTACTTGCAGACCATGGGGGGTCGCGCTGCCGTATCCGGGTGTGGATATGACAGCCTCGCCATGAGCGATACAGACATTACAGAAAATGGTGGACCGTTTCAGTTGGTGTTCACGGACCCCCAATTCGCGGCTCAGCTGTTTGGGGAGAACAACAGTCATCTGCGCCGCGTTGCGGATGCCACGGGAGTGACCATTACCGCCAGAGGCGCCACCGCTTTTATCCGGGGGGAACAAATTCCCGTCCGCCTCGCGGGAAAAGTGCTCAGCCAGCTTTATGGACTCATCCAGGAAGGCTACCCGGTTTATCCCAATGATGTCGATTATGCCGTCACCGCATTGAGTGCCGACGATCGGATTTCCCTCAAGGATATTTTCCTCGATACGGTTTTCATTACGGCCAAAAAAAGCGCCATTACGCCTAAAAGTCTGGCTCAGAAAAGCTATATTGACGCGATGCGAAAGCATGACATTGTGTTTGGCATTGGGCCTGCGGGAACGGGAAAGACCTATCTGGCTATGGCCATGGCGGTTTCGGCTCTCAGCAAGGGCTTGGTTACCCGGATTATTCTCACCCGTCCTGCGGTCGAAGCCGGTGAAGCGCTGGGGTTTTTACCCGGCGATCTTGCCGACAAGGTGGATCCATACCTTCGACCCCTCTACGACGCCCTCCACGATATGATGCGATTCGAGAAAGTTTCAAACCTGATGCAGCAGGGCGTTATCGAAGTGGCGCCACTGGCGTTTATGCGCGGAAGAACTCTGAACGATTCCTTTATCATTCTGGACGAAGCGCAAAACACCACCTCCGAACAGATGAAAATGTTTCTAACCCGCATTGGTTTCAGGTCGAAAGCGGTCATTACCGGTGACATCACGCAAATCGACCTGCCGACGGGTAAGCCTTCAGGCCTGATTGAATCTAAAAATATTTTGCAGGGGATTGACGGAATTGAATTCGTCTTTTTCTCCAAACGGGATGTGGTACGACATAAATTGGTGCAGGAAATTATCAGGGCATACGAGCTTCTGGATGAGGAAAAACAACGTGTGAAACTAGCCGATCGGCACCCCGGAAGAAAAGATCCTCAATTCGACAACACGCTCCCCTGAATATCGTGTTAACCCATAAGATAAGTTGTAAAATGGTCAGCAAGATAAAACAGACTTTTTTCGATGAGAACGCGGATCATCTGGTTCGCTGGGGCCTTTTGTTTCTGCTGACCGGGCTATTCACCTTTATTCTTTATCCCAGTCTTGCCATTAAACAGCATGTCTATCAGCTGGGGGATGTGGCCGACCGGAACATCAAGGCAACGGAAGATTTCTTTATCGAGGACAAAGTCGCCACCGAAGCCAAACGGCTCGAGGCCGCGGAGTCGGCCTTGACCGTCTACGATCATGACCAGCTCCTGGTTTCACGATTAACGAGCGCGGTCGGCAAGTCCTTTTCCATGTTGAGGGCCGTGTTTAACGCGCCGTCTCATTCCGAAGCGGCCCCGGATAAAAATACGACGGATTTGCCGGATGAGGGAGCGAAACAACCGAAACACAGCGCCGAGGAACAGGCCTTGCTGATGAAAACCGAATTCGAGGGAGCGCTCGGCCTGAAAGTCAGTCAAGGGGCTTACAATATTCTTATCCAGCAAAAATTCGGTGAAGATATCCCCAACATCATCAATAAAATTGCAAAGGAAATTCTCGACAAGGGCGTGGTCAGTAACAAGGAAATTTTGCTGAAGGAAATCGATAGGGGCATTGTGCTGAGGAGCGTTCAAAGCAAAACCGAGCAAATCGTGACCGCGCTCAGAACCTTTTACGGTCTCGACCAGGCAAAAACCATGGTTCGGGTTATCGGTGATCCGCTATTGAAAGATCATAATTATAATTTACGGAATCTGATCGTTGATTTGGTTCAGGAGCTGATCAGTCCGAACATCACGTTGAATCGCAATGAGACCGAGGAACGGAAAAAATTTGCCGCGGATGAAATTAAACCGATTCTTTATCAGATCAAGACCGGCGAAATGATCCTTCGGGAAGGCGAGCGGGTGACACCGATTCATCTGAAAAAGCTCAATGCCATGAAATCAGAGGTTAAAAAAGAGAATGCGGTGGCTAACGGCATGGGCGCCGCGATGATTGTCATGTGTTTTCTGACCATTATTTATCAGTTATATACGAGCGGCGAGAAACGAACCGGCGCTCATCTCAACAAGGATCTGCTGTTTTTCGCTTCGGTGCTGGTTAGTTTGTTTCTTCTTGCCACACTCTCCATGGCCGTCATGGAAGCCCTGACCCAGAGCGGCGCTTTCGCCGCGCCGGCGAGATCGGCGTTTTTCGGCATGCCCATTGCCGCTGGTGCGATGGTGGTGTGCCTGTTTCTCGGCCTCGATAGCGCGGTTCTTTTCGGCGTGCTGATCGCCGTACTGATAACCATTTTATTTCAGAACCGCTTTGAGTTGTTTGTCTATTTTTCCCTCAACAGCATTCTGGCTGCTTATTGGATTCAGGCGTGCAGGGAGCGTAAAGTATTTATCAAGGCCGGCGCCAGGATCGGTCTTTTAAATGTTTTGCTGGTAACCGCTCTCCATCTCTATGGTACGGAGCTGTCGATTCCCAAGTTGCTCTGGGATTGGGCTTTCGCGTTTTCCGGGGGAATCATTGTCGGCATCATCTCTTTGGGGATGGCGCCGCTGATAGAGATGGGCTTTGGATACAAAACGGACGTTACGCTTTTGGAGCTTGCCAATCTGGATCGGCCGATTCTTCGCAGGCTGATGCTGGAAGCTCCCGGTACTTACCACCATTCGGTTGTGGTTGGCACGATGGTGGAGGCGGCTGCCGCCGAAATCGGAGCCAATTCACTGAAAGCAAAGGTTTGCGGATATTACCACGATATCGGCAAAATCAATAAGCCCCTATATTTTATTGAAAACCAGAGCGGCGGGAAAAACAGGCACGATAAGCTCGCACCTTCCATGAGCGCTCTTATCCTGATATCCCATATCAAGGACGGGGTGGAAATCGCCAAAACCCATAAGCTCGGCCAGGAAATAATCGATGTTATTCGGCAGCATCACGGCACCAGTCTGATCACGTTTTTCTACGATAAGGCCAAGCAGCAAAAAGGAGAGGATGGTGTCGATATCGAAAATTTCCGTTATAAAGGCCCAACGCCTCAAACCCGTGAAGCCGGTCTCGTCATGCTGGCCGATGTGGTGGAAGCGGCATCGAGAACGCTGGACAATCCGACGCCCGCCAGAATTCAAAAACTGGTTCAGAACCTGATCAATAAGATTTTTTCCGATGGTCAGCTGGGCAATTGTGAATTGACGTTGCGGGATCTTCATGAAATCGCAAAGAGTTTTAATAAAATTTTGACCGGTATTCATCATCACCGGATTGAATACCCCGACAATCCTGCTACGAGCAACGGAAAAGGGAAAAATGGCAGTACTGATAAACAACAATCAAAGTCGGATAAACATAGCGGCGCCGGTACTTCAAAAGATGGCGACAGTCATCTTAAACGCCTTGGACTGCCCTGATGGCGAGCTTTCCATTCTCATTGTGGATGATCCCGGGATAGCGCTGCTGAATCAGCAATACCTCAACCGGATTGGTCCCACCAATGTCATCGCGTTTCCCATGCGGGAAGGCGAATTTTCCCATATCAGCCCGGGGCTTCTGGGGGATGTGGTCATCTCCATCGATACGGCGCAAAGCGAAGGAGAGATGGGGGGCATCTCAACGGAGGAGCGGTTTGTGGCGCTCCTCGTTCACGGGATTCTTCACCTCTTTGGCTATGATCATGAAAACGATGAGGGTGAAGCGCTTCGCATGGAGGAAAAATCACAGGCGCTTCTCGGCATCATTCGTTCAACCCCGGACCCGGAAAAGCTGATAAGCTGATAAGCTGATAAGCGGATAAAAGGATAAGAAAGGAGATATCATGGCCGGATTAGCTGTTAATGTCGATCATATCGCAACGCTCAGGCAGGCCCGCAAGGCGCGTTATCCCGACCCGGTAGCTGCCGCCGTGATTGCTGAACTGGCCGGCGCCGAAGGAATCGTGGTTCACCTGCGGGAGGATCGGCGCCATATTCAGGACCGCGACGTGCGCTTCATCCGGGAGGTGGTTCAGACCAAACTGATTCTGGAGATGGCCTCCACCTCTGAGATGGTCGGCATCGCTCTGAAAATTAAACCGGATCTCGTGACGCTCGTACCGGAAAAACGCGAGGAAGTGACCACCGAAGGGGGACTCGATTTGATGATGCATCGAAGTTCGGTCGCCGAGTCCGTAAAAGCCATTCAGGGCAGTGGTATTCCGGTCAGCATCTTTATCGATCCCGATCCGGAACAGATCAAAATCGCCCGTCAGATAGATGCGGCCATGGTGGAGATTCATACAGGCGCCTTTTGCGATGCCGTTTCCCCCAAAAAGAGAGCCGATGCCTTTTCTAAAATCGTGGATGCCGCGAAGCTGGCCTCGCGCCTCAAACTCGGCGTGAATGCGGGCCATGGTCTATGCTATACCACCATAAAGGCTTTTAAGGGATTAACCGAAATCGACGAATTCAGTATCGGCCACAGCATCATTGCGAGAGCTTCCCTCGTGGGGCTCGACCGGGCGGTAAGAGAGATGCTGGCACTGGTAAAGAGCCTGTAACGCTTCGGGAGAAAGAACGAATGGATATCGTCACCGCTGCCGAGATGCGGGAAATGGATGCGCTCACCATCACCGAATTTGGGCTTCCCGGAAGAGTGCTGATGGAAAATGCCGGGCGTGGCGCCGTCCGGGTAATGCTGGAGCGGTTTCCCCACATCACCACCGGAAGGGTCGGAGTGATGGCCGGACGGGGAAATAACGGGGGGGACGGGTTCGTCATCGCCCGATATCTGTCCCAAAAAGGGATTCGGGTCACCGTTTTCCTTCTGGCCCGAAGGGAGGATCTGCGAGGGGATGCGGCGGCAAATCTGCCGCTTCTCGATCCGCTTTGCGTGCCGGTGGTTGAGGTGCCCGATGAAGCGGCCTTTACGCAACAGCTGATTCGCCTGCGGCACCAGGATATCTGGGTGGACGCGATCCTGGGAACGGGGCTTCAGTCGGAGGTCCGGGCCTTTTATAAAATGGTCATCAATATTATTAATGAGACGGGGAAGCCCGTTTTCGCGGTGGATATTCCCTCGGGCCTCGGCAGCGATACCGGCCGGCCCTGCGGCGCCAGTATTCAGGCCACCGTCACCACCAGTTTTGCCTTTCCGAAAATCGGGCATATCCTGCATCCCGGCGCCGATTATACCGGGCATCTGGAAATCATCGATATTGGGATTCCGCATCACATTGTCGCTCGGGTGGGACCCAGGCATCATCTCCTGACACCCGAAAAAATAGCGGCCTTGCTTCCGCGTCGAAAAACGGATGCGCACAAAGGTGCAACGGGTCATCTTCTCGTCATTGCCGGATCTTCCGGGAAAACCGGAGCGGCGGTCCTGACCGCCACAGCGGCCTTGCGGGCGGGGGCGGGGCTCGTAACCCTTGGTATTGCCACCGGTCTTGACCCCCTCATTTCTCCTCGGATACTGGAGGTAATGACCTGTCTGCTGCCGGAAACACACTCCGGGATACTGGGTGAATCCGCGAAAGAGGCTATCCGCCATGAGCTTACGGGCAAAAAATGTCTTGCAATCGGGCCCGGACTGGGGACGCTGCCCGTGACCAGGGCGCTGATTCAGGGGCTGGTCCCCGATGTCACGGTCCCCATGGTGGTGGACGCGGATGGACTTAATTGTCTGGCGGAGGTCCCTCAGCTTTTTTTAAAAGCAAAGGCGCCTATCGTGATTACGCCCCACCCCGGGGAGATGGCGCGTCTGGCCGGCATGAGTGTCCCCGAGGTTCAGGCGGATCGGATCGGCTGCGCCCGGAATTTTGCCACGCGCTTCGGGACCCATGTGGTCTTAAAAGGCGCCGCCACCGTCATCGCGCTTCCGGACGGCGAGGTTTTTATCAATCCAACCGGTAACGCCGGCATGGCGTCCGGCGGGATGGGAGATGTGCTCACCGGAATCATTGCCGGACTCATCAGTCAGGGGCTCTCTCCGGCATCGGCCGCACTTGCGGGGACGTACCTGCATGGGGCTGCAGCCGATCATCTGGCAAAAACGAAGGGCCCCTTCGGCTTTTTAGCGGGAGAGGTCATGGCCGGCATTCCAGGTGAAATCGGAAAAATAACAGTACGTGGCCCTCTGAATTCACAGATCTCCCCCCTGACATCCCCATGAAAACCGAATCTCCGGAATTTGAAACTCTTACCCGCTCCCCGGCCGGGACCCATGCCCTGGGCCGAAAAATCGGAAAAGCACTGTCAACCGGCATGGTCATCACCTTGACGGGAGATCTCGGAAGCGGGAAAACCGCCTTTGTTCAAGGGCTTGCCAGGGGGCTTGGCGTACCGGACGACTATTATATCACCAGTCCCACCTATACGATCATCAACGAATATCCGGGACGATACCCCCTTTTCCACCTCGATCTCTACCGCATTTCGGACGCCAGGAGCGTGGAGGATATCGGTCTTTTGGATCTTCTCCACCTGGAAAATGTGGTTGCCATCGAATGGCCTGAAATCATCCTGCCGGAACTTCCCCGGGATTTCATTGCCCTGCATTTTGAAATCCTGAACCGGACGACCCGCAAAATTTCCATTTACACTTATGGACTCAACGGCAAGAGTGTGATACAGAAGCTCGGCGTTGTGGAAACGTCTGGCGCCGAGAGCAAGGCGTAAGTATCGTTTTTTTAATGATATTAGAATGATCCGTCGCCCGGGACCCAATACGAAGGAGAGCGAAAATGGCACTGATCGTACAAAAGTATGGCGGCACCTCCGTTGCCGATCTTGAGCGGATAAAAAATGTGGCCAAGCGTGTCATCAAAACCTATGATCAAGGTAACGACGTGGTTGTCATTCTTTCCGCCATGGCCGGTATTACAGACGGATTGATCACCATGGCCAATCGGATTTCAGAGTTTCCCGCAAAGCGCGAGCTGGATGTCCTTCTCGCCACCGGCGAACAGACAACGGTTGCGCTTCTGGCCATGACCCTGCAAGCCATGGGATACTCGGCGGAATCGCTTCTCGGGCATCAGGCGGAGGTGAGTACGGATTGCGCATTCGGCAGCGCGCGGATCATGGATATTGGTGCGACCCGAATTCGAAAGCTCCTTGACCAGAAGCACATCGTGGTCGTCGCCGGGTTTCAGGGCTGTGACGCGGAGGGCAATATCACAACGCTGGGCCGGGGCGGATCGGATACCTCGGCCGTCGCCATTGCCGCAGCCCTTAAAGCCGATGTATGTGAAATTTACACGGACGTCGATGGTATCTATACAGCCGATCCCAACATCTGTGACAAGGCCAGGAAACTCGATAAAATCTGCCATGATGAAATCCTTGAGATGGCAAGTCTGGGAGCCAAGGTGCTTCAACTGCGATCCGTCGAGTTTGCGAAGAAGTACAATGTTTCCGTACACGTCCGATCATCTTTTTCCGAGGAGGAAGGAACCATGCTGGTAAATGAGGAGCAAAACATGGAACGTCCGGTGGTCATCGGTGTCACCTGCAATAAAAACGAGGCCCGCATCACGATCCGGAAAGTTCCGGATAGACCGGGGATTTCCGCCAGAATATTCTCCCTCCTTGCGGATGCCGGCATTCATGTGGACATGATTGTTCAAAACACCCGCGTCGAGCAGTTGACCGATGTGACGTTTACCGTGCCGAAACCCGATTTCAAACACGCGGAGAAAATCGCCCGTGAGGTCGCCAAAGAGATCGGCGCCGAAGATGTCTGGACGGCAAACGACATCGCCAAGGTTTCGATTACAGGGGTGGGAATGAAAAGCCACTCCGGTGTCGCGGCCAAAATGTTCACCGCCCTCGCGAAAGAAAACATCAATATCGTGATGATCAGTACATCGGAAATCCGGATTTCCTGTGTCATTGACGAGCGATATGCGGAGCTGGCCGTCCGGACGCTTCACACGGCGTTCGGCCTGGACAAAGAAGAATAGCCTCTTTTTTCAAAGGTAACGCCTTGAAACGATTCGACCCCGAGCAGCAGATCGCGGTATTGGTGCTGGGGGTGCTGATTTTGGGGGTCATTCTTTTCAGGGCGTTTAATGGTATTTGACGATGACGGGGGCGGGGCGCATATAGAGGCGCTTTGGTGTTGAGAGGTTGGCGTTCACCGGAGCTTCGTCCGGCACACAAACAAATCCACAAGAGGCTGATCCCGTAGCGAGACTATTTTCTATTTTTATCCTCTTTTATCCTCTATCGCCTCATTGCCAGAAATCCTCGGCAGCTCAGGCATGGGCAGGCACCTCGAAGGTGGTCATAATCGGGCGGCGGCAGCTTGCCTTGACGGGGAACTCCTCCAGATACAGCTGGGTTGCTTCCTGGAGATTTTTTACGGCTTCCTCAATGGTCTCTCCCTGGCTGACGGTGCCTATCTCAGGGCATTGCGCCACATAAAGATCGTCTTCTTTGTGCACAACGGCGGTAAATGTGCTCATGGGGGGTCTCCTTGATTGTATCTTTAACTATGAGCCAGTTCCTCGAATTTTCTGCGTTTAATAAACGCATCCAAAAACGAAACAACCGTTTTCTGATCCTCATCCGGCAGGTTGTTGATTTGCTCAAGCTGGTTTAGCAGCTCCTGGCTTTTAATTTTTCCGACAGCCGCATTTCCCCAAATCCATGATATAGTCAGAATCGTTTTAATTGCCAAAAACCGTTGAAATCTCATCGGCAACCCGCTTGGCGGCGTGCACGGGATCCTCTGCATCCCGAATGGGACGACCGATCACGAGATAATCCGACCCATCACGGACCGCACCGGCAGGGGTTGCAATTCGGCGTTGATCATCCGCGCCCGTCAGTTCCCACGACGGCCGTATGCCCGGGGTGACGCAAATAAACTCGTCTCCCAGCTTCATTTTAATGGTTCTCACCTCAAGGCCCGAGCAGACAATGCCGGTTAATCCAGCCGCTTTGGCGGCGGTGGCCCGCTTTAGCACCAGGAGCGAGACATCTGTTGATAGCGCCTCGATAAATCCGGCGGACCGGATGTCCTCCCCCGAGACACTGGTCAGAACGGTTACCCCCAGCACACCGACCTTGCCTCCTCCACCGGAGACGGCGGCTTCGAGCATGGCCGAAGATTCGCCGCAATGAACGGTTGCAAGTTCCACCTGGAGATCCGCCACGGCGGCCATGGCGCGCTCGACGGTCACGGGAATATCGTGAAGCTTCAGATCGAGAAAGACCCCGGCGCCGCTTTCCGATTTAATGATCCGGATGATTTCCGGACCGGAGCGAATAAAAAGCTCCAAGCCCACCTTAAACATTCCCACATGGGCGCCCAACATGGTGACATAACGCCGGGCCTCCTCGACCGAGGGTACATCCAACGGGAAAATGATATAGTCTTTTGCTGGTTTCATCTTCTCTCTCTCCCTCTCAAGCTCATCGTCCGCGACAAACTTGTCCCTGGGCGAACGTTACTATCGGAACTCACACATTAGGATGCATTACATAACAGCTCAATCAATTGGTTGCAGGAGCAAAAGGAACGGCGGCGCCGGAATTTTCGAATTTGTGAAATCTCTTATTTCCCACTGTCTGAATCAGGATAGGCAGGATTCAGACCCCATACTGCTTTTCTATCCAGGAAATATACTCACCACTCTGAATTCGGTTTACCCATGGCATATGGTCCAAATACCATTGGATGGTCTTTTGCATTCCGGACTCAAACGACTCTTCGGGCGACCAGCCAAGATGCCGCTGGAGTTTTGAAAAATCAATGGCATACCGGCGGTCGTGGCCGGGCCGGTCCTTGACGAAGGAGATCAATTCACGGCGCGCCTCGCGTCCCGGCCGGGGCGCCAGTTCGTCCAGAAGATCGCATATGGTTCTTACCACCTCGATATTCTGCTTCTCGCAGGCGCCCCCGATATTGTAAGTTTCTCCCCGGTTTCCCCGCTTCATGATCTCCCATATGGCCCGGCAGTGATCCCGGACAAAGAGCCAGTCCCGGACGTTTAAGCCATCGCCATATACGGGAAGGGCTTTTTCGGCGAGCGCATTGAGAATAATCAGGGGAATCAGTTTTTCCGGAAACTGATAGGGACCATAGTTGTTCGAGCAGTTTGAAATGGTTACGGGAAGACCATAGGTTTTGCCGTAAGCCCGTACCAGGTGATCCGACGCCGCTTTGGAGGCCGAATACGGGCTGTTGGGCCGGTAACCGGTATTTTCCGTGAAGAGGCCTTCCTTCCCCAGGGAGCCGTAAACCTCATCGGTGCTGACGTGATGAAAGAGCGACAGTCGATCCGAATGCTTTCTGGCCTGCTCCAGCAGCACGAAGGTGCCGACAATATTGGTTTGAATGAACACGTCCGGGGCGTCTATGGATCGATCGACATGGGATTCGGCGGCAAAATTGCAGACCGCATCGACCCGGAACCGGTCAAATACATCCGCCATCGCGTCCCGGTCACGGATATCCGCGCGGACAAAATGGTAACGCCCCGGAAACGTCTGCTCAATTCCCAACAGGTTTTCAGTGTTTCCCGCATAGGTCAGTTTGTCCACATTGATAATTTCCCCATCGAAATCCGACTCCGAAAGCAGATACCGAATGAAGTTTGCGCCGATAAAGCCGTATCCGCCGGTTACCAGTAGGTTTTTCATATATGCCTCGAGGTTAAAAAGGAATGCCATTGAAACTTTTTGAAATTCATAACAAAAAATTCCTGTTGAAACAATCCCGTTTAAAATGTTATGGCTTTGGCCTGAAAATACATTAACCTTTGGATATGAGCTGAAATATAATGGCGAGACAGGACAGATACCATGTTTCCGCGGGAACGAGTTTTGTTGCCCCCTCCAAACCGATGATTTTGAGCGCATCTCTGGGCACCTGTGTCGGTGTCGCCCTGTTTGACGCGCAGAAAAAGGTGGGGGGACTGATTCATTTTCTGCTGCCCGAACCGGTTTCCACGGAAGGCGCTCTTTTCCCGGATAAGTATGCCACTACCGGTTTGCCGGCGTTCATTTCCGCCCTGAAAGCCGCCGGCGCCACGACGGAAAACCTCAAGGCGGTAATTGCCGGCGGGGCGCTGGTGGGACCGTTGATGCAGCAGGATTTATCTCTGGATATCGGTGGCAGAACCGCGGAGAACGTAAAACGTATTCTTGAACAGGAAGGGATCACCATCATTAAATCCGAGACGGGCGGATTTTTTACCTGTCGTCTGAATCTGAACCTGATGACCTTTGAAACGGAAATCGATCCGATCTGTGTGGAGCGGTATGTACCCGATGAAATACCGACGGTGCCCACTATTGCGGATATCACCCGGACCATGGATCGCATTTATCCGATTCCCCAGGTGGCATTGAAAATTTTGCGACTGGTGGATGACGGTCTTTACAATCTTCAAGCCATTGCCGATGAGGTCCGGAAAGATCAGGTGATCAGCGCCAAAACGCTTCAGCTTTGCAATTCGGCCATGTTTTCCAGAGGAACCTTCGTCGAGACGCTGGATCATGCGCTGTTGCTGCTGGGGCAGGACCTTCTGGTTCAATTGGTAGTATCGGCGGCGGTCAGAAGCTTTTTCGATCTCAAGGGACTGGGATATTCTCTGTGCAAGGGAGGACTTTTCCATCATGCATTGGGAACGGCACAGGTGGCCGCGATCCTGGCCGCTAAAACCGGCAAAACGACCGTATCTCTGGCGTACACGGCCGGATTGCTGCATGATATCGGTAAGGTGGTGCTGGACCAGTATATCACCTCCGCTTTTCCCCTGTTTTATCGAAATCTGACGGGTAAAGACCAGAGTGTTCTAAAATCCGAACGGGAGATTTTCGGTACGGACCATGCGGAAATAGGCCGCCTGCTGGCCGAAAAATGGTCTTTTCCGGACTCTCTCATTCATGTCATCGGGAATCATCATGAACCCGAGAGGGAAGATACCCATGCAGCACTTGCCCACGTGCTGTATCTGGCGGACTTGCTGGTAACCCGGTTCCATCCGGGGCTGGAGATGGAGCGGATGAACGGCACCCAAATCGTGTCCCGCCTGGAAAAGCTGGATCTGACCCTTGCCCAACTGCCTGAGATTGTCGATGCCATCCCCCCATCCGTCTTTAAAAATGCTTCGGAAACGTCTTTTGGTGGCAGGTAACTGAAATGGCGCCCCTCAGCAAACAACAACAGGCGGCCCTTCGATCCATTCCCGGAGTCGACCGGGTTCTCGATCTCGCGCAATCCGTTCCCTTTCTGGCCGGTGCTCCGAAAACAGTCGTGACCCGGGCCATTCGAGAAACGCTTGAATCCATGCGTGCCGCCATTCTGCTTGAAAGGATAGAAGGCGCCGTCGGAAATGAGGACGGAAGGGATATCCTCGAAAAAGTTCAGGAAGCCGTGGCCCGGCGTATGACTCTCAATCTGCGCCGGGTGATAAACGCCACCGGCGTTGTGGTGCATACCAACCTGGGTCGATCTTTGCTGGCTGATGCCGCGCTGGAAAACCTGAGCCGCATTGCCGCCCATTACTCCAACCTTGAATTTAATCTTGAAAGCGGCAGCCGCGGATCACGCTATAGCGCTGTGGAGGATCTTCTGTGCGAGCTCACCGGCGCGCAGGCCGCCATGGTGGTAAACAACAACGCCGGCGCCGTGCTCCTCTGCCTCAACACCATCGCCCAGGGAAAACAGGCCATCGTTTCAAGAGGAGAGCTGGTGGAGATCGGCGGCGCTTTTCGAATTCCGGATGTGATGGTGAAAAGCGGCGCGCTCTTAAAGGAGGTGGGCACTACGAACCGGACTCATCCGCGGGATTACGAGTCCGCGATCACCCCGGAAACGGGCCTGCTGCTGAAAGTTCATTCCAGTAATTTCAGCATCGTCGGGTTTACGGCGGCCGTACCCCTTACCGAATTGGTGGCGCTGGGGAAAAAACACAGCCTTCCGGTGATGGAGGACCTGGGCAGCGGTACCCTCATCGATTTTTCCAAATATGGGTTTTCCCGGCGGGAATCGAGCGTTCAGGAATCGGTTTTGGCCGGCGCGGATCTCATCACCTTCAGCGGGGATAAGCTGTTGGGCGGGCCACAGGCCGGCATCATTCTCGGCAAAAAACCGATAATCGAGGCCATTCGGCAAAACTCTCTCACCCGGGCGCTTCGCATTGATAAACTGACTCTGGCAGCTCTCGAGAGCACGCTTCGCCTCTACCGTGACGAAAAGACGGCTGTTTTCACCATTCCTACCCTGCGGATGCTGACCCTGCCGCTCGCGGAAATTGAGGGCAGAGCCAGAGCCTTAGCCGATGCGCTGACTGCCATACGCGACCTCCGGCTTGACGTCAAAATTTTGCCCCAAACCTCGAAGGCGGGTGGCGGCGCCCTGCCGCTGCTCGATTTGCCGACGGTCTGTGTCGGCATTTGCGCATCGGGCATATCGGCCCAGGAGATTGAAACCGTTATGCGAGGAAACTCGCCCCCACTCATTGGCCGAATCGAAGCGGATATATATCTTATGGACCTAAGAACCATCCAGGACGATGAACCGCCTCTTATCGTGAGCGCTTTTAAGGCGCTCCTGGAAACCCATCCCTCAGGAATTTGAATCATGACCTTTCAACCCGCAAAGATGTACCGAAGCCTCCGTACCCAGAGCCAGTTTTTATTATCCAGCTCCGACACACTGGAAGTTGCGGTGGACGTTCGGAAGATTGGGCCCATCGTGGAAATAGAACTCGACAGGGACATTCTCAAGTTGGGTTACCCCGAACTGAAAACCGACGCAGCCTTTGTCGCCGCTTCCCTGGAAAAGCTTTCCGATTGCGACCTGTTCGGCACGATGGTGGTGAAAATTGATCCCAGTAACGATTCGGTGGCCGCTGCTCTTTGCCTGGAGGTGGCCGGCGCCGTAAATGATATCTGCTCCGGAGAAGCGGGCTGGTGGGGACTTATCGATCCCAACCTGATGGCCTGCTTTTTCCCCGGGAAAAATGATTGGGCGTGCCAAAAAAAAGCGCAGGCGCTTCGCAAGTCTCTCTGGAAAATAACGGATGCCACCGTTTCCATCGGTATCGCCTCCTATCCCACCGCGGCGTTTGCCAGGGATCAGGTGTTGCCCAATGCGTGCAAGGCCCTCGATCACGCCGGATTTTTCGGTCCGGACAGTCAGGTCATTTTTGATGATATCAGTCTCAATATCAGCGGTGATCACCTGTTTCAAAAAGGGGATATTCCGGCAGCCATGGAAGAGTTCGCCTCGGCGCTCCTGCTTGAGCCGGCAAACGTAAATGTGAGAAACAGTCTCGGGGTTTGCCACAGTCTGCTGGGAAATTTTGACCGGGCGCTTGTGGAATTTGAGACCGCCGTGAAACTGGCGCCCACGGAATTCATGGCCCCGTATAATCTCGGGCTTGTTCATGTGTTGATGGGAAACCGGCCGCAAGCTCTGGCCCATTTTCTCGAAGCCTATCGGTTGCGCGGGGATGTCTTTGAGGTGACGTTGCAGGCCGGGCGGATGTATTTGGAAATGGGGGAGTTCGGACAGGGGGTTGCCTATCTTGAAAAGGCTCTTCGATTGAACCCGACCGCCCTTGCTCACCGGCTGATGGGGGATTGCCATGCCGCGATGGGTCGCCCGGAGGAAGCGATTAGCGCCTATAAACAGGCCGTCAAGCAGAATCCAAATGATGCCGCTGCCTTGTCGGCCCTAGGGCTGTTATATGAAGACAAGGGGGAAAATCCTGAAATAACGTCGCTCTTTTGTGAAAAAAGTGTCGAGATTTCTCCATTGGAGGGAATTTATCGGCACCGCCTTGGCGAGCTGTATTTAAAACAAGGCAGGCTCGAGGATGCGCTGAAGGCTTTTCAATCCGCGGCAGAGCTGGGACACGATTCGAGCCGCTATATCGAAGAAATTCAAAACCGCCTGGCTATTGCCGAAGATCAGGGGGTCGAACAGCCGGTGCCGGTACAATAGTCCGATAAAAGCACTTTGAATGTGCTGAAAGCAGGAGAATTTTATCATGCCCATATATGAATACCATTGTGACGCCTGCAACCAGAATTTTGAATGCCTGGTTTTTGGAAACGAAAAACCCGCTTGCCCCAAATGCAATTGTGAGGACGTCGAGCGTCTCATGTCGGCCTGCGGTTTTTTAAGCAAATCCGGAAGCGGAGAAACGGTCAGCCGTTCGGCCGGCGCTTCTTCCTGTAGCGGGTGCGCCGCGACCAGTTGCGGAAGCTGCGGTCATTGATGGCGGCCCTTCGAATCGGTACCCGGGGCAGCGCCCTTGCGTTGTGGCAGGCCAATTGGGTGAAGGATGCGCTAGTTCGCGTGCACGCCGGCTTGTCGGTCGAGTTGGTCATTATAAAAACCAAGGGGGATAGAATTCAGGATGTCCCTCTCGCCAAAATCGGCGGCAGCGCTCTTTTTGTAAAGGAGATCGAAACCTCCCTTGTGGACGGTTGCGTCGATCTGGCCGTTCACAGCATGAAGGATATGCCTTCGCGTCTCGCGGAAGGTCTCGATATCGGGGCCATCCCGGAGCGGGAGAGTCCGGCGGACGTCCTTATTTCTAAAAGCGGCCGCCATTTTTTCGATCTTCCGGTCGGTGCGCGTATCGGTACCAGCAGCCTTCGCCGGGGCGCTCAGCTACTCCATGCCAGAAAGGACATCGACATCGTTTCTCTCCGCGGGAACCTGGACACTCGAATCCGAAAGCTGGATACGGCGGATCTGGATGCCATAGTGGTGGCCGCGGCGGGGGTGAAACGTCTCGGCTTTGAGGGCAGAATTACCGAATATCTGGCCGAGTCAATTTTGCTTCCAGCCGTTGGGCAGGGGGCGCTATGTCTCGAAATCAGACAGACGGACGAGGTGACCGCAAGGCTGGTTTCCGTTCTGGACCATGCGCCGACACGGGCGGTCGTTACAGCGGAACGGTCTTTTCTCGGACAGCTCGGCGGCACCTGCCAGGTTCCGCTTGCCGCCCATGGAAAAATTGAAGAAAATGCTTTGACGCTTACCGGGCTCGTGGCGGCACTCGATGGGAGCGAGGTTCTTCGGGATCGGGTGACCGGCACCCCCGAACAAGCCGAAGCCCTTGGCGTTACGCTTTCTAAACGGCTCGTGTCCATGGGAGCGGAAAAGATACTCAAGAACATTCTAACCCCGGCGACGGGATAAGTGCCTTAAGGATTATTTTCTTGTTAAAAAAACAAGAAAATAATCCTTAAAGGCACTAAATGGATAAAAGCGAATCTCATGAAAGGCAAAGTCTATCTGGTGGGCGCGGGTCCGGGAGATCCGGGCCTTATTACCGTCAAGGGCCGCCGCTGTATCGAAACGGCGGATGTCATTATCTATGATTATCTGGCGGCGCCGGCGCTGCTCAAATGGGCGCCGGAAACGGCCGAGATGATTTACGTCGGGAAAAAAGGCGGCGACCATACATTGCCTCAGGACGGCATCAACGCACTGATTGTTGAGAAAGCCCTTACCGGCGCCACCGTTACCCGGCTGAAAGGTGGCGACCCCTATATTTTCGGCCGGGGAGGGGAGGAAGCCGAGGTGCTGGCGGAAAACGGCATTCCTTTTGAAGTCGTGCCGGGCGTCACATCAGCCATCGCCGCGGCTGCCTATGCCGGGATACCCCTGACCCATCGCGACTTCACCTCAACGGTCGCCTTTGTGACCGGCCATGAGAATCCGGAAAAAGACGCCTCCGGTATCGACTGGGCGGCACTCGCCAAAGGGATCGGCACCTTGGTGTTTTTAATGGGAGTAAAAAACCTGGCGCATATCACCGGTGAGCTGATCGCCAACGGCCGGCCCGCGGACACACCGGTGGCGCTGGTCCGATGGGGGACAACGCCCGGCCAGGTGACCGTCGAGGGCACCCTTTCCAACATCGTGGCCCGGGTGGAGGCGGCAAAGCTCAAAGCGCCTGCCATTACCGTGGTGGGAGAAGTCGTCCGGCTGCGAAACACCCTGGACTGGTTCAGTACCCGCCCGCTCATGGGGAAAAAGATTGTCGTGACAAGATCGCGGGAGCAGGCGAGCGATCTCGTTCAACGGTTAACCGATCTCGGGGCGGATTGCCTGGAATGCCCGACCATAAAAGTCATGCCTCCTGAAGACGATGCGCCGCTTTTAGAGGCCATCGATCGACTCGCTGCCTATGACTGGCTGATCTTCACCAGTGTCAACGGCGTCAAGTTTTTTTTCCGCAAGCTCTTTGAATCCGGGAAAGACGTCCGGGCGCTCGGTCGAATGCAAACCTGCGCCATTGGTCCGGCAACAGCCGATTGCCTTTTGTCCCATGGCCTTCGAACCGACATCCTTCCCGCCAGCTATCGGGCGGAATCGGTCATAGAGGCTTTTTCCCGGCAAGACGTCAACGGGAAGAAAATCCTGCTTCCCCGCGCCCTTGAAGCCAGAGCCATTCTGCCGGAGGAGTTGGCCCGCATGGGAGCGACGGTGGATGAGGTCCCGGTATATCGCACGCTTCAGGACACGGCAAACGTAGCGGAGCTCATGTCGCGCCTGGAGGCAAACGCCATCGACATGATCACCTTTACCAGCTCCTCGACGGCAAAGAATTTCAAGGCGTTGCTTCCGGCGGAGCGGTTTGCGGACCTTCTCAAAAACGTCACCATCGCCGCCATCGGCCCCATCACGGCGGATACGGCAAAGGCGCTGGGAATGCCGGCGCATATCGTGGCGGACACTTATACCATTCCGGGGCTCTGTGATGCGATCTTATCCTTCTATGCGCATGGCTGATCCCGCGTTCGTTCTGCCGCCGAAAAAAACGGCCTTGATCATCGTATCGGCCACGCCAGGGTATTTTTTCCAGACCGGCAGGAACTCGCTGTCGCTCAAACAGCCTGCCGCTCTTCCAAAAACACCCTGGCGCGGCCTCCCCGCTGTGGGAAATTGGCCGAAACGATGATCAAGGCCAAAAAAACATTTCCCGATCGGCTTGCAAAGCTTCCGGGGATTGTTATAAAGAAAGGTAGGTTTTTGTGAAATGTTTCCGCGTTGTGCGGAGAGGATCGGAGTGTCTGATGAAGTGTCATATGAGCAACACGGAAGAAAGTCTGCCCAAGTCGAGATTAATAGACCGGTTTAATCGATGCTTAAGTTATATTCGCATCTCCATTACCGATCATTGCAATCTGAAGTGTATTTATTGTGATCCCTTCGGCCGAACCCCGAAACTGGCCCATGACGATATCCTTCGCTATGAGGAGATACTGCGCCTGGTGCGAATCGGCGCACGCCTCGGGCTTTCAAAGGTCCGGATTACCGGCGGGGAGCCGCTCACTCGAAAAGGGGTGTACGATTTTCTGCATCAGTTGAGGACGATTGAGGGTCTGAAAGACGTTTCCCTTACGACCAATGGGGTTTTTCTCAAGGATAATCTGGAGAAACTCCAGTCCGCGGGAATCAAGCGAATCAATATCAGCCTCGATAGCCTGAAGCGGGAGAGAATTCCCCAGATCACGGGACGCGATGTTTTCGACAATGTCTGGGGCGCGATTCTAAAGGCTCACGAGATGGGATTTTCCCCCATCAAGCTCAATATGGTGCCTATCAGAGGGGTCAACGACGATGAGCTGTTGGACTTCGCGAAACTATCGTTGAACTTTCCGTTTCATATCCGTTTCATCGAATACATGCCGATCGGAACCACCCGAATCGGCACCGGTCAGCAATTGCTGGCAACCGAAATTAAAAAAGAGCTTGAAACCCTTGCCCCCCTCGAACCGGTTGAAAGCAGCGGCCTCCAGGGGCCTGCCGTGCGATACCGGTACAAGGACGCACCAGGTGAAATCGGTCTCATTCAACCCATCAGTCAGCATTTTTGCAGTTCCTGCAACCGGCTGCGTCTTACCGCCAGCGGTCAGCTCCGGGTCTGCCTTCTGTCCAACCTGCAAGTGGATTTAAAGACGGCGATTCGCCAGGGACTTCTGGATGAGGATTTAAAAGAGCTTTTTCTCAAGGCTGTTCGTCTAAAGCCCATGTCTCATAAGCTTAACGAGGAGTGCCATGAACCGGTGGTATCGCAGATGTCCGCCATCGGGGGCTGATTCGGCCGTTGCCGGAACGGATTGCAGGGTATTCGGTGGAACCATTAATGTTCGGGGAACACCCTTGACCCACTTCTATTACCTTTTTAGTGTACAGAATGTTGTCGTAAAGTTGTACGTGGCCCAGGGTCCCGATGTTATCGGCACCGAGAAGGCGCTGACACTCGAGAAGGTTGCCGGGTTGGCTGCAACATGCATCCGACGGGTTGAAGCGTACAATCGATCTGCCCGGAGCCGTTCGCCCGGAGAACCCTGACTATAGTCTGACAATCCTAAAAGGAGATAACTTATGTCCAATTTTCTGTTTGTGTTAAGCCGGGATGACAATGAGAAGGCAACCAGATGCTTCCAATTCGCTAAAATTGCTCATTCAAAAGGGCATCATGTTGATTTGTTTTTCATTGATGGTGGGGTCATGTGGGCAAATCAGGATAGGGATTTAAACATAAAAACGAATACAGGCGATTGTCCGGCGGATTACTTGCCATACCTGGTGGAAAAGGAAGTCGCCATTGGAATTTGCACCCCTTGCGCCAAAAATCGTGGATTGGATGAAGCAAAGTTTTTCAGCAATATGGTATTGGATGGGGGACCGCATCTGATTGACATGGCGGCTGAAGCAAAAGTTTTTAATTTTTAAAAGGAGGTTTGATGCGATTCATTCATACCAATATCATTGAAAAAATAACGCCGCCCTGACAAGGCAATGGAGAAGATATGGAAGAAATTCGAATGACGGCCGAGGTCCGAACGGATTATGAGTGCGAGGCAACCGGACTGCCCGCTCAACGGTGGGGGGAGGCCGTTTTTAAAATCGGCGAGGAAGAGATCGTGTTTGAAGTAAGTGTTGAAAAAAGCATAATTGTCTCCATTATGGCGGATGAAAACACGACATGGAAAGGGACCCTGGCGGGTCTGAAACAGCTGATAAAAACGGCCCTGACAGCGAAGTAATCGAGGGACGCGGCATGCGACCCAAAGTGGCCATCTTCACGACAGGGGGCGCGTTTCCCGGGCTGATCCGCGGGAACGCGCAACCCGCTAACCGGTGCGACTTGCCTTTAAAAACGTTTCCACGGCCTCCATTGCCAGATCGTAGTCGTAATTGGCGAGATAGATTGACAGATGGCGTTGAAGGGATGTGGGCAGATACCCCCTGACCGCCTCCAACCTGTTTTCAATAGCCTCGGGATCGGCCAGATCCAGGGATACCATAAACTCACCGAGAAGATGACTTGCCGCTTCCGGTATCTCAGGGAACGCTTCGCGCAAAACCTCGGTTGCCGCCGACGGAATTTTCAGGGATTCAAGTGAATTCATCACTTCAATGAAAGCGGTTTCCAGCCGATCGAAAAGCACCCGCTCCACCCCGCCGTCTCCTGCCTGCCTACTGGCATTCTCAAGATCACTCGCTGCCGCGGCCAAACCCTCCGCGCCGATATTTCCGGCGCTCCCCTTGATGTTGTGGGCTAAAAATCGAAGCGTTTCCCACGTCCGAGCTTCAAAGGCAGCGCTGATTTCGGGAAAGCTTTTTCGATTTATCTCCAGAAATTTAAGAAGAATTTTCCGGAAGACCGGGGCATCCAGATGCAGAGATTTCAGCGCGTGACCGATATCGATTCCCGGAAGAGATTCCGGGAGCACATCGGCCGCCTCGGGAGGCTTCTTTTTAACGGGGGGCATGGTTTCCCGGGTCGCTCTTTTCGGTCTTGTCCAACGCCACAGGGTGCGAAACAGACGCTCCTGGGTGATGGGTTTTGCGACATAGCCGTTCATGCCGGCGGCAATACACTTTTCCTCGTCCCGTTTCATGGCGTGGGCCGTCATGGCGACGATCGGAATATCGCGAGTCAGGTCATCCGAATTCCGGATGGCCCGGGTAGCGTTAAAGCCGTCCATTTCCGGCATCTGCACATCCATTAGCACCACATCAAATGTCTGCTCACGGACCCGGTTCACCGCCTCCCGCCCGTTGGCGGCAATGGTTACGACCATGCCGGCTTCCTCCAGGACGGCCTGAACGATCTCCTGGTTTGAAAGGTTATCCTCCGCCAGAAGCACTCGAATTCCCCTGAGTTGGTTTTTATACAGGGTAATTTCGGTAGCCGCCGATTTTTGGGGATTATCCATGCCGGGTGCTTCTTTTCCAAAAGCATCCAGAATCACCTGATAGAGCGTCGCCGCGGACAGGGGTTTGGATAGAAACGAATTGACACCTTTCCTGAAAGCATCCCGCTTCACCCGCTCCTCGCTGAACGCCGTCATCATGATAATCGGAAGATTCAGCTTTAACTCTTCACGAATGATCCGTGTCGTTTCAATGCCGTCCATCCCCGGCATGAGCCAGTCGAGCATGACCAGATCCACTGCCGGGTCATTTCCCTTTTCAAGGGAAAGCGTCTTCAATGCCTCTTCACCGGATGAGACCGAGCTGACACTCAGGCCGAAACCATTCAGCGTTTTTTCAAGAACCGATCGGCTCTCTTCGCAGTCATCGACCAGCAAAACATGGGGGGAGTTGAGTTCGACCGGCAGTGTCATTCTGGGGTCTTCCGCGGCCGCCTGGCGGCCGAAGAGGGCTGTAAACGAAAAGGTGCTCCCGTCGCCTACCCGGCTGTCAACCCAGATAACCCCTCCCATCATTTCAACCAGCTGTTTGCAGATACAGAGCCCCAGTCCCGTACCGCCGTATTTTCGAGTGCTCGTCGCATCAAGTTGACTGAAAGGTTCGAAAAGGCGCCGTCGGGCTCCAGGCGGAATCCCGACGCCGGTATCCTTGATCGAAAACATGAGGCGGATCTGATCCGGCGCGGGCTCTGAAGCGGCTCCCTGGGTATCTGTACCGCCCCTGATAACGACATCTCCTTTTTTCGTAAATTTGATGGCATTGCTGATCAGATTCGTAAACACCTGCTGAAGGCGCAGCGAATCGCCGATCAGGGCATTCGGGATATCCGGATTCACATCGATCACGATCTCAATTCCTTTTGAGGCCGCATGACTTGCAAACACATCGCAGACCCTTTCAAGCACATCGTCCAGCCGAAAAGGCGCGCGTTCAAGGTTGAGCTTTCCCGCCTCTATTTTTGAAAAATCGAGGATATCGTTGATGATTCCCAGAAGGGAATGCGCGGAGTTATGAATTATTTTCAGAAAATGCCGGGACCGATCGGAAAGTTCCTGTCCCAGCAGCAAGTCGGTGGCGGCGATGATTCCGTTCATCGGCGTTCTGATTTCATGACTCATATTGGCCAGAAATTCACTTTTCGCAAGGGTCCCGGCCTCGGCCATCTGCTTTGCGGTTTTGAGTTCCTCCTCAAGTTGTTTGCCCTTGAACACCCGGCTGATAATGTGGGAAATCGTCGTCAGAATATCGATATCTTCATCGAGCCAGATGCGGGGCCCGCGGCATTCGCTGAATCCCATATATCCGTAGTAGGCATCCTTTAAAAACAGAGGCACCGCCAGGAAGGATTTAACCTCGCCCGCTTCCAGGATGTTTTTTCCGGGACCGTCCGGCAGATCGTTGATATCTGTGATGGTGATGATCCGGTTCTTACGAGTGGTATCCACCACTGACTTGAAATAATACGCCGGAATATTGTGGAAATACACTTTGGCGGAAGGATAGCCGTCCGCTTTCCATTCAAACGCCGTATCCAGTGTTTCGTTCTTTTGATTATGGGAGTCGATAAAAATGCGGCATACATCAAGGCTGCCGGACATGATGTTAAAGCAGCTGTCCATGAACGCGCCCAGATCCTCCACCATGACCGCCAGTGTTGATATTTCCGCGACCATCTTTTCATAGACAAGTCGCTTTTTCAGCGCGTTTTCGGCCAGTTCTCTGTCTATCGCTTTTTGCTCAAGGTCCTGAACCGCTTTTTCCAGTTCTTCGTAGGTCGGTTTCATGGTCACCCTGTGATGACGGCGTCCCCGCCGGATCGGGTCAAAATTAAAAGTTTTATCATAATATTAAATGGATGCCAGTCATATTGATATCACGGCATCAGCGAAAATGGCAATCCTTTAATCAGCGTCATTCGAGCATCGATATGATCCAGTTAAGATCCGGAACTTCCAGCTGAACGCTGACGGGCCGGTTTCAGCCAAACCGCCCCCTTTTGCATCGCAGATTTCAAAGCTTGCCTCGACAATCCGGTGTAACGGGCAAGAAATTCACACATTGTTTTCGGGTCGTCCGGAACGGGGGTTTTATGAAATTCAAACTTATCCATGGAAGAACCGTCTACCCCAGCGCCTTTTTGATTTTCTTCGACAGTGTCTCCATATCGAACGGTTTCTGGAGGAAATCCTTCGCTCCCCGGGCCATTATTCTGGAAGCGTTTTCATCAATGCTGAATCCGGTTGAAATGACCACGTTCACATTCGGGTCGATTTCCTTGAGCCGGTCAAAGGTTTCTCCCCCCCCCATCCCCGGCATGATCACATCCAGAATCACCAGATCAATCCGTTCCCTGCTTTCTTCATATAGCCGGACCGCTTCCCGCCCGCTGGTGGCCGATATCACACGGTATCCCAGCAATTCGATCATTTGCAGCGTCACATCGGTAATCGCTTCTTCATCATCCACGAGAAGAATCGTGCCGGAACCCCTTGCGATTTTCTCGTCCACGGGTTGTAACGTATCGGCAATGACCTTCTCCGAAACGGGTAACCAAATGGAAATCGTCGTTCCTTCCCCCGGTTTGCTGGTGACATCGATATACCCGGCATGATTTTTAATAATGCCGTAAACAGATGCCATTCCCAGACCCGTGCCCCGACCTTTTTCCTTGGTTGTAAAAAAAGGCTCGAATATCCGCTTCCGGGTTGCCTCATCCATTCCGATTCCGGTGTCCCGAATGGATAACTTGACGTATTCCCCCCGCTTGCAGGGAAATGGCAGCACGGTGTCTTTGTCAATGACGGCATTTTCCGTTTTTACGAAAATCGATCCCCCCTCGGGCATTGCTTGCTGAGAGTTCACAAAAATATTGAGCAATACTTGCTCGATTTGCCCGCGGTCCACCTCCGTACACCTTAGGTTTGGCTCAAAATCCTCAAGAAGCGTTAAATTCTTATAGGTCCGACCAAACAATTGATTCTGGTAAGACACCAGCTCGTTCAAATGGGTCGGCTTCGGCTCATACTTACCCCCCCGGGCAAACCCCAGCAACTGCTTCGCCAGCGTGGCCCCGCTATTTGATATTCGCTTGATATTATTTAAATAAGTGTGACATGGGTCCGCCGGATGGATATTCATCAATGCCAATGTGGCATTTCCCATGATACTCATAAGCAAGTTATTGAAATCGTGAGCAATTCCTCCGGCAAGGGTTCCGATGGATTCCATTTTCTGCGCCTCATGAAACTGAGCTTCAAGATTGCGTTTTTCTTCCTCCGCCGCTAAACGGGAGGAGATATCGCGAATCGCCGAAACGTGAAGGGACCGCCCACGCCAATTGAAATAGCCGATATTGACTTCCACGGCAAAAACGGTGCCGTCTTTCTTTTTATGATAGCGGTTTGGCACCTTCTCCTGCTTTGTTTTTGACACCAGCCGCGTAGCATCCGGCTCCGCCGAGATATCATAGGTACGCATATTCAGCAGCTCTTCCCGCTCATAACCATATAGGGCGCAAGCGGATGCATTCACCTCAAGGATTTGGTGCGTATCGTTATCCACCATCATTATGGCATCGGACTCCATATCAAAGAGCTGACGGAACTTTTCCTCGCTCTCGCGAAGCTCCCGGTCCGTTTGTATCCGCTGGGAGATATCCCGGATGACGGCAAGATAATGTTTTTCGCCCCCCAGTTCAACCGTCATACCCCGAATATCGACATGGAGAGGCGTTCCATTCTTTCGCTGATTTAGAATTTCGCTCTGATAGAGACCCGTTTTTTCGATGGATTCCACAAACGATTTGAGAAACCCGGGGGAATTGGGGGGCACGAGTTGAATGGGGGTTGTTCCGTTGAGCTCCTCTTTGTCGTATCCATACACCTTCGCGGCACTCTCATTGAGATCCACGATCGTTAACTTTCTGTCCATGATCATCACGCCTTCGGAGATCGTATTGAGGATCGTCCGGTAGCGTTTTTCCCGGTTATGCATCACTGATTCCATCTTTTTCCGCTCAAGGATCTGATCGTCCAGTTGTCTTAATAAATCGCTCAACATGCCGACAAGAGATGTTATAAAGAGGCCCCCCACCGGACCGATCAGACCGCCTTCAAAGTGGTATTCATGGTAATGGTATAGAAGGATATTCAAAATGACGTTCATAACCGTAACCAGAACGGCGCCGCGAAGGCCCCAGGAAAGCGCCGCTATCGCGAGATAGGGCGCCGGAAACACACGCGCCGCATCCCCGAATGCCCGATAGAGAAACGGAAAGAAAGCAGCATAGAGCGCGGCGAGCGAAATAATGAGAAGCCACCGGTATAGATTCGCCGGACTCTTGCCCTTCTCCCATATGTTGTACTGCCAAAATTGGAACGATGAATTCATCGAATGCCTCTGCGCGGAAACAAAATGTCTCGAAATCAGCAACACTTTTGACGTGATGTATAAATGATGCCAGATCGATATGCAACCCCGTGGTGGAAAGTCGAACCCGGCGCGCAATACCTCATCGAGTTTTTTCTGGCAAATTCCGGGAAACTCCGCTAAATAAATCGAGGAAAGAGCCGTTGATGCCACCTGATAAAGCCTGCATTCTCGGCACATTAATTCATGGAGGGGATGATGGAGTGGAAATCCGAATACGGTATCGGTGTCGATTCTGTTGATAAACAGCACAGGCAACTGGTCGAGATGATATCCCGGCTGGAAGCTTCTTCTTCGACGGATGCGAAAAACAAGGAGATGGGAAATGCCTTGAAATTCCTTGTTGACTACACGAATCAGCATTTTTCCGATGAAGAAGCGCTCATGATAAAAGTCAATTTTCCGGAGCATGCCCGGCATAAAACACTCCATAAAAATTTTTTTCAAAAGGTGATGGAGGTGCTGCTGAGGGTAAAGAAAGGAGAATCGATAAGTCCCCCGGAATTAATCGACTTCTTATCCAACTGGTTAGCGGATCATATCCTGGAGGAAGATAAAAAAATTGGAGATTTTATTGCCGATGGAAAAGGAAATTCCGCATTAATAAGAACCGTTGCTCTGGAAATCGCTGAAACGCAACTTTTTAAAAAACTTCAGAAACTAAGAACGCTCCACGAAAAAAAATTGATCAGCGGCGATGATTTTAAAGAAAAAAAGGAGGAATATTTAGGCAAATACAGTGAGGAGGATGCCGACGGGAATGTCGACGCCGTAAAGCAAAAATTTTCTTTTTTAAAGACGCTGCAAAAGGATCATCTGATCACCAAAGAGGAAGAAAAAGAGCACAAGACAATTCTTTTCAACCAGATAGATCTTGACGGCTATCTTGAAAAACTCCCCGAAATTGAAGAAAAATTACTGTACCTCAAATCGATTTTTGAAGAGGGGCTGATGAGCGAGGAAGTCTATGTGACCTATAAATCAAAATTATTGACGGATCTTTGACTGAATCCATACCCGTTAAGGACACCCGACCAAGTCGAAAATTACCGCCACGTCACTTTTGCTATTAACCCATTTTCTCGCTCATGCGACAATAAAGATAAAATTATGATTGACCCTTTTGATGTATTGATGAAGCGGCTTAAAGCGGCGATGCAGGTGCCGAATCTCGAAATACCGGCTTGCGGCGTTAAAATTTTCAGCAAGGCGGACAAGGTTCCGGATGCGGTTTCCCGCTACCAGCCGGATCAAATGACCATCACCTCCTGCCATGCCATCCGGGCCGCCATGCTCGATGATGCCGTTTACCTGACGGAAACCAGCATCGGCTGTATTGCCGGCGCCATCAGCTTGGGGTTGGTGGAAAAAGAGCGGGAAACCCCGCTGGCCGGAAGCCGCGTGTATACGGAAATAATGCGCCAGAGCAGCGGCAAGGGAGAGGCGTTTGTCCCCCCTGCCCCCAGTGATTTTACGGATGGCGCCGTTTACGCCTGCAAGGATGCCGGAATGGACGATTTCAGCCTGTTTGGAAAAGAAGATTCCGGAAGGTTTAAAAAGCGGGAAATCGCCTCGGCGGCCATATCGCAAATGCCTGCGATACAGCCCCCGACGACCCAAGGAATATTTTATTTTTCCCCGGCATTTGCGGATATTCGGATGGTACCGGATGTCGTGATTCTTTCGCTTCGGCCAGTGGAATTATGCCGGGTGTTACAGGGCTATCAGTATGAAACGGGAAAACGGGTCAAAGCCGACATCGGCAGCCTGCGCGCAGGATGCTCCGATTTGATCGCATATCCTTATTTAAGCGGTGAAATCAATTTTTCACCTTATTGCCTCGGCGCAAGACTGATTGCCCGGTTTGAAGGCGACCGCATGGGATTGAGCCTGCCCTACCCGCTGTTTCAACTGATGGTTGAAGGGGTTGAGAAATCCATAACCGGCTTTCCCTTTCCAAAATACCCGGGTGCGGCGCCATAGGCCGGGGTATACCGGTAATTGAAATTCATTCCCACGGTATTTCAGGGGGGCCTTTCCCGGTCTCCGTTCAAGTGCCGTGGGAATGACTTACGCTACCCCTTGCGGTGGAACAACCAACACCGGAACCTCGGAAAGATTCAGCATGTTTTTTATAACGGTTGAGACGGCTGAATCTTCAGCCGCTGCACGCCGATGAGCGCTTAAAATAATCAGGTTGATCTCTTTGCTCCTTGCCGTTGATAATATTTCGTTTACGACGTCGCCATGGGTGATCAATATTTCATCCGGTTGCAGGTAGCATCCCGGATGGCTGTCTTTGGTATCCTCGCAGAACTTGAATAGCGCCGATTGAATGATATCACTTTCTTTGCGTTTGCCGATAAGAATGGATCGCGTGTCTTTTTCATGCTCCCGCATGATATGCTCATAGCGTTCCTCCCCCAGGAGATTTTTAACCTGGGTTTCCATGGTGATCGGCGGTTTTTCAATAACATGAATCAGTGTGATGGTCCCCTGGCAGGACATGGCAAGGCTCACCGCGTAATCATAGGCGTTCTGGCACTCCTTGGACAAGTCGGTCGCAAAAAGTATTTTCTTGATGTCTTTTAGCATAGGCCACCTCGAATAGGTCGGTTTCAAAAACGAGTTTCAGTTGAATACATTCCGCACACTATACCCAATAAGCCGGTTCTTTGAAAAGGATTTTAATTCCGATTTTAAAAAAGAAGGAAAATGTTGTCTGATTCAAACCGGTTACTTAACCAGGTCGGACAAGACCATCACTGTCCAGTAGGGTGCCAGCATCAAAACGATAATTGAAATGATGTAGGCGGGAATATAGTAAAGACTCCCCCTGAAAACCGTGCTGAGCGGAATACTATCCGCCATGGCGGAAACGACGTAGCAACAGATACCCACCGGCGGCATGATGGAGCCCATGGTCGTTACAATGCAGATCACCTGACCGAACCATATGGGGTCATATCCCATCGCCATGACGATGGGATAAAAAATAGGCAGGGAAATGAGCAGAAAGGCGAGAGCATCCATGACACAACCGCCCACAATATAACAGGCGATGATAATGGAGAAAACCGCCCAATGCGGCAGGGCCATCGCGCTGATGAGGGAAGCGGCCTCGAACGGCAGCCGGGTAAGGGCCAAAAATCTGCCGAATACGGTGGCGCCGGCTAAAATCATAAAAACCAGGCAGGAAATGCGAAGGGTTTCAGAAATGGATTTTAAAAAACTTTTCCTGGACAGTTTTTTTCGAACCAGGCAAATGGCAAGTCCCAGCGAACAACTTAAAGCGGCCGCCTCCGTGGCCGTAACCACCCCTATGAAAAGGGCATACATGATAATGGCAAAGAGGATAAAAATATCGAAAATCGCTGGAAGCGCCTCCATCCGCTCGCGCCAGGTGCTCTTTTTCGCTTTGGGTCCCCACTCCGGATGAACGGTGCAGATGTATATAACGGTTGCGGCAATGGCGGCCGTCAGAATGGCGCTCGGTATTACATTTCCGAAAAAGAGTTTGCCGATGGATTGGCCGGTGTAGAGGCCATAAATCACCAGTACAATGCTGGGCGGAATCAGCACGCCGAGCGTGGATCCGGCGGCGACGGCGCCGGCATTGACCATCGGATGATATCCGTACTTTTTCATCTCGGGAATCGCAACGCTGCTCATCGTTGCAGCCGTTGCCGTATTGGAGCCGCTGATCGCCGAAAACGCCGCGCAGGCCATGATCGTGGTAATGGCGAGCCCGCCTCTGTAATGACCGAACCATCGGTAGGTTGCATGGTAGAGGCTGTTATTGTATCCCCCATAATGGACGAATTCTCCGACCAGAATAAACATCGGAATGACGGTAAGCCCATAGTTGGAAAAAATATTCCACAAATCCGGTCCGATCATTCCCAATGCGGCCGTAAAGGAGGTCACATGGGAAATCCCGAGAAACCCGACAATCATCATGGTAAACGCAGCCGGTATGCGAAATATGAACAAAACCGAAAACATCACGGCAATACCCAGAATTCCAACGACAGGACCACTCATGATCTTTTCCCGCCTTCTTTATCACGAACCGTATCAATCAAATCCATCAGCAGGGTGATCGATAAAATGACAAATCCAATGGCAACCAGATAGACAAAGGGGTAATAGACAATTTTCATGGTTTCGGAGACTTCGCCCGATGCCGCAATCTGGTGTCCCCACCGGAATATCACCCAACTGATGGTAAGGAAAAAGACTGCGGAGACGATATACCCGATCGAATCGACCGTTCTTCTCAGCCATTTCGGATAGGTATTGGAAAGGATGTCCACTACCACGTGGCTTTTTTTTCTTTGAGTGTCTCCCAGGGCAAAGGCCGTTACGACGGCGCCTAAAAATGCGACGATTTCATAGGTCCCCCCATAAGGCTTCTGTATGATTCGTAAGCCGACATTGATGGAAGCAAGACTCATTAACGCGAGAACGGCGACCCCACCGATAACGACAGGTAAGTTATACAGACCGTTGAGCATTATTTTAATGGTACGCATTATTCCTCTAACCCCGGCGACGCCAGGTCATTTTCCCAGCCCGGCAAGGGCACGCCCTCACTCAAACATTTTGCCGGGCTTCCAAAGGCACCCTGGCGTGACCTGCCAGTCATCCGGGTTTGGCCGAATCGATGATCAAGGCCCAAGGGACATCGAATTTACTAATATACCGGCAATGGCGTTCTTCTTGCTCTTGCTCTTAATCATGTTCTTGATCCAGTACACACGAGAACGATTAAGAGTAAGAGTAAGAGTAAGAGCAAGAGCAAGAGCAAGAGCAAGAGCAGGAGCAGGAGCAGGAGCAGGAGCAGGAGCAGGATAAACGGTATATTAGTATTTTCCGAGTCCCTAAAAAGGAGGGGGTCCGGTCAAGCACTATTTCATAGGCGTGTCATATTTTGCCTTCAGCGCCAGAGCATCCGTAACAATCTGATCGCCGGGCAATCCCTGTTCGGTCAGCCTCTTGGCATATCCGTCAATGATCGGCTGCAAGAGTTTGGGGATCTGCGCCGATTCAGCCGGCGGAAGCGTATGGATCTGCAAATTGTATTTTTCCTTGGCCCAATTGACGGCTTCCGTGACATGACTGTCGACATAATCGGCCGTCCACTTCATTTGCTCACGGGATAGCGCATCCATGACTTTTTTGACGTCTTCCGGCAAGGAGTTCCATTTATCCTTGTTCATCACGACGGCAAACGAAACCACCCATAAATTGGCCATGGTCACATTCGGCGTATAGGCGGCGTAATTAAAATCCTTCAATACCTCGATTGAGGATACGTTTCCCTTAACGGTGCCTTTTTGGAGCGCTTCAGGGGTATCGGATTGGGGCATGGCGATCGGAATACCGCCCAGGTTTTTAACGATATCCGCCTGCGTGCCGCCGGCTCTGAGCTCCAGGCCTTTCAAACCCGCGAGGGAGGTTACGGGGTCCTTGGTCATGATGTTCGCCGGCGGACAGGTAAACAGAGTGATAATTTTAACTTTTTCAAATTCCTTGGGGGTATATTTATCAATCAGATCATACAGCACCATGCTTGCCGCCCTGGCGCTTGAAAATCCCAGGGGAAGATCAACGGCTTCCGAAACCGGAAACCGGCCCGGCTGATAACTCATGGCAAAATTGCCGATATCCGCGCTTCCCGAAATGACACCGTCAAAAATATTCTTGGCAGGCAACAAGGTTCCGCCGGGAAAGGTCTGAATCTCCACCTTGCCATTCGTCTTGTCCTTGACTTCCTTCGCCCATCTTTCCATCTGAACACAGGGAAATGTCGAGGCGGGAGGGAAATTGGCATAGGTGAGCTTAATGGTATCGGATAGCGCCGGTGACGGCATCAATGGAAGGACCAGGATTGCGGTAATAACAAGAGCAGCAAAAAACCGGGGTCTTATTCTCAATTTCTGTTTCATTTTTTTCTCCTCCTTTTATGTCACATTCAGGGGTAAGGGCGCCGGGTCTTTCTCCCGGGGCGGAATAAAAAAACACAAGCACCCCGGCCGGATAATATTGCAGCCCCTTTCGTTGATACCTTACAGGATAGCCGTCACCGGTTATTTCGCAGTGCTTGCGTAACAGACGCATCAATCTGCCACGTATCGGCATTTATTGCAACGCCATAGTGCCGCCTTGCGGAATCGATACTCACATAGCCGTCGATCACATCCGCAAGAACCGCCTCGGGGTCCCGGGTAAAAGGATCTCCGAATCCGCCGCCGCCCGCCGCTCCCATGGTCAGCACGTCCCCCGGGTGCAGCCGGGTGAGGCCATAGGGGTTTCCGGCGTTGCCGTTGACCGAAAACGAGGCTTTCAATCCGGGATTCCCGTTGAAGAGGCCTTCGGCCGGGTATCGGAATCTGCCGGCCTGGATCCCAAGGTTGACGGGCCCCGAAGGCGCGAACCGGTCATCGGGGATTTGAAAGGTTTCCACTTTTCCAGGCCCGCCCCGCCATTTTCCGGGGCCGCCGGAATCGGTGATAATACGCCTTTCCCGAACGATGAGCGGGGTATCGCTCTCAAAGATTTCAACTGGCGTGTTGGCGCCGTTGGCGGGAAAAATATAGACGTGCGGCCCGTCGGTATTCGCACCGGCCCCCATGCCGCCCCCCCGGATGATAACGGAGTGAAAGGGACGGCCGTCGTTTCGTTTTCCGTAAAATACATTCATGGCCGCCGGGGTTCCGCCGGAAGCGGCAATGACCCGGTGGGGCAGCACTCCGGCAAGTGCCCGGTAGATAACTTCGGTGAGAAAGTGACCGATCTGCATCCGGGCCGCCACCGCTGCCGGGAACTTGCAGTTGACGATACTTCCCTCCGGCGCCTTGAGCGTGATGGGTCTGGCGCATCCGTGGTTATTGGGCAGATCGGGGTCGAATATGCTCTTTAACGCCATAAAGACATAGGCGTAAGTGAAATTATACACGACGTTCCCACCCCAGTCGACCTGACCGGAGGACCCGTCCATATCCACCGAGATGCTGCCGTTTTCAACCCGCACCGCGGCGTTTATCACCACGTCTTTCCGGCCCTCCATCTGCTCGATAACCCCTTTCGCCCGATAAACGCCGTTCGGCACTTTGGCAATCGATTCGCGCATGCTTTTTTCGGTACGATCGATGATCTCCTCGGCCAGCGCGTCGAGCCCGTCCATCTTATAATCTTCCAGCATCCGGCGGATTTTTTCCGCACAGACGTGGTTGGCGGATATCTGGGATCGAATATCCCCGATCACCTCATCGGGCGTGCGAACATTCCAGCGGATCATGTCCATCAGCGCGTGATTGGGCTCGCCCCCGTCATAGAGCTTTACCAGCGGAATAAAGAGGCCGTCCTCGAAAACGTCATGGTTATCCGATGCCACGCGTCCGCCGATATCCGAGTGATGAAAAACGCAGGCCGTAAACGCCACCAGGTTTTTCCGATAAAAAATGGGCGAAAGAACGCAGACATCGTTTAAATGCCCCGCGAGCGCCCAGGGATCATTCGTAATGAAAACATCGCCGGGGCATAAGCTCTCTACGGGCAGCCCCGCAACCAGCCGCTGAATTCCGATCGCCATGGCGCCGGATTGACCGGGCGTTACAAAGGAGCCTTGCGCCAGTTCCCTGCCGAGGCGATCCGTAAACATGCAGGTATAATCGTGGGCGTCTCTTAAAAGACTTGAAAAGGCGGTTCTGGCAACGGATCCGTCGGCCTCATCCACGATGGAGATGAGCCTTCGCCAGAGAATTTCCAGTGTGATGGGATCAAATTTTCCGCTCATGGCTTTTTCCCTCCAGATCGATCCACAAAAACCCATAGGCGTCCATGGTTACCGAGGCATCCTCTCCCACGAGGACCGTGGATTCCCGTTCCTCAATGATGGCGGGTCCCTGAAACGTTACGTCGGCGGGAAGCGCATAGCGGTCGTACACCGTATGGGGAATAAAGTCCTCCGCCGGCCGGGAGTAGGCCGGCCGGCTTCCCTTTATGGCGGTTTTAAGGGAATTTAAAGAGAAGTCCTTTTTATGCAGGGTCAGCAACCGGACGGGGAGACTCGCGCGAACCTTGAAATTAATGAATTCGACCGGCGAGTCGGGATAGGTCCGGCCGAAGAGTTTTTCGTAGATATCATCGTAGCGCTTTCGAATATCCGCCTTGTTGATCCGGCTGAAATCCACTGTCGGCACAGGGATATTGGTTTCGGAGCCCTGCCCCACAAATCGCACATCAATGGACCGCTCGAATTTGACCTCTCCCTCTCCGCCGGTCATTTTAATCGTTTTTAAGCCTTCCGCTTCCATGGATCTAAAAAGGGTCTCAATCTCCAAAAAATCGGCCGTTTCAAGGGGGACCTTATGGCTGCGAACCGAATCAAAAGCCCTGGGGGCCGTAAAAAACCCCATGGCGCTGCCGACACCGGCATTGGGGGGAATAAGGAGCCGCGGCGCGCCGAGCTTCCTGGCCAGCCCATGGGCATGCACCGGACCCGCCCCGCCAAAGGCAAGGATGGTGACGAGTTTCGGGTTGCCGCCTTTTTCCGCAATATGCGTTTTGGCTGCGGCCGCCATGGTTTCATTGATAAGATCATGAATCCCCCAGGTGGCCTGAAGGGGAGAGACATTCAAGGGGTCGGCAATCCGCTCTTTGATGCCGGCCTCCGCCTTTTCCCGATCGAGGGGCATCTCCCCTCCCAAAAAATAATCGGGATTCAAATACCCCAGCATCAGATCCGCATCCGTCACGCAGGGGGAAACGCCCCCGAGCCCGTAGCAGATGGGCCCGGGGTCGGCACCGGCGCTTTCCGGTCCGACCTGAAGGGTCCCCATCCGGCTCACCTTGGCCATGCTGCCTCCGCCGGCGCCGATTTCCATCAGATCTACCACCGGCACCTGAATGGTAAGCCCGCTGCCCCTGGCAAAGCGCTGCACGCGGCCCACCTCAAAGGTCGGCACCACGCCGGCCACACCCTCCTGAATGAGGCAGGACTTGGCGGTGGTGCCGCCCATGTCAAAACAAAAAATTTCGGGAATATCAAACAGGTTACTGTAATATTGCCCGGAAATGACGGCGGCCGTCGGCCCCGATTCGATAATTCTTACCGGAAACCGGGCGGCGGTTTCAACCGAGGTAATGCCGCCGCTGGAGAGCATGATAAAGAGGTTGCCGCGAGCCCCGATCAATTCGAGGCGCGCCGAAAGCTTGGAAAGATACCTTCCGGTCAGGGGCATTACATAGGCATTGGTGACCGTGGTGCTGGTCCGCTCGTATTCCTTTATCTGGGGCAGCACCTCATAGGAAATAGAAACCGGCACCTCCGGCGCTTCTTCGCGAATGATTTCCTTCAGCATCCATTCATGCGCCGGGTTTTCAAAGGAATTCAATAAACAAACCGCGATCGACTCGACACCCATCGAGAGGAGCTGACGAACAACGCCGGTCGCCCCCGTGCGATCGAGGGGGGTAATCACGGACCCGTCACTTCGAATCCGTTCCTCCACCTCCAGGCGATACCGGCGGGGAACGAGCGGTTTGGGATATTCGCAGAAGACATCGTAAACGGTGTACCGGCTTTCTCTGCCGAGTTCCAGCACATCCCGGAATCCTTTGGTCGTAATAAGGCCGGTCTTCGCCCCCTTTCGCTCGATGATGGCGTTTATCACGAGCGTCGTTCCGTGGATGAGCTCATCCAGTTTCGCGACATAATCCGGAATTTTCTTCTCCAGCGCCTTGATCCCGAACTCGACGGCATCGGACGGATCCTTCGGGGTTGTCAGACATTTATGAATCGTCAGTTCCCCCGTCCGATCGTTTAACAGCACAAAATCCGTAAAAGTGCCGCCGATATCACAACCGAGCCGATAGTAATTTTCGGACATGAACCCTCCTGAGTTGCTTTCCTCGTGCCGGCCCTATCAGCGCTTATTGCGGCGTAATGGGAAGATCCGTGACCGGATTCATTTTAAAATTTCCCGGGCGATGGTCGTCAACAGCACCTCATGCGTTCCGCCGCCGGATAGCAGGAATCGGTTATCCCGGTAGTAGCGCTGAACGGAATAGTCCATGGAGTAACCGTATCCCGCAAAAATTCTCGTTGCCTCATCACAGGCCTTGCACGCCGCTTCCACGGCGAAATACTTCGTCATGGTCGCCTTGTTGAGGCAGGAAATGCCGTTATCGATCGAATGGGTGACGTTTTTCAGCATGAGCCGGGCGGCTTCCAGATCGACGGCCATTTTGGCTATCTTGGACTGAATCAACTGGTAATTGCCGATGGGTTGTCCGAAAGACTCCCGCTCTTTGACATATCGGATGGAATCGTCCATGGCGGCTCTATGAAGCCCGATGGCAAGAGAGGCCGTCATGGCCCGTATTTCGGCCAGAATTTTAAGTAAAATATCCAGCCCCCGGCCTTCTTCCCCGAGCCGGTATTCGGTGGGGATATGACAGTTTTTAAAATAGATTTCAGAAAAGGACGAGGTGCGGGTTCCGAGCGTCTTAAACCGCTCGCTCGTCGAAAATCCCGGGGTTCCCGTCGGCACCAGAAAAAAATTCAACCCCCGCAACCCCTTTTTCGGATCCGTCTGGCAAAGAACCGTATGGAAAGCGGCAAGGGGGCCGCCCGATGCCCATGTCTTCATGCCGTCTATCACCCAGCCGTCGCTCGTTTTGACGGCCCGTGTTCTGATCGCGCCCAGATCGGAGCCCGCCTCCGGCTCCGTCATTTGAAAGGCGCCGATCTTTTCCCCGCGAAAGGCGGGGCGGAGAAATTCCTCATGCATCGCTTCGTTGCCATGGAGGTAGAGCCCGTTGGTCGCCATCAGACCCTGCATCGCTACCGTGGCCGCAAGACCCGTCAGGCCTCTCGACAACTCCTCCGTAATGATGCAGTAAAGTGTAGAGTTGCCGCCGGCGCCCCCCACCTTCTTCGGGTAGCGAATGCCCAGTGCGCCCATATCGGCAAGTTTTTTAAACAGGTAGTGGGGAAACTCGCCTTTCTCATCCAGCTGCCCGGCAACGGGGATTATTTCCCGGTCCACGAATCGGGAAATGGTCCTTCTCACCATCTCCTCAACATTCGACCTTACCATTTTTCTGCCTCCCATGGTTCACAGAGATACCCGGATTCTTAGGGACTCTGAAAATACCAACGCTGGCTATGCGTGCAACCCGTAGGGGCGGTTCGCGAACCGCCCCTACAAGGCCGTGCCATAGAATCAGGGACTGGGTATTAAAAAATTTGATGTCCCTTGGAAATTATTTTCTGCTGGCACACCTCAGTCCCGCGGCTTTGGGGTCATCTGTCGGATCATTTCGGGTACGACATCGTGAAGATCGCCAACAATCCCCCAGTCCGCGACCTTGAAAATCGGTGCGTCCGGATCCTTGTTCACAGCGATGATATATCTTGAATTCAACATTCCGGCCCGGTGCTGAATCGCACCCGAGATACCGCAGGCGATATAGACCTCGGGTCTCACCGTTTTCCCGGTCTGACCGACCTGGTTTTCCGCAGGGATATAGCCCTGCTCCGCCACGATTCTCGTACCGGCAACCTCGCCGCCGAGAATTTCCGCCAGGGAATGAAGGAGGGCAAACCCCTCTTTCCCCTCCACCCCTCTTCCGCCGGCGACAATCACCTTTGCTTCGGAGATATTGACGTGCTGTCGCTTTTCCCGAAATACCTCCAGCACCTCTGTTTTTATCTCCGATTCCGAAATCTTTACGTCGCAGGGAATCACGGTTCCCATACGCCCCTCTTTTTTCCGGATTTCCATCACGCCGGGTCGCACCGTGGCCATCTGCGGTCGTGAATACCGGTTTGCGATGGTGGCCATCACATTTCCGCCGAAGGCGGGGCGAGTCTGAAGCAGGATTTTCTCCTCGGGATCAATGGAAAGCGCCGTGCAATCCGCGGTGAGCCCGGTCCGGATTCGCATTGAGAGCCGTGGCGCGAGATCCCGGCCGACATGAGTCGCTCCTATCAGCAGAATTTCGGGAGAATGGGTTTTGATGAGATCTTCCAGAACCTTGACGTGCGCAAGGGTCCGGTATCGATTCAGTACCTTGTTTTCGGCCAGATACACCTGATCGGCCCCATGATCAAAAAGCGCATCCGTCAGATGCGAAACCCCATCTCCCAATAAGACGGCGGATACCGTTTGTTCCCGTTTTTCGGCCAGATCCCGTGCAATCCCCAGAAGTTCAAAGGTAACTTTCGTCAGCACGCCGTCCCGCTGCTCGGCATAAACCCACACGCCCTGATGGTGGCTGAAATCGGGAATCTCCCGGGGCGCGGCATCCGAACACAGAGCACCGCTTTTACAGACGGATAGACACGCGCCGCAGCTGGTACACCGTTGCCGGATGGATGCTTTGCCGTTCTCGATCGCGATGGCATCATAGGGACAGGCCTTGAGGCAACGCCTGCAACCGTCACAGCGCTCACTTTCTATCCACATAGCCATAAATTCCCCTCCGATCAAGTCCACCAGCGCCGGGCTCAGGGAAGCTGACAGGCGGCGGCGACCGCCTTGCAAGTCGTCACGGCATCACTTTCCGAAATTTTCTTTATAAGCTCTTGCACGGCCTCTTCCGTTGTCCCTTTAAGAAGAGTGCTTTTGCGTTTAAAGTCGGGAGAAAAGGTCTTTATGACATGGGTAAAAGACCCTTCGAGCCCGACTTGCGCGACCGTAACGCCGATATCGGCCGCGTTTAACACCCGAATATTCGCATTTGGCTTGCAGGCATCGATGAGGCTGCCGAAATGGGCGTAGCGGGGAGTATTCAAAGCTTTCGTGACCGTCAACAGCGCCGGCAACACGACCTTGATCCTCTCAAATCCGTCCTCAAGCTGTCGTTTTACGATGGCGTGCGTGGCATCCACCGTTTCGATTTCCCGCACACTGGTTACCTGCGCAATCCCCAGGTAATCGGCGACCTGAGGCCCCACCTGAGCGGTATCCCCATCGATGGCCTGCCGCCCGCAAAAGATGAGATCATAGGCGCCCAGCCCTTCAATGGTTTTCCCAAGCGTAAAGGAGGTGGCCCAGGTGTCCGCGCCCGCAAACGCCCTGTCGCTCAGCAAAACGGCACTATCGGCGCCCATGCCCATGGCCTCCGTGCAGACATCGATCGCCTGAGGGGGGCCCATCGACAGCACCGTCACCTCACCGCCGCGGGTTTCCTTCAGCACGATGGCCGCCTCCAGCGCATGGCGGTCTTCCGGATTCATGATGCTTTTCAACCCTTCACGGAGCAGATTCCCGGTCTTGGGGTCGAGCTTTACCTCCGTCGTGTCGGGGACCTGTTTTATAAGGACGATTATGTTCATCACCTGTCATCCTTTTCAGACAAGAGCCATCAGCCGTCAGCCAAGAGCCATCAGCCATCAGCCATCAGCCATCAGCCAACAGCCATCAGCCATCAGCCATCAGCAGTCAACTTCCATTTCATTTATTAGATAACGTTCTGAGTCAGCCCCTATCAGCTGATAACTGATAACTGATAACTGATAACTGATAACTGATAACTGATAGCTGATAGCTGATAGCTGATAGCTGATAGCTGATAGCTACTTATACCGGTTATCCACCACCCGGATCATTTTGCCGCCGGAAGACCTCGGAAGTTCTCCCGGGCCGACAAGCTGAACATCCACGCTGATCAGGATGTCCTTTTTGATTCTTCTCGCAATCCGTTTGGATAACTCCGCGTCATCGGCCTCGTTTCCGGGAAGGGCCCGCTCGACAACGACCTTCATGGATTCCTTGCCGCCCTCCTGGCGGTCCAAAAGAATTTTATATTCGCAGCCCACGTTGCCGCATTTAAGATCCGTATCGGCAAAACCGGAGAGGATATGATCGATCTGGCTAGGATAGGTATTGACACCCCGGAAAATGATCATGTCATCGGATCTTCCCAGAAAGCGATCGTGCCTTGGGAAAATGGAGCCGCAAGGACAGGTTCCGGAAATAAGCCGGGTCAAATCGCGCGTCCGGTAGCGGATCAGGGGAACGCCCTCTTTTTGCAGCGTCGTAACGACCATTTCACCGACCTCCCCTTCGGGAACGGGTTCCAGGGTGTCGGGGTTCAGGAGTTCCAGAAGGTATATATCCGACCAATAATGAAGCCCCGTATGATACCGGCAATCGATACCGGCGCCGGGGCCATAGAGTTCGGTCATGCCGGAAATGTCAAAGACATGCTCAACCCCCGATAATTCAATGATTCGGTTACGCATGGCATCGCTGGCGCGCTCGGAGCCGAATATAAATTTTTTCAGATTGATCTTCTTTCTCAATCCCCGCTTTTCAATTTCTTCCGAGATGAGAAGCGCCATGGAAGCCGTGCTGGCCATGACGGTGGTTTGGAAATCTTCCATAAATTGGCATTGCATATCGATGTTCCCGGGACCGATCGGAATCGCCATCGCACCGAAAGTTTCCGCCGCCGCCTGAAAACTCACCCCCGCCGTCCAGACACCGTACCCGGTGGTTACCTGAATCCGGTCTTCGGCCTCCAGTTCGGCCATTTCATAGCAGCGCGCAAAAAAATTCGTCCACACCTCAATGTCCTTCTGGGTATAGCACAGGACCTTTCGTTTTCCGGTCGTTCCCGAAGAGGCATGAATCCGAACGACCTCGTTCATGGGAACGCAAACGAGCGGAAACGGATAGCCCGCCTGAAGATCCTTGCCCGTCGTAAAAGGAAGCCTTTTTAAATCATCGAGAGAGCGAATATCATCCGGTTTAACGCCCGCGTCATCAAATTTTTTCCGGTAGACACTCGAACCGGCATAGGCGTGATTCACCGTCCATTGCAACTGTTTTAACTGAAAGGCTTCCAGCTCCTCCCGGGTCTTAATGGGGGGCATAAAGGTTTTTCCCATTTTCTCGCTCCTCGCGTCCGCTTTGTAAAATCTCAATTATAAATGAAAGCGCCCTGATTTTATTTTAAGGACTCGGCAAAAACCGACCAACCCGTCCTTCCCGCTCCCATTCCGGCTATGACACCCTCGGTTAATTTATTCCAAAGCGCGGGATTATGATCAAGATCAAGAGCAAGAGCAAGAAAAATGGTGTATTAGAAACCCGGCTCTATAAATTCCCCAAACGCCGCCCTGAACACATTGGCCATCTCCCCCACGGTTGCGTAAGCCTTGCAGCAGTCCACCAGAAAGGGCATGACGTTTTGACCGGATCCGGCGGCAGCGGCAAGTGCCGTTAGGGTCGCGCTCACCTCCCGATTGTTTCGCGAGCGTTTGAGCGCCGTTAATTTTTCAATCTGACGTCGTGCCCAGGATTCGTCGTACTGATGCAATTCAACTTCCATTTTGACGCCTTCGGTATATTTATTGACGCCGACCTTGATGGCCTCGCCGCTTTGCAGCTTTTTTTCATACGCATAGGCCTGTCGCGCCACTCTTCTTTGCACGTCCCCGGAGGCAATCGCCTTTACAATCCCGCCGACGTTCTCGATCTCTTCCATTTCATGAAGAATTTTTTCTTCCATCTCCTTGGTCAACGTCTCGATAAAATAGGATCCCGCCAGGGGATCGACCGTGTCGCGCAAGCCCGTTTCATCCATCAGGATCTGAAGCGTGCGAAGGGAGAGCAGCGCGGATCGGTCCGTGGGAATGGAATACGCCTCATCGAATGAGCATAAGGCCGTTGTCTGGGCGCCACCCAGGGCCGCCGCGAGGACATAGTAAGCGCCGCGCATGATATTGTTTTCGGGCTGCTCCTTGGTAAGACCCGAGCCCCCGCCACCGAAAAGTCCGCGCAGAAAAAGCGTCTTTTTTTCCCGGATATGATAGCGCTCCAGCAAGAGTTTCGCCCAAAGCTTTCTCGCGGCCCGGAATTTGGCCACGGTCTCCCATAGATTTCCGAATATATTCAAGTTAAATGAGAATCGATCGACAAACGCCTCCGCCGCAATCCCGCGGGCAACGACATTGTCGATATAGGCAAAGGCGATCAAAAAGGCGTAAGCGATTTCCTGAGAGGGCGTCGCCCCCGACTCCCGGATATGGTAACCGCAAACGGAAACCGGATTGCATTTGGGAAGCTCCTTCATGCTGTATTCGATCGTATCGCCGATGAGTCTTACGGCGTGATCGACGGGGTAAATCCAGGCGCCCCGGCCAATCACCTCTTTTAAGATATCGTTCTGGGGCGTTGCGGAAATCTCGGTTTTTTTATACCCGTATTTTTCGGCCACCACCTGATACATGGCGAGCATGATGCTGGCCACCGCGTTGATGGTGAGACCGCTGCCGATTTTATCGAGCGCAATGTCCTTAAAGGCGATCTCGAAGTCCTGAAGCGAATCCACCGCCATTCCGACGCGCCCGATTTCCCCCTCGGCCATGGGGTCATCGGAATCGTATCCCATCTGAGTCGGCAAATCGAATGCCACGTTGAGACCGCTCTGGCCATTGGCGATCATGAGTTTAAATCGCTGATTCGTTTCCTCCGGCGTTCCGAAACCGGTGTATTGGCGGGTGGTCCAGGTTCTGCTTCGATAGCCCTTGGGGTGAATGCTTCGCGTGAAAGGAAACTCGCCCGGATCCCCGAGATCTTTCTCATAATCAAATCCGATTCGTTCCAGATCGGCGGGCGTATACACCTCCTTCACTTCAATGCCGGATTGTAAAATGACTTTCTCGATTCTGTCTTTTTTATCCTTGATATAAGTGGCAACTCCCATATTTACCTCGCTTTTTCCGGTGACATCACCGCATACAGGCCATCGATAATCTTTGTAAACGAGGTCCCGCTAGGAAAAACCTCATCGACACCGAGCCCTTTGAGCTTGGGAATATCATTTTTGGGAATTACACCGCCGACAACCACCCGAACACCGTCCATCCCTTCGAATCGCATTTTTTCGATGAGCTTTTTCGCGATGCTCATATGGGCGCCGGTCATGATGCTCAAGCCGATGATGTCAACCGTTTCCTGAATCGCGGCGGCAACGATCTCTTCGATGCGCTGATGAAGCCCCGTATAGATGACTTCCATTCCCGCATCCCGAAGCGCAAGTGCGATGATTTTCGCCCCTCGGTCATGTCCGTCCAGCCCCGGCTTTGCAACCAGTATTCGAATGTTCTTTTTTGCCATGGCAAATTCCTTTTAATCCATTATATCACACCGCTTTCCCTTAACCGGGAAAGGTCCGCTTTTGTATATCCCAGCGCACCGAAAATCGCCTCGTTATGCTCACCAAAACGGGGCGGGAAAGTGAGCGTTTCGCCGCTTGCCTCGATAAAAGACGTTTCATGAGGCGGCGGCGCGAGGGTTATTCTCATCTTTGAAACCGGATCCTCGGAATGCAGCAAGTTGTTTTTCACGCAAGGGTCTTCTATGACTTCCGAAATGATTTTGATTTTGCTGACCGGTACCCCGATGGATTGAAGGAGATCGATTAATCGGGAGGACGGCAGTAGTCGCGTGATGGCGGTAATGGCCGCGTGCACGGTCGGGCCATCCGATATCCGGCCGCTGTTTTTCTCGTATTCCGGCTTGTTCAAGGCCTGAAATTCGGTCTGAGACACCATGGCCTTCCATTGCCGGTCATTTCCGACGGCAAGATAAATAAAGCCGTCCCTGGTTTCATACACATTGACCGGGCAAAAAAATTCGTGGGCATTGCCGTGCCGGGTGATGCGCTTCCCGAATGTGGCCGAAAGGCAGATCGGGACCGTCAGCCAGGAAACGGAGGAATCAAACATCGATAAGTCAATCCGGCTGCCTTTCTTCTCGATTTGCCGCCGAAGCAGCGCCTTCATCAGCAACCCGTATCCGTGTTCGCTGGTCCCCATATCCGGCAGCGGGATGCCGATGGATTGCGGGGGGCCATCCTTCTCGCCGGTAAGTTCCATCAATCCGGCTCGTGCCTGCAAAATGGGGTCATAGGCGGCCTCGTTACTCTCCGGCCCGAAGCCGGTAACGCCCATCCAGATGATATCGGGTTTCAGCTGCCGCAGAATCTCGTAATCAATACCGAGCTTTTCATAGTTTTTCGGTAACTGGTTGGTAATGAAGATATCGATATCAAATGTGGTGACAAGTGAGTTGAAAATTTTCCGGCCTTCGGCGGAAGCCAGATCCAGCGTGATGGCTTTTTTACCGGAATTAATGCATAAATAATAGGCATTCATTCGATCTTCATCGAGCACGCGCTCGCCGACGAGCCGGTTCGGATCCCCATGGACCGGATGCTCCATCCGAATGATCTCAAAGCCGTCCTGCGCCAGCCGATAGGTGAGATAGGGCACCACGGTCGCCTGCTCCAAGGACAGGACCTTTATCTTTTTGAACCATTCCATATGGTTTCACCTCTTTACTTTTTGAACTCCGGCTTTCTTTTTTCCGAAAAGGCGCTGATCCCCTCTCTGGCGGCCTCCGTACAGGCAATGGCGCCGAACCCCGCATAACCGATTTCAAGCGCCTCGGCCAGGGTCGCCGCGGCCGCCCCTTTCATAATGGTGGTATCGAGGATGGAAACCGCCTCGGGACTTAACGCGAGGTTTCCGGCCATGGGCTGATCCGCAGGCGTAATGGGGGAAATGGCGATCGCCCCGTCTGAAATCCGCTCGATCTTTCCGGAAAGAGCCTTGACTTCGCCGATGGCGGTCCGGATGAGGCTTGCGTAATCCTCGCAAACGGCGCTCACCATTCCGGTTGCCCGGGCCTCGGTGACCGAAAGGGACTTTGCGAACCGAAGCATGTCATGAAAAGTACTCGAGAATTGGGGCCACCGGCGATATGGAAGGATGCACCCGCCGATACCCGGCAAAATGCCGAGCGTGATTTCGGGGAACTGGAAATAGGCGTTTTGGGTCGCCACAATGCGATGGCATCGAAGGGCGAGCTCGAATCCGCCGCCGAGAGCCATCCCGTTGACGGCTGCCACCACGGGTTTTTCGACCGTGTCAAGATAGGTAAAGAGCACCGAGCAATCCCTGGCGTACTGAATCGAGGCCTCCCGGTTGCCCAGCAGGGTCGGAAATTTCCCGATCTCCGCCCCCGAGCAGAACGCCTTTTCGCCGAATCCGGTGATCACAAAGCCCTTAACCGCGGGGTTTTTCGCATCCGCCTCAATGGCAGCGCGGATTTCCTCATTCACCGCATCGTTTAAGGCATTTAAGAACTGGGGCCGCCGAAGGGTGATAATTTTCACGCCGTCCATCTCATCGACGAGAAGGTGACGTTTGAACGCCTGGTAGGTGGAAAACGCCTGACCCGGGCCGGGAAACCCCGGTCTTTCCTTCCGGAACGTTTCAATGATACGACGTGTCTCCGCCTCCCCCAGCTCGGCCATGATATCCAGAACCCCTTTTTTAAACCCGAGCGCCACCTGAACGCCGAGATTTAAGTCCTCCGGGGTTCCGATCCCCCGATCGATGATATCAAAGGACTGGGAAAAAAGAATTCCCAGAAGCCGGTCCCGAATGCGCGACCTGACCTCGACCGGCACATCGAGTTCGGCCCCCATTCCGATCGTCTTCCACCGGTCCACGGAATGAAAAATCGGGGCAGGCTTGTAATGCGCCCCCTCCTCCATCTGAAGCGAGTTGGTCTCAACGATAATGGGGTTTCCATTGGCCAGGTTCAGCACAAAGAAGGGGCCGGCAAAAACAAACTCCGTTGCCACCTTGTCGATCTGGGAAGCCGTGGCGTTTGACAGGAGATAGCCCGACTCGTTGCACCAGTTGTCAAAGATCCGGTCGAGAATAAAGCAGATCGCATTGTCCGACATGAGGGGCGCCTTGCCGGTGGTGCAAAACATCCAGCAAAGATATTCGAGGACCGCCTGATCGGCCTTTTCCCAGGAAATGACCTCCACGCAGGGATTCTGCCAGGCGGGGGCAAAAAAGTGGGTCACCGTGGTTCTGCCGGGCAACCGCAGTTCCGAAAAGATCCGGTCCGCCGGCAGCGAGCTGGTGTTGGACGTGATGATGGTGTCTTCCCGTACAATTTCTTCCACCTGTTTGAAGATTCTTTTTTTCAGGGCCAGATTCTCCGTTGCCGCCTCAATGACGAGCTCGCAGTTTTTGATCAGCGAATAATCGGTGGTAAACACCAGATTCGCCCGCACCGCCCTGGCCTTGTCTTCATCCATTCGTTTTTTATCGATGGCTTTCTGAAGATAATGGTTGATTCTTTTTTCGGCGTTTTTAAGCGGTTCATCCACGACATCGACGATAAAGAGCTTCAACCCGGAAATTGCACTTTTTAAGTAATAACCGATATCCGGCCCGATGGTGCCCGAGCCGATGATGGCCACTTCCCTCGGAAAGGGACGATCGGGCTTTACCAGCAGGGGATTAAATCGGTTGGGGTACAGGTGTTGCCTGGAGTTCATGGGGGCTCCTTGAGGGTTTTTTGGGTAAATGAACTGTCGGCTTTGGTCATCTTCCCGACCACGCCAGGGTATTTTTTCCAGACCGGCAGGAACTCGCTGTCGCTCAAACAGCCTGCCGCTCTTCCAAAAACACCCAGGCGCGGCCTTCCTGCCGTGGGAAATTGGCCGAAAACGATGATCAAGGCCGAACTGTCTAATGTAATGGGGGGGGTGCGCGTGTAATTGCGATGCCGATTAACTTAATACATTTACTATTAAGCTATTGTCAAGAATTAAATCCAAGTGGTTAAGGCGACCCAGCCCAGAATTTTTGCAGCTGCAGCGCCATCTCCTTTTCATCCCGAACCCGAACCGGCTCCCAATGCCCGGGCAGAAGGGTGCGGTAGCGGGTGGTGGCGTAGCGATCGTCGATGAGCATGACGGTCCCCCGGTCGGTTTCCGAGCGAATCACCCGGCCGGCGGCCTGGAGCACCCGGTTGATACCGGGAAAGAGGTAGGCATATTCAAACCCGGCGCCATCGACACGATCAAAGTATTGCCGGATGAGCTCGTTTTCAGCGGATATCCCCGGCAACCCCACGCCCACGATGGCCGCACCCGAAAGGCGATCCCCTTCCAGATCGATCCCTTCACCAAAAACACCGCCCATCACGGCAAATCCGGCGAGACGCTGGTGTTTTTCAAAAGTGAATCTCTCCAGAAATGCCTCCCGCTCCGCTTCCGTCATTCCGGGGGCCTGCAATATGACGTCCATCCGGGGGCGTACACCGGTGAGCGCGGTGTGAGCCGCCGTCATATACTGGTAGGAGGGGAAAAAGATCAGAAGATTGCCGGGGGTATTGGATATCAACGTGGAAATAAAGCGGATGAGGGGTTCCAAACTGCTTTCCCGGTCTCGATACCGGGTGGATATGCCATTTGCCAGCAGCAGGCATAAATTCTCCTTTGGAAATGGCGAGGGGAGCGTAAGGCCGTGCGCAGCCTCGGTGAAACCGAAAAGTTGCCTGAAATAGCCGGCGGGCGTGAGGGTCGCGGAAAAGAAAACGGCGGAGCGGCATCGGGTAAGCGCCGACTTCATTTGATCCGCGGGGTTGATGCAAAAGAGCTTCACTCGAAGATCCTTATCCCGCTTTTCCATGCAGGTGACATAGTTCTCGTCGTAACTTTGAAGGATTTTTAGAAACGCACCGACTTCGAAATAGAGTTCGAGAAGGTCTTCCCGAAACGCTGCCGGCTGGTTTCGAACGAGCCACCGCTCCGCCTGGGAGTGAAAAGCGGTGAGCAGAGGGGAAAGTTCGGGGGGCGCTTGCGGTTGCGACACTTCTCCGCCGGCCGCCTCGCAGGTGACTCTTATTTTTACGAGTTGCGCGTTCAACCGGCCGAGCGTTTTGTAAAGTCCGGGATGTGCCTCTTTAAGTCCGCGGCGAAGGTTAAGAAAAGGTTCTTTTCGAATTTCAGCGGAGAACATCTCCCGGGAACGATCCACCAGGTTATGTGCCTCGTCCACCAGAAAGGTGTAATCTCCGCTTTCATCCATAAAAAACCGGCGCAGATACACGCGGGGATCAAAGGCATAGTTGTAATCGCAGATGATCATGTCCGCCCAGAGCGTGAGATCGAGCGAAAATTCAAAGGGGCAAACCTGATGCATCCGGGCGGTATCTTCAATTACTTCCCGGGTAATGGCATCCCTTCCGGAAGTAAAAAGATCCGTGATCGCCGCATCGATGCGATCATAATACCCCTTGGCATAGGCGCATTCCTCTCCATTACATGCCGATTCGGGGTTGAAGCAGATCTTCTCCTTTGCCGTGAGCGTGAGCGATTTTACCCGCAGCCCCTTTTGAGCCATGGCGTTTGCAGCCTTTTCCGCAACGGCTCTGGCCGTTGTGCGGGCGGTCAAATAAAAAATTTTGGAGACAAGCCCCCGGCCCAGGGCTTTTAGCGCGGGGAACACGGCCGCCATGGTTTTGCCGATGCCCGTGGGTGCCTGAACGAGAAGCTGATGCCGGTGCTGAATGGTTTTATAAACCTGAACCGCCATTTCCCGCTGGCCGGGGCGAAATTCCGCGAACGGAAACGAAAGGGCGTCGATGCCGGCATTCCGGGTCTCGCGCCATAGTACTAAAATGGAGGCCCAGGCGAGATACCGCCTGACGATATCCTCGAAAAAAGCGGACAGCGCGCCGAAATCAAACCGGCGGCGGATCTCAAGCTGTTCTCCGGTATCGAGATGGTAATAGGTGAGCTGGATATCGATTTGAGGGAGTTCACGGGCGATGCCATACATATAGGCATACGCGGTTGCCTGCCCCCAGTGGAGGGGGTTGTCCGAGTTCCGATAGGCTTCAAGATCGCTCGTGGTGGTTTTTATCTCGTCGATAACCACCACCTCCCCCGGGGTCTTCCCGTCCAGCCCATATACGCCGTCGATCCGGCCCGATATTTCCAGCACAAAGCCTTCCGTTTCGATTTGGTGGGAAACCGAGACCTCCGCCTCATAGCCTGGGGGACGGGATTTCTGAATTTTCTGGTGGGCACGAATAGCATCCACCGTGCGACTTTGGCCGGCGAAGGAAAACGACAGATCCCCTGAGCGAAGGACATGCTCTACAAGCGCCCGGACGGCGATTTGCAGCTTTTCTTTCACAATCTTTTTAAAAAACCCCTTGTCTTTCCACAGTGACCCGAGCTGCCGTCATCCTTCAGAAAGCCGTCTGACCGGTTTTTTCCAGACCTTTTCGGTGCTGAAGACGAGCCGCCTGTTCCTTTTCCAGAAGGGCTTTAATATTGTTAACAAAATAGAATCCAAAATGGTATTGCGGCGTGCCGATACGATTTTTCGTTTCGGAGATGATCAAAAGGTCGCCCTGTTTTTCCCAGAAATGGGATTTCCCATTCCCGTCCACCCATTGCCGGGTTGCGGGCGGACCGTATTTTACCCGGATTGAATCCAGAACCCCAACCCCTTCCTGCTTTGCCTGAATTTTTATAAAGAGCGGCGCGTCGGAATCGCCCGAAAACATGATGCGTACAAATTCAAACGGCGTGTTTTCATGCCGGGCGTAGCGGTAGGTGAGTTGAACGGTGTCATGTTCGACCCGCTCGCCCGGAAGGTAATTCAACTGGCGGTTTAACGCATCCAGGCCGGGAAAATTCTCCGCCAGAAACCCCTTTTCATGGAGTTCCAGATCAATGACGGTTCTGGTTTCGTAGGCATCCGCCCCGAGCTTTTCGTTCAAGACACTCCGAAGCGCGGTGGAAAACCGGGAACCGGCGTTCAGATCAAAAAAGGAAAAGCTTCCGGGTTCGGAAGCGGGAACGGGAAAGCGCTCAGGTGATTTTCCGGCGATCTTTCGGTGATCAACCGATGAAAACCACAGAAAGAAAAGGATCAGAATGCTACAAACAGCAATAGCCACGGCAACTTGAAACCACCGGTTTTTTATTAAACGCATCGTTTGCCTTCACCTCTCCCCCTCATCCGGGAAGTTATCCCACTTTCAATACATTTGGCCTTATTGGCCTTGACAGCGATAGAAGTCCCCCATCATTCCGGAAACTTGATGGTCAGTTTATCTTGTTCATCCTCGGATTTCAGATGAATACCCAAATCGACACTGCTGTCCCGAATGCCCAAAGCGAGCGGCAATGCGCCCTTTGCCCCCTCAATATGCGTGATTTCCCGAAGCGTTTCAATAATTTTTTCCCCCACCGCTTTTCCCGGTGAAGGCAATTGTGCCTCTCGGTATTTGGCCGTTACCCGTATTTCGCCGTCCTTGTCAATGCTGAGGGAAATTTTTTCGGCGCCGTCGTTGATACCGTGAAGCGCCGCCAGGGCCAGCCATTTCAATGCGCCTTGCGCCGAATCCGACTCATCTTTGATGTCGGACATCCCTTTTAGCGGATCGGTGGTCGCATAACAATCACAGAATTCTTGTACTTTTAAATGCAGATTTCGTTTTTCTTTCATGGTCATATCCTCCTGTATCCATAATTTGTATTGTTGCCGCTAAGGTAAACACGAAGGAAGATGAAGGCAAGTGTCACGAGACTTCGATTTTCCGGCCTTGATCATCGTTTCGGGCACCCCCAAACGGAGTGAAGGTCACGCAAGGGCGTTTTTGTAAGCCCGGCAAGCTGTTTGAGCGACAGCGAGTTCTTGCCGGGCTGGAAAAAATGCCCTTGCGTGGCCGAAACGATGATCAAGCCCGATTTTCATGCGATCCAACCGTTTCTTCCTTGACATAATTGCCTAATTATTCTTAAATTTTCATCCTAATTATATTGACCGGGAGAGAGGGGTTGTCCTTTTTTGGAAAAAAGACATCACCGGTCTGAAAATCGCCGGAATACAGGGAAGCAAATGAAAAATTTCTATGAAAAAATCGGTCGCAATGACCCCTGCCCCTGCGGCAGCGGGCAAAAATACAAGAAGTGCTGTCTTGGAAAAGAGGTGTTGCCCATCGAGTTTATGAAACAAACCTATGCGACGAAATACCAGATTCCTTTCAAAAGCGAGAGGGACATTGATGGCATCCGACAGGCGGGCCGACTGGTGATGACAACGCTGGAGCTGGTGGAGGCCGCCATTAAGCCCGGAATGACCACCGAGGATATCAATACCCTCGTTCACGACCACACCCTCAAACATAACGCCATCCCGGCACCACTTGGCTACCGGGGATATCCCAAAAGCGTGTGCGTCTCCGTCAATGAAGTTATATGCCACGGGATACCCGGTCCACGGGTGCTGAAAGACGGCGATATCGTGAACGTCGATGTGACCCCCATTCTAAAAGGGTATTATGCCGATGCCAGCCGAATGTTTTTTATCGGGACACCGGGGCCGGAGGCCCGAAAAATCGTCGATGTCTCTCGGGAATGCCTGAAGCTCGGTCTTGCCGCCGTACAGCCCGGTAATACCATCGGGGATATCGGGTTTGCCATTCAGCGGTATGCCGAAAGCATGGGGTGCTCGGTGGTCCGGGAGTTTGTCGGCCATGGCGTGGGAATCGATTTCCATGAACCGCCTCAGATCCCTCATTTCGGGCGAAAAGGCCAGGGATTGCGGTTGTTGCCGGGGATGGTGTTCACCATCGAGCCCATGATAAATCTGGGGAAAAAAGAACTCTATATCCTGGCGGATGACTGGACGGCCGTTACAAAGGACAATTCTTTGTCCGCCCAGTACGAGCAGACGATTCTCGTCACGGATACCGGATATGAGAGCCTGACACCGTTTGAACTGTGAAAAAGGCTTTTTGGGGCTCGATCATCGTTCCGGCCACGCAAGGGCATTTTTTCCAGCCCGGCAAGAACTCGCTGTCGCTCAAACAGCTTGCCGGGCTTACAAAAACGCCCTTGCGTGACCTTCACTCCATTTGGTGGTGGCCGAAACAATGATCAAAGGC
>JAZDPP010000132.1:0-19608 GCA_043797445.1 Pseudomonadota bacterium
ATACGAAACACATTCACGCACATAAGTGTAACAAGTTTTGGTCATTTGCATTTGGGTGCTTTGAATTTGTTTCGGATTTCGATATTCGGATTTCGGATTTTTCTGCCAAAAACGCGCAGAAAATTATTTCTAAGGCACTAACTCCGATAAACGGGATAGGCTCCCATAGGCCTTTTCGATATTCTGTCGAAGCATCCCCTGAAACAGCCCGCTGCTGGTGCCGAAGATGAAGCCGCCTCCGGTTCCCCCTGATTCCAAAACCATTCTCACCCGGGTTTCGATTTCATCTTCTTCCACTGGGGCCGTCAGGCAGACCGGATCGAGATTTCCCCACAGGCAGAGCCGGCCTCCGTAGTCTTTTTTCACCTCCGACAGATCCATTCCGGCAGCCGCTTCGATGCATTGGAGCCCATCGATGCCACATCGGACGATATCGGGAAGGATCGCGCGAAGATCCCCGTCCGAATGAAAAAAAACAGGGTGTCCATGCCGCTGAGCGATTTGCGTCTGCCGGGCGAGAGAGGGGAAAAAGTGCTCGCGCAGCCGGGCCGGATCGACCATCGGTCCCCCTCGATGGGCGATATCATCCGCGATTACCACGCCGCCAATGCCCTTATCCGTCGCCATTCGGCTCAGCTCTCCGTTTAATTGTTCCGCTGCCCCAAAGAGTTCCATCACCTCGGGTGAGCGGCGGGATATTGCGACCAGAAACTTTTCAAACCCCAGAAGTTTCACGCCCCACGAGAAACCGCCATCCAGCAGCGCGAAGACAAACCGGTCCGTTTTTTTTTGCCAGGAGTCCGCATCCTCCCATGAGACGTCGCGAGGGTCGGGCATTCGATGAAACGGGTGGTCATCGCCGTAACGGGTGGGAAGACAGATAAGATCGAGATCGAGACGATCGATGAATTCCAGCCGGCTCGAAAAATTCACCGCATCGATTCCGAGGAACGCGGCCACCAGGGTATCGTCGATGCACAGCTCCCCCCTGGGGATTTTGTCGGTGGGCTGATGGCGCAGGCTGCGCTCGACCCGGTTTTTATGATTCATCTTTAGATTCCATTTCAGATGCCGAAGAAAAAAAATCACCGGGAGACCCGGGGGGAGTAAATTTTAACGCTCGGGAATAAGAACGACCGAAGTGGGGCAGGGCGGCGAGTTCCAGATAGGTAACTGTCCGCGCCAGTTTTTCCGCTTTTTGCTTTTGCGTGAACGAACTCAAGACCATTCGAGCGCCCTTGCCGGCGGCATTTCCCACCTGGATAAACCGTTCGGCCGGGAGCGCCGGCAACAGCCCCAGGGTCACGGCGCTCTCGATTCTCAGATGAGTGCCGAAGGCCCCGGACACCATCACCTTTTCAATCTTTCGATAATCGATTCCCGCGGCGCCCAATAGCGCCAGAATCCCCGTTGCCACCGCCGCCTTTGCCAGTTGAACGGCACAGATATCCCCCTGGGTCAACACCAGATCCCGGCTGGAATGGCATTCTTCGACTCTTGCGAATACAAATTCGGGTTCCCCGCGATTCGGGGAAACACGAACCCGCGGATGGTCACGATCGAGCATCCCGAAGGAGTTGACGATACGATGTTTAACGAGTTCCGACACCGCATCCACGACTCCGGATCCGCAAAATCCCACCGGAGGGCGTTCGTCGATGGTGTTTAAAAGAATTTTTCCTCCTTCTTTCAGCTCGACTTTATGGACCGCGCCGCTAATGGCGCGAACCCCCTGACGGAGATGCGCGCCCTCAAAGGCAGGTCCCGAGGCACACGAACAGGAAAAGAGGGCGCCGCCGTGGCTCAACACCAATTCCGTGTTCGTTCCGATATCGAGTCCGAGATGGATGCCATCGGCCTCGTGGAGCCCGCAGGCGAGGATCATGGCCGTATGATCTCCGCCGACAAAACCGGCGATGGGGGGAATCAGATAGAGGCGGGCGCCTTTGGCAAAAGAGAGTCCCAGGTCCCGGGTCGGAATTTCCACCGGAGCCGTGTCGGCCGGAACATACGGGGCCCTGCAGAGTTGGGAAACCGGCCAGTTCAGCAGCAGATGATGCATGGCGGTATTGGCGGCAACGGTGACGGATGCGATTTCCCGGCAACCGGAGCTTAGCCCCACGCGATGGGTTAACACATCCGCCAGATGCCCGATGCAATCCAGAAGCAGCCGGCTCAAGGCGCGAGCCTGCTTCGGACTTTCCATGGCATGGGTCAGCCGGGTGATGATGTCTGCGCCAAAACGAATCTGGGGATTCATCACCCCTTCGGCGGCGAGCAGGCCGCCGGTTTCAAGATTCACCAGGAAGCCGGCCACTTTGGTGGTTCCCAGATCGACGGCAAGACCCAGCGGACCGGTCGGATGACCGGCCGGAATTTCGATTTCGCAATCCATTATCCGAAGATCCATGGTGCCGGTCCGCGATTCCGGTGGGATGTCGACGGTGACGGCGGTTTCCGGAACACACTGACAGGCCAGCCGCATCCCGCCGGAAAGCGCCTCCGGAGAGAGAAGCCTTTTCTCGGAAGCGGTGGGGGAATTCGTCCGGCCATCCAGGACCCGGACCCGGCACTGACCGCACCTCCCCTTACCGCCGCAGGGCGCCTCGATGGACGATTTTCCCGCGTAGGATCGCAGCCGGGCGGCTCCCATCAGGGTCTCTCCCGGCTTTAGATCGATGGGGACGGTATCCGACTGAAACGTGACTCGCGGCACTACCGGCTTTCCTTTCTTGTCCATTAACCGACTTCGAGTCTTCCCTCGTTATGGGCGCGAATATAGGCCATGCAGAACCGGTCCTTGTTCGCAAGGGATTCGGCTGCGTAAATGAGAGCCTGCATGGCGGCATCCAGGGGATCCATGATAACGGCATCCAGGCCGCTTTCAATGCTCATGACCACATAGGCCCGGTTGAGATGGCGTCGTCCCGGCAACCCATAGGAGACGTTGCTCAACCCCGACACAAAGTGGACATCCGTGTATTTTGCGGCAAGAGTCCGCATCAGAGCGAGCGTGTCAAGGACCGTTTCGGGGCTGGTGGCAAGAGATCGCACCAGCGGATCGAGGTAAATTTGCTCCGGAGCAATACCGGCCTCGAGCAGCGAATCGATCAATCGCCCCCCCACCTCGATCGTCGCCTCCCGGCTTCTGGGAATCCCCCGGTCATCAAGACAAAGAGCCACGACACCGGCATCGTATTGTTTGACCAGGGGAAGCACCCGGTCGAACCGTTCCTTCTCGCCGCTGATGGAATTGATGATGGGGCGACCCTGATGAACGGCGAGACCGGCTGCCAGCGCCTCCGGGTTTGGGGAGTCGATGCAAATGGGCAGCCCGGTGGCCTCCTGGACAATGGTGATCAGCCACTTGAGCGTCGATGCCTCATGGGCGGCATCCACTGTGCCGCAGTTCACATCGAGGTAATGGGCGCCGGCTTGAGCTTGCCGGACGGCCTCGGCGGCAATGGCGTCCCGGTCACCATTTTTAATCGCCCGGTCGATGCTCTTTCGGGTGGAATTGATTTTTTCCCCAATGATCAACATCGGTGAGGTCCTTTCATGTTAACGCATAAATCTCTTTACAGATATTCACGCCGGTAACGGCATCCAGCGCATAATAATCGGCCCCTGAATAGGCCCGGACCTGTTCGTTTACCGGCGCGCCCCCGATCAGGATTTTCACCCGGTCCCTCAACCCGGCCGCACTGACGGCATCCACGACATTTTTCATCTCGGGGTAGGTGAAATTGAGAAGCGCGCTCACGCCTAATATCCTGGCTTGTGTTTCCTTGAGAGTCGAGACAAATTTTTCGGCCGGTACGTCGACCCCGAGATCGACAACCTCAAAACCCGCCCCCCGAAGCAGGGTGACCACGATATTCTTTCCGATGTCGTGGATATCCCCTTTTACCGTTCCGATGATGATCTTCCCCCGGTTATCGGGAACCTTGCCGCCTTCCAGCAACGGGTCGAGTTGCTTCATGATCCCCTTGAGGATCTCCGCCGAAAAAATCAACTGGCTGATATAATATTTGTTCAGGGAGAAAAGTTCTCCCACGGCCACCATGCCTTCATTCAAGTCATGGATGATTTCGACCGGAGATGCGCCGTTCGAAATGGCTTCCGTCACCAGTCGGGTCACCTTGTTTTCGTCCAAATCCCGCAACGCCTCGGCAAGTGCTTTCATTTTGGTTTTAACTCCTTACGGGTCTTTTCGACCGGCTACGCTTCGTATCAGTTATCAGTTATCAGTTATCAGTTAATGGATGGCGCCGATCCTTTTTTTGGGGGGGGGACTATTACATGACCCACTGCCATATCCAGGTATAGGCCATTTTTTCGAGCTGTTCCCATGAGCCGCGGATCATTCCCTCGTCGCCTTTGATCTCACCGAGTTCCGCTTTTTTTGTCTCCCATGGGGTCACCAGCCGTTGCGGATTGAGCCTGGTCACCGTCGTCGTGGCCTCCGGCGCCGGATTCCGGGGCTTCGGCTTGACGGCGGCGTCATAGACTCCGAACTCGATAACGGCATCGATCATGGCCCGCAAATTTTCAGCCCTGGTGGTGTAGGGGAAATTGCATCCCCCCGAAATGATGAATCCGCCGCCCTTGCCGACGGTTTCACAGAGCATTTTCACGTGGCGGCGCATTTCCGCCGGCGTTCCGAGAATCAATTGGGAATCCTTGACGCCGCCCGCGACGCAGGAGTGTCCCGCCAGGATTTCCTTAGCCTTAAAGATGTCCCCCTGCGTGTCGATGTCAAAGAGGACCTTGCCCTTCGGCAGTTCCACCAGCCGGTGAAGATGGGCGTCCCAGTTGCCTTCGAGATAGGCCCGCACCGTGTGACCGGCGGCAATGAGCATTTCGATGGTCTTTTTAAAGGAGGGCCAGTAAAACGTGTCGAACTGATCCGGTGACATGAACATGGCCTTGTGAGTGGGCACGAAAATGGGCCACCGTTTGAGCGGATCCGCCGTGGCAAGAGCGAAGTGCACGATCTCGTGAACCACGACATCGCAGGCGGTTTTCAGCTTTTCCGGGCACCGGTACATATCCATCATTACACCGGTAAGACCTCGCATGGCATCGGCGATCACATCAAAGGGCGCCAGAAAGGCGCCGGACATGGGCTGGGGCATGCCGCAGGTTTGTTCCAGGAAAAGGGTGCGCTCCCGCATCATCTGACCCATCATCATCTGGGCCATTCCGGCTTTGAGAAAGGCGATGTGGGACCGGGCGGTATTCCCCCCGCTCTCAAACTCTCCGAGCACGCGGGGCAGAAAGATTTCCAGCATGAAGCGTTTCGGATCATCAATGAGCAGATCATACTCATCGGGCTTCATATACTCTCTTTCAACGAACTGAAACTGCGTATTGGGCGGCAAATCACGTCCCGGCAGCCGGTAAGTTTTGCAGCCGATCGCATCGTAAAGCGGCCCGTAGATCCGGTTGTTTCTCAATACGTCGATCTCGGGAAAATCCCGAATGAAGATCTCATCGGCCGCCATTAATCCGCGGGGATCGTAGAGGACCTGCTGCTGGTTGTTGCCCGAGTAGATCTCGGCAAAATAGTTGCTGCCGGTGGCGATGGGGATGCGATCGGTGGGCTCGAGAGCGATTGCCGCCTGGTAACGCCCCAGCCGTTCTTCGAATAGCGTCTTGATAACGTCTGAACCCATGATTTTCTCCTCCCCTCTGGATGGTGTGGTTCGCCTTTCGGCCGGCGATGGAGCGGTTGGCATTCATATGTTATATATATAACTATAGCGATTTTTTATTTTTAAGTTATATAGGGAAGTTTGTCAAGAAAAATCTATTTTCATATAACTTATTAAAATTTTTATTCTATTTGCCATAAAAGACCCACGTTGCAGCCCTTCAAAGCGAATTGAAAGCGACTTGACATATTATATAGAGGAGATAGAATACAAAAAAAATGACGAACGAACGCATAAACCCTTTTAACGTGTAGATTGACTTAACACCATGATCAATCGGGGTTCTTTTGAGCCGGCCTATCTGCAACTGATTCACATCCTGCGGGATCAAATCTCCCGGGGGATTTACCGTCCCGGGGATCGACTCCCCTCCGAATCGCAATTGTGTAAACAGTATGAGGTGAGCCCGATGACGGTACGGCGCGTCATCAATGCCCTCATCGAGCAGGGCGTGGTGCGGACGACCCAGGGCAAGGGGACCTTTGTCCAGCCCCTCCGGCTCTCCATGGTGACTTTCGGCCTGGAACAGTTTCAACGCCTGCTCACCGATGGCGCCGGGACCCAGGTGAGAATCCTTGAAGCTCGGATCGTCAAGGCGGACGATCTCGTCGCCCAAAAATTAAACATTCCGGTTGGCACTCGGACGATTCACATTCGCCGCCTGCTCAGCCAATCAGAGGAGCGATTGATCCATCATCATGAACATCTCATCTACGATCCCCATCGACCCGTGGTGGAATCCGAAATGGAGGTCGCCGCGCTGCATGGACTTTTTTCCGGCGGGGAGGTGACCGACCTCAAATGGGGCGCCCTGACGGTGAGCGCCGCCGTGCTGTCCGCGGAGGAAGCGGTGATTCTTGGGGTATCCGCCGGCAGTCCCGTCTTTCATCTCGAACACATCTTCCATGATTATGAAGATAAGCCAGTGAGCTGGGGAGTTTTCGTCTGCCGGGGCGATCGGTTCACGTTCACTGCCACGGTGGGCCATTTCGATGGCTCCGCCACGGCAACGGGAACGGGAACAGCAACAGGAGGCCACTGATATGGGAATGGCCCCGGCGTCACTTTCCTCTCTGATAGCGGACCTGAAAGAGGATGAGGTCATTCGGGTCGTCGGCCGCCGTCTTGCAGAAGGCGAAGACCCCCTGCGACTCATCGACGAATGCCGGCTCGGTATCATGGAAGTCGGCAGGCGGTACGAAGCGCGCACCTATTATATTTCCGGGCTGATCATGGCCGGTGAAATCATGCAACAGGTGAGCGAGAGGATACAGCCCATCCTTCGGGATCGCATAATCGGGCAAAACACCGGCCGGATACTGCTGGCAACCGTTCAGGGCGATATTCACTATATCGGAAAGCGGATTTTCAAGATCCTGATGGAATGTTTCGGATTCACGATCCAGGATATCGGAGAAGACGTTTCTCCCTCGGTAATCGTTCAAAAATGCCGGGAATTTTCTCCGCACGTGATCGGCCTTTCGTGTCTTTTGAACGGGTGTTACGATGCCATGGCCGATACCATCCTCCAGCTCAAAAGGGATATAATGGGGGAGGGGCCGGTTTCCCCCATCCTCATCGGGGGGCAGGTCGATGAGATGGTGAAACGCCATGTCGGAGCGGATTACTGGGCAAAAGACGCCATGGACGGTGTACGGATCTGCCAGAAAATTTTTTCAGCCGGGGCTGATTCGTATTCCGCGCTGCCCGAGTCTTAACTAACGTTGGCTATGCCCGCAACCCCGTAGGGGCGAACCTATGTGTTCGCCCTGATTACGAAGGGCGAACACATAGGTTCGCCCCTACGAATTTGGCTGTTTCTCATCGTCAGTGTGGGGAATCGTTTCAAATCAGAAGGAGTTATTCAAAATGGCGAAAATTAAAAAAACGATTAAAAAAATCCATGTTAAGGCGGATTTATGCAACGGCTGCCGGATGTGTGAACTCATGTGCTCATTGTTTCATTCCAATGCGCAACTCAATACGGTCAACCCGGCAAGAGCCCGGATTCAGATCCTCCGTGATCCGCTGAAAAATGTGTGGCTGCCGGTATTCGCGGGAGAGTATACACCGGCGGAATGCAGTGGCAGGATCAGCTATGAAATCGACAACAAGACATACAAGGAATGCGCTTTTTGCAGGGCCGTATGTCCTTCCCGGGGAAGATTCGTCGAGCCGGACTCCGGGCTGCCGCTCGGATGCGATATGTGCCAGAGTGACCCGACGCTCAAAATGCCGGTTTGCGTGGACTGGTGTATCCGTAACGTCCTGACCTACGAGGAGAGGGAAGTGGAAGTTGAAGCCGAAGAAGAAGTCAAGCTGGACGACATGAAAGTCGGATTGCAGGCCCTCGCCAATCGATACGGGGTTGATGAGCTCAGAGATGCGGTTACCAGAATGGCACAAAAGGGATAAGGAATAAAATCCGCGGCAAAAACTAAAGGCTTTCAGGGAGAAAACATTTGGAAACGGCAGCCCCTTATATAGAAGTAATTGAAGAAATTAAGGAAAGCGGTGGTGACGCTTTTAAATTATGCTTTCAGTGCGGGTTGTGCGACAGCGTCTGCCCATGGAACCGGTTCAGAAGCTTCAGCATGCGCAAATTGGTCCGGGAGGCCACCTTCGGGTTAACTGAAATTGAAAGTGAAGAGATTTGGCTTTGCACGACCTGTGGAAAATGCCCCGAAAGATGCCCCAGGGGCGTAAAGCAGATAGAATCCGGAATGGCCCTGCGTCGAATGGCAACCGCTTACGAAGTTTTTCCGAAATCGGTCAAACCCATTCGCACCATAAGCGGAAGTCTTATCAGTAACGGAAACTCCCTGGGCGGCGAACGGGAAAACAGAGGGGATTGGGCAAAGGGGTTGGCCGTCCCAAAATTCACCGGGGATATGGAAATTCTGTATTTTCCCGGCTGCTACCCCAGCTTCGATCCGCGAATGAAAAAAGTCGCCCGTGCCACGGCCGAAATTTTAAACAAGGCCGGCGTCACTTTCGGCATATTGGGAGAAAAAGAGAATTGCTGCGGTGAAAGCATTCGAAAAACAGGTGCGGAAGAGGTCTTTGTAAAGCTCGCCAAGGATAATATTAAAACCTTTATCGATCAGGGGGTTAAAAAAATCCTGGTTTCCTCCCCCCACTGCTACCATACCTTCAAAAACGAGTATCCCGACTTTATGGTTCATTTTGAGATCGTCCATATCGCCCAGTATCTATATGAACTCGTTCAGGAAGGCAGGCTTACGTTCCATAAGGAATATCCCAAAAAGGTGGCCTACCACGATCCTTGCTATCTGGGACGTCATAATCGCATTTTTGAGGAACCCCGGGAAGTGCTAAAGAGGGTGGCCGGTCTGTCGTTTCTGGAGCTGCCCGAGTCGCGTTCTGAAAGCCTTTGCTGCGGCGGAGGCGGCGGCAGGGTCTGGATGGAAACCCCAAAAGATCAAAGATTCGGCGCCCTCAGGCTGGAGCAAGCCATGGGCGTCGGGGCCGAAGAGCTGGTTACCTGCTGTCCGTATTGCATTACCATGTTTGAAGACAGCAGAATCACCATGGGGGTCGACGAAAAAATCGCGATAAAAGATATTACGGAGATCATACAAGCCGTTATCTGAATGAGGTGAGATAAAGTGGAAAAAGAAAAAATTAAAACAGTTCGTGATGACTTGGCAAGCGGCAACTTCGGCGATGTCCTGGTGGTTGGCGGTGGAATCAGCGGCATACAAGCGTCTCTCGATCTTGCGACGACCGGTTTCAAGGTTTACCTCGTCGATAAATCCCCAACCATTGGCGGGCACATGTCAAAGCTCGATAAGACCTTTCCCACCAATGATTGCTCCATGTGCATCGAATCGCCGAAATTTATTGAATGCAGCCGCCATCCGAATATCGATATTCTGACCTATACGGAAGTCTGCGGTTTTGAAGGACAGACCGGTAATTTTACCGTCACGCTGAAAAAAAAGCCAAGATACATCGATGAAAGCAAATGCACGGGCTGTACCGCCTGTGTGGAGTACTGCCCGATCACGTACCCCGATCCGTTCAATCAGAATATATCCGTCAATAAAGCCGTCCATATTTACTTTGCACAGGCAGTTCCCCTTGTCACGTATATCGATGACAGTTGCCTGTATCTGAAAGAGGGAAAATGCAGACTTTGCGAAAGAATATGCTCGGCCGGAGCCATTGATTTCATGCAGAAGCCGGAGTTGATGAAAATCAAAGTCGGCGCGGTGATTCTTTCTCCCGGCATCGAGCCGTTCGACCCCAGGCTCAAGGCGGAATATCACTATGGAGAGTTTACCAACGTGGTCACTTCGATGGATTATGAGCGGTTGCTGTGCGCCACGGGACCCTACGAAGGCGAGATATTGCGTGCGACGGACAAAAAACATCCCCATAACATCGCCTGGGTTCAATGTGTGGGCTCCAGACGGGTGACGCCGGGTGAAAACAGCTATTGCTCCGGGGTCTGTTGCACCTATACCCAGAAACAGGTGATTCTGACAAAAGACCATGACGCGGATGCAAAATGTACCATCTTCCATAACGATATTCGTTCGTTCGGAAAGGATTTCGAGCGGTTTTACCAGCGGACAGGCAATTTGCCCGATGTCCGGTTTCTTCGCAGCTACGCTTCCATCGCAGCCGAGGACCCGAAAACGAAAAATGTCGCCATACGATATGCGACGCCGTCCGATGGCGTCAAAGAGGAAGAATTCGATCTGGTGGTCTTATCCGTGGGATTGATCCCTCCCGCAGGCATGAAGGATCTGGCGAAGCTGTTCGGTATCGAGCTCAACCCCCATGGCTTTTGCAAGGTCAATCCCGCAACCCCCATTGAAAGTTCCCGGAAAGGTATTTTTATCAGCGGCGCTTTTGCCGGTCCCATGGATATTCCCGAATCCGTTTTGAGCGCCAGCGGCGCAAGTTCCCTCTGCGGCGAATTGCTGAACTACCAGAGAGGCGAACTGGCCCAAATAAGAGCTTATCCCGAGGAAAGGGATGTTACAAACGAAGAGCCCAGAGTGGGGGTCTATGTATGCCATTGCGGTGCCAACATCGGCAGGGTGGTGAATATCCCCTCCACGGTCGAATATGCCCTGAGCCTGCCCAATGTCGTTCATGCGGAGGATAGCCTTTTTATCTGCTCCACTGAAGCCGCTCAGCGATTGGCCAATTCGATCAAAGAAAAAGGCTTGAATCGCGTGGTCGTCGCCGCCTGCACGCCCCGGACCCATGAACCGCTTTTCCGGGACACCTTGCGGGAAGCGGGTATCAACCCCTATTTTTTTGAATTTGCCAATATCCGGGAACATTGTTCGTGGGTTCACTCAAAAGAAAAGGAAGCCGCAACGCAGAAAGCAAAGGATCTTGTCCGGATGTCGGTCGCCCGTGCCCGCTGTCTGGAGTCCTTGCAGGAGTTCGGTCTGCCGGTCAATAAAAACGCGCTGGTCGTCGGAGGCGGGGTTGCGGGTATGACGAGCGCGCTTTCCATTGCCAAGCAGGGCCACGAAGTGTTTCTGATCGAAAAGGAAAATCAACTGGGCGGCATGGCCAGAAGGCTTCACACCACCCTGGAAGGCATGGACGTGCAGGCCTATCTGGAAGATCTGATGAAAAAGGTCTTTCAGCACCCCCTGATCCATGTATATACGAACGCTACCATTGTCGAGACAACCGGCTATGTGGGGAATTTCCAGACCCGAGTGCGCTCCAAGCGAGGGCTTACGGAGATAAAACACGGGGCCACTATTGTCGCTATCGGCGCGGAGGAGTATAAACCCACCGAATACCTTTACGGCAAGGACGAAAGGGTGTTGACCCAGCTGGAGCTGGAAGATCGAATCGAGCGAAATGAAAAAGAGGTCATTCAGGCGCAGCGCCTGGTCATGATTCAATGCGTCGGCTGTCGAAATAAGGACCGGAATTACTGCAGCCGGATCTGTTGCACGCACGCCATTAAAAACGCCTTGAAGCTGAAAGAGAAAAATCCGAAAATGGATATTTACGTTCTTTTCAGAGATATGAGAACGTACAAATACGCCGAGGATTATTACCGGGAGGCGTCCAATAAAGATGTCAAATTCATTCGCTTTGAGCCTGAGGATGCCCCCCGGGTGGAAGCGGTTGTGGCGGAAGGAAAGCCGGTTTTAAGAGTAGTCGCCACGGATTATATTCTAAATCGAAAGATTGAGCTGGATACGGATTATCTGATCTTGTCCGTTGCCACGATTCCCGCTTCGGCAAGTGAAGACGTTTCCCGATTGTTTAAGGTGACCTTGGGGCCGGATGGCTTTTTCACGGAGGCGCATGTCAAATTGAGGCCCGTCGATTTTGCGGCGGAAGGCATTTATTTATGCGGAATGGCGCATTATCCGAAGCATATCACCGAAACGATCAATCAGGCCTACGGCGCTGCCGGCCGGGCGATGACGATTCTCACCAAAGACTCGGTTATTGCCTCGGGTGCGGTCTGTGAAGTAAACGAGAAGGCGTGCGAGTCCTGCGGGGCGTGTATTTCAGCATGCAGTTACGGCGCCATCGACTTTTGCGAAACCCCAAAAGGCAAAAAGGCCAGGGTAAATCCCGTTTTATGCAAGGGAGACGGTCTTTGCAATGCAAAATGCCCGACGGGAGCCATCCAGCTGAAGCATTACACCGATAAGGAAATTTACAGTCAACTCAATGCGGAAATACCGGACATGCGGGTCTGCATGAGCGTATAGAACCGGCATCACCGGCAAAGGAGGTAAAGCAGAGAATGGATGCGGAGCTTGCATTTAAACCGAGGATCGTGGGGTTTCTGTGTAATTGGTGCTGCTATGGCGGAGCGGACCTGTGCGGGGTGTCCCGCTTTCAGTATCCTCCCTATATTCGGGTGATCAGGGTAATGTGTTCCGGAAGAGTCGATCCGGCATTCGTTTTCCAGGCATTCCTGAACGGAGCGGATGGGGTGTTTATCGGCGGCTGTCATATCAACGACTGCCATTATAACACGGAAGGCAATTACGACGCTTTCGGCATGGTCCAGATCGTCAAGGGGTTGCTCCAATTCATCGGTGTGGAACCCGAAAGATTGCGGCTGGAATGGGTATCGGCCGGCGAGGGAATTCGTTTCGCGGAGATTATGAACGAATACGGACGCGGAATCGAAAGCCTTGGGTCCATCGGACGCAGTACGGGGATCAAAGCCGATGAGTTGAAATCCCGAATTGAAACCGTTATCAACCTGATCCCCTATATCAAGATGGTGGAACGGGAACGACTGCGGATACCCGTCCGGTCCGAGGAAGCGGCTACCGAATTTTACGCGAGCGACGACTTTAAGCGCCTGTTTAAGGAGTTGATCATAGACAAACTTGAAATGAGCCGGATCATGTCGCTTCTGCGGGAAAAACCTTGTTCGGCCGGAGACATTTCAAAGACCCTGGGACTGAGCGCATCCGAGGTATCCCGGCACCTCAACGATTTGGCACGACTTGGGTTGGGCCGTTTCGATGAAAGGCAAAATCTCGTTACCGCTGCTTTCAAAGATGACGAAACCGCCGGAACGGAAGGAACAGCAACAACGATGCGGACCGCCGCGCTGGATAACCCTCTCATCGATCAACTGATCGATCAGCATCAGGGTAAACCCGGCGCGCTGATTCATGTGCTGATGGAGATACAGAGCGAAAACAGTTGGCTTCCCAAGGAAATCCTGGACAAAATCAGCAGAAAACTGGAAGTGCCGCTAAGCCGGGTCATGCAGATCGCCACTTTTTACAAAACGTTCAGCCTGACCCCCAAGGCTCGCCATGAGATTCATGTCTGTACCGGTACTTCCTGCCATGCCCGGGGGGCGTCGCAACTTCTTGCCACCCTGGAGGACCTGATCGGTATCAGACCCGGTGAAACGGATGCGGATTCAAAGTTCAGTCTGTCGGAAGGCAATTGCCTCGGTTGCTGTACCCTGGGGCCGGAGATCATTGTCGATGGGGAACATCACGGCAGGATCACCTCCGCCACGGTGAAAGATGTGTTAAATAACTATGCTTGACGGATAAAAATCGTCGGCCTTGATCATCGTTTCGGTCACCCCCAGATGAAGTGAAGGCCAGGCAAGGGCGTTTTTGTAAGCCCGGCAAGCTGTTTGAGCGGCAGCGAGTTCTTGCCGGGCTGGAAAAAATGCCCTTGCCTGGCCGGAACGATGATCAAGTCCAAATCGTCCATCGCCGGGCCACCGGGCGGTAAGCGCAGGCCCGGCGTGAACAGCGCACCAAAGGAAAGAGTATGCCAAGGATAAATACTGTTGCGGAATTGGAAGAACTGAGAAAGACGATCTTATCGAAAAAAGATGCGGATCGGCCCTGCATTGCGATATGTGCGGGAACTGGGTGCCTCGGCCTCGGTAACGAGAGAGTGATCAGCGCCTTTGTGGAAGAAATAAAAAAGCAATCCATGGAGACGCGGGTCGATATCAGAGCGACCGGGTGCCACGGCTTTTGTGAACAGGGACCCAATGTCGCCATCTATCCGGAAGAGATCTATTATACCGGGGTAACGCCGAAGGATGTTCCGGAAATCATCTCCAGAACCGTGCTGGGAAAGCAGGTGATCGAGCGGCTCGTGTATACCAATGCTGCCACCGGCGAAAAAGCGATTCATCTGACGGAAATACCGTTTTACAAAAAACAGAGGCGTCAGCTTCTCGGAGACAATACCCGAATCGATCCCAGACGCCTTGACGACTATCTCGCGATCGGCGGGTATGAGGCCCTGGCAAAAGCCCTTTCGAAGATGTCGCCCGAGGAGGTCCTTGAAGAGATCAAGAAAGCCAACCTTCGGGGCCGCGGCGGCGGCGGGTTTCCCGCGGGTCTGAAGTGGGAAACCACCCGTAATGCGCCCGAAAAGGTGAAGTATGTGATCGTCAACGGTCATGAGGGAGAGCCCGGGGCGTATATGGACCGTGCCATTTTTACGGGAAATCCGCATCTCGTGCTGGAGGGCCTCATCATCGGCGCCTACGCCATCGGCGCGCATCAGGGATTCATTTACACCCGTCATGATTCGCCGCGATTGAAGGACCATATCTACCGCGCTCTCGATCAGGCCGCGGGACACGGGCTTTTGGGTGAAAATATCCTGGGCTCCGGCTTTGACTTCAATGTGGAAGTCCACTTCGATGTCGGCATTTTCGTCTCCGGCGAGTCGAGCGCGCTCATGCGGTCGATCGAAGGGAAAAACCCGGAGCCGAGACCCAAATATATCCGCACTTCCGTCAGCGGCATCTGGGATAAGCCGAGCAACCTGAACAATGTGGAAACCTGGGCCAACGTGCCGCAAATCATCCGCAACGGTTCCGAATGGTATGCCGGTATCGGCACCGAGCGGAGCAAGGGCACCAAAATGATATCTCTTTCGGGCAATATCGTGAATGCCGGCGTCGTGGAAGTCCCTTTCGGAACGACGCTAAGGGAGATCGTCTATGATATCGGCGGCGGAATTCCGAATGGCAAGAAGCTAAAAGCGCTGCACTTCGGCGGCGCCATGGGCGGCTCCATCCCGGCGAGTCTGATCGATACCCCCCTCGATTTCGACGCGCTTAAAAAAGTGGGGGCGCCCATGGGCGCCGGCGCCCTTCTGGTAATGGATGAAGATACCAAAATGGTCGATGCCATCCGGTTTTTTCTTGATTTTCTCACGAACGAATCCTGCGGCAAATGCGTTCCCTGCCGCGAAGGCATCCGGCAGATGTTGAATATTTTGGCCGGTATCCGTGACGGAAAAGGAGAAGCGGGGGATATCGCAACGCTGGAGGAGATATCCGAGGTGATGGGCGCGGCCTGTTTATGTTCCCTTGGGAAAACCGCGTGCGATCCGCTAAAAAGCGCGCTGCATTATTTCAGGGACGAGTTTGAGGCGAACATTCACTAGAAGAAAAACGCGGGTCAACACCGGAGAGAGAATAGACAGATGAGCGAAATTCTTTTACGGATCGATGGAAAAGAAGTAATGGCTAAAAAGGGGACGAGTGTTCTCAACGCGGCCAGAAGCGCGAATATATTTATCCCCACCCTTTGTCACCACGAGGCGCTGGAACCGTATGGCGGGTGCCGGCTCTGCACCGTGGAAGTCGTCAGCCGCGGCAGGACGAATCTCGTCGCCAGTTGCCTTTACCCGGTGGAGCCGGATCTGGAAGTGAAAACCCGGTCCGAGATGGTGGATAAAATCCGCAAACTCATTTTGGAATTTTTGCTGGCGCATGCCCCGGATTCCGTGGAATTGAAGGAACTGGCCAAAACATACGGGGCAAAGAGGGACCGGTTTAAAAAAGAACCCCAGTTTTGCATTCTCTGCGGTCTTTGCGTGCGATACTGCGCGGAGGTGAAGAAGAAAAACGTGATCGGATTTATCGACAAGGGCGGGAAAAGGGAAATCAGTTTCATTCCGGAACTGGCCGCAAGAGAATGCTGGGACTGCAAGGAATGCTACCCGCTCTGTCCCACATCGTATCTGCAGGCGGCCTATCATTTGAGCGCGGCGATCGGATTTCCTTCGCTTTACAGGCGGATGGCGAAGGAGTAGCGGAGGGGAGGTTTTTAAGAGGCGTGATCCGAGAAATTGATCAGAGGTTAAAAAATGCCTGACGTCCCCAACAGGATCATCAGCTACCAAATGGTCCAGCCGAGCCTCCGTCATTCGGAGACGGGAAAGATAATACCCGGAAAATTCGAATTGGTGGAGTTGCCGGTTCCTGAACTGAAGTCCGGAGAGGTTCTGGTCGAGATCGCGGGATGTGGTGTTTCCTATGAAGATCTTTATTTTTTCCACGAAGCGGCGCCTGCCCTCCAACATCCGCCTCTGGCGCTGGGGCATGAGATATCCGGCAAAGTGATTGCGGGCGAAGCTTCCTGGATCGGTAGGGAAGTCATTATACCCGCTATCCTGCCCTGCCGGAAATGTGAAGCTTGCCTAACCGGAAAAACCGATCGTTGCCATTCCCCGATAATGCCCGGCAACAGCCTCGGAATGCATGGCGGTTTTTCCAGCCACATTGCGGTTCCCTGCAATGTTCTATGCTTCATCAAGAACCGCCGCAGAAGTTTTCCGCTGGAACATTTGGCGGTTGTGCCCACGGTAGCGAGCGCCTATCGAGCCGTCCAAAAAACATCTCTTCAAGCCGGCGACAACGTGATCGTGATAGGCGTCGGGGGAATCGGGCGCTATATCGTTCAAATGGCAAAAGCCCTTGGGGCAGGTACGGTGATCGCCGTGGATATCGTCGAGACCCGGCTTCGAAAGATGCTTCAGTTCGGTGCGGACGTTGTGATCGATGTCTCCGGTAAAGAACCTGAAGAAGCCGCCGCTGAAGTCTCCCGGCAAATCGATGAAAAAGGATCAGCGCAAAGAGGATGGAAAATTATCGAGGCCGCCGGAAGCGCAACGGCCCGGGAAACGGCCATGCACCTTCTGAAACTGTATGTGGGGAAACTCGTCATCGTTCAATCGGCAATACCCGAAACCGGATACGACCTGGACGGCTCCATGGAATCGAATGAAAACATCATCCGTTCATGGGGATGCCCTCCGGAATACTACCCCGAGGTGCTTGAGATGGTCATCTCCGGCAAGATCGTTACCGGTCCGTTTATCCAGACCCGCCCCATGAGCTGGATAGGAAAAGTCTTCGAAGAAAGTTATCATACGTCTTCGGACAAACGCACCATTCTGACAACGGAAGATTTCGGTATCGACGGTACACCGGAGACAATGGGATGCCGGTGAGTATATCACTGCGATACACTTCAGACACATCCGCTCTGTGAGGGCCAAGCACCTTGCGCCCTTCCCGATAGGAGGATTATCACGATTTACACTTTCAGCGGTCCTCTCGGGTGTGCCACAGCCGCAGCATGTAGATGATCGAACCCTGAATCTCGTAGCGCATCTCGTAGTGCCCGACAAGCAGCCGTCGTACCTCACGCGGCTCGAACTCGAAAAGCTGTTCGCCGACGCGCGGGTTGGCTATCAGGATGGTCGGGGCCTTGGTCAGCGCCTGCACCGCCTGCGCGGCGGCCCGCTTGTTCGTCGGAGCCAGGAAATCGTACAAACGCGCCAAGTCGGAAAGCGCCTTGCTGGTCCACTTCAACTCCATCAGCGAGGCACCGGCAGCGGTTCCTCGGTGCCCAAGCTATCCGCCCACGCCTGAACGGCCTGGTGGTCGATGACGCGGCTGGCATCCACATCGGCGATGGCCTCGCGGGTCAACCGTTCGCGCTCTTCCTCCTGGTCGATCCAGGCCGACAGCGCTTGCTTCATGATCCAGCCGCGCGAGCGCTCCAACCGTTCGGCCATCTGATCGACTTTCTCGGCCAGCGGAAGCGGTACATGAGCAGTCATCACTTTGGTTCCTGTTTGTGCCATTTTGAATTTCTTTCATCGGAATTTGATCTTGCTGGAGCCGGCGACGCTGTGGTCGCGGCGCAGCCGGGTTGCCGCAAATCGAGCAAAGTCACACGGCTATTGCCGAAGCTAATCGTCATGCCTTCCCGCTCGATCACCAACTTCCCGCCATTGAAAAAAGCCTTGCCCGACGCTACCGCGTCGGCCGTCTGTCAGCCCCTTGCGGGGTTCTGATCTGCGTTTAATCATAGTGATTAGAATTGCATCAGTCAAGCAGAATGCACCGCTATCGCATTAAGAAAAATACCACGTTTGAGCTTACGCACAACAAATATTAACATTTTCGTACATGATAATTTGCATTTATATTTACCTATAATGGCTCTACAGTTGAATTGAACGATTCAGAAGAGAGTGGTGGAATACGGGGAATGGTTGCTTACCAATGTTTTGAAAGATGTACCCCACCGGCAATGGGTCTTTAGCCTTCCGAAAAGATTGCGGATCTACTTTATGTACGATCGCGGATTACTGGCAAAATTAAGCAGATGCGGTTGGAACGTCATTCGTCCTTTGACACCTTCCGGATGGCGCCCGGTGTTATAGCTGAAGATCTCGAAAAGACCTTTCGGTACGAGGTCTTGAAAATGCTTAAAAAAAGGAAAAATAAATGATGCCATCATTAGGTTCTAATCCGAAGTTTCCGCCCTGTCTTATACAGGCTTGTAGCTTACCCCCAGCCCTTCGTTGGCCTCATTCAGCCTTTTGTCATACGTCCACATCGGCACACCCGTTAAGACGGCGGAGGCAGAGAGATGGACATCAATGTAACCGAGCCCCTTTCCCATCAGATGGTTTTGATCAATGAACTGAAGGATTTCATCGGGTGTTGCCGGGGTTGCCGGAGCAAGAAGCTGTAAAAGCGACAGGATTCCACGCCTGTTCTTGAGATTGCCGTAGGCAAGCTCGCCGACAATAAATGGGTGGCACATTACTTCTCCATCATTCAGCAGCTGTTGAAGGCTTGGTTCGCCCTCACGAAGATGATTCACCCATACGGAAGTATCTACGAGGACCATAGTTATCGCTCACCCATTTTTCTTCGTGGAATGGCCTTCAATTGTTTCTCGGTTCCACCGAGTTTCCCAAGTCGCCTGGCGCTTTCCCTCGCTATCAATGCCTCAAGGCCAAGCTTAACCAATGTCGTTTTCTCTTTAATACCGGTCAATTCTGCCGCCTTTTCAACCAGCGTGTCTTCAATGTTCAATGTCGTTCTCATCGTTGTGTACCTCTCATCTCAATTATATGCATCAGTATGAACCAAACGTATGTACATGTCAATGGATCAGGCTGGTCTCCACAGGGCAATCGCATGTAGCAAGTAACTGGCGGCAGCGTAAGCCTTGAGGGGGATCAGATGGAAGCTGCGGCACTGTTTGAACGCGCTTGCGCGTGAGTTTGCCGCAGCTGGAATCTGATCTTCCTCAAGGCTGAAGCGGGT
>JAZDPP010000133.1:0-37837 GCA_043797445.1 Pseudomonadota bacterium
CAATAAAAGAGAGCAGATAAATTAGAGAGGAAGTAAGGTGCTGTTGTGTGGATATTGCACATCGTTCTTGCATGGTTGATTTTGGGCGTAGCCTCCCCTTAATCCGCCAAAACTATTTTGAAAAAGACTGAGTTCCAATATTCATAAGCAGAAAGTTGGGAGTCCGAATCGTCATATGTTAATTCGGGGATATATGAAGGGCTTTCAGGCGGAGGGTCGTGATTTCTTGTATCCCATAGGTTCAGGTGCCGTAAAATTTTTTGTATGATTTCCGCCTGATCGATTATGGATATGATTTTCATGGAACGAGCCGATAGCACGGCTTACTTGCGAGTTCAACCTTTTTCATCCCCTATAGAATATTCCAATTATTTAAAAAAAATAGATAGATATTATGAATTTGACGGCGGCGGAGAATATTTCTAATGGATGGTTTTCATTCATGACCATCATCGGAAATTAAAAAATGGCCTCTCACGAGATAGCAACAAGTAAAGAAGCCGTCCGCCCTGCAGGCCATCCGGAAAGCCTGCGATCCCTGGTTTTAACCCGTTGTATCGACTGCCCGAAATGCGTTGACGCCTGCGCCTTCCTGAAACGCCACGGCTCTCCCAAAAAGATTGCATTGGCGTATGATTCGCTGAATACAACACGGCTCACACTGCCTTTTGAATGTAATTTATGCGGGTTGTGCGCCGCCGTCTGTCCGGTGAACCTCGCACCCGATGAAATGTTTTTGGAAATGCGGAGGGAGGCGGTCGATCGGGGGGTGGCGCCATTACCGGTGCATCAGCGGATACTGACATATGAACGCCGTGGCATCTCTAAAAGATACTCCTGGTACGGCCTGCCGGATCACTGTGAGTCCGTGTTCTTTCCGGGCTGCACCTTTTCCGGAACCCGTGCAGACACTACGATCGCCCTGTATGAATACCTGGAAACCAAAATTCCCGGCCTGGGCATCGTTCTTGACTGCTGCTGCAAGCCCTCTCATGACCTCGGGCGAAGCGCCTTTTTCACTGAAGTTTTTGGCGAAATGAAAGACTGGCTCCTTTCGCATGGCGCAAAGCACATCTTTGTCGCCTGTCCCAACTGTTACAAGGTGATAAAGACTTACGGGGCGCCGCTTTCAGTGATGTCGGTCTATGAATTTCTCTCGGAAAACGGCCTGCCGCTGCCCGCTTCCACAAACGGGTTTCGCTCGCCGGAACAGTCCACGGTTTCCATTCATGACCCCTGTGTACTTCGAAACGAGGCAACTATTCATACAGCCGTTCGGAACCTCGCCGCAGCCGGGGGCGTTACCGTTGTGGAAATGCCCCACGGAAAGAAGAGAACCGTTTGCTGCGGGGAGGGGGGCGCCGTCGGTTTGGTGGCCCCCGAATTTTCAGGCAAATGGGGAGAGGTCCGCCGGAAGGAAGCCGGGGATCGTCGTTTGTTGACGTATTGCGCCGGATGTGCCGGAATCCTGAACCGGAAAACCCCCACGGATCATATTCTCGATATGGTCTTTCATCCCGAAGCCGTCGCGGCCGGAAACCGCAGGGCGACTAAGCCGCCATGGACCTATCTCAACCGGATCCGGTTAAAACGTTACCTTCAAAAAAATCACCCGGCCGCCATGACACGGGAGCGAACGTATCAACCATCGTCCGGCAGGGTCGCCGCCGGTGGTGGAAAATTAAAAAAGATCCTCATTCTGCTGTTGATTGTCGCGGTCATTGCGGGGATTCATTTTTCAGGGCTCCTTCGGTATTTCGATCCCCAAACACTGCGCGCAACCGTCGCCTCATGGGGAATTTTGGCCCCGGTGGCCTATATGCTCTTGTACACCTTGGCGCCCGCGTTATTTCTGCCCGGACTTCCGATCACCCTTGCCGGGGGCATTCTCTTCGGACCGGTCTGGGGAGTCGTTTACAGTATCACAGGCGCAACCGCAGGCGCCAGTCTTGCGTTTCTCATTTCCCGGTATGTGGCGCGAAACTGGATACGGGCGAAGCTGACCGGTCCCCGGTGGCGGCAACTGGAGCGTAATGTGGAAAAAAACGGATGGAAAATCGTGGCGTTTACCCGGCTCGTGCCGCTGTTTCCGTTCAATTTGCTCAACTATGCCTTCGGACTGACGCCGGTTCGTTTTCTTCCCTATGTCGTTACGTCATTTATATGCATGCTGCCCGCCTGCATCGCCTTTATCGTGTTTTCCAGTTCGCTGCCGGATTTGATTAAAGGAAATGTATCGCCGGGTTTTATCATCGGCATTTTGCTGATGGTGCTGGTGTCGCTGATGCCGTCCATGATTCGAAAATTCAAAAGAAAACGGGGAAACGATTCAGACATGACATGATGGAAGCCAACGCTCAAAAACCTGATTGCGAAAGACTATGTCCATAATATGATCTGGCCAAATTGGATTTTACCGTTGGGTATCAGTTGACACAAACTTTGGGCCTCGAAGTGGCCTATACACCCGCCGTTTGGGGAGAAGCCACCGCAAAGGGTGCGACATGGACGGTTGCAATTTCCTTCCAGCCCAAACGGTAAACACAATGAGCCATCGGCTTGGCGGGGGAATATTCCGGTCCGGGTCATGACGTCATCTTCAGCAGCCGATAGCAACAACTCTGGAAAAAAGGCCCTGGTTCGGCTTTCTGGAAAAAAATTAAGTTCGCGTGCTCGAAAAAAAGCTACCCTCCGTATTTCTTCCAACCCCGGCTTTGGGAAAAGTGCTTTACAAATTATTTGGTTGCAGAAATAACAAGAAAATAGTCTTTTAGGCACTCATGTCTTCACCAGAAGAAGGGTGCTGAAATAAGGTAAGCGGATACACGGTAATAAGGGGCACAAACAACCCGATTTCCCGGGGCCGGCGATTGGATCGAGATTAAAAAATAACTGAGATGGTGATATCGAATGCGAGCGAAGATTCTGATACTGTTTTGCGGGGCTTGGGGTTTTCTACTGTGTTTCTGCTGTGCGGCAACCGCCGGAACCGTTGATTTGCCAAAGGGCAATGACCTTGGCGGGAAGAGTGAACCGTCCTTTTCGGTCAGCGGTGCATTGCGGCTTCGGAGCGAATTTCAGGATGAGTTCACTATCAAACAATATGCAACCGGCGGCAGCGAGGATTATTTGCTGACCCGTTTGCAGGTGAATTTCGATGCCGCCTTTTGGAAGTTGAAAACGTTCACGCAATTTCAGGATGCACGAATTTTCTGGAGTTCGTTTGAGGATTCCGACTTTAAGGTAAGCAACCCCTATCATGATGTCATGGACATACGGCAGGCTTATGTGAATTTCGAGCCTTCCAATGAGATCGAAGTCAAACTGGGCAGACAACAGATCGGATTCGGCGACCGGCGCGTGTTCGGACCGGGTGACTGGGGAAATACCGGCCGCTATGTCTGGGATGCGGCCAGGGTACGGTTTCATAATGCCCTTTTGGACAGCCATTTTCTGGCAGGACGCTTTATTCTTCGGAACCCCGACCGGTGGCCCAATGAATCCGCCCCCGGCCCAACGGCGTATGCCAACTATACGATGGTGCGGAACCTGCCCTTCGAACTGGATCTGTTTTATGTACTCAAAAAAGACGATCACGGCGACACACAGGGTGAAACAGGGAAAGGAAATTTAACCTCCCACAGTACCGGCTTCCGGCTCGATGGCAAAAGGGGTTCCTGGGACTATGCCGTAACCGTTGTCCATCAGTTCGGCCGATGGGGGAACGACCGTATTGATGCTTATGGACTGACATCAAGAATCGGCTACACCTTTGACATGCCGTGGCAGCCGCATCTGATGGCCCAATACATCCATGGCTCAGGCGACAAAGATCCCCGGGATGGCAAAAAGGAAACCTTCGACGGGGTATTCGGCGGATCGGACACCGTTTTATACGGATGGATGAACTTATTTTTTTGGAGTAACCTGCGGGAATACCGATTGGATCTGGAGCTGACGCCCCGAAAGGTTCTTTCTGTTCGTGGTGAATACCATTACTTTACCCTGGATGAAACCAAAGACGCCTGGTATTATCCGGGCAGCGCACAGCGGCGGGATAAAACCGGAAGATCGGGAAGGGAGTTGGGGCACGAATGGGACCTCACCCTTCGCTATAAGCCGGTCGCGTGGCTGGATCTTCTGGGCGGCTACTGCATTTTTCTTCCCGGTGAATTCATCGAAAGGACCGGCCCGGATCCTCCGGCGCAATGGTTCTTTCTGCAGACCGAGATGACTTTTTAGGGATGACAATGGGGTCGGGGTGCCCGAAATAAATCGTCCGGAAGAGATCAATGCGCTCATCGAATCCGTGACGGCAATCCTGAAAGGTGTCGACTATCCAATGGAAGGGAAAATCGAACCATGTTTCAGACCTAATGGTCTATTGGTTTCGTCGCCTCGATGGTGGCGGAAATGACATAGTCCTCGATCTTGCTGCCAGGCATCCAGTCGCGGATGAATGTTCGGCTTTCAGTTTTTGGATTGACCCGGATATTTTCGAATCCGGTACGATGCAACATCGATTCGATCTCGCGGACGGAAGATGCGCCCGCAATGCATCCGGCGTGCAAAGCCATGTCGTTTTTCACTGTGTCGGGCAATTCCGCGGTAGCGACGACGTCGGAAATCGCCAGCCGTCCACCCGGCTTTAATACGCGCCATGCCTCTCGGAAAACCTTTTCTTTTTCCGGAGAAAGGTTGATCACGCAATTCGAGATAATGACATCGACGATCCCATCGGCGACCGGCAGATGCTCCAGCTCACCCAGCCGAAAATCGACGTTCCTCAAACCGAATTTCGCGGCGTTGCGACGAGAGTTACCGATCATCTCCGGGGTCATGTCAACGCCGATGACATATCCATTGTCCCCGACGGACCGGGCGGCCAGGAAACAATCGAACCCGCCGCCGCTGCCCAGGTCGAGCACCGTTTCGCCGAGTTGCAACGCGGCGATGGCCTGGGGGTTGCCGCACCCCAGCCCCATGTTCGCCCCTTCCGGAACAGCGATGACATCCGCGCCGGAGTAACCCAAGGCACTTGAAATATCGGCCGCGGATGCCTCATTGGGTGTTCCGCAGCAGGCTGGGGACGCAGTCGCGCAACCGCAACCTGCCTTTCCCGATGCGGCTATTTTTCCGTATACGTTTCGAACGGAACTGCGAATGTCATCATTTTTCATGCAAATGCCGCCATTTTTTAGCTGATTCATGGGAACCTCCCTTGAAAGGGTTTAAGTTGTGATATGCAACGCTCACCCTTATTAGACGGAGAAGAGCCCAAAAAGATGCAACCAATAGCCTCTCAAACTCAATATCATCAACAATTATCGCAGTTCCCCGCTTTGCGTTCGTAGCCGCTCAGCCGGCCGCGGTGATCGAATTCAATCCGGCAGCACTCGGCCATCATCTTTTTCAGGAGCCCCCGGCCCCGTTGAATCCTTGATTTGGCGCCGGAAAGGGTGGTGCCTTGCACGCGGGCGACCTCTTTCTGCTTCAATCCCTCCAATTCCGACAGCGTGACGGCTTCGCGATATTTCTCCGGCAGCATTTCGATCATGGGCCGCAGGCAGGTCGACAACTCCTGGATAACTTTTTGGCCGGGATCGGATTCGGGTTGGGTCAGCCATTCCGGAAGCTCTACGGTAGGCGTTTGCATTCGCAGATAGTCGATGACGGCGTTTCTCGTGATCCGGTAGAGCCAGCTTTTCAGTTTGGTCGCGTCCTTCAGGGAAGCCAGCCCGGTGTGCATTTTGAGGAATACATTTTGAAGAATGTCGTCGGTTGCCGCGTCATCGACGATCCTGCGCTTGATAAACGAACGCAGCCGTAAATGATACTCTTCCCAGATTTGTTCCGATGATCTCATTTATAATCAATCAAGGCTTTCACGTGACGTTTTTCGACTCGATCACCGAAAAGGGCATGAAGTCTTCGTAAAACCTATGTCGTTGTCCTCATTGACGCCCTATCGTTTCTCTGACATATTTTGCACAATAAAAAGCAAGTTCTTAGTGCGCCAAGCTTGCTTGGCGCACTAAGAACTCGTTTTTTGTAAAGAAAAATATAGACAATTGCAATAGCTAATCGGACTGAAGCCCACCCCAACATATGGGGTGGACTTCAGTCCGATTATACCCGCTAAAAAAGAGCGGAATAATTAAAGAGAAATTAGGGTACTGTTGAAAGGCTCAGTCCGGTTATGATTTTCAGGGCCTTGGAAGCGGAGCCTGCACAGGCGCCCGTGGTTGCGGGAACAATATGTTTGGCCATCCACACATTCCATCCCGTGCGGGAAACGGGCACATTGACCCGGCCGCCCCAATCGCAATGAATGGCGGTGGAGATAATTGCTTGACAGCCTCATTTCGACCTTATATATCACCTTTTAGCGATATGGAGGGAGTATGCGGGAGTTTACAAAGGTAATGAAAGCCCTTTCCGACCCGAACCGGGTTAAGATGATTAAGTTGCTCCAGAGACGGGTGCTGTGCGTGTGCGAAATCAAGGAGGCACTGGGCCTTGCCCAGTCCACCGCCAGCAAACATCTGAAAATTTTAGAAGATGCTGGATTGGTAGCCTATTCTAAGGATGGGCTGTGGGTTAACTACCGGTTGACCGACGGCGCCAAAAGCCCTTATGTGGCTACGGTTCTGGGAAATTTGAGGCACTGGCTGGAGGAAGATCCGGAAGTGGTGGCGCTGCTGGAAAAACTGCCGGATATTCAAAGGGAGAACATCTGCGGCGGGTAGATATCCGGCTTCATATATCGATAAATTGCCAAGTATAAATTGGGCCGTCGATTCACGATATCACGGATTGCCGAACCTGTGTGATGAGGAGTGATGGGGTATCATTTATCATGGAGAACCATAATATGCTCGCGTTCATGACCAGCCTGCTCAACGGTGGCATGGGCAATCTGGCATCCTACCTCGCCGCCCACGTTCTCTTATGCTTGCTGCCGGCATTCTTCATCGCCGGAGCAATGAGCGCGCTGATCCCCAAAGAGGCGGTTACGCGCTTTTTGGGGCGCAATACGCCGAAATTCGTTTCATATCCAGCGGCAGCGCTATGCGGCTCCGTTCTCGCTGTCTGTTCCTGCACCATCGTGCCGCTATTTGCTGGGATCTATAAAAAGGGAGCGGGGATCGGTCCGGCCATCACTTTCCTCTTTTTTGCGCCCGCCGCAAACATTCTGGCGCTCATCTATACCGGCGGCATCATTGGAACGGACCTGGCGTTGGCGCGGTTATCGCTTTCGCTGGCGTTCGGGATCGGCATCGGCATGATCATGGCGCTGATTTTTCGAAGAGAGGATGCCGCACATGATGAAGCCACCGACATCCTGTTTGCCGGGCAGGAAAAAATGCGCCCGGCCGCGCTCATATTCCTGCTGGTGCTCATCGCCCTGCTCCTGTCGGGCACGCTCAAGATCGCTTTGCTGACAAACACCTATACCACCTTTACGCTGCCCGTTCCCGGTATGGATAAGTTCCAGGATTTTCTCTTCAACCTCGTTCCATATGACGCTGCGAAAGGTGAAGAGGGGGTGACCGCTCAGGGTGCAATTCTCATCGGTCTGATAGCGCTTATCGGAATAGCTTCCTGGAAAGGGATTGATGCCATATTCGACGGGTTTAACCACTGGACATGGATTTCGCTCCTGCTGGTGAGCCTGACACTGCTCGTTGCCGCCGTGGGTTTTACGCCTCATGCCGGAGGACTGGATATTCTCATCAACGGTAAATGCATGGGGGTTCTTATCGCGCTTGCGGTGCTCGGCTGGATACTTAAACGGCATCTGAGCGAGGATGAAACACGCGACTTTTTATGGGAGTCCTGGCATTTTGTAAAGCAGATTTTCCCCCTCCTGGTGGTAGGGGTGTTTGCAGTCGGCGTCATTCGCGGGCTTATCAAGCCCACCTGGATTCAGGCTCTCGCGGGTCAAAACACCTTTCTGGGCAACTTTACGGGTGTCGTATTCGGCGTATTCATGTACTTTCCCACGCTTGTTGAAGTCCCGATTGCCAAAATGTTCCTTAGCCTGGGAATGCACCGGGGGCCACTGCTCGCCTATCTCATGGCGGACCCTGAATTGAGTCTGCAAAGCATTTTGATCACCGCCACCATTATCGGGCGGGTTAAAACCTGGACGTATGTGGCCTGGGTGGCGCTCTTCAGCACCTTGGCCGGGCTTATCTATGGCGCCTGGGTGGACGGCTCAAGTATCAAGATAGTACTGTTTTACCTTCTGGGGTTTTTGGCGATTCTTTCCGGTGCGCTGTGGCTTTTGAACCGCCGCAATATGGCGGCCCCGGGTAACCCTGACTGATCCCTTGTCGGCGAGCCATGGGGGAGCCCTTGTGGCCGAACGAAAAGGAATAGCTGAAACATGAGCGGGTTTTGACCCGAAAAAAACAACTTTCAACTTGAGGGAAAAATGGGCCAACCGGAGATTGAAATATCGCATCTCGACACCATCATCGAAAAGATACGTTCCGAAGGCGTTCTCGCTGCGGAAACGGAAGGTCTGAAAATAAAGAATACCGCCCTGGCCGAGGCCGGGCGCATTATGGGCGAAGCCAAAAAAGAGGCTGAACGACTCATTTCGGATGCGGAAAAAACAATCCATCAGAAAGAAATGATCAGCCGAAACGCCCTGGCTTTTGCGGCCCGGGATTCTATCCTGATGGTCCGGTCATACCTTGAGACGCTTTTTAAAGATCTCATCAGAAAGGAATGCGCCGGAGCGCTTGATGAGCCGCTTCTGAAAACCGTCATATTGAAAATAGCAGACCACTGGGTTGCATCCGGACTGGAAGAACGCATTACCCTTCAGTTATCGGATGAGGATTACCGGAATCTCGGAAAGGTGCTTTTTTCGGCAATTACCGCCGACATGAGTGCCGGATTGGAGATAAAGCCCGTGCCCGGCTTAAGGGCCGGCTTTCGGATATCCAAAACCGGGGAGCATTTTTACCTGGATGTCAGCGATGAGAGTATTGCGGAAACCTTGATGTTTTTTCTTTCATCGGAGATGAAGGCGCTGATAGATCCCGTGATGACGGAAAAGGGAAAAACAGACCCACGGAGGCATGGTGAATAGACAGTATTATTATCTGATTTCCCTTCTGCCCACCCTTGTTTTTGGAAATAAATCGCCTATTTCATTCGAAACCTTCATGCAATACTGCGAAACGCATCTGAATCCAAAAGACAATGAAATTCTTCATAAAATAACAACGAATGGAAACAATCACGCCGTTTACAACCGATTTTATGATGAATGGAACCTGTGGGATCATGAATTTAAAAAGGAACTGGGGCATGCGCGTGCGGCAAGAATATCACCGGGAGGCGAAAACCCTTCGTTTCAGCCCCGGACTGATAAGCAAACTCAGGAGATGATCCATCAGATTCTATCTGCAAAAAATCCGCTGGAGACTGAAATGATTCTGGCAAGGATCCGCTGGAAGCATATCGATGAGATGGAATTCGGGTATTATTTTGATTTCGAAAAAATCGTTGCCTATGCGTTAAAGTTAAAGATCATGGCGCGGATCGAATCCTTTGAGCCGGTCAAAGGCGGCATAAAATTCAAAGAAACGCTCGATGCAATTCTATTACGGACCGCGCCGGAGACAAGCGCCGGTTTTGTAGAAAAAGCGAGCGAGAACGGATAAAAGCCCTTTTTCGACGGATATGACACCTATGAAAGAAAGTACCTGCGAGATTACCGGCATCAACGGCAACATCATCAAGGTCCGGGTGGACCATGATGTTCGGCAAAACGAGGTGGCCCACGCCATCACGGGCGGACTCCGTCTGAAATCCGAAGTTATCCGAATAAAGGGAGATATTGCCGAGCTTCAGGTATTTGAAAGCACCCGGGGCCTCAAAAAGGGAGATCCGGTGGCGTTTTCGGGAGAGCTTCTCTCCGTCGAGCTGGGGCCCGGTCTTTTGGGATCGGTTTTTGACGGCCTTCAGAATCCGCTGAACGCCGTTGCCGAACGATCCGGATTTTTTCTGGAAAGAGGTATGGCGCTGCGGGCCCTGGACGGCGTCACGAAATGGGATTTTACGCCGATATGCCAAAAAGGCCAAAAGGTCGCGGCTGGGGATGCGATTGGGGTCGTGCGAGAAGGGATCTTCGATCATTCCATCATGGTGCCGTTTTATTATAAAGGCGTCCACGAAATCACCGCCATTTCAGATGCCTCGGCAATGACCCTCGACACGAAGGTCGCGATGATCCGGGACGAAAACGGAGTCGAGACCCCCCTCACCTTAAGCTTCCGGTGGCCGGTCAAGCAGGCGATTTCCGTCTACCGGGAAAGGCTTTTTCCCGATGAGCAGCTCATCACCCGAAACCGGATCATCGACACCCTGTTTCCGGTGGCAAAGGGGGGGACTTGCTGCATTCCAGGCCCCTTCGGCGCGGGCAAGACCGTTCTCCAGCAGCTGATGAGCCGGCACGCCAAAGTCGATATCGTCATCCTTGCGGCCTGCGGGGAACGGGCGAACGAGGTGGTTGAAACCATCCGTGAGTTTCCGGAACTAAAAGACCCGTACACCGGAAAGACCTTGATGGAAAGGACCGTGATCATCTGCAATACGAGCTCCATGCCCGTGGCGGCGCGCGAATCATCGGTCTATACCGCCGTAACCATTGCCGAATACTACCGGCAAATGGGGCTCGATGTGCTCCTCCTGGCGGATTCGACTTCCAGATGGGCGCAGGCCGTCAGAGAGCGCTCCGGAAGACTCGAGGAGATTCCGGGCGAAGAGGCGTTCCCCGCGTACCTTGAATCCCTCATTGCGGAATTTTATGAACGGGCCGGCATCGTGACGCTGAACAACGGGAAAACCGGCTCGGTGACGATCGGTGGCACCATCAGCCCGGCGGGTGGTAATTTTGATGAACCGGTAACGCGATCGACGCTGAAAGTTGTAGGCGCCTTTCACGCGCTTTCACGGGAACGGGCCGATGCGAGGCGCTTTCCAGCCATCTCACCGCTCGAAAGCTGGTCCAGGTATCAGGGAATCATTCCGGAAAGAACCCGAAAGCAGACCATCGCCTTTCTGACCCGCGCCGCCGAGATTGATGAGATGATGAAGGTGATCGGAGAAGAAGGCACCCCCCTTGATGATTTTATCCTCTATCTGAAGGCGGAACTTTTTGATGCCGTCTATCTTCAACAAAATGCATTTGACGAAGTGGATGCGGCCAGCTCGGGCGCTCGGCAGATCGCGTTTTTTTCCATCATTTCGACGGTAATGGATATGGCATTCCGGTTTGAAGATAAGGAGGAGGCAAGGCGGGTTTTTAACCGTCTGCGGCAGCTTTTCATCGATTATAACGGTGTTCCATCGGATTCGGACATGTTAAAAAATCAGGTAGACCGGGTTATGTCTCTAATCGCCGAATATGCGGACAACACTCCGAAGGAGGGGGGAGCGCACCTGAGACTCGCTTTGATTGAGACCGCCATGGACGCGAGCTTCAGAAAGCCCTCCGGCGTTGGGGGACACTATCCGGAAGGCATGGATTCGGAGAAAGGGGCTGACGAAGAGGGGCATGAGAAAAGTCTATAACAAGGTGCTCCAGATCACGGGAAGTGTCATTGCCGTTCCGGCATCCGGAGTGGGCTACGGGGAACTGGCCGTTGTTTCCTCGCCCCTCGGAAGCTCTCTTGCGGAAGTGATCCGGATTGAAGGAGACCTCGTTCATCTTCAGGTATCCGCCGGCAACCGGGGAGTATCGACGGGGGATGAAATCCGGTTTCTCGGGCACTCGCTTCAAATGGCATTTTCTGAAAACCTTCTCGGAAGAATATTTGACGGCGCCGGTAATCCCAGGGATAGAGGTCCGATTCTTTCCGACCCGCCGGTCGAAACCCGGGGGCCGTCGGTGAATCCGGTGAAACGCGTCGTTCCGTCACGCATGATTCATACGCGGATTCCCATGATCGATCTATTTAATTCGCTTGTGGAATCCCAGAAGATCTCCATCTTCACCCGTGCGGGCGAACCTTATAATGAGCTGATGGCGAGAATCGCGCTTCAGGCCGAGGTCGATATCATCGTTCTGGGCGGCATGGGGCTTCGATACGATGACTACCTCTTTTTCAAGACCCGGCTCGAATCGGGAGGCGCCATCTTTAAAAGTGTGATGTTCGTGCATACCGCCCAGGATCCGGTTGTCGAATGCCTGAATATTCCGGATCTGTGCTTGGCTGTCGCCGAAAAATTCGCTCTTTCCGGGAAACGGGTGCTCGTGCTGCTCACGGACATGGCCGGTTTCTGTGATGCCTTGAAGGAAATATCGGTCAGCATGGAGCAGGTCCCGTCCAACCGGGGGTACCCCGGAGATCTTTATTCCCGACTTGCGGAACGCTACGAGAAGGCCGTGGATTTCAGCGATGCGGGTTCCATCACCGTGCTCTCGGTCACCACCATGCCCGGAAATGATGTGACCCACCCGGTTCCCGACAACACCGGCTACATCACCGAAGGGCAGTATTATCTCAATAACGGCAAGATCGAGCCCTTCGGCTCGCTGAGCAGGCTAAAGCAACTTGTCAACAAGGATACCCGGAAGGACCATCGAAGTCTGATGGATGCTATGATTCGGCTCTATGCGTATTTTCAGGCGGCACTCGAAAAAAAGGCGATGGGATTCCGGATGAGCACATGGGACGGGAAGTTGCTGAAATACGGTAAACTTTTCGAGGAGGGCCTCATGGACCTGGATGTCAATATATCCCTCTTCGAGGCGCTCGACCGGGGCTGGCAAATCCTGGCGGATTGTTTTTTGCCGGATGAGACCGGGATCCGATCGGATCTGATCGCCGGTTTCTGGCCAAAGACGCCTTCAAGCGGAAAGGCAACGGATTTGGATGTCGGAAACCAGGCTGACAAAAATTGAGCTGAAGAAGCAAAAAGACGACCTGAAACGCTTCAGGCGGTATCTGCCGACCCTGTACATCAAACAGCAGTTGCTGCAAAAAGAGGGGGATCGAATCAATGAGGCACTTGATATATTGAGAGATTCCGAAAAGAAAATGATGGATGCCGTTTCCCCGTGGCAGGCGCTATTTTGCGAACCCGCCGATCTTGAAAAAAAGGTGCGGGTGGAAGAGATGATCACCGGAAGCGATAATATCGCGGGGGTGGATATACCCGTTCTCAAATCCGTGACCCTTAGAACAGCGTTCTATGATTTTTTAACGACGCCACTTTGGGTCGATGAGGCGGTTTCGGTCCTGAAAGCGCTTGTGGAATCGAGAATCAGGGCCTCGTTTTTGGTGGAACAGAAACGGCTTCTTTTCGAAGAGCTCAGAATCACGAGCCAGCGGGTCAATCTGTTTGAAAAAGTAAAAATACCCGAAGCGGTGGATGCCATCAACCGGATCCATATCTACCTCGGGGATCTTGAAACGGTGGCCGCGGGCTGGGCGCGAATGGCAAAGAAAAAAATATAACCTCCGGGCCGAATAAATGGGAGTGGGCATGATCGTCCCCATGAAAAAAATAACGCTGATTTTTGACTCCAAAAAAACGCAGGAAACCCTTTGCGCCCTTCGCTCCTTCGGATCGTTTCACCCTTCCGTCGACAAAAAATCCGTATCCCCGGAAATGGTTGCGCTCAAAAAAATAATCGAAGTTGTTGAAAAGGTGCTGCGCCTTCTTCCCGAGACGGGAGAAAAAACGAATGAATCCATTAAAAACACCGAGGTCATCCCGTTCGCCAATGCGGTAATTCAAACCATTGAGAGCCTCAAACGGGTTCTAAACGAGTTGAACGCCCTCAACAAGGAACTGGCAGCTGCCAAAAAATGGGGAAAAACCGACCAGGAGCTAATTCGCGAATTGACCGAAAAGGGAATTGAACTCCGTTTTTTCAGGTGCTCGAAAAGAGACAGGGAGCGCTTTCCCGATTCCGTTTATCATTTTACCGCCTTTGAGGACGAGGGCGAGATCATTACCGGCGTGGTGCTTTACAGAGAGATGATCCCCACGGATCTGCGTTTTCCAGAGGTATTTGCGCCCGCTCGCGGCAGTCACATCGTGTCCGGGCTCATTGCGGAAAAGGAAAAGGAGCGGCTTTCCCTTGAAGGCAATCTTCAAACCGTCCGAGGAAAAAGAGAGGCGATCAAAAAGGCGCTCCTCGATCTTGAAAGAGAGCTTGCGTTTCAGTCGGTTAGCGCTGGAATCATCCCAAAGGATACGGTTTCCGTGCTGACGGGGTTTTGCCCTGAATCGGAGTTCGATCTGTTGCAACAAATCGGAGAAAGAGAGGCATGGGCCATTCTTTCGGAAATGCCGAAAGAAACCGATCCCGCACCGACACTCGTGCGGCATACAAAACTATCCGGCCTCTTCAAACCGGTCATGGATTTTGTGGGAATTATACCCGCCTACCACGAATATGATGCGAGCATGTCCTTTCTGGTTTTTTTCACCCTTTTTTTTGCGATTCTGGTGGGGGATGCCGGGTACGGCGCGGTGATCCTTATCGGCACCGTGGCTTTTAACCGCTTTAAAACCCCGATCCCAACCGAAACCCGGCGCCTCCTCTATCTTCTCTCCATTTCCGCCATCACCTGGGGGGCTGTCACGGGCATCTGGTTTGCCTCCGAACCAGTAGCCGAACTGCCCTTTTTCAAGGCACTGGTAATCCCTTCCATCTTTGGGTTTTCTCCGGAAAGCGATGTCTCCATCCCCAGGATTTGCATGATCATCGCCCTGGTTCAGCTTGCCACCGCCCATATCTGGCGGGCCGCCAGGGCCTTTCCTTCACTTCTCGTTTTTTCCGAACTCGGGTGGATCGCTATCCTTTGCGGCGTCTTTTTCATCATTGATTTTTTGATTTTAAACGGCCCGGCATCCCCCTTCACCAAACCTCTGGTGGTATTCGGCGCCCTCTGTGTGTTTGTATTTGCCGGCCAGAACAGCGACGGATTCAAAAGCGGAATGATCCGGGGTTTAAAAAACATGCCGATGACCCTTTTAAGCGGCATCGGGTGTTTTTCGGACACTGTTTCCTATATCCGCCTATTTGCAGTCGGGCTCGCATCGAAGGAAATGGCAGTCGCTTTTAACGGTATCGCGGCAGGGATCGGATTCGACACTTCTTTTTCCGCCTCCGCCGCGACGCTCACTCTCTTTTCCGGGCATGGTATCAATATCGCGCTGGCGGTGATGGCGGTTCTGGTTCACGGCATCCGGCTCAATGTTCTCGAATATTCAACGCATCTGCATATGGAATGGACGGGTATCAAATATGCCCCGTTCAGATAATCTGATAAGGAAACGCACATGGAAATTCTCTCAAGCATCGGTTTTGTAAGCGCCCTGTTCTTTCCCGCAATCGGTTCCGTTTTAGGGGCAAGCGCTGCGGGCATGGCCAGCATTGCTGCAATGAAAAAGTCTTTCGTCCGGGGTGAGACGGCCCCCTTCATTCTCATTGCCTTCGTCGGTATTCCTCTCTCCCAGATCATTTACGGGATGATTCTCATGAATGCTATCCTCAAGGCAGCTGGGAAAATCACCCCGGCCACCGGACTTCTGGCGGGGGTTCTCGGGGGAATCGCCATCGGCATGTCGGCCATCTATACCGGGAAGGCCGGTGCTCTGGCCGCAGACGCAATGGGAGAGACGGGGAAAGGCTTCGGATTTTATATTATGGTCATGGGCATCCTTGAAACCGCGGGCCTTTTTGTCATGGTGTTTCTAATGGCGGTGCTGAAATAATAACCGCTCGCCTCGAGCAGGGTGACAACCGCCTGCGAGACCACGCTTATAATATCCAGGCATGTACGTACCCGGTCATTTTCATACAACGGAATCTCGGCTTCCACAGCCTTGATGCGAGCACCCCGTTTACGTAGAAATTCAAAAACCTGACTGACAACGACGCTATCTTCTAATTCGGAAACTGCCGCGCGACTCCCCTAACAATTCGGTGGCTCAAAATACAAAAATTTCAGCTTGACTTGAAAATACCATTTGGCTAAATAGCCAAATATTTGTTCAATAAAAACAATAGGCGCCGAACGAAAAGGAATAGCTGAAACATGAGCGGGTTTGAACCCGAAAAAACAATGCGCGGCATTCTGGATGCCTGTGCGGATTGTGACACTTGCCGCTTTTTAATGGAAAAAAGCTGTCTCTTTTTTCCGGGACTCTATCGGTTGTACGATATGGAAAAGGATTCTGGAAAACCGATTGAAAGCGGTGAGTTGCAAAATCTGGCCGACCTTTGTTCCCTATGTGGCCTCTGCCCATGTCCCAATATCCGGGCGGATGTGATCCGGGCGAAAACGGAGCGGGTGCAAAAGGAAGGCATGCCATTGCAGATTCGGTTGCAAACCGATGTGCAATGCTTCGGGCAATGGGGTGGCCTTGTGCCCGGACTTGTCAACGGTGCTTTTTCGTTCGCGCCTTTCCGCCGGATGATTGGAAAGATCGCCGGCATTCACCCGCATCGCAACTTGCCCCGAATGGACAGGGAAAGCTTCTTTGCCTGGGCGCATACAAACGGGCTGGATCGAGAGCCAGGCTGTTCTCCAAAAGTTGCCTATTTTGCCGGTTGCACGGCCGGCTATCTTTTCCCAGGCGTGGCCCGGGCCGCCGTTGGAATATTACAGCACAACGGCATTTCCGTTTATGTGCCGCCCCAGCAGTGCTGTGGTATGCCGACTTTGCTCGAAGGCGATAGGCCCACAACGCTTGAACGGGTGCAATTTAACCTTGAGGTACTTCTGAAAGCCCTTCGGGCCGGCTACATCCTGGTTTGCTCGTGCCCCACCTGCGGATTTCTGATGAAGATGCTCCTCCGGGAAGGGGCGTGTTATTCCGAGGCCTATCAACGATCGGTCCATGCTTGTGCGGATGAAATGAGAATCCCGGGACGAGAGAGCGGCAACAGGGGGTTCGTTCTTAAAAAATCCGTCTACAAGAGCATCCTGAAGGATGACGGCTACTTCTCCGGTATGGATCCATTGGAACGAATCTCCCTGTCCGAAAACATTCTGGACATGGGGGAGTATCTGGGCCGCCTGCACCGCGATGAACGACTGAACATCCGCTTTGGAAATTTGCCGGGGCGGATGATTTATTATGCGCCCTGCCACCAGCGTGAACAGGGAATCGGAAGTCCATACCTGGAGTTGTTGACCTTGATTCCCGGATTTTCGGTCGAATCGGTCGGCAGCACCATGGATTGTTGCGGAATGGGTGGCAGTCTGGGCTTTAAAGAAAAATACTACGAAACATCGGTCCGGCTCGCCACGCCCCTGATAAAAAAAATTCAGGCAGCGGAACCGGAAGCTATTATCACCGATTGCCTGAGCTGCCGGATGCAATTCCAACACCTGTTGCCTTATCCGGTGTACCATCCAGTGGAGATATTCGAACGTGCTTACGGGATAACGATTTAAATAAAGTTCCCTAACCCCGATAAACGGGATAAGTACTTTTACGAAATAATTTTCCGCTAAAAACGCTTTGAGCTTGACTTGGAGATGTCATTTGGCTAAATAGCCAAATACTGATCCGGCAAAAGTAAACGGCTTTGAAAATTCCTTGTTATAGATGAGATGAAGGAGAAGCATGTCCCATGCAAAGACTGCAAAAGATCAGAATGGCGATGCTCTGTTTTTCACTTTTTTTGTTTTCAGAAGCGTATGCCGCGACGGATGATCTGGTGATGATTTTTTCAGGAGACAACTTGGGAGCGGTTGAACCCGGCGGATGCGGGTGTGCGCCAAAAAAGGGGGGACTTGCCAGAAGAGCCTCGGCAATTGAAAGAATAAAAAGGGAGAACAAAAATGTTCTTGTGGTGGACTGCGGGGACTTGTTTTCGGAAAAGAAAACAGCACCTGAGTTGAGAGCGGAAACGATTTCAAAAGCAATGGAAATAATGAAATATGACGCGATTAATGTGGGTGATAATGACTTTATATTCGGGGTGGATTTTTTTAAGAAAATGGCATCCGCCAACAAGCTTCCCTTCATTTCCTCAAACATTAAAATAGCGGGGTCTCCCGAGTTAATATCACCTTATGTCATTAAAAAATTCGATAAGTTCAGCGTTGGCATAACCGGCATCGCCGACCCCGCTTTTTTTAAGACCGCTGAGGCTACGGGCAAAAACATTTCAACGGGCGATGCTCGGTCATATCTCAATAAAGCGCTGTCGGAAATGAAGGGAAAAACGGATTTTGTGATTCTTCTGTCCCATATAGGTGAGAGCGCAAGCCTCAAATTCATTGAACAAAATGATATCGGCCAGGTTTCTATTGCCGTAACGGGTCATACCCGCGGACTTACGATGGAGCCCATTAAGGTAAAAAATACATTTGCAATGCAAAACTGTCTGGCCGGTGAATCCATAGGAATCCTCAGGATAACGCTGAATAGCAATTTCGTCCCCGAGTCCTGCAGAATTGAAAATGATCCTCTTTCTGCATCCGTGCCCGATCATCCGGAAATTGCAACAATGGTAAAGGAATTCGAAATCAAAAGCCTTTCAGCGGCGGAACAGGAGATAATTCGGCGGCAGAAACAGAAAGAAGATGAAATGGTGAAAGAAACACTTCATCTGAGTCCCGAACAGTTTATCGAAAAAATGAAGAAGCGTGAGGACGAAAAGATGAAAGAAATGCTCAATTCCGCGGACAGCGCATCGAAAAAATGACAATCCTCGGGGAAGTCGCGGTTCCTATGGGTGACAAACGAAATGCTGTTGTTTTTTCTTGACGATGACATGCCACTTTGGCTAAAAGGCCAATTATATAAAGGAGTTTGATGAATATGGAAAATAGCGAACTCATAGAAGAAAAAGCAAAAGTTTTCAAAGCATTGGGACATCCCACCCGGCTTTTTATGGTGGAGGAACTGGGGAGGGGGGAAAGATGCGTTTGCGAATTGGTGGCGCTGGTGGGATGTGATTTTTCCACCGTATCGAAACACCTTGCCGTCCTTAAGCAGGCCTGTATCGTTGATGTTGAAAAGCGGGGGCTGATGGTGTTTTACCGTCTCAAGGTTCCGTGCGTGCTGAACTTCATGGGATGTATTGACGCTGTTGTCAGATCAAAGGCCGAGGCCCATTTAAAGTTGTTAGCCTGATTTTTAAAAACGCTAATATTTGGTTTTTTGGCAAAATAACCCTCTTGGGAGCGTAAACAAGGAGTGTTACAATGGAGATCAAAATTTTAGGCCCCGGATGCGCAAAATGCAAGCAGACGGAAAAAATTGTCAGGGAAGCGGTAGCCGAGGCAGGAGTAGCCGCGGATGTGGAGAAAGTCACCGACATCATGAAAATTGCCGGCTACGGCGTGTTCGGTACACCGGCGGTGGTAGTGGACGGTGAGGTGAAATCGGTCGGCAAGATCCCCAAAAAAGAGGACGTCAAATCCTGGCTTAATAAATAGGATATCAAGAAGGCAGCTCAAAAACGGGTAACAGTACCCTTCAATGGTCTTGGGGGCAAAATGCTTTTAAAAAATTATACCCTGGAAATATTTAACTCCAAATGTCAGCCGGGGGCAATGGGCGTGCATTGTTTCGCGCATTTTGAGCAGGATGTAAGCGCTGCCATTCCCTACCTGAATACCGTGTTAGGGGGGTTTGAATATCTGAACGATCCACCAACCCTGACCCTGCGTTCCCAGGGAAAACTGATTACGGTACATGGGGACAAGGCGGCCATCAATGCCTTGAAAGATGAACCGGAAGCACGAAAAATCGTTGAATGGCTGAAAAACGAAATCAACGAAGCCTGGGAGAACCGGGCCGGCATCACCCCCTGTTATACCGGGAGGACCAAACCGAAGTTAATGGAAATTTTGCGGCTGCTTCCCAAAACGAACTGCCGGAAATGCGGCCAGCCGACCTGCATGGTTTTTGCGACGCAGTTGATGGAAGGCGGGCGAAGCGTGGCACATTGCCCTGAGGTGGAGGAAACCCAACGAGATAAGCTGGAAAGCTACCTGTCGGGCTTTAGCTTTGACTGAATGGCGGAATAACAGTGCTGAGTAAAAAATTAATGGTCGCTGTCCGGATAAGGGAGGGGACGTTTTAATGTCCCGTCCGGAAATAATAATTGAAAAAAATGGGGAGGCAGAAGAAAAACAGAATGGCAACAGATGAGAATAATTCGTGGAAATGGATTGGTGGCGCATCCGTGGCGTGTCTGATCGGCGTCACCCTGGCCGCGAAAATCAGCGGTTATTGGGTGCTGACCGCCTTGCCCGTGGGATTTCTTTTCGGGTTTTTTCTCGAAAAGGGAGAGCTTTGCGGGGCCTCTGCTTTCAGCGAAGTCCTTTTGCTGAAAGACTGGAAAAAGATGCAGGGGATTTGGATGGTGATTGTTGTCAGCATGATCGGGTTTTCCCTGCTGGCCGGCCTCGGGATGGTAAAGCTCAGCCCCAAGCCCTTACTATGGGCCAGTTTTGTCGTCGGCGGGGTGATTTTCGGTGTGGGGACGGTATTGGCGGGCGCCTGCGTGAGCGGCAGTCTGTTTAAAGTCGCCCAGGGCAACCTTAATTCGATGGCCGCGCTGGTCGCGATTCCGATCGGCGTCATGTGGGTGGAGCACGGTTCCCTCAAACCGTTTAGCAAAATGCTGCAAACCTATATCGTGAAAAACGGAGACGGAGGGCCAGTCACTTTTTTTTCACTGCTCCATATGCCTTACTGGGCCCTATCGATTCTGTTCGCGATGATGACCGTTTTCGGGGTCATCTATCTCAGACGGAAAAATGGAACGACCCCTCTGAAAGATAATTCAGCCGGCACGAACAAACTGAAAAAGATAATGACTTCCCGCTGGCGGCCGTGGCAAGCCGGTGTTGCTATCGGGGTTCTCGCCTGTCTGGCATACCTTTCGTCAGCCGCAAGCGGTCGTAATTATCCCCTCGGGGTAACCCACGGGGTGATGAATGCCCAACTCTTGCTAACCGATGCGCCCCTTGAATACGTATATGCGCCCAAAAGCAATGTCACCCCCCCTATCAATAGCAGCGGAAAGCAGGAAGGGATCACGCCCGCTAAAAAAGTCTCCCTTTGGTTGATATTTGAGATTGTCGCGGTTGTTATAGGGGCATATGTCAGTGCGAAACTGACGGGTCGGGTCAAGCTGTTGCCAAAACCGCCCCAGCAGACGATAACCGCTTTCTTCGGAGGCCTTTTGGTCGGCATCGGTGCCGCCATCACGGGTGGGTGCGTCATCGGCAACATCATGAGTGGTGTCGCCCTTATGAGTGTCGGGCATCTCCTCTTTGCGGTAGTTGTGATTTTAACGAACTGGATAACCACTCATTTTTATCTGATGGGGGGAAGTCTCTCGGATCTTGTTTGGTTTCACAATTACTTTAAAAGATAGGCAGCTCATAAGGCGATGTATCCAAATAATAGAAAGGAAATTTCGATGCTACCTGAGAAGCAGAAGACAGCCTATAGATCATTTTACGATTCGGCCCGGAATAATGACATACTTTCTCCCAAGACGACATTGTTGATTCATTTAACATCCGCCATGGCCTTCGGTTGCTACCCCTGAATGGAACATTACCTTAGCGTGGCTAAGGAAGAGGGGATTTCCGAAGAGGAAATCGGAGCTGCGCAATCGATAGTGATGGCCGTTTCCGCGGGTAGAATTAACGCACAGTTTAGAGACGCAATAAGGAGGGAGAGGGATGAATGATACGAGTTTAAAAAAATTAAGTTTCCTGGACCGGTTTCTCACTTTGTGGATATTCTTGGCGATGTTTGTGGGTGTAGGGGGAGGGTATCTGTTTCCGGAGATCCGGAATTTCATCAACCGTTTTTCCGTCGGTACGACGAATATCCCCATCGCTATCGGGCTCATCCTGATGATGTATCCGCCCCTGGCGAAGGTGAAGTATGAGAAACTGGGGTTCGTGTTCCGCGACGTCAAGGTGCTTATATTGTCCCTGGTGCAGAACTGGATCATCGGGCCGATCCTGATGTTTCTGCTCGCCATCACTTTTCTATCCGGCTACCAGGCGTATATGGTGGGCCTGATTCTTATCGGTCTGGCGCGCTGCATCGCCATGGTGATCGTATGGAACGATCTTGCCAGTGGTGATCGCGAGTATTGCGCGGGTCTGGTGGCGTTCAACTCCATCTTTCAGGTGCTCTTTTTTTCCGTCTACGCCTATATTTTTATTACTGTGCTGCCCCGCTGGATGGGTCTTCAAGGGATGGTGGTGGATATTTCCATCGGTCAGATCGCCGAAAGTGTTTTCATTTACCTCGGGATTCCGTTTATCGCCGGCCTGCTCTCGCGGATAATCGGCCTTAAAACCGTGGGCGTCGAACGTTACGAGACGCATTTTATTCCCAAGATCAGCCCCATCACCCTGATCGCGCTGCTCTTCACCATTTTGGTGATGTTTTCCCTTAAAGGGGAATATATCGTGCAGTTGCCGATGGATGTGGTGCGGATTGCCATTCCGCTGTGCATTTATTTCGTGATCATGTTTTTCGTTTCTTTCTGGCTTTCCATGAAGAGCCGGGCGACTTACGAGCAGGCAACCACCCTATCCTTTACGGCCGCCTCCAACAACTTCGAGCTGGCCATTGCCGTGGCCGTTGCCGTTTTCGGGCTCGATTCCGGTCAGGCCTTTGCCGCCGTGATCGGGCCGTTGGTGGAGGTGCCGGTGCTCATTGCGCTCGTGAATGCCGCGCTCTGGTTCAAGCGTAAATACTTCCCCTATGCGGTACAAACACCGACCGGTGTTTGCCATGTAACGTGCAAGCCGTAATAACTGTGACGGTTAAACCACAACTAGGACAAAAAAATGAAAATTCAAATCCTGGGCACGGGATGCCCGAAATGTAAAAAGCTCGCCGACCATGCGGAAGAAGCCATCCGTCAGCTTGGAAACACGCATGATATCGAAAAGCTTTCCGACATAAAAGACATTATGAAAATGGGAGTCATGATGACGCCTGCGCTTGCGGTTGACGGTGTCGTCAAGGTGGTGGGCAAGGTTGCCTCTGTTGAAGATATCAAAAAGATGCTTTCATAAAATTTAAGGAGAAAATGAATATGACTGAATCAACGGCATGCGAATGCGCGAGCGCTCCGAAACTCATTTTTTCATGCTCCGGAGCAGCCGATGTCGGCGCGCTGGCGGATCAGGCGGCCAGAAGAATGACGACGAAAGGCTATGGAAAAATGTTTTGCCTTGCAGGAATCGGCGGAAGGGTTTCAGGAATTATGAAGAGCACGGAAGCGGCCTCTGCTCTTCTCGCTATTGACGGCTGCGCGCTAAACTGTGCTAAAAAATCGCTTGAAGCGGCTGGGTTTACGAAATTTGAACACATACAACTTTCGGATCTCGGGTTTCAGAAGGGCGAGTCCCCGATGTCGGAAGAAGCGCTAAATACGATAGCGGAACGTGGGAAGGCGATATTCGAAAAGGGAGCTTTGGCATGAAATCTTTTAACATGTCGGTAATTGCAGCTTTTCTTTTAGTGACGGCATTCGGAGGGGGGGGCCTTCTCAATACCGATAATGCCGCCGCCGCGGAACAGCAGGCGACGAAGGGAGGTGCGAAGATTGTGGTAACCTATTTCCGAGGGGATATTCGCTGCGCAACCTGCATCAACCTCGAGGCCTATTCCGATGAAGCTGTTGAGCAAGGGTTCCCGGAGGAAATTGCCAACGGCACGGTCGAATTTAAAACCGTAAACATCGACGAAGAAGATAACCGGCATTTTGTTAAAGACTACCAGCTTGACAGCCGTTCCGTTGTCGTCTCAAGGATTGAAAACGGCAAGGAGATTAAATGGAAGAATCTGGACATGATCTGGCATTTGGTAGGGAATAAGGAAAAATTTATGGCGTATATAAAGGCGGAAACAAAAAATATGATGGAAGGAAAAAGCTGATGCCGGATTTCATGCCGGCGATCGGCGTGATTCCAGTTTCAAGCCTTTTGTCAGCCCCGGCCATTTCCTTTGAAAAATTTAATACTCATTTTGCATTCTTTCCTCTGCCTCCTCATAAGTTGCCGGTATTTAGCGGTATTTAAACGAACAGAACTGAAAGCCGGGCTGCTGTTGCCGCACCGTATACAACACGATTGAGATAGAGCAGCTGAAGCGGCTATTGCGCTCCCCTTTTGGCAACCAGGCCATGGGCCGATTTTCCACCCTGTTTTTTTGATAGGAAACCAAGCGGATGGGATGCGTGATATGTTGTATTACAATGTGGCAATTAAATTTAATTTGACAAACCTTGATTCACTTTGATTTAATGTAGTTAGAAATCATTTTCGAATTCGTCACATCGGTACCAACCGTGCGCTGGGTTATTCGATGCCTCGGTTTTCTTTATGGTCGGATCTGCGAAGTATGCTGGCAACGTTTTTTCCTGAAAAGCAATACAACTGCCAAGGGAGGGTATTATGTCGCAAGCACCACAGCCGAAAAAAGAAGAGAGCCTCAATCGACGCGATTTTCTGCGTTCCGCCGGATTGGTCGGTGGTGGGGTGGCGTTGGGCGTAACGGCCATCGTGACGGCGCGCCGGAGCGACCCGCCGGAAAGTCTGACAGGCCGGGAAACCGTTCGGGCAATACCGGAACCCAAGACCGTTCCCATTGATGATAACGCCGATCTCCTTATCCGGATGCAGGCGGATTTAAGAAGAGCGCTCGCCAAACCGGTTGAAGAGCGTCGATGGAAAATGATCATCGACACCCGAAAGTGCGTCGGGTGTCATGCCTGCACCGTTGCCTGCATTTCGGAAAACAAGCTTCCCCCTGGCGTTGTCTATCGGCCCGTTCTCACGGAAGAGCTGGGGACTTATCCGAACGTCCAACTCAGATTTTTTCCCCGCCCCTGCATGCAATGCGACAATCCGCCGTGCACGTCGGTCTGCCCGGTGAACGCCACCTATAAGCGTCCCGACGGTGTCGTGGTTGTCAATTACGACCGCTGCATCGGCTGCCGCTACTGCCTCTCCGCCTGCCCCTATGGCGCAAGGACAAGTGACTACGGTCACTATTACACGGATGATACCCCCGCGCTTCAACCTTACGAGCTCCTTCACAACCATGAATACGGAAAATCCTGGGATCGAACGACGCACCATTCGCCGATGGGAAACGCCCGCAAATGCCATTTTTGCCTCCACCGTGTGCACGAAGGTCTGCTCCCGCAATGCGTGACAACCTGCATCGGACGGGCGAACTATTTCGGTGATATCAACGATGCCGGATCGATTGTCGCTGAAATGGCGAAAAAACCGAATCAGATTAAATTGTTGGAAGAAAAAGAAACCGAACCCACCGTCCTTTACCTGATATGAGGTGACAGATGAAAACAGTATCCCGAACCGTATTCGTTTTATGGGGGATCGCCTTTATCCTCGGCCTTTATGGCCTGGTAACGAAATTTTCGACCGCCGAGCGGCTGGCGGGCTATGGCAGCTATGTCCCGTGGGGATTATGGATTGCCGTCTATTTCCATTTGATCGGGATTGCCGGCGGGGTGTTTGCCGTCAGTGTCATCGGCTATTTTCTAAATATCGCCGGGTTTCGCGAGAGTTTGCGCGTTACCCTGGTGGTATCCGGCATCTGCGTTCTGTGCGGTCTTTTTTCGGTCTGGCTGGATTTGGGGCAACCGTTTCGGGCAGCCAACATCATGTTTTTCCCGAACTTCGGTTCCATGATGGCCTTTAACGCCTGGATGTATAATGTTTTTTTTCTGGTCATCGTCGTGATTTTTGTTCTCAGCCTGAACAAGGACCGTCAAACGGATCGGAATGATAAATCGGGCTGGTTGATCCCTCTGCTCTCTCTCGGCTTTTTGCTCTCAATCGCCTACCCCAGCCAGAGCGGCGCTTTTTTCGGGGTGGTGGACGCCAAACCCTTCTGGAATTCCCCCCTCCTGCCGCTGCTCTTTCTCGGCTCGGCCATCACTTCGGGGGCCGCTGTTTTACTCCTGGTATATCTTTTCGTTTTTAACATTTCTTTCACCATCTCCGAGCACCCCTTTAAGATGCTGCGATATACGATCATCGGCGGCATCGTCTTCTATTTCATATGCGAATTCGCCGAGTTCAGCCTTGTCTTCTGGTCACCCAACTCGGACATTCGCGAGGCCGTGAGACTGGTTATGTTCGGGCCTTTCTGGTGGGTATTCTGGGGCGTGCACCTTGGCGGCGCTTTTCTGGCCCTGTTCCTCCTGCTATTCGGACGAACCGCAAACGCCGTTGGAACGGGCGCCTTTGTGGTGGCGGTGACGTTCATTTCAGCCCGCCTGAATATTCTGATTCCGGGCCAGGCCGTCGCGCAACTCAAAGGATTGCAGGATGCTTTTTACCATTCCCGGCTGCGCTTCGATTATGCACCGTCTGTGAATGAATATTTGGTCGCCATCTTTGTGGCGGCAATGGCCATCGGTTTGATGTACGCCGGAATTAAGCTTCTTTCCCGCTATACTTCCAGCAAAATTGGGGAGGCGATATGAAAAAGGATACGACGAACCTGTCCAGACGCGGTTTTTTAGCCAAAGGCGCTCTTCTCGGCAGCGGTGTGGTTACCGGCGTATTGAATGGCAGCCGGGTGGCTGCCGACAATGGAGGGGGAATTATTAAAAGTAGTCGAACCGACATCCCCTACGATCTGGCGGATTCGAGCAATATTCTCTATTCGGTGTGTTTGAACTGCAACACCGGCTGCGGCATAAAGTGCAAGGTCCAGGATGGCGTGCTGGCAAAAATTGACGGCAACCCTTACAATCCGATGACAATGGTGCCGCATCTGCCCATGACCACGACACTGGACGATGCCGCCCAAATTGATGGCGGACTCTGCCCCAAGGGCCAGGCCGGGGTGCAAATCGCTTACGATCCGTATCGGATAAGAAAGGTCCTGAAGCGGGCGGGTAAACGCGGCGAAAACCGGTGGAAAGCCATTCCCTTTGATGAGGCAATAACCGAAATTGTCGAAGGCGGAAAACTCTTCGCCGCCGTTCCGGGAGAAGAAAACCGGCATGTGGAGGGATTAAAAACCATCATGGCGATGAAAAATGACGAGATTGCCAAAGCGATGGAGCATGACATAAAAGAACTCTGGGAGGAGAAGGATAAGGAGAAGAAAAAAGCCCTTCTGGAAGCGTTCAAAACGAAGCATCAGGCAAGCCTCGATCTGTTAATCGACCCGGAACATCCCGACTTCGGAGCTAAGAACAACCAGCTGATTCTCGCCTGGGGCCGGTTGAAAAACGGGCGCGCCGATTATATAAAACGGCTCGGCAGCGCTTTCGGTACTACCAATATGCATGGACATACCACCGTTTGCCAGGGATCGCTCTACTTTACCTGCAAGGCCATCAGCGAGCAGTATATCGGCGGAAAATTCTCCGGCGGAAAAAAGTTTTACTGGCAGGCCGACACGGAAAATTCGCGCTATATTCTCTTTGTGGGGGCAAATCTATTTGAAGCCAACTATGGCCCGACTAACCGCACGGTTCGATTGACCCGGAATCTGGCCACCGGTTACACGAAAATTGCCGTTGCCGATCCCCGATTTTCAAAACTGGCCAGCAAAGCGGAAGTTTGGCTGCCGATCAAGCCCGGAGAGGATTCAGCCCTGGCCATGGCGATGATTCAGTGGATGATCGCCAACGAGCGGTATGACAAGGTCTTTTTGGCCAATGCCAACAAGGCGGCCGCCAGGCAAACCCTTGAGTCGAGCTGGACCAATGCCACCTGGCTGGTTGAAATCAAGGACGGTAAAGCCGGTAAATTCCTGCGGGCGGCCGACATCGGAATTGCAACGGAGGAAGTGCGAACCCTTCCCGATCCCAAGGATAAAACCAAGACCGTCGAATACAAAGAAAAATTCATGGTGGTTATGGTAGGGGGAAAGCCAACGCCGGTGGACCCGAACGATGATGCCACCGCCGTGATGGGGGATCTCTTTGTCGACACCAGGATCACCAGCGCGGAGGGAGCGCAAATCGTTGTAAAATCGGGTCTTCAACTGCTGAAGGACTCCGCCGGGAAAAAATCGTTTTCAGAGTGGTGCCAAGTGGCGGGTCTGGAGGAAAAAGCCGTGACACGGGTCGTAGAGGAATTGACGAGTTACGGCAAGATGGCGGTGGTCGATATTCACCGGGGACCCGCGCAGCATACCAACGGCTTTTACAATGTGCTCAGCTGGATGAGCATCAACATGCTCCTCGGGAATTATGACTGGAAAGGCGGTATGTGCGCGGCCAGCACGTTTAAATATGACGGGACCGGCGGCGGTCCGTTCAACCTCGGCAAGGTCAAAGGTAAGGTCACCGGGTTCGGTGTCAGCTCCATCCGTCACGATGTGGACTATGAAAAAACGACGCTCTTCAGCGGGTACCCGGCCAAGCGGAACTGGTATCCCCTGGCAAGCGATATTTATGAGGAAATCGTGCCCAGCATCGGAGACGCTTACCCGTATCCCATCAAAGCGATGTTTCTTTACATGGGAACCCCGGCATACGCGCTGCCGGCAGGCCACACGAATATCGAGGTGCTCGCGGATGTGAGCAAGTTACCGCTGTTTTTTACGAGCGACATCCTCATCGGGACAACGTCCCTTTATTCCGACTATATTTTCCCGGATCTGACCTATCTGGAGAGATGGGAATTCCAGGGATCGCACCCGAGCGTGCCGGTTAAAATGGAACCCATCCGCCAGCCGGTGGTGGCGCCCGTTCCCGAAACGGTTACCGTTTATGGCGAAAAAATGCCTATCAGTCTGGAATCCCTATTGATGGCCATTAACGAGAAACTGGGTCTCACAGCCTTTGGTAAAGACGCGCTCGGAGAGGGCCTCGATATCAAACGGCCGGAGGATTTTTATCTAAGAGCCGTTGCGAACCTCGCCTTCGGTGAAAAACCGGGAAAGGAGGTTCCCGACGCTGACGCCCGGGAGCTTGAAATTTTCAGTAAATCGCGCCGACATCTTCCGGAAACGGTTTTCAGCGAGGCCAAATGGAAATCGATCGTCGGTGAAGACAAATGGGCCAAGGTCGTCTATCTACTGAATCGCGGCGGGCGCTTCGATACGCACGCGAAGGGCTACGATGGCCATAAGCTGGCCAACAGATACGGCGCCCTGTTGAACCTCTATCAGGAAAAAACGGCGGGGAAAAAATATGCCGGAACGGGGAAATCCTATCCGGGAATCGCAACCTATCTGCCGATAACGCTCTTTGACGGAAAATCGGTTGAGGAATTAAGTAAAGGGTACGATCTGAGCCTGATTACCAACCGTACCATCACCCATACGAAATCTCGCACCGTCGCCGCTTACTGGCTCCACCCGATGATGCCCGAAAACGGCATTGTCATCAATGCGGCCGATGCGAAAAAGCTTCATCTCTCGGACGGCGATCGGGTCAAGGTGGTGAGCGCCACCAACACCGAAGGCGTGTGGGATTTCAAGAACGGTCGAAAGCGGGAAATGATCGGCCGGGTGATGGTAACCCAGGCGATCCGGACGGGCGTGGTGAGCTTTGCCTTGGGATTTGGTCATTGGGCCACCGGCGCGTCGGATACGATAATCGATGGGGAAACCATAAAAGGCGACCCCCGCAGGGCGGCCGGCATCCATGCCAACGCGGTCATGTGGACGGACCCGTCCTTACGAAACAATACCTGCCTCATTGATCCGGTCGGCGGCAGCGTATCGTTCTATGATACGAAAGTGAACCTCATTAAGGTATAACCTCGTTGCCAATTCATTTCGTCCGATTGAAGGGATGTTAAGATTCAAACAGTGTAACGGCTTTACAATAATCAATTTTTGTAACCATTCACAAGGGCCTGGCGCAAAAGCCCGATGGCAAGGCCGGTTTTTCCGGTACCGGGATTACCGATAAAAACAGTGGGTTTTATCATTCGTGATAATTAAAATCGATTGGAGTCACGCGCCTTTTCCAAACGGGCAATGAGGGTAGGTGCACTCCTTGCAATCATGGCAAAGACCACCATGCCCCAAAAGGGCCAGCTGTTTTTTGCCGATTTTCTCTCCCGCCAGGATTCGGGGGAGGATCAGATCGAGTACCGTGGTGCGGTGGTGAAGCCCGCACGCCGGCATCCCCAGTATCGGAACCTCGCCGATGTAAGCCACCAGAAACATGGCGCCGGGCAGTACAGCAGCACCATAGTTGATTTCATCGGCGCCGGCCTTGCGGATGCTGGCACGGGTCACGTCATCCGGATCGACACTCATGCCGCCGCTCGTTAGAATGAGATCGCATCCTTTCTGAATGTGATCCTTGATAATGCCCGAAATGGTATCCACGTTGTCCGGCGCAAGGGTGGAGGCGATGACTTCGGAACCCAGATCCCGGACCTTTCGCGATAGGATGGCGGCGTATTTGTCTTCAATGAGGCCGCTGAAAACCTCGTTTCCGGTAATGACGAGGCCGACTCGCACCTTACGCAGCCGCTTCACGGACATGACCGCTCCGCTTTGCCGGGCGATGGCTGCCGCCCGTTCAATGGCTGCCCGCTTCATGACCAGGGGAATCGCGCGGGTGGCCGCGACCTGATCCCCTTTTTTGACCAGCGAATGGGTATGCTGGGTGGCGCACATGACTTCGTCCACCATATTAAAAGCCGCCAATGCGGTGGTGTTTATTTCCAGCAGGCCGTCCCAGTCGGCCAAGAGCTTTATTTTTCCCTCATGGGGTTCGTCAAGATAGAAGACACCGTCACCGGCCAGGGCTTTAGCGAGAATTCCCGCGGCTTCATCCTCATGAATTTCGCCTTCCGCCAGTTCGAGGGCGAAGAGATTGTTTTTCCCGAGACGCTGCAAGCGGCAGATGTCTTCTTCACAGACGGTGTGACCTTTTTTAAAGGCAGGCCCTTTAAACTCACCGGGACGAATTTCGGTGATGTCGTGAGCCAGTTGGGTGCCCACTGCGTCTTTCAAAGGTATTTTCTTTTGCATGTGTTACTCCTTGGGGTACTAAATTTGCCTGGTATCGTCGTCCTAAAAACGAGCATAATACTATTTCGAAAGATATGAACGATGTCAATCGTCTTTTTTGACCGGTGTCCAATTCATATCCGGCCAGGAAATTTCACGGGCGTTTCGGAAATAGGCCTTCCCTGCACATATTTTGCATAAATTGACCCCGTCTTTCACAATTTCGCGATGGTCCCGAACCACCTGGCCGCATTGGGCGCAGGTCACTTTCCGGCGGGTGGGTCCGGGGAAATCATATTCACTGAGGATGACCTCCACTTCATGAACCCGAAAGAGAACGCTGTCCGGCATGCGCTTGTAGGCTTCGATCTGCTGATCCGGATATTGCGTAATATCATCCGCATACAGCGGGACCAGGTCCCGGGATTCTTCGGTGGAAACGATGCGCACCGCCTTTTTCGTTTCCAGATTCAGAAAGGTGGCGGCCATGATGCCGAAGTCCATGTGTTTCAGAGACCTGCGGCCCAGTTTCACGCCGGTGGTATGGGCAACGGCATCTCCCGTGCAGCGATCCATCTCTACATAGATAATGAGTTTTTTAATCTGATCCCGGCGTTTCGGTTCCTCAAGGCCGATCAACCTGCAGCCGAGAATTGCCATCCGAACGCCTACAACCTGACCCGGGCATAAATGCCCGTGCGCTTCAGCCGATGATGCCAGTAGTTCATCAAATGGTTTCACATGAATTTCCGTATGCGGTTATAGAAAAAGAATCCATAATATGTTGCAGGCCCGCCGGAACTTCAATGGGTCATCCGGCAAAATACCAAAAAAAACGTTATCTGCCTTCAAAAGAGAAGAGGGCATTGATCATGGTTTCGGTCACGCCCGGGCATTTTGGGGATGCCCGGCAAGAACTCGACATCGCTATCCATGTCGCTGTAAACAGGTGAATTTGTGTTGCAACGGATACCACCGTGTGTTAAGAAAATGGTCCCAAAAGTGGCTATTTTTATTTTGGAAAAATATTTTGGGGCAGGGAGTTATGACACCGGACAGGTTTGTGGCGCTTCGGAAAAAACTGGAGAAGACCCAGCGGCAGATGGCGGCGATTTTAGGTGTATCTTTAAAGGCGGTTCATAGCTACGAGCAGGGATGGCGGACGATCCCCCCGCATGTCGAGCGGCAGATGCTCTTCCTGCTCTCCTGTAAAACGCCCGGATGGCGCACCGGAAAGCAGTGCTGGAACATTATGAAATGCTCGATGGCTCAGCGGAAAAATTGCCCGGTCTGGGAATTTCACGCGGGGCGGATGTGCTGGATGATAAACGGCACTTATTGCCTGGGGCAACCCCAAAAAGACTGGAAAACCAAGATGCGGATGTGCCAGAACTGTGAGGTAATGAAGGCGCTGATTTAGTCGAGGACGGCCTTGATCATCGTACCGGCCACGCCAGGATATTTTTTCCAGACCGGCAGGAACTCGCTATCGCTCAAACAGCCTGCCGCTCTTCCAAAAACACCCTGGCGCGGCCTCCCTGTGCCCTGGGAAATTGGCCGAAACGATGATCAAGGCATCGAGGACACCACGGTTGGCGGGAAAACGGCTCCATGAGTGAATATATCGAACACGATCGGGACGGGGTTTCAGTCGGGCTCGTCGAAAAGAAATTTTTTTCTTTTGCGGCGCCTCCGGATGAAATGGTACTGGAAAGCGGCCGCCGATTCGGCCCGCTCACCCTTGCCTACGAAACCTGCGGCGATTTAAGCCCCCGGCATGATAATGCCATTCTGGTCCTGCACGCCTTGACCGGTGATTCCCATGTGGCCGGGTATTATTCCCAGGAGGATCCCAAACCCGGCTGGTGGGATTTAATGGTGGGACCGGGAAAGCCGATCGATACCAACAGGTATTTTGTCATTTGCGCCAATGTGCTTGGGGGATGCATGGGCGCAACGGGACCCTCCAGTCTCAATCCGAAAACAAATCGCCCCTATGGGCTGGATTTTCCGGTGGTGACCATCGGCGATATGGTGAACGCCCAAAAGGCCCTGGTGGATCATTTGGATATTCCCCACCTGCTTTCCGTTATCGGTGGTTCCGTCGGCGGCATGCAGGTGCTCGAATGGTGTGTCCGTTTTCCGGAAAGGGTGATGTCCGCCATCCCTTTGGCCACCACGAGCCGGCACTCTGCTCTCGCCATCGCGTTTAACGAGGTGGCCCGGCAGGCGATCCTGGCCGATCCAAACTGGAATCAGGGGTACTATTACGATAAGGCCCGGCCGGACACGGGGCTGGCTGTCGCGCGGATGATCGGGCATATCACCTATCTTTCCGATGAGTCGATGCGGCTTAAATTCGGCCGAAGGCTTCAGGATAAAACCGATTTTTCCTTTAATTTCGACGCGGATTTTCAGGTGGAAAGCTATCTTCGATACCAGGGAGCCAAATTCGTCGAACGCTTTGATGCCAATTCCTTTCTGTATATCACCAAGGCGGCCGACTATTTTGATCTGGAACGTCAGCATGGCAACGGGTCCCTGGTGAAAGCCTTTTCAAAGACCCGGGCCAGGTTTCTCGTTGCCTCATTCACCTCCGACTGGCTTTATCCCACCTATCAATCCCGGGAACTGGTGCAGGCAATGAAAAAGAACGGGCTCGACGTCAGTTTCTGCGAGATCGAAGCCAAATGGGGGCACGATGCGTTTTTGTTGCCCAACGATCGGCTGAGTTTGATGATTCGGGGCTTCCTGGAGCGCATCGCGTCCGGAGTGAAGGGGCGTTGAGGGAGGCACGGGCAAATGGGGGCGGTGTATGATGATCGAATCCGATGAACTGCGATTTGATTTAAAACTCATCGCTTCCTGGATTTCACCGGGGGCACGGGTTTTAGATCTGGGCTGCGGGGAAGGGCACCTGCTGAAGAGCTTAAAGGATACCAAACAGGTGGTCGGAACCGGAATCGAGCAGAGCGAGGTCAAGGCCTCCGTTTGCATCGAAAAAGGGTTGTCGGTGTTGCAGGGGGATATTAACCGGGAGGTGCTCGATTACGAAGACAAGGCCTTTGACTTTGTAATTCTCAGTCAGACACTTCAACAGGTCTATCAACCGGATGCCTTGCTGCGATCCATTCTCCGGGTGGGACGAAAGGCCATCGTCAGTTTCCCGAATTTCAGCCACTGGCTGAGTCGCGCCCAGTTGCTTTTGACGGGATATGCGCCCGTCACAAAGCAATTGCCCTACCAGTGGTATGACACGCCCAATATCCGGGTGATCACCTTGAAAGATTTCCGCAAATTTTCGCGGGATGTCGGATTTTATATTATAAGAGAGGTGGCGATCCACTCGGGCACGCGCAATGAGAGCGGGCGTATTGTAAAATTTCTCCCTAACCTGCTGGCCACCTACGGCATCTTTCTGATCAGTGACCGGCGCGAAGAGCGCCGGGAACATTGAAAACGAGAGGAAGAGGCCATACCGTCATGCTTCGTTTTTTCGCTTGATCCCTGAACCCGGGTGAGTAATAGTGACAGTTTCAGCGCTTCGTTGTTTTCACGGGGGGATTCGATGATCAGTGACAATAATATTGAAATCGGCAGCGTTCTCAGCGGCTACAAGATAGAAAAGGAAATCGGGCGGGGTGGAATGGGGGTCGTGTACAAGGCCCACGAGATGACGCTCAACCGGAAAGTCGCCCTCAAAGTGCTTTCCCACCGGCTCTGTACCGATACGGAGTTTATCGAGAGATTCAAGCGGGAGGCCCGTATTATCGCCGCGCTGAATCATCCCAGCATTGTGCAGATTCTGTCTTACGGGGAGGCCCATGGCCTGTATTATTTTGCCATGGAATATATAACCGGCAGGGATCTGGGCGTCATTCTGAAAGAAAAAGGGCGTATTCCCCTGGAGGAAGCGCTTTCCATCGTATCTCAGGTGGCCGGGGCCCTGGCCGATGCCGGCGCGAAGGGCGTGGTGCATCGGGATTTGAAGCCCCCCAATATCATGGTGGATGATATGGGACGGGTCAAGGTGACCGATTTCGGCGTGGCCCATTTTGAGGGAACGGAAAACCGGTTGACCCAGACCGGATTGTTTCTGGGAACCCCCGAATATGCCTCGCCCGAGCAGGCCATGGGTAAAGAACTCGATGTCCGCAGCGACATCTATGCGCTCGGCGCCGTTCTCTACAGCATGCTCTCCGGAAGACCGCCGATGACCGGGCCATCCCCACTGGCAGTGGTGGCAAAGCTCGCCACCGAGTCGGTAACACCGATTCGACAGATCAATCCGGAGCTTCCCAAACCGGTATGTGAGCTCATTGATAAAATGCTGGCAAGAGACCTTGCCGATCGATTCCAGACCCCCCAGGAAGTGATGACGGCCGTGGAGCGTTGTATGCGCGGCTTAAAAGGGAATGTCCCGCTGGTGAAAGGGCAGACCTCCCAGTTCGTTGCCGGCAGCAGTGAGCCCGTCGCCAAAAGATCCCGCACGGCCGTCTGGGGGGGGCTTCTCGGTGTGGCGCTGGCGGTGGTTCTGGTGGTATGGCTTGTTGAGGGGAGCTTTTTTAGTGAGAAGATCCCGGTGAAAGAAGAAAAGGCGGCTTCGGCAGCTGTCGAAGAGCGTAAAGGCGCCGAACCGCCCGTAACACCGGCTGTGGAAAAACCGCTGGAAAATTTGCCGAAGGATCAGGAGGTCCCCGGATCCGCCGGATCGGAAGGGAAGCTTGCGGCAGCAGCTCTTTCGCCGCCGTCCGCGAGCTCTCCTGCAGCGGAACCGGTCGTGAATCAGACTTCGGCGGAACCGGCCGTGAATCAGACTGCGGCGCCTATAAGAGCAACTTCGTCTCCAGTGCCGGTTTCCGTTCCGCCTCAGTCTCAGCCACAACCTCAGGCTCAGCCTCAACAGGCTCAGGCTCCGGCTCCGGTATCCCCTGCAGGGCGATCCGTTCCCGCCCCCGATACGGTGGGGAGATCCACTCAGGAGACAGCGCCGGACATTCCCGGTCGGGATGCGGTGGCGCGAATTCCAGCCGCCGTGCAGCACCCACCCGTCCAAAAAGCGCCGGTTACCAAAAAGGCGGCCCCTGCTTTGCCGAAGGTGCCGACGGTTCTGCTGGCGGTTTCCGGGGATGAGGATATGGCAATGCAGATACAATCTCCGCTTGAATCGGCTCTTCAGGGGAGCGGACTGCCGGTAACGGCCGCCGCCGAGATTCCCGCGCTGTCCCGTCAGATCCACGGGGGGCAGAGTTCTATTTCCTGGCGTGGCATCAAGCAGCTCCTTCCTCCCGGAGAGGCCCAGATTCTCGTGCTGGTCAAGGTTCGGCAAACCGGATCCACGATGCTTCAGTTTTATGGCCGGAGTCAGGAGATGATCACGGCTTCTTTTTCCGCCAGCGCGGTCGATATGGAAAGCGGCGTGTCCGTTACGGCGCCCGCTACCGCTTCGGTTCAATATACATCCCTGAATATGGCGGAAAAATTCCAGACGGCGGTGAATTCGGCAGCTGCGGATATGGGGCCGGCGATTAGACAATACTGGCGCAATAAGACTCAATAAAGGCGGATTGACCCATGCGGTGTGGTATGAGTAATTGCAGCTCCTTTTCGCGTGGCAATATCCATGCGGTCGTGGCAGGAGGCGGGTTCGCCACGCTACTGGCCGTGTTGCTGCTTTTAAACGGTTGTGCGACACTGGCCTCCTCCGTTGCCGCGTCCGTTTCATCCAAAATGGCCCAAAATTTATCCCGGGCATTTTCAAATTACGATGATCTTGCCACCGTGGAAACCGCCATACCGGCCTATCTGTTGATGGTCGAGAGTTTCCTCGGGCAGGACCCGAACAATGAGGCGTTATTGCTGACAGCCTCCCGGCTGTATAACAGTTACACCAGTGCATTTGTTAAAGATCCCGAACGCGCCCCGAGACTTTCCCAAAAAGGACTCGGCTATGCCCTTCGCGCTGTCTGTAATCGGCATCCGGAAGCCTGCGGGCTTATAGACCAGCCGTTTGACCGGTTTCAAGCCGTTATTGCCCGGATGACCCGGGACGATTTACCGGCACTTTATGCCCTTGGCGCAGCTTGGGCCACCGACGTGCAGGCTCGTCAGGCCGACTGGAATGCCATTGCGCAGTTGCCGCGGATCGAATCGATCATGAATCGGGTGCTGACATTGGATGAGGCGTTTGAAACCGGTGGCGCGCACCTCTATATGGGCGTTTTTTCGACCCTGATTCCCCCGGGCCTGGGGGGGCATCCCGAGGAGGGGCGAAAGCATTTTGAACGGGCATTGGAAATATCGGGCAAAAAAAATCTCATGGTCCATGTCCTTTATGCCAGGCATTATGCAAGGATGGTGTTTGACCGGGAGCTTCACGATCGCCTGTTAAACGAAGCACTGGCTTCGGACCCGAGAATTGACGGGTATGTGCTCATCAACATGGCGGCCCGGGCAGAGGCGAGGACGCTGTTGGCTGCGGCTGACGCATATTTTTAGGAGAGGTCAAAATGAATCGAAAGTCGTTGATATTATTATCCATGGTTTCGGTATTTCTATACGTGGCATCGGCGCAAGCGGTGACGTTCAAGATGGCAACCCTGTCACCCGAGGGATCTTTCTGGATGCAGAAAATGCGGGGAGGGGGCTGCCGAACTTTTTGAAAAAACAGGGCATAATGTTGAATTTAAATTTTATCCGGGCGGCGTCATGGGGGACGACCAGGTGGTATTGAAGAAAATCCGGCTCGGTCAGCTCCATGGGGGTGCGGTGGTCTCCGGCAGTCTGGCCGGCGTTTATCCGGAAAACCAGATTTATAACCTCCCCGTAGCATTCAAAACATACGAAGAGGTCGATTATGTCCGGAAAAAGATGG
>JAZDPP010000134.1:0-7314 GCA_043797445.1 Pseudomonadota bacterium
AACATCCCGGAAATCATTTAAAATGAACAATCTTTCCCGCGCCTCGTTAAACTCTTTCTCCCGCCACTCATTATTGTCCGAATAGATCTCATAGGCCCAGTCCGCATTGAACTTCAAACTGAGAAACATCGAAACGTTCGACTGCGGCGCATACTTCGTCTCCAGCAACCCCTGCGTGAGAAACTGGTTGAAATCGGACTTGTTGTTCGGATTGTCGTCATACCAGGTATATCCGATACTCTGGTTGATATAGCCCATTATGGACAAGCCATCCACGCCGAACTGGTCGGCCAATAGGCTACTATGCGCGCCCATTCCCAACAATAACAGCACCAACAGAATCGCGGTCAACGGCCCGGCCTTTGAATTCTTTCTCTTCACAGAAATATCTCCGATCATGCTCCCCTCCCTATTATTAACGGTGTCCTGGAACGCCTTCGCTCCTCTTCTTCCCCTTCCCTCCTCTACCGATCTATCCTCTTGTTCCCTCCTTTCTCGCTATTTTTATTTAGAAATAAAAGCTGTTAATCTAATGGCTTTTTTCACAACCACCTTTAGCTATTCACTTTCAGTGTTAATCTGTCAGCCATTGGCAATGACGAAAAATTTTTTCGCAAAAGTACTTATCCCGATTATAACGGTCAGGTTGCCTTCCTTTATAAACTTTATTCCGCTCTCAGGCCGCGCTCCCTTTTCTCCGAATGGCGAGGCTGCGTGGTCTGCCGTTAGCCGTTGTGCCAACTGCCTGCAGGAGTCAATGACGGCAACAACATAATGCTTGCGGTATGAAATTTTCGATTCTTTATGAATTTGACAGCGTATACGTAATGTGGAAGCAGTTTATCTGAAATCGGCACATAAGCGCGTACCCGGTTCGAAAAGGGGCCTTCACGTAAAAATCAGTCACCGGACATCATCAATTGAGGTCCGACGACACACTCTAAGTTTCGAAACCGAACGACCCGCTGCTCTCTTCTTCTTTGAGCCGGATGCAACTATACAGGAACTATTGGTTTTGTAAACTGTACGAAAGTATGGATTTTTGACTGGATGGAAATCTGAGGCCTTCGGGAGAAATGGAGAGAAAACACTGATGAAAAAATTTTTTAAAAAATTCCGAAGCGGAACCCCCCATGAACATGCACAATCATCTTGTGGCTCAAGGCTGTCCTGTTTTTTACATCCATCTTTTGGAAGATATTTTGCAAATGCCATTTAATGGTTATCTCGGACACATACAGCTTTTTCGCAATTTCCGCGTTCCTCAACCCCTTAAAAACGCTCAGCGCTATTTCCAGTTCTCTTTCGGTCAAATCATACATCTCTTTAAGGGCATTGCGGTCGATACCTGTCGATGCGGATTTTTCTTCCACTGTAACCATATAGCACCGGCGACCCGGTGTATTTCCTTGATCCGCTATCAGCCTCGAAGATACGGAGAATTTTGCCGAATCTGGCCCCTCAATGACACTATGTTTTGGGATGAGCGAAAGAGCATCGGCGCAACCGCTCTCAACTTCTTCCCGGATTTGATGGCAGTCTTTGAAAAAGGCGGGGGGGAGACACCCCGCTTTCAATCCGGTTGACGAAAAACCGGGCTGATCTCTCAAAAATTGCATCGCCTTTTGATTCATGTATATTGGGGTTATGGAATGGTCCAAAATGATAACACAATAACTGCAATTGTCCGCTATGATATCCACCACATTATTTTTGACGGATAATTCTTTCCGGAGAGCATTATTTTCCAAAGCAAAGGTCAAATAGGGAATCATCGTCTTAAGTGTTCTTACTTCCGTTTTCGAAAAATTCCCTCCCCTTTGAGATCGATGCAAGCAGATGGATGCGAATAATTTTCTTTTATTCGACAGGTTAACAACCGCTTTATGATAAATTCCCTGGGGTTTGTAGAAATCGTTGTAATACTCGCTGGAGAGAAATGTGTTGAAATCAATCAACTCGTCCAGCCGAGAAACGTCCTTTTGATGATACGAATTTAAAATTGTTTTATATGAATCCAATTGGGAGTAATGCGTTTGCAGTTCGATCAATCTCGATGTATCCAACTGATACAATGTCGTTTCATTTAAATTCAGATCATTTGACGTTTCATGGGCGGGAATGAATACCGCGCTTTCCACCAAAATGCTTCCGGATACAGCCTCCAGTATTTGACCTTTCAGCTCGTCCTGTGCGGGGGAACTATTGGCGATCTCGATCGTTTTAAGAATCGCTCTCTGAATTTTCGGGTCTATATTTTCCATTCGCTATCCGCCCCTTCCCCCGATAAACGGAAAGAGTTCCCAATAGACTTTAATTGCATGTTTCGACCGATAAGCACAAAGGCTTCGGGAATATAAGGTCCGATGTTGCCGGCATAAAGTCGTTGTATGAAAAAACGATGGGCGATTCCCATTTCCAGGGTTTGTCCGTCTTGCGCCACTGTCCAAATGCAACCGGGGCTCTGTGATGCTGTGTTCCCTGTTCAAACATGGCGCGCCCAATGACCGTGATCAAATCGGTCTTGGCCAAAGCCTCAACAACGGAATCCGGATGAAGCGTACCGGCTCGCTCAATGGCATCAAATAAGATTTGAGCGCCCATATAATCCCAGCCGATACCCTGGCTCAAAGGCTGACCCGTGTCCGCATACCATCTTTCAGCAAGAGAACCCGGCGTTGTCTCCCCTATCCCCCTGGCATTATTGATAGACGGGGACCAGTATACCTCCATGCAGATACCATTTGCAAGATCTCCTTCCCAGGCAGCGATGTCACTATAATGGACCGCGGCCCTTGTCGCAAACACCAGCTTCGGCCTGAAGCCCATCTCATGGCATTGTTTCCATAGCATTCCAAAAACAGGGCCGGGGCAACTTCCCCAAAGTATTTCACATCCATGCCGTTTCCACTCCGCTATTATCGGCGTAAAATCGATCGCCGTGGAGGAAAATATGCCAAACTGCCGGTCCGCACCATAGCAATCGAACCCTTTATCCTTGGCGATACCGGTCAATAGTCGATACCATCCCCTGCCGTCGGAGTCCTCAAAGGCAAAGGTGGCAACTCTTTTGTTGGTCTGGATACCGTATTCATCCAGCGCGCCGAGCCATGTCGGCATAACCAGGTACCCCGGATTGCCATACCGAAAATCTCCGGGTTCGGGGGGAGTACCGATATTGGCACCGCTATGCGTCCAGACATACTTCCAGGGGCCTCCCGCCGTCTCACATAAATCCATCCAGGATTCAAAAGGGCCGATCCCGACAAGCGTGGGGATTTTATACCGGTTGGCCATTAATGCCATTCCCAGGCGCATGCTCGGCACCTCCAGGTGCGGGCCGAGAATATGCACCTTTTTGCGAAGAATCAGATCCTCCGTAAGGGAAATAATTCTGAGCATATCGCTCTGGGTGTCATGTGTTATCCACCGGACAGGCAGTCTTTTTCCGTATTCCGCCACATATATTCCTCCCAGTTTGTTGATATCCTCAAAAGCCGCTCTAACGCCCCAGGAATCCAGGCCGAATGCCGCATGACTCCCGGTATAAGAAACCGTATCTCCGATACGAATCTCTTCAGGAATTTCTTTCTTCTTTATGGCCGTTGAGAACCGAGTGCTTTCGCCCATTAGCAACTACCTCAAATAGATGAAAAACTGATCTTGTCAGTCTTATTTTCGGACTTCATTTATCTTCAAGGAGCCGTTCCGCCTCCGCCATCTTTCCAACAGCCATCTCTTCCGTCACCATTGCCGTGCCGCACCCCGGGCATTTTAACATCTCCACTGAAAAAGAGTTGCCCAAATAGTAAACCGGCACCTTCACATTAGCAAGAGGTGTCCGGCATTTCGCGCAGATCCATTGATGCGACATTCCGACCTCTTTCATCCCGAATTCCCGGCAACTTCCATCCGGTGGGAATAAGCGCCGTGAATTTTGAAACCACTCCCTTCGGAGCTGTATTGAACCCAGTACGTAACATGAGCCGGTTTATACGAGGCAAGCCACATCCCAAGGTCGGGATTGAAGAACTTTATGCCCGATTTTTCCGCATGATCGATCACCCTTTGCACAACTTCCGTCAAAATCCGTCTTTCCTCCATAAGCCTGCCCACATCCTGCGGGATGTAAAGTGTTATCTTCTCGTGGTCGTCGATACGCGCTTCCGGTTTTCCCCACACTTCCCTCAGCAACGAAGGATCGCCGGTCTCATGGATCGTGACCTGATAACCTTTATAAGCAAGCTCCCAAGCTGCGGTCAGACTGCTCAACCCGCTGCCGGTTACGGCGACGCACTGCTTTTTCGGCGGCAAGGGGATCCGCCGTTTCGTGATGCGGCCCCGCCGGGCCACGGCCCGCTCGATTTCGGATATGGCAATCGGCCCGCCGGCTTCCCCCCGCTTGCAGACGCGCTCGCAGGGATGATCGCAGATACGCGCTACAATGCCGGGAAGCGGTATCGTGGCGGCCAGTATTTGATACGCCTCGTCCCAGGCACCCGAAGCCGCTTTATCAAGGAATCCCCGAACGTCTACATGGAGCGGGCATCGGGCCGTACACAGCGGCGGCTCATCCTGAACGCATCGGTTTTCAAATTCAGTAAGGTCCATGCGATTAACGGGTCATTTCATGCTTAAGATGTTTCATTCCAAACCTCATGGCACCGGGGCAGGCGTCTCTCCCGCTCGGGAACCAATAGTCACACGCTATTGTTTTTTTCGGAACACACACCCGACTTTAGAAACAAATCGAGCAGCAGTCCGACGCACGCTGAAATAGAAAGAAGTATGATCGCGGTTTTAAAACTCCCCGTGGCATCGATGGTTTTTCCGCCGAGATAAAGACCTAAGGCCCCGCCGAAGGTTCCAAACCCAAACCACCATCCGACCATCCGCCCCACAATACTGGGCGGATAATTCATGGCGATGAACCCGTTGATGGAGGCCCCCATAAAATTGATGCCCCATCCCACCAGCATCAGGCATGCAATCAGCAACAACATATTGCCGTTGACCCATGGCAATGCGATGGGAAAAGCGAACAGGACCGTCAGAATGAATCCGCCGATAACGGCAAGTTTTTGGTTTCCCTTGGCGATCTTATCAAAGAAAGAACCGCCCGCAATCGTTGATAAAATCCCGACAATGGTGCCGGCAAGGGCCAGTTGACCCGCCGTGACGGGGCCCAACCCGACCCCCATGGGGGCCGGCGCCGCCAGATAGGGGGGAATAAGATTGAGGAAACAATAAAGATTCCAGGTGTTGAAGAACACAACGAGGCCGCCGATCCAGGTCATCGGCAATCGGAACGCTTTCCAGAAGGTTATCTGCTCCGCGGAAGACTGCATGACATGGGCCAAGGCGGCAAGCACATCGGGCGAGGGGGACCGTCTCGTCACGATCAAGGCGAGCAGAACCGCAATCCATCCGGGAGCGGAAAGAACGGAAACGACCCCCTGCCAGGAAACGCCGGTCGCCAGAATCATCGGAGAAAAAAGCCCTCCCAGCGCGGAACCCACGGAGATGAAGGCAATGATAATACCGCCCGCAAGCCCATGTTCCTTTGGCGGGAACCACAATACAACCGTGGGTCCGATGATGGCGAAGATAAACCCGACCGATGCGCCTTGAATCAACCGGGCGATCATCACCAGACCATAACTTTGTCCCATCATCGGCATGAGGGTTGCCGGAAGGGTAGCGCAAAGCAGTCCGAGCACGGTGGCGGCGGTCATGCCGAATTTATCGACGACAACGCCCCCCCAGATGAGAACACATGCCGTGGCCAATACAAACCCCATCATCAGGTTTGTCGCCGCCCCCATATCAACCTGAAGCCCTTTTGCAACATCCCCCAGAATGGGAGCAATGGCAATCATATCGATATAAACCGACATAATTGCGAAACACGCCGACAACAGCATTGCCCAGCGATAAGATGAATAAACCGGGTTCTTCTCCATGCGGCCTCGCCTGTTACAGGTAGGGGCGGTTCGAGAACCGCCCCCACAGAGGTTGTTATAATCGTGTTACACTGCCGCAGCCTTCAGACCCGCCAGCACCTTTTCCGGATAGGCGGGCAGTTTGGTAATCCGCACCCCGCAGGCATCGTAAATGGCATTGATAATCGCGGCATGGGGGCTTGTAAGCGGTGCCTCGCCGCACCCGCCGGCGCCGAAGGGACCATAGGGCCTTGGCGTCTGCTGGTAATAAAGAGCCATGTCGTCGGGAACATCCCGAACGAAGGGGAAACCGGCTCCCGTCATTGTGGAATGCTTTTTAATGTCTTCGAAGTCTTCGCTCAGGGCAAGCCCGATGCCTTGCGCAAGGCCGCCGTAGAATTGGCCGTCGACTGCGAGCTGACTGCAGATCTTTCCCACATCGGCATAGGACGATATTTTAACCATTCTGGTCTTGCCCGTTTCGGTATCGACTTCCACCTCCGCCAGGAAAAGACAGTATTGATAGACCGTGAAGGGATTGCCCTGCGAGGTCCTCAAATCCGGCGCGTTGTTGCTGGGCGTCGTATACTGTCCCACGTATCGGGTCGGCAATTGATCCGCCACCATTTCCGCATACGTTCGATAGCTTCCATCGGCTTTCTTCATGGCGCCTATCAATTTTTCACAGGCGTCCTTGATAGCCTGGCCGGTCACCACCTGCTGCCGGCTCGCAGCCGAGGGTCCGGAGGGTGGTGCGAGGCTCATGTCGTTCATGACGAGCGATATCCTGTCCGGCGCAATATGGATGGGGCGAAGCGCCTCGTGCGCGGTGATCAAGGTGCCCACGTCTCCGCCCTGTCCGGGGTCCTCCCAGCAGTCGAAAATCGTTACGCCCTTTTCGGTCAGCTCCGCCCAGGCCTCTGAGCTGTCGGGCCCGTCCAGCCCGCAGCCGTAAATACCGATCGATACGCCGACACCGCGCTTCTTTTGCGGGGTGGTTTCTTTTTTGGCCCGTTCGATCGCCTCTTTATAATGCGGACGCGCCATATTGATGAGACCGGGAAGCACAATCACATCGGGCGCGCATCCCGTCGGGGTCAAATCCCCCTCCCGGTATACATTTTTATAGCTGAATTCCAAAGGATCGATGCCGATCTTTTCAGCCAGTTCATCCATCAGCACCTCGGAGGCAAACTGGGACTGAGGAGAACCGAAGGCTCTAAAGGCGCATCCCCAGGAATGGTTCGTGTAAACCGCCCGGCCCTCTCCCCGGATGCTCGGAATATTGTAGCCCGCCCCGATGAACTGCGCCCCCCGGAGAGTCACCGCGTCACCGAATTCGGCGTACGACCCGTGATCGACGGTCCAGTCA
>JAZDPP010000135.1:0-15994 GCA_043797445.1 Pseudomonadota bacterium
CGATAAGTTCTCCGGAGTAGACATTCAAAACTATCCCTCCGGATAAAATCAGATCGGCATGGTCATACGATTCAATCGATTTTTTAAATGAATTCAAACTGTCCATCCATAAAAGCAGTTATATCCACGGGCGAGGGTTCAATCTATCGTCCGCGGCAGCCGGTCCCACCATAAACGATTGTGTACGCCATCGCGAAATTGTCACCATAAACTCACCCGTTAGGTTCCCCCCACCCTCCTTTCAGCTTATTTCACGGCCGAAAGCCTGATGCAATAGCTGTCTCCCACCGTTGTTAAATTTGGCATATTCCGATAAACCAGGTTGAAAGACTATGGCTATCAATCCAGCTTAATATTAATAGGTTAAGAGGCAAGACAGACAAACCCATTCCACACTTATTATGGTTCCAGCCCACTCAACATGTTGGGGTGTGGGTAGGGTGATGCTTCGGCTATAAACTGTGATAGCTCATGGAGATCACGGCTTCATCCAAACCTTGGATATGAGAATAATGACGTGATATTGGATTGTTGTAATCTTTCTTTGCCAATCCCTTTTGTTTGGTCATAAATATCTGGGCTTGCCACTTCTCCCAGAAACATGGACTTCCGGTTGCAATCTTATCGGGTTGCCTGGTATTTATGAGTTTATGCAGTGGCTGTCTGCACGTTTTGGGCACGTCTGAAATCGAATGCTATTTTCGGAATTGTTGACCACGAAGGCTCTCAATCTCTGTGTAAGTTTCCTTAGGACAGGCAACTGCAAAAAGCTTACAACCTTTTGATCCCCATCCTCCGCTTAAAAAATGTTTTGAAGGTCTGAAGCAAGCGGATGTTCGGGATTTTAAAAGCCTTCAAGAGCGCATTTTAATAACTATTTCCAAATAAAAATTGCCAGGGGGCACCGAATGACACAACTCCATCATAAGGATTTACAGGCGTTTCTGGATCTCTTAGGGATAGCTGAGGAACCGATTGGTATTTTTTATACCGATAATAAGCCGGCCGATGGATATTCACCCAACCCAACGGATCTACCGACACGGGAAAAGGAAATAAAAAATCAAATTGACTGGCAGACCGTTTTCAGCCAATTTTCTTGCGTTATGGGTAACATTTGGCGGGCGCGAAAAAATAAAAAAGCTGCCTATTTCAGTGCCGGGCAATCCGGTTGTCCGGGATGCGCTTTTTGGCTCGGCTTCATGAAGCCTCAAACCGAGACCATCATCCACTACGTCTCCACTGGAATACCCGGCCGGATGGAAGGTGAGCGTTACTGTGATTCGCCGGATGAACTAAGGCGAATCCAAACATACATCGACCCCGAGCCGGCATCCGGGAAATTTTGTGTGGCACAGCCTTTGAGCCTTTTCACGGACAACGAATCCCCTCAAGTTGTTGCTTTTTTCGTCCGGCCCGAGACGATGTGCGGTCTTCATCAGCTATCGACATTTGTGACAAACGACCCTGAAGTGGTCACTTCTCCCTGGGGCGCCGCCTGCACAAACCTGATTACCTGGCCCTTTAAGTATTTGGCGAAGGGGGAGACCAAAGCGGTACTTGGGGGGTGGGATCCTTCGGCACGAAAGTTTTTTAACACCGATGAGCTGACCTTTACGGTGCCTTACGATATGTTCAGACAGATGCTTGAACGATTTAAGGATTCTTTTCTAATGACTAAGACGTGGACTATTGTTCAGAAAAAAATTGCGCGAAGTAACAGAGTTTGGGCAAGAAAAAAAGAACTCGGAGATATCCAATAATAATAGAAAGGGGCCTATTCTCATGAGAGTTTTATTGGTGTCCGCCAATACGGAAACGATCAACATGCCGGTTTTGCCGCTTGGCTTGGCATGCGTGGAAGAAGCGACCCGGCGGGCGGGGCACGATGTAAAACTGCTCGATCTGATGGATCAACAAGACACCAGGCTGGTTATCAAAGACGCCGTCGATGGGTTTCAGCCTGAGGTGATCGGTATTTCGGTGAGAAACATCGACAATCAATGTATGAAACCCACGCGATTTTTTTTGGATTCGGTAAAAAATGTTATCAACGACTGCAGAAAGGTATCGGATGCGCACATCATCCTGGGTGGGGCGGGATACAGCATTTTTCCGGAAAGTGCGCTGGCTTACCTGGGAGCGGATATGGGCATTCAAGGGGAAGGCGAAGTTGCCTTGGTCTTGCTTCTGGAACAACTCAGCCGAAAGGCCGAACTTTCGGGTATCCCCGGCCTCTATTTGCCCAATCAGGGGATTCAGGGCCATGTGCAGCGCGTGAAAGATATAGACAGGTGTCCCTTGCCTCTTCCACGTTCCTGGCAAGGCGTTTTGTCCTCGAGCCAGAACCGGGAGATATGGCTTCCTTTTCAGACTCGGCGGGGATGCCCGTTGAATTGCAGCTATTGCTCAACGGCCGCCATTGAGGGGAAGATTATGAGAAAACGTTCTCTGGCGGAGGTTGTTGAGGCCCTTTCACGACACGTAGCTGCGGGGTATAATCGATTTTTCTTTGTTGATAACACTTTCAATTTTCCCCTCTCCTATGCCAAATCACTATGCGATAGACTGGTGCAGGGAAGATTGAACATATCCTGGCGGTGTATTCTTTATCCCTGGAGAGTGGATGAAGAGCTTGTTCAGAAGATGTCAGAAGCCGGGTGCAAAGAAGTCAGCTTGGGCTTTGAAAGTGGTTCCCCAAAAATCTTACGGGCAATGAATAAGAAATTCCAACTGGAAGAAGTCCGCCGGATCTCAGAAACACTCAAACGACACGGCATTCGGCGGATGGGCTTTTTGTTGCTGGGCGGCCCTGGAGAAAACAGAAAAACGGTTGAAGAGAGCCTCGTTTTTGCTGATTATCTGGACCTGGAGACAATGAAAATTACCATGGGCATACGAATCTATCCGAATACAGAACTTGCACACACCGCGATTAAAGAGGCCGTTATCACGCCGGATGATTCCCTTCTCTTTCCAATATTTTATATGGCGCTGGGCTTGGACGGATGGTTACAAAGTACCGTGCGTGCCTGGATGGATGAACGACCGAACTGGATTTTATAGTAGGTCATCGGTCCATGGCTTCCCTTGTGAACATGACCTTGGATTTTGAAACGACTAATAATAACCACGGAGGGCGTACCATGTATGTCAATTTGTTTTCGGAAATTGTGGTGGGGGGACTGACCCTAAAAAACCGCCTTACCATGGCGCCGCTTTACCTGGGATATGCCGCTGAAGGGGGGGCCGTCAATGGCATGCTATTGGAACACTACCGGCTTATGGCTCAAAGTGGCGTTGCCATGGTCGTCGTGGAAAATTCGACGGTGGATTATCCGGATGGCAGCGGATCCACAAGAACCCTTCGGGCGGACACCGACGACAACCTGGACGGGTTGAAGAGGTTAGCCGAAACTATCAAGCAGGCGGGCGCTTTGGCCTGCCTGCAAATCAACCACGCCGGGCGTTTCGCAGCTGCGGCGCCTGAGCCGATAGCCCCCTCCGCGGTGGGAGCATTCGGCCGAGTTCCGAAGGCACTGGATAAGGACGGCATCACGCGTATCATTGATCAATTCGCAAGTGCCGCGCTGACATCAAAAAAGGCCGGATTCGACATGGTGGAGCTCCACGGCGGCACCGGATATCTGCTGGCGCAGTTTCTATCCCCGCATACCAATAAACGCACGGACCAATACGGTGGCACACTGGAAAATCGCCAACGATTTGCCATAGAAGTGTTGGCGGAGGTTCGGGATGCAGTGGGAGACTTTCCGGTCGGGTACCGGTTTCTTGCGGATGAATGGCTTCCGGGCGGACTGAAACTCAAAGAATCAAAGCAATTTGCCGGAAGCCTGGCCAATGCGGGAATCACTTACATTTCCGTTATGGGGGGTACCTATGAATCTTTTTTCCTCCCTGACATTATGGTGAAGTCCAAACAGGAGGGGTACATGCTCGATCTGGCGGCCGCCATCAAATCAGAGGTAACCGTTCCGATTATCTCTGCCGGACGGTTTGCCACCGGTGGTTTTGCGGACAGAGCCATCGCGGAGAAAAAAACGGACCTGATCGGCATGGCTCGCGTCCTTTGGGCTGATCCGGAATGGCCGCAAAAGATTCTGAACCACCGGGAGTCCGACATTATCCAATGCAATCCGGACTGTGGTGACGCGTGCGTCCAGATGGTGATGAAAGGCCGGCCGGCGTTCTGTGTGCAGTGGCCAACAGAGAAGATAAAGGCATGGAAAGCCAAATTCGTTTAAGATTGAAAGTCTTTTTTTATCGCGCACATTGCGCTGCAATACATACATGGGCAAAGCTGGTGATTACAATTCACACAATTGGAAAATGGCCGGAATGGAGATAGACTTGGCAGTTAAGTTACCTAATTGAATCGAAAAGAGGTAACCATGGCGGAAAAGAAATATGGATGGAACGGGTGGAAGATGCCAATCTTGCATCCCAACGACCCGGATTACTGCGAGATCGGATGTCCGATCTGCGTTTCTGCGCGAAAAGGCAACAAGGTCGCGAAGTTCTTCCAGCGAATCGAGTTGGCCATCACTTTCGGTGGCTGCTGGTGGGGCAGGGCGAGGAAACGCAAATATGACGTCAGTCCTGACCAACCAGTATCTTCAAAGTGAAACACCGCTCGCCCACTAACTGAATATTTATTTTTAAAACAAAAAGGCAGACCACAAAATCTTGTGACCACCACTCTTTCCAAAATGAAGGACTGGCAGTTGCATTCTAGTCTATTCATTTGGTATGGTTCTGAAAGACTGCGGCAAGGATGGTTGAGTTTCTTTTGGATCAAATATGTTTTATGTAATCATAAAGCACATACCTGATCCGGCGTGGAATCATCCTTCGGAAACCGGAAAGCAGTTCAAAAAGTCAGAGAGATGTCTCTATTCCAAAATGGCGGAACATGTCATATTGTCTGCGGAGAGAAGCTATTGGCGCAATTAAACAGGATAAAAAGTTCTTTTGCCCAGCTAAAATATAGCACCGCAATTTTCTGGGTCTTGGCACTGCCGGTGTCCTATTTCATCAGCAGGTGCAACTATAACCTTTTTCACAGCATTGTAGACGGGGTTTCCATTGTCATAACTGCTTGTGTATTTACGATCATCTGGAATGGACGACGTATAGTAGACAATGACTACTTCCTTTATGTTGGTATCGCCTTTCTCTTCTTCGCCTTCTGGGATTTTATTCACCTGCTGGGCAACAAAAACATGGGGGTATTCCCCGAGTATGGCAACCTGGGACCCGCACTTTATATAGTCAGCAGGTATTTTCTGAGCATTTCACTCTTGGTCGCCCCGTTATTCATCAACCGCAAACTCAATACCACTCTTATGTTTGCTTTATATTCACTGGTTTCTTTATTTCTTTTGCTCTCCATTTTCTACTGGCATATATTTCCAGTTTGCATTGTCGAGGGGGTGGGCTTAACTCCTTTCAAAGTCTTGAGTGATTATATCATCTGCCTGATTTTACTGGGCGCTATAGGTCCTCTGCTTCTCAACCACCGATCGTTCGATTCCGGAGTGCTATGGATGATTGTGTCTTCGATCATCCTGTCCATCGCTACCGGGGTGGCTTTCGCCCAGTATGCAGATCCGTTCGGCCTCATGAACGCGATAGGTCATTTTCTCCAGATCGCTTCCTTCTACCTGGTTTATATCGCCTTTATCAAAACCAGCCTGACAAAACCACAGGAAATTTTTTACCTAAAGCTGAAACAAAACGAGGAGGAGCTGAGTCGGAACTTACAGCTATTGAATTATGCCAATGTCAAACTGAAGCAGGAAATTGCCGAGCACAAGCTGACGGCAGAGGCATTGCGGGAAAGTGCGGCAATAGCCAGAACACTCATAGATGCCCCCCCTTCGTTGGTGTTATTGATAGATACCAATGGTAATATTCTCGGCGTCAACCTAACAACGATTCAAAGATTGAATAAACCCGAAAATGAACTCCTTGGCGTATGCGCCTGGGATCTGCTGCTACCGGAAGTCGCTGAACGGAGAAGGGCATATGGTGATGAGGTGGTTCAGACGGGCAAACCTGTCCGATTCGAAGACGAACGGGAAGGTATATGGCATGATAATACCTATTGGCCCGTTTTTGATGAGAATGGAAAAGTAGTGAAAATCGCCATTTTTGCCTTTGATATCACCGAGCGCAAGCAAATGGAAGTGAATCTTCGGGCCTTGCTATTGGAAAAAGAGGTGCTGCTGAAGGAAGTCCATCACCGGGTGAAAAATAATCTGGCTGCCATCATGGGGCTTCTGGACATACAGGGGCAGACGATGGACAGCGAGTCAGCCAGAACCGCCATGGCGGAACTGAGCAACAGGATCAGGTCCATGGCGCTCGTCCACGAGCAGCTATATCGTTCCGAGAACTTCTCCCGGATCAAGTTTCAGGATTACCTTGAATCATTGATCGCTCATATACAATCATCCTATGCCAGCTCCGAAAACATCCACGTCAGCGTAACCCCAAAGGGTGTCGTCATGGGTCTTGACGATGCCGTCCCCTGCGGGCTGCTTTTAACTGAGCTGGTAACAAATGCTTTGAAGTATGCCTTCCCCGAGGGGCGGCCCCGTTTCGGAGCGGGGACCTGTGAGATCGCCGTCTCGGCGGAATGGGACGGCCAAGTTTACACATTGACAGTAGCCGACAACGGCGTGGGGATGCCCGCTGAGATCAACTGGATGAACACAAAAACAATGGGCTTATCGCTGGTCAAGATGCTGGGGGAGCACCAGCTCCAGGGCCGCGTCGAACTGGATCGCACATGTGGTACCACGTTCCGGTTGCGGTTTGCTCCCAAATCGCACTCTCAAATGAAGTGATGAGGGATGAGGGATGAGGGCCGTTTTTCGGGTTGCCGGCTGGTCTATGAATGTGCGGCATACCGAGCGAACCGCCCGCAGCACTGTGGCTATCAGTGTTTCCCCTGGCAATGAATCAGAATGCGTGGATTGACATTTACAGTCTTCCCTTTTAAAGTTGATGGCCGGTACAACATATAGTGTTCGGCGTTTTTCGTTTAAAGCTGTGATACGGTCGATAAAACACAACCTGCCTATTTTTTTAAAATGAATTCACGCCTGCCCATGAGAAGATATTACATGCCATGCCGTGCCTCCATGGCCTTTTTGAGCGTCATCTGATCCACATATTTCAGATCTCCGCCCACCGGAACGCCGGAGGCGATACGAGTCACTTTTACCGGATATCCCTGGAGCCGTTCCGCAATATAGGAGGCCGTGGCCTCTCCCTCCAGGTTCGTTCCGGTTGCCAGGATCACTTCCCTGACGGCTCCATCGCTCACCCGCTCAAGCAACTCCCGAATCCGGATATCATCCGGCCCCACCCCGTCCATGGGAGAAAGGCAGCCGCAAAGAACATGATAGACCCCTTGAAACGCGCCCGCTTTTTCAATCGAAACCATATCGCCCTGCTGTTCGACCACGCACAAAAGACTCCGGTCCCGACCGCTATCGCTGCAAATGCGGCACTGTTCGGTATCACTCAGCGAATAGCACATTCTGCAAAGCCGGATTTTATCCTTTATTTCCAGTATGCTCCGAGAAAGAGCTTCCGCCGCCTCCCGTGGAGACCCCAGGATGTGCAGCGCCAGCCGCTCAGCCGTCTTGGCACCGATGCCGGGCAGTTTGGATATATGCTTTATTAGTGAAATCATGGATGGCGGGTAATGGTTCATTGGCCTCTTTCGTATAAACTTACATCAAACCGGGGATATTAAGCCCGCCGGTAAGCTTGCTCATTTTCTGAGCCACCATCTCCTGGGATTTGGTGAGCGCATCATTCACCGCCGCAAGAATAAGGTCCCGAAGCATTTCAACATCGTCCGGGTCCACCACTTCCTTCTCAATTTGAAGCGATACGATCTGCTGACGCCCATTGGCCACCACTTTCACCATGCCGCCGCCGGCAGTCGCCTCAACCGTTTCGAGAGCAGCCTCTTCCTGCATTTTCACCATCTTGGCTTGAAGCTGCTGTGCCTGCTTCATCATATTTCCCATATTTTTCATTCCCACACCTCCTGCCCCGGAACCACCGGGGAAATTACTATAATAAAAGTGCTAACCCCGTGACGGGACTTTTTTCAATACCCCCTTGAGGGGTATAAGACACTAAAGCAGTTTAACATCCAGAACCTTGCCATCAAATACCTCGATCACCCCTTGCACCAGGGGGTGATGAAGCACCTCGTTTTTTAATTGCACTTCCGCCTCTTTTTTCCCCTGGTTTTCCCGATTTACAAGCACCCGGGTAACGATATCGATCTGAAGCGGCCTATTGAAAAACTCGCTGCAAACCTCTTTTAGAATTCCCCGGTTTCGATCCCGTTGCACCATATTCATATTGAACTCGCTGCCGGTCACCTCGATCGCGAGCCTTTTGTCGGAAAGCGTCACTGCCGCACTTGCCGACAAAGAAGCGGCCAATGCCGGGTACTCACGGGAAGTCCGATTTAAAATGTTCTGCCAGGCTCTGTCAAGAGATTCCGGAGTATCCCCGGTTTCCCGATTTTGGGGAGGGGGGATCGGAGGCTCCTCTTTCCGAGGATACAAATCAGCCCCGTCACTTACGGTATCGACCGCCACGGGCTGTGAGACCAGCGGTTTCATATCAAAAGAGGATTGGGGAATCCCCGCATTTTTTTCCGGGAGCTTGAAAAAATCCTGCCGCAGTTGTTCCAGCCCCTCAATGAGTTGCTCAATCGGCAGGGCCGGTTTGAGAACGCCTAACCGGATAAAGGCCATTTCCAGAGCCAGCCGGGGCTGAGCGGAAAACCGCATGGCCTGCTCTTCCCTCATCAGCAAGTCGAGCGTCTGCGTCAGCATCGTGTGAGAGACCGCCTGAATCTGCGCGCGAGCCAGCTCAATCTCCTGAGCGGAAAGGTCTACCAGTTTCGACGGATTTTTTGAAATCTTGATGACCAACAGGTTCCGGAAATGACCGATCAGATCCGAATACAGTTTTTTCAAATCCCGCCCGCGGCTATAGGTATCATCCAGAATCCCGAGAAGCTCGGGGACATTTTGCCCTAAAGCGGCCTCGGAAATTTGAAAGAGGGTCCGGGTATCGACCGCCCCCAAAAGATCCAGCACCTGCTCGTGATGAATCGGGCCGCTGGCGCAGGAGATCATCTGATCCAGCAAACTCAGGGCATCCCGCATGCTTCCCCCGGACTCCTTCGCGATGAGCCAGAGGCTCTCTTCCGGGAATTCGACCTTTTCCGCGCCGCACAGTTTCGAAAGATGATTCACCACGGCCTGAAGATCGATCCGCCGCAAATCGTGACGCTGACAGCGGGAAAGAATGGTGATCGGGATTTTATGCGGTTCGGTGGTTGCAAAAAAGAACAATACATGCGCGGGCGGCTCTTCCAATGTTTTCAGCAGCGCATTGAAAGCAGCCGTGCTCAGCATATGAACCTCATCGATAATGTATATTTTATACGGGCTGTGTGCCGGCATGTATTTGATATTGTCCCGGAGTTCCCGCACCTGATCGACGCTGTTGTTGGACGCGCCATCGATTTCATAGACATCAACGGCCGTTCCGGCGGTGATCTCCTTGCACGAACGGCAAACATTGCAGGGTGTCGGACTCGGCCCCTGCTTACAGTTCAAGGCCTTTGCCAGAATACGGGCGACCGTGGTCTTGCCCGTCCCCCTCGGACCGGCAAACAGGATGGCATGTGCCACCCGGCCCGATGAAATCGCATTGGCAAGGGTCTGGGTCACATGCCCCTGAGCGATCACGTCTTCGAAGGTTTGAGGACGAAATTTTCGTGCCAGCACTAGATAGGACATCGTTATTATTCCCCATATCGAAAGATAACCGGGTTAAGGGGATACTTACAAAAGACCCGTGTACCGGAATAAGTTCAATGCGCCGAAATAGCTTCATACGAAATAAATGCGGGGAGGCGTCTAAATAAGCTGCCGCTAAAGATAATGCCGGGGGAAACGCTTTTGAACACAGGCAACATTTGGCGGAGAGAGAGGGATTCGAACCCTCGGTGCCGCTATTAACAGCACACACGATTTCCAGTCGTGCACCTTCGGCCTCTCGGTCATCTCTCCGTTATGTTACATAGTAGGGGGATCACGGCCAGATCTCGATTCAGATCTTTCTTCAAAGACCGGAGATTCATTGCGGTGCAACGGCCCTTATCGGTCATTACCCGGTAACGAACACCCCATGCACCCGAATTACCTGGCGGAGAGGGTGGGATTCGAACCCACGATCCCGTTTTTGACAGGATACCGCTTTTCGAGAGCGGGGCCTTCAGCCGCTCGGCCACCTCTCCTGCACCCTCCTCTACATACCCGTAAAGTGGGGCTTATAGCCTCTTTCCCACGGAGTGTCAACCCCGTTATTCGGGTTTCGCTTAAAACGTATTGACAAGTCCTTATTTATACCATAATGTCACCGGTCAGCAAGCGGGCATAGCTCAGTTGGTAGAGTACAAGCTTCCCAAGCTTGGTGTCGCGAGTTCGAATCTCGTTGCCCGCTCCATAAAGAAAGTCCGCCTTTTCCATAAAGGTGTCGAGGGCAGATGTTGAGTTTAGAACCGCTGCGGAGTTAGTGGTGTTGGTATGTGAATATTTGTAAATCTTAAGCTACCGACAGGAAGTCTGCCGATATGAGAAAAAACGGGCAAAAGCCCGTTTTTGCTTTTTTAAGAAAGGGGTGCCGGTAGGCGGTTGAAGACAAAAAAGAAACATTCAAAGACCCTTCCGAGTGAAACCGGGTCGAAGCCGTTTTCACGGGAAACCCAGACATTGCTGGTGTCACGGGTCAGTGCGCTGGCGGAAACGTTATGTGATGCCGAGGGAATGGAGCTGGTATTTGTGGAGTTCCTACGGGAACCGGCAGGCCGGATTCTTCGCATTTATATTGATAAGCCGGGCGGACTGTCGTTAAATGACTGCGTATCGGTAAGCCGCCAGCTGGGAGATATTCTGGATGTGGATCTGGAAAATCTCGGACCCTATAGCCTCGAAGTTTCATCTCCGGGCTTGGAGCGCCCTCTTTGGAAGGTCCGGGACTACGATCGATTTAAGGGGCGTGTTGCAAAAATTAGAATCAGGGTGGCGGTGGAAAACCAAAAAAACTTCAAAGGGATCTTGTTGGGCGTCACCGATGAAATTGTCACCCTGCGGGTGGAGGGAACGGAAAGAACGGTTGCCATTCCTTTTAAAGATATTGCCAGGGCGCGGCTTGTCGAACACTAACGGAGAAAAGAATGTTTATTTCAGACATTAAGCGTGTCGTAGAACAGATCAGTCGGGATAAGGGCATCAACCGGGATGTTCTCGTCAAAGCGCTGGAAGAGGCACTGCGGTCCGCCGCCAAGAAACGATTCGGCAATAAAGCGGATATCGAAGTGCAGTATAATGAAGCGAGCGGAGAAATTGAGGTCTTTCAGTTTAAGGAAGTAGTTGAAGTGGTGATGGATCCGGATACCGAAATTTCGGTGGAGGAAGGCCACAAACTTGACCCGGAGTCTGAAATCGGTGACAGCCTCGGGGTAAAAATGGATACAACCACTTTTGGCCGAATTGCCGCCCAATCCGCAAAGCAGGTAATCATCCAGAAGATGAAAGATGCGGAAAGAGATGCGGTTTATGCCAGTTTTGTCGACCGGAAATGGGAAATTATCAATGGAATCGTACAACGCATCGACCGGGGGGACATCATCGTAAACCTGGGCCACACCGAGGGCATTCTCCCAAGACGAGAGCAGGTTCCCCGGGAGGTTTACCGGCGGGGAGACAGAATCCGCGCTCTGATACTGGATGTTTTGATGGATACCCGGGGCCCCCAAATTCTTTTGTCCCGTACGCACCCCAATTTTCTGATCAGTCTTTTCAAAACGGAGGTCCCGGAAATCAGTGAAGGCATCGTCGATATTAAAGGGGCTGCTCGCGAACCCGGGAGCCGGGCCAAATTCGCGGTCGCTTCCAATGATGCCGACATCGACCCGGTCGGCGCATGCGTCGGCATGAAAGGAAGCCGGGTGCAAAATGTAGTGCAGGAATTGCGAGGCGAGAAAATCGATATCATCTCCTGGCATGTGGATGCCGCTAAGTATGTGTGCAATGCCCTGGCGCCCGCGGAAATATCCCGGGTAATCATTGATGAAGACAACCGGGGGATGGAAGTGATTGTGCCGGATGAATCCCTTTCCGTAGCCATTGGGAAACGCGGGCAAAATGTCCGGCTCGCATCTAAATTGACCGGCTGGCATCTGGATGTCAAAAGTGAATCCAAGTATAGTCAGGACATGAAAAAAGGGTATGATTCCCTGGTCGCCATGCGCGGCATGGGGGTCGGTTTAGCGGATTCCCTCTATGAATCGGGCTTTTATTCCGCCGATGAGATTGCGCGAAGCTCCGTGGACGATCTCATGCAGGTGCGTGACATGACGGAAGAAAAAGCGCTGGAATTGATTGATACGGCTCAGACGTATATTGAGGAAAAAGATCGTTTTGACCGGGCCGATGCCGAAAAACAAGATAGGGATGTGGACTCGTCGGCCTCCGAAACTGCGCGGACGGAAGGAGATTCCGGTGAGCTCACCGAAACCGGAAATAAATCCGACGGTGAAGCGATGTCAAATAGCGCACCGGGCAAAGAGATTGAGGCTGAACAGGGAACCGCCACCGAGGGCGTAGAAGACGATTCCGCCGAAGCGTGAACGGCATTTCGGTATTAAGGATGCCATGGATAAAGCTGCCGTATCCATGGTACAGCCTTTAGCCAACGTGGGAATAACGGGCAATAGAAGGTAAGGGGGATGGATGGCAAAAAGAGTGTTTGAACTTGCCAGAGAACTTAATCTGACTACCAAAGAACTGCTGATCAAATTCAAAGACGTGGATGTTCCGGTCAAAAGTCATATGAGTACTTTGGACGATTCAGAGGAAGCGAAGGTCAGGGAAACTCTTTTCGGAAAAAAGAGCGATGAAGCCATCGAGGAGACCCGTGTCAGATCGACGGTCATCCGGCGGCGTCGAAAGCAGGTCCAGGAGGAAGACGGCGAAGAGACACCGTTATTGGTTAACGAAGCCCAAAAACAAGAAGCCGCTTCGGAAATTCCTGCTTCCGGAAATGACGTTATTCCCACGGCCGCGCCGTTAGAACCGTTAGAAAAAGAACCGGAAGACCCCCTCCCGGATACAATTTTGGCCCAAAAAGCGAAAACTCCTCCCCCGGAGCCAACGCCTACCGCTCCGATAGAAATTTTTGCGGCGAAAGCGGAGGAGGAGGCTCATGAAAATATCCTTTTAGAGGAATCCGCGGCAGCGCTTGAAGGGCTTGATGACAAAAAAACAACACCCGTATCCGAAATGCCTTCGGCTGAGGTCGAGGTTCTTTCCTCCACGGAAGAAGTGACCGAAACCACGGCTAAACCGGAAACAGATATTTCGACCGAGGAAGATTCAATGGCAGCGATAACGGAAATGGTGGAAACGCCGCTGGAAGAACCGGCGACCGAAGTTGCTGAAGCGGCGGCTTCTCCCAAAGCCGGAAAAACTAAAAAGAGCAAGAAGAAGACAACCAGAGAAACGCCTGCCAGAATCATTCAGCTTCCTGTTGCGCCTCCGGAACCGGTCATGGAAAAAAAGGTGGAACGAACTCCCGACGAAGCGACGGACCGGCGAAGGTCCGAGAGACCCAAACCGGTGATCGAAAAAAGGATGGAGAGGCCCCCGGTAGAAACAGCGGGTCATCGAAAACCGGAGAAACCGAAGCCGGATTTGCCATTGGTAGTGGAAACCGAAGCTGAACTGGACCGGAAAAAGGGGAAGCGAGCCAAAAAGGTGGCCGTGGCCGTACCAGAGGAGCTCGCGGTTAAAGATAAGAAGTTTTTCAAGAAAAAAATAGCGTTTCGCCACAAGGAAGTGGTGGAAGGCGCGGCGCTTTATACGGTAGATAAACGAAACCGGAAGGGCAAAAAAGGCGGGAAGGCGGCCAAAATATCCACCGACCAAAAACCCCAGATCACCGTGGCCAAGGCAATCAAGCGGCGGGTCAAAATCGATGATACCATTGTTTTGGCGGAACTGGCGAAGCGAATGGGAATTAAAGCCGCTGATATGATTCGAACCCTCATGGGACTCGGGGTGATGGTAACCGTCAATCAGACCATCGATTTTGAAACAGCGGTGCTGGTGGCAAGCGAGTTCGATTATGAAGTGGAGCGTGCCGCATTTGAAGAAGATACCATCATGAAAACTCAGATGGACGCCCCGGAGAACATGATGCCACGACCACCGGTTGTAACCATCATGGGACACGTTGACCATGGAAAAACCTCACTTCTGGATGTTATTCGAAAAACCCGCGTCACGGCGACAGAGGCGGGCGGTATTACCCAGCATATCGGCGCTTACAATGTGCGCACTGATCGAGGGCAGGTGGTCTTTCTGGATACGCCGGGACATGAGGCATTTACCGCCATGCGAGCCCGAGGCGCCAAGGTGACGGATCTGGTGGTTCTGGTGGTCGCCGCCGATGACGGCGTGATGCCGCAAACAGTCGAGGCCATCAATCATGCAAAAGCATCCAGCGTACCGATTTTGGTGGCCATCAATAAGATTGACAAGCCAAATGCCCAGCCGGACCGGGTGATACGGCAGTTGTCTGAAATTGGTCTCGCCCCCGAGGAATGGGGAGGAGATACGATCTTTGTCCAAGTTTCGGCCAAGCAGAACCAGGGAATCGATGAGTTGCTGGAAATGATTCTTCTCCAGGCCGAGATGCTGGAACTCCGGGCCAATCCGAATCGGCTTGCAACGGGCCATGTCGTTGAATCCAAGCTGGATTCCGGCCGGGGGCCGGTGGCGACCGTTCTGGTTCAGGGGGGAACCCTTCACAATGGGGATTCCGTGGTTTGCGGTGTTCATTACGGAAAAATCCGCGCCATGTTGAATGAACTCGGCAAGCAGGTCCCCTTTGCCGGCCCTTCGACCCCGGTGGAAATTATCGGTCTTTCGGGTGTCCCCATGGCCGGGGATGAGATGGTGGCCCTTGAAAGCGAAAAGGATGCCAAGCAGGTCAGCCTGCACAGGACCCAGAAGCTGCGATCCCAGGAACTGGCCAAGAGCAGCCGAATGAGCCTCGAGGGCCTGTTCGAAAAAATGAAAGCCGGTGAAGTCAAGGACTTAAACCTTATCATTAAGGCCGATGTGGACGGTTCTATTGAAGCCCTTCGGGATTCTCTGGTAAAATTGTCCAACGAGGAAGTGAAAATCAATGTGGTGCATTCCGCAACCGGGACCATTACCGAATCCGATGTTTCCCTGGCGGCCGTGTCCAATGCCATTATTATCGGGTTCAATGTCCGGCCCAACACCAAGGTGTCGGATATGGCTCAGGAGGAAAATGTCGATGTCCGGCTGCACAGCATCATATATGACGTGATCCAGGAAGTGAAAAATGCCATTGTCGGCATGATGGCCTCTACCTTTGAAGAGCGGGTTCTCGGCAAAGCCGAGGTTCGCGAAGTTTTTCATGTCCCCAAAGTCGGGGCGATTGCCGGTTGCATGGTGACGGACGGAAAAATTGAAAGGGGGCAACAGGCGCGCATTATCAGAGACGGAGTGATACGCTACGAGGGTAAAATTTCCTCTCTTCGCCGGTTTAAAGACGACGCCAAGGAGGTCAACACCGGCTACGAATGCGGCATCGGCATCTCCAATTTCAATGATATTAAGCTCGGGGACATCATCGAGTGTTACTATATGGAGGAGATTAAGCCGGAGCTTCAATAGAAGGGAAAGCAGGCCTTGATCATCGTACCGGCCACGCCAGGATATTTTTTCCAGACCGGCAGGAACTCGCTATCGCTCAGACAGCCTGCCGCTCTTCCAAAAACACCCTGGCGCGGCCTCCCTGCCGTGGGAAATTGGCCGAAACGATGATC
>JAZDPP010000136.1:0-46414 GCA_043797445.1 Pseudomonadota bacterium
CTCCGCTTGGCCCTGATGGCGTTTCCGAGGTCTTTCGGAGACATAATCGTCCCGAACAGGATGTTTTGGCCTTGCATGATCTTTCCTCAATATAAATCTTCCTGATCGGGAATAATATCATTAAAACCCACTTGTACAGACCTCGTTACACTGAGGCGATTTAGGCCCCGATTTTTGGACACTCTTGTTCACCTGATGGGGGAGCCCCCCACTTCAATCTCGAGCAGTTTTCCACTCGGAGTGATTACCCTCAGCCCTGTTAGTTTCCGGCAAAACTGCTGTTGTGCAGCAAGACGACTGGGTTGACGAAGCGGCTCAATGCGCACGGTGACTTTCGCTGCTTCGCTTTTAATCCAGCCATGACAGTTGGTGATAGCATAAAAAAGATCGATATATTCGTCTTTGTTCTCAAAATACGGCAAAAGCCACTCCACCATCTGTTTGCGTACGTTCCAAATACTAGCCGTTACAAAGTCAAATAAGTATTTGCTCTCATCACAAATACGTCGAAAGCAATTGTAGTCTTCAAGTGTTGTAAGATCTATTCTTTCAGGTAGATTTTTGGCCTGTTCACTAAACATTGCAATTTCAGCCTCTTTATCTTTGACCTGTGACAACAATTTCTCTCGATAACTGTTTTTTCGGATACTCCCGTCGCTATTAACTACCTCATTGCTCTTTGATAATTTCTTGTAAAGACCGGCCAGTTGCGTCTTAATTTGCCCCACTATTTTCTTGATTTCCTTGACCTCTGGATTGGCTATTTCTTGTTTCTGGCTTTCAGTAAACGAATATCCGGGTTGATAGTTTATAGGATGCCTATCACCAAGATGCTTGAAGGTGTTCTCCGACGCCCCCCAACGGTTGAGGATGGCCATTGCACACTGCTGGGTGTTCATCTTGTCTACCGCTACATATGCCAATGCACAGGTTCGACGGTTGCAGGAGACATTCCAGATATAAATACGTCTTAACGTGAAGGTTTCCTGGTTCTGCTCATCGATATTATGTGTGAATTGTTTTTCACCTTCAAACACCTTATATGTTTTGCCATTTATTTGAAATTGCTCTTTAAATTTTTCTTCTTCCAAATCCTTCAGCTTGCTGGTGTGAACATGTTTTTCCCAAGTTGCAAATTCGATGCTGGCTTGCCTCATTTCGTAAAAAAATTCGGCGCCATAGGCTTCTCGATCAAAAACCATCACGGGTCCGTCAGCTATTTCTCTTTTCCACTTTTTCCCAAGTCCGACAATGTTGGCCCGAATATCGCCCTTGCCTTCCTGGATTTCGAAATCAACGATTCTGCCACTGGCATCACAGGCAACGATGTTGTTACGTCCGGGAACCATCATGTCTCGCTGGGTGTTGAATGCTTGATGAACTTTGTTTTTACCAGTATACGGCAGCAAATGTCCATCAACAAACCAAATCCAAAAGCCAACAATGCCGGAACGGATTTGTTGCATGAAATAATGAGACAATAAACGCCGCGCCACCTCCAATTTGCAAGCGTTGTGGAGCCAGATACGTGCCTTTGCTTTGCCGGGTAATTGCCGGATGCCAAGAATGATTCCTCCTTCACGCGAATGAAGATTCTTCAATTGCTCAATGGAGCGGATGTTGTTTGAAATCATCAAAACAAAGGTAATCAATATCTTGTAGTTATCTCCCAAAAATGAGCATGTTAGCCGAAGCCAGTCATTCAAATGAATCAAGGTGATCAGGTAAGTAAACACACCGGCAAAGCGAGTGGGTTCCCAGTCATGCTGTTCACTGAAGGGTTGATCTTCCGCATCTATCGTTTGGTTACCAAAAGGCAGTTCAGTCTGATGTTGAAGTTTTTCTCGCTGCTCTTTTCGAATTTGCTCCAGTTGTCTGGCCTTGTTGCCTTTAAGAATTTCATCTGCATGCTCTTTACGGTTTTGCTTTATGCTATTTGAAGGGTTGTAACTGTGAATAAGCCCTTCGTTGCCAAAATGTTTCTTTGTTTCCATATAGTTGTGAATTGTTTGCCGACTGATATTCAGTGCCTCGGCAAGATGGCTTTTTTTTGCTCCAAGCTCGATGGCTTCTATGACAAATAGTCTTTTTGTAACCTTGTCTGAAAGATCAGCTGTTTTAACCAAGGTTTCATTATGGTAAAGAGCAACTTTGGTTTGATCGATGTTTTTGAATTTAAGATAAAGACGGTAACCAATGTGTCTGACAGTTTTATCTTCTTGTGGCGCTTCTTTAAATAATTCGTACTGTGTCATATTCACCTCGCCCCATTGTTTGACGGAACGAGAATGACATGCCGCACATGGCGTGTCAATATATTTTACATTAATGATGTTTTTTATTTATTATATTAAATCAATGAATAAATATTTGTCCAATTTAACAAATTTGGTTTTGTCCAATTTTTGGGTAATAATGGCCCGGAACGCTGAAAACTGGGCGTTCTCAGCAGGGGGCTAAGCATGTCCATAACGAGGTCTGAATTCATAATATCTATCTATTTTTTTTAAATAATTGAAATATTCTATAGGGGATGAAAAAGGTTGAACTCGCAAGTAAGCCGTGCTATCCGCTCGTTCCATGAAAGCCCACATCCTATCGCTGCTGACGGTCATCCATTTTCTCTCCATCGGCGGGCTTGCCCTGTATGGACTCCATTTAAAGGGCCGGGGGGGGGGGGGCAACAAGCATCAGCCCTTACTGCCCGCCGGCTCAAAGCTGGTCCCGCTGGCACAAAAAACAGTCCAATCCGTCAAGAACGCCTCTACTACAATCTCGACTTCTGATACCTTGCAATTATCGATTTAACCTGCCTGGGGATTTTCGCGGGTGGTAAAGTAGCGTGACATTTCTGGTCTAAAATCTGGTATATATAAGTGACACTCTACAATTTGGAGATGAAGGCCAAAGCGCTTGCTCATTGTGAGATTTCAGGATCAGAATAAGTCGGCAAAGCGTGGCACGAGAACGGTGGAGTGATGAACTTCCTGAAAAACCTGTAGCATGTCCAAGGCCGAAAACGGGATCGTGGTTATGTGACGTCGAAAATGAAAATTATGCTGATAATAAAGACATTTTTTTGTTTACGTCACATAACTGGGGACGTCACACAATTCATCCCGGTAGGTGAAACATAAGGGCGCGGCCGACAAGATCGTGATAATGCTTGTGGAGCGCCGGTTAAAGATTGGAAATTCGTTTTGCCGAGGTTTTTCTTAAGCCTTCTAAACGACATAAAAAACTTCTTCCGGTGCGGATTTGCGCGATAATGGCGAGCGAGACGAATCCTTTTGACAATGCTGGGACGCGAAATTCCCAATGTCCCCTGCACCGCCTTTTTTCAAGAAGCAGAGTGGAAAGCCCTGAATGCTTATGTCCAAAAAGACCCTATCCCTCCCGCAGAGCCACCCTCGCTTCGCATGACAATTATGATGGTTGCAAGTCTTGGTGGCTTTCTTGGCAGAAAATGCGATGGCGAACCTGGCACCAAAAGCCTCTGGCGCGGTCTCCAACGCCTCGACGACCTCACAGCCATGTGGAAGGTGATGACATCATATAATCCTGCCTCCCATCCCCCTCCTGTCTCTCGCAACCCTACTTATCACTACAGCGCAATATTTTTGTAGACATGCTGAAATAATATGTGTATGGTGCGAATTAACAGGGCGATCTTTCGGGGTCACGGCTTGAAGTTTTCTGGTATCGAAGCGGCTTGAGAAGGGTTTTAACCGTTGCAGGTGGCCTGTGCCCTGTATGACCAACGACACTATTTGTTCCATGGAACGACTCAACAAACACTGAGAGCAAGAAAATGTCGAAAGCATCAGCCCATATTGATACCAACCCGATTTCTGGAGAGCTGAGGGCTTTTGCGCCAGTTGTGGTTGAGTTGGTCAGCAGATCCCCATGGGAACCATTATGGGACCAATTGGTCGAAAATCATCACTATCTGAGTTATCGGAACTTATTGGGACATCGACTTAAGTATTTATCTTTTATAGAAAATCGACCTGTGGCTGCCCTTTCTTGGAGCGCACCAGCGCTGAAATTGACTGCGAGGGATTGCTTCATCGGGTGGTCATCGAGTCAAAGAAAACGTCACCTGCATCAAGTAGTCGGAAACAGCCGTTTTTTAATCATGCCATGGGTTCGAATCCCAAATTTGGCTTCGCATGTCATGGCATTAAATATAGGGCGGCTTGACGCGGACTGGCAGCGGCATTTTAGCCATAGACTGCTTTTACTGGAAACCTTTGTCGATAGCCGCTATTTCAACGGTTCATGCTATAAGGCATCGAATTGGCAGCATATTGGACATACATATGGCAGTACAAAACAGGGAAAGGGGTACCGCTATCATGGATTCCCAAAGGAGATTTATATTTATGTTGTAGAAAGCAATTTTAGACGAATTATCGACTGCCAACAACAGCCTGCCCCTGTTTATGATCGTCCTCCACAAACCCAAACCAAAGTGGAGGAGCTTGCCGTGCTTTTAGAACATTGTAAGTGGCATCCGGATCTCATGGCCGACTTGAATATGGACGGAGACGATATCAAGAACATTGGAGAAGAACTTATTAGCTTCCATAAACTCTTTCATGATTGCTTTGGCCGCATTGAACATAAGCGCCTGGGATTGGCCTACATCTCCGGACTCATGAGCAACGCCGCAGCCAAATCCGTCGAGCCAATCGCGCTTGAATTCTTGGGAAAGGAATCTGTCCGTTCACTTCAGATGTTCATGAAAAACTACCGCTGGGATCATAGGGGCATGCTGCAAACCCATCGTGAGATGCTCGCGTCGATGATTGCATCCCCTGACGGAATGATCACCGTTGATCCCAGTGATTTTCCGAAGAAGGGCAAGGAATCCGTTGGAGTTTCTCGGCAGTATTGCGGGGCTCTCGGAAAGGTCGAAAACTGCCAATCCGGCGTCTTCGTCGGCTATACAAGCAGCAAAGGGTACGGCCTTTTGAGCTGCCGCCTGTACATGTCTAAAAGCTGGTTTTCCGAAGAACAAAAAGAAAGACGCGTAGCCAATATGGTCCCGGAGGATCTTGTCTTTCAGACCAAACAGGAAATAGCCATTGACCTGATAAATGAAATCCTTGAGAGCGGTCTTTACCCCTCTAAGTGGATCGGTGGTGACTCAGCGTTTGGAAGCGATATCGAATTTTTAAACGCTCTGCCCAAGGATCGATATTACTTCGTGGCTGTCAAATCCAATGAGCAGGTCTTTTTGCAAAAACCGCAGCTTGGCCTCCCGGCTTACAAGGGCCGGGGGCCGCGCCCAACAAAAATCGGAATATTGCCCGGGCAGCCCAAGCCGCAAAGCGTATCTGAAATCGCTAAGTCCGGCCACCTTACCTGGGAACCGGCTGTGATCGCTGAGGGCGCCAAGGGACCGATCTTAGCGGATGTTGCCCGGATCCGCATTTGTTTGTCTCGTGACGGATTGCCGGTTGGTGAAGAGCAGTGGCTGTTTTTCCGAAAGAACGCCGATGGCGAGATCAAATATGCTATTTCAAATGCGCCAAAGAAGATTTCGCTTTCGGAACTTATCGAGGCATCCATCATGCGTTGGCCCATAGAGCAGTGCTTTGAGGAGGGCAAGGGGCAGCTCGGCATGGATAGCTATGAACATCGTTCCTGGCCTGCCTGGCATCGACATATGGCCTATGTGTTTTTATCGCTACATTTCATGCTTCGGATGAGGTTGCGCTTTAAAAAAAACTCCTCTGCTGACTCTTCCTTTGGTCAAAAGATTACTGGCGCTACTGCTTCCTCTAAGAACTTTGAGCTTGGAGGGAACGATGGAAATTGTTCAATATCATCTTCACCGAAATTTAACCGCCTACAAGTCGCATAGGAAAAAAAGAGTCGCGTTGGCTGAATTGTGCGGTATTAAAGATGCGCTGTAGTGTTATGGGTAAGGGTCAGAACATCTTGGGGTGGACTTCAGCCCGATTTACTATTGCAATTGCCAATATTTTTCTTTATGAAAAGCAAGTTCTTATCTCTCACAAACAGATTGCTGAAGGCTGGATGCAGTGCGTCCCCGGCAGGTGGCGCCAACACCACTTCGGCATAACTGGTCACGTCTAAGGCCCGGCGTGTCCCGGCATTGCTGGTGATGCGCACGCGGCGCAGTTCGATGTCATCCTCGGGCGAAACCGCGATCTCGGTATGGGTGTCATAGTCGTGGTCGCTGCCGCGAAACTCGGCGCGGCCTTCCGAGAAGATAGCTTCAGGGGAGGCCGCATGGTTCCAGCTTCTTGATGAATTGCTCCATGATTCCATGTGCAAAATTGCCCAACTGATCATCGTCCAAATCAATAAAGGCATCTGCAGGCCGCTGTTCAACGATTCGTATTGGGCCTTCGGCATCGGCGCTTTCGAATTGGGAGCTGAGATTTGAGATAAATTGAATGAACCAAGCCGGGTGTTTGCCGGATAACACCTCGAAATCACCTCCCTCAAAAATGTATTCATCGGGGATTCCTGCCAGGATATCGAAAATGTAATACAGGTCTTTGGATGCTTTTTTCTTGTCCCGGCGAGCAGGGAACGACAGACCTTTCTGAAATATGTACGCCGCAGGCTTTGGAACTTGAACGATCAGAGGGCCATCTCCCTGCTCTGATTCTGCATCATCGATTTCCAGCAGCAGCGTGTTTTCGACAATAATCGAAACATATCGCAGCGCTTCGGCGTGAAGTCCCTTCTGAACGACGAGAACCTTTTCCTCCTGCGATCCGGTCTGGTCGGTCAAGAATTCGATCTCGACTTCAATGCCGTCAATGGTGCCTTCGTAATGGATGACCGGCGGGTTATCCAGGCTTTTGAAGGCCGTTGTCAGCTTGGCTTCCTTTGTGAGGATTTCGTCGATGGTTTTGGGGCCGACGAGCGGTACTTGGTGTCTGACCATAAAGTCAATATCGCGCGTCAGAACAGGTGTGTGCTCGCGGTTTTTGGCGAGATATCGGTAATAGAGAAACGGCGCCCATCCGCCACCGATAACGATTTGCAAATGATACGGCCTCATTACAGCCAGTGTCTTGAGAAGACCCCGTGTGAAATCCTCAGCCATTACCTGCATCCCCCGAAAACAGCATTTCCAGCCGCTTGGCGTACAGATGCTCCGCCTGCTCCCTGCCTCTCACCGGGTACCCGTAAAGATCCAGGTACAACTGGATATCCGACACCACGCAAAGCCCTTCAATCTGCCGGCTGTCATAGAACACGGAGTGTTTGTAGTACGGCATCATCAGCACCAGGTTGGCGCCTTGATCCGCGTCTCTAAGATCCAGTTCCTTTTTGAAAAATTCTGTACCCTTACCGTCGCCTACATACATGTGGACTTCCTTGTATACCGCATGCGGGGCAATGAGCCCGGCACCGGCTTGGACGCTCAACGCGTATTCAACTTTCCGGGGCACGTCGATTTTACGAAGACGCTGGAGAATCGATTTCACATCGGGAGCGAGCATAAAAAACCGATGATGCTGGTTTCTTTTCAGATCATAGGCTCTTACCCAATCATCCAGGATTTCTTTCGGGAATCGAATTTTGAGCTTGCCGCCGGTCTGTGAGGCGTAACCGGCTGCAGAAAGGGATTTGGCCATTCGGGACACATAGCCCGGATTGAGCTCAATTTTTTCAGCAAGTTCGCGAACACCCCACTGCCGTTTTGGGGCTTTCAGCAATTCCCTCAGAATAAGCGATGCCTTGTCCGAAAATGGGTACCTTCTCTGGCGTTTCTCGGGGTATTTGTTGGGGAATCCGATCCTTTCGACATATAAGCTTTGATGGGCGACAAAGACATTTCCCGACAGATCCATGAAATAAACACCGGCTTCCCGGCAGAGCGCCTGCCTTTCAGGGCTTAAATACGGGGCTGCCAGAACGGGAACGACATGGCTTGCCTGAACTGACGATTTAAGACGGTTGATCTTATCCCGGAATACCGGAAGGTTGTTTGCTGGCACCACTTCGACAATGAGATCGAACCGCAATCCCTGGTAGTTCGCTTTGACTCGCAAGTCCCATTGTACTGACCGCCCGTGCTCGACCACGACCTCAAGACCCGGCACTGGCAGCAGTAGTTTGATAGATCCTTCGAGCTCTTTGACGATATCTTTTTTTTGCATGGTGTTGCCATATAATTAATTGTTGTCCAATTGGGCAACAAATTAATATCTGGCAACACCGATGTCAAGCATTTTGTAATTCAAGCTAATCGGAGCGTTTAAACAACCGCCAGACAAGCTATTCTATGAAGATCCTTTGACCTTTAAAACCAGGTTCATCGGCCCTGCACATCCCCCGCTAATATCAGCAGCATTTTCAGCGGCAGGACGGACGGCTTCTTTACTTGCTATCTCGTGAGGGGCCATTTTTTTTAATTCCCGATGATGGTCATGAACGAAAGCCATCCATTAGAAATATTCTCCGCCTCCGTCAAATTCATAATATCTATCTGTTTTTTTAAAATAATTGAAATATTCTATAGGGGGTGAAAAAGGTTGAACTCGCAAGTAAGCCGTGCTATCGGCTCGTTCCATGAAAGCCCACATCCTATCGCTGCTGACGGTCATCCATTTTCTCTCCATTGGCGGACTTGCCCTGTATGGACTCCATCGCATCTGGATGATCGTTTGCTGGCTCAAATTGACGCGAAAAAGCGTGACCCCGGGACCGCCCCGCCCGATAATGGCGCAATGGCCGCGCATTACCGTTCAGGTTCCGCTTTATAACGAGTCTCCGGTTGCCGGCCGGATAATCGATGCCGTTGCGGCCTTTGACTGGCCGGAGGATAAGCTCGAAGTGCAGGTGCTCGATGACTCGACAGATGATACCCGCCGCATCGTGACGGAACGGGTGGCCCATTGGTCTTCAAAAGGGGTCGATATTTATGCCATTCACCGGAACCGGAGAACCGGGTATAAGGCAGGCGCTCTGGCCAACGGCCTGAAGCGCGCAAAGGGGCAATTCATCGCCATATTCGACGCGGATTTTGTGCCCGGGCCCGACTTTTTAAATAAAACGGTCCCCCATTTCAGCCGTCCGGATATCGGCATGGTCCAGGCGAAATGGGGCTTTTTGAACGCGGGGTACTCCTGGATGACCCGCCTGCAGTCATTGCTGCTCTCAACGCATTTCGGCATCGAGCATATGATCCGGTGTTCCCGGGGCCTTTTTTTCAATTTCAACGGAACGGCGGGCATCTGGCGAAAAGCCGCCATCGAAGCTTCCGGCGGATGGCAGTCCGACACCGTGACGGAAGATCTGGATCTGAGTTACCGGGCTCAGTTGGCAGGATGGCGGTTTGTCTATCTGAATGACGTCGAGGTGCCCTCGGAGCTTCCGGTGACCCTTTCCGATTTTCGCCGCCAGCAGGAACGCTGGAGTAAGGGCGCCATCCAAACCGCGAAAAAAATTCTTCCCCGGTTGATGGTCACCGCCCTTCCCGCTCGCATTAAGATCGAGGCCGTGGCGCATCTTTTATCCAATTTTTGCTGGCTGTTCGGATTTCTCGCCACGGTCACGCTCTATCCGGTGCTCCTGACCCGGATCGGAATCGGGGTCTACCAGATCATCTGGATCGATTTGCCCCTGTTTCTGATGACCGGGGTCACCGTTTTGATGTATTACCTGATCTATAGCGTTTCGACCCGCCGGAACCATCCGCTCTGGGTCCTTCCCATTTTGCCGGCGGCAAGCATCGGGCTGGCGCCTTTTTTCTCTTTGTCCGTTCTGAAAGGGTTGCTTCGAAAGGGCGGGGAGTTTGTTCGAACGCCCAAATTCGGCATTCTGGACAACACGCCCATCAACCGCCCGAATACCGTCGTTCCTTCGCATGTCGTAACGAACCTGGCCATCAATATCCCGCTGTTGATTTACACGATTGCACCGGTGTTTTTTGCCTGGCAACGCGAAACCTGGCCCGCGGTACCCTTTTTATGCGTGTTTCCCCTGGGGTTCGGCATCGTGCTGGCCCATGACCTGCATGATCTATTGATCGATATCATCCGCCGCCCCCGCCAAATCGCTAACAAGCTTCGTCCATTACCCTAACCCTCACAACTTGCATTCAAATCCGAGGAGAGTCCATCATCGTCGTGCTCCGAAAGACCCTCATTCCGGTCCCAGTTCCGGGAACCAGACCGGCAGCAGACGGGCGCTGAAATGAAGCCGTACCGGCCCCTTGGGCGTGTCCGAAATAAGTAACCCTTCATCGATCAACTCGGAGAGCAGCGTGCGGGCGGTTCTCTCCTTAAGGCCGGTCAGACGGGATGCCTGACCACGAGCGAAGGTGCCAAATACAAAGGCTTCCCTGATAAGGTGAAACGCTTCCGGCCTTATCGCTTCGCCACCCGGAAGCAACCGGTTGGCCCTTAGACGGATATATTGCTCGATGCGCGGAGCCAGGTTTTCAAGGTCCAGAATTTTGCTCATAAACGCGATTTGATCGAGACAAACCGAGAGGAAGAACTCACAAAAACAATCCAACCCCTTTTGGGACAGATTGCCGCGGCCGTCCACGTCTCCTTGCCGGTGCCTGTCGGCATTCCCGATGGCGGCCATGTAATCGGTTTTAAAGCGTGCAAAGCCCCGGTTCACCGACCACAGGCCATAGCCCGTAATGCCTGAAGCTTTTATGCAGGCACCGGTAAAAAGCCGCGCAACACGCCCGTTGCCGTCCAAAAAGGGGTGAATCCACATCAGCCGGTGATGGGCTGCCGCAATAGCCGGAAGCTGATCCATGCGGGAAAAACGGGTGAGCCGATACTGCCGGTCAAATTCCGACATGAACTTCTCAATAGCTTGCGGGGCCACGGGAACCAGACGCGCCACCTTGACGTAATGATCTCTGAACTTTCCGGGCTCAACAGCCACGGAGGTGTTGCCGTCCATGTCGCGAATTTTTTTTAGCCGGTCCGGCAGTTTTTCGTAGAAGCGCTGGTGGATGGATCGGATAAAATCAGGCCCGGTGAGTTGTACATTACCGGAAATAATTTCCCGATCCAGTTCCCGCTCCAACGCTACATGAACTCCGGCCTCAATCTGTAGATCGCGTTTGGCCGGGTTCTCATCATACTGCTGCGCCATGGCGCGTTCAATATCCAGGGGATGGGTGTTATGGTCCTCGATCAAATTGGAATAATAGGTGTTGGTGATTCGTAAAAAATCAATCAGGCCCTGCAAGGTAAGGGGATGCAGCCTGCCGGCCAGAGCGGCTGACTTTTCGATAATATCCACTGACATGTCTTGCAGGGGGGACTGCCGTGAGGGCAAATAAGGTGTCATCTGGAAAATCCGGTCAACCATTATGCCGATCCTTTTTTCCGATCTTATACAACAAAACTACAATAAATACAAATAATAAAGACGATGATACATGAGTTATTTGTAAAAATTGCCGATCATTTTGCACTATCGGTATGCTAAAAGGCCTTCATTTCGGAAAGCCGGTGATCCGGAATGGCCGCCATGCTGCCGTTAGCCCCCAGGATCATACCGGCCACCTCGGCCAATGAGGACGACCAGATACCAACCATTATACCCGGCGAAATGTCATCGGAATAAACACCCTCCCCTAGAGGGAGAGAAAGTGAAAGTGGCGGCACATTCTGCCTTGCGAGCCATTCCGGGTCATATTGAAAGGAAAACCGCTGCAGTTTATCGCTCGACAGAAGGCCAACAAAATCATCACACAGATAAACCGCCAGAGCCGTCATTGCCTGCCTCCCCGTGAAGCGATTTCAAGGCTCAGGCCGAGCCCGTTGATGATGCGAAGAACTTTGCCAATCTGCGCTGTCTCCTTCCCCCGCTCCAATTCCCCGAGGAATCGGGTTCCTACTCCGCAGAGCGCCGCCGCGTCGGCCTGGGTGAGCCGGTCCGCCCTCCGCTTGGCCCTGATGGCGTTTCCGAGGTCTTTCGGAGACATAATCGTCCCGAACAGGATGTTTTGGCCTTGCATGATCTTTCCTCAATATAAATCTTCCTGATCGGGAATAATATCATTAAAACCCACTTGTAAAGAGAAATCTTCCCGAACGGGATTGCTATCCGGCGATCAACCCCTCAAAACGGGATCGGACATTATCCGGATTAATCATGCCGTCCACGACCTCTTTTAAAATCCGTCTTGACATTGACCCTTAAATTCTCCATATTCACGAAAATGAATATGGAGACCATCGTGAATCAAGTTATCACTGTCGTTACCCTCCCTTCGGTCTCTTGCCGGGTGAAGATCGGTAAGAGACCTCACCCGAGACCGGCTGGCACCCGTTACCTCCGGAATAATGAATTTTCAGAAACCAAATTCAAGCCTTATGTCATTATTGATGACGACGCGGGCAGGTGTAAATCCGGCGAGAGCTGTTTCAGGGACCGGGGATTGAATCATTGTTTCGAGGGGCTTTTTCAGAAGGAAAGAAACCATGTGGATTGTCCGACTCGCGTTACGCCGGCCCTACACCTTTGTGGTGGCGGCGCTTATACTGTTGCTCCTGACACCGTTTGTGCTGCTGCGCACCCCGACGGACATTTTTCCGGAGATCAATATTCCGGTCGTCTGCGCGGTCTGGACCTATAGCGGCTTAAGCGCCCGGGAGGTGGAGCAGCGCATCATCTACAACCATGAACGAATGATCAGTACGCTGGTAAACGATATCGAGCATACCGAGTCCACCGCCTACAACGGTGTCGGCGTGATCAAGGTCTTCCTCCAACCCGGGGCATCGGTCGCGGAAGGAGTTGCACAGATGGCGGCAAGCGGAATGGCGGTTCAGCGCCTCCTGCCGCCCGGGATCACGCCTCCGATCATCATCCGCTATAATGCCGCCTCGGTTCCGATTCTTCAATACAGTCTTGCCGGCAACAAGTTCTCGGAGCAGGAATTGCAGGACATGGCGATGAACCGGGTGAAAGTGGGACTCGCTACCGTTCGGGGGGCTTCGGTGCCGTATCCGGCCGGCGGAAAGGCGCGGGTGGTTGCCGTCGATATCGATTCGGCCGCGCTGGAATCCAAAAATCTGACCCCCCTGGATGTCGTCAATGCGTTCAATGCTCAGAATTTCATGCTTCCCAGCGGCACGGCCAAAATCGGCGAAACCGAATACAGCATTGCATTGAACAGCAACCCGGAAACGATAGCGGCCCTAAACGATCTGCCCGTTAAAACCGTAGGAGGTGCCGTGATCCGGATCGGGGATGTGGCGCAGGTACACGACGGCTACCAGCCGCAACAAAACGTCGTCCGGCTAAACGGCGTTCGCGGCGTGCTGCTCACCATTTTGAAAAGCGGCGCCGCTTCGACCCTCAGCGTGGTGGACGGCGTGAAAAAGGCCATGCCGAAAATCTTAAGCGGCCTTCCTCCCGAGCTGGAAGCGAGCGAATTTGCCGACCAATCGCTTTTTGTCCGCGCCGCCGTAAAAGACGTCGTCAAGGAGGGCGTGATCGCGGCAGCGCTCACGGCGATGATGATTCTGCTGTTTCTGGGCTCCTGGCGCAGCACGTTTATCATCGCTCTTTCCATTCCCCTTTCGGTGCTCACTTCCATAGCGCTTCTCAGTGCCCTGGGCGAAACCATCAACCTCATGACGCTTGGCGGGCTGGCGCTGGTCGTCGGTATTCTCGTGGACGATGCCACGGTTGAAATCGAAAACATTCACCGGCAGATGGCGCTCGGAAAACCCAATATTCAGGCGATTCTCGATGGCGCTCAGGAAATCGCGCTGCCGGCCTTTGTTTCGACGCTCTGCATCTGCATTGTGTTTGTGCCGATGTTCTTTCTCACCGGCGTTGCGCGCTATCTCTTCGTACCGCTGGCCGAAGCGGTCGTCTTTGCGATGCTGGCAAGCTATGTGCTATCCCGGACGCTCATTCCGACCCTCGTCATGTGGTTCTATCGTAACATGGAGGGTGCCCATAAGGCCGATACCGGGCAACCGACCCTGTGGCTGCGGCCCTTTGCCCGACTGCAGCGAGGGTTCGACCACGCCTTTGACCGATTTCGGGAAGGCTATGGGCGTCTCCTGGGCGCCGTACTCGTCCATCGGGTCCTCTTTGCGATCCTTTTTCTCTCCTTTTGCGGGGGAAGCTGGATGTTGATTCCGCAACTGGGGCAGAACTTCTTTCCGGCCGTGGACGCGGGCCACTTCCGGTTGCATGTCCGTGCCCCAGGAGGCACCCGCATCGAAGAGACCACCCGGCTCGTGGACCGCATCGCAGCCGTGATCCGGGAGGTAATCCCCGCCGAAGAACTGGCCGGAATACTCGACAACATCGGTATGCCCACCGGCGGCGTCCCGCTGGCCTATATCGATAACGGACTCACCGGAACCGGAGACGCGGATATTATGGTATCCCTCAACCGGAATCACCGGCCCACCGACGATTATATCCGCCGGTTGCGCTCCCGCCTGGAGCGGGAATTTACCGGATCGACGTTCTATCTTCTGCCGGCCGATATCGTCAATCAGACCATCAATTTCGGGATACCCGCTCCGCTCGATATTCAGATCGTGGGGCGGCCCCGTGAAAAAACGCGGGAGATTGCGACAAAACTGGCCGAGAACATTAGAAAGATTCCGGGCGCCGTGGATGTCAGAGTACAGCAGCCGGCCAACCAGCCGGAATTGCATGTTGCCGTCGACCGCACCAAGGCCTCGCAGATCGGACTGACGGAGCGTGATGTGGCAAACTCGGTATTGCTGAATCTTTCCGGCAGCAGCCAGACCCAGCCCAATTACTGGCTGAATGCGAAAAACAGCGTTCAATACCTCGTCAATATACGGGTTCCGGAACGCGACATGGATTCGCTTTCCGCACTGAACGCCATTGCGCTGACCGCCGGGAAACCCGGCAAAAGCAGCCCCCAGATTCTGGCCAATGTCGCCTCGGTGGAGCGAAAAACCGGCTCCCCCATCTATTCTCATTATAACGTGATGCCGGTAATCGATGTCTTTGCCGGTGTGAGCGGCCGGGATCTGGGCGGAGTGCTCAAGGACATCCGCCCCTTAATTGCCGAGGCGGAAAAGGAATTACCGAAAGGCGCCTCCATCGTTCTGCGGGGTCAGGCGGAGACCATGCGATCCAGCTTCACCGGTCTCGGCATCGGCCTGGGGCTTGCGATGGTGCTGATCTATCTCTTGCTGGTCGTCAATTTCCAGAGCTGGCTCGATCCCTTCATCATCATCACGGCGTTGCCCGGCGCCCTTGCGGGGGTCATCTGGGGACTCTATCTGACGCTAACGACGCTAAGCGTTCCGGCCCTGATGGGTGCCATCATGAGCCTGGGAGTGGCGACAGCTAACTCTATCCTGGTGGTATCGTTTGCCCGGAACCTTCTGGCGCAGGGAAATGATCCGGCTGCGTCCGCCTGGGAAGCGGGCGTGGGGCGCCTGCGCCCGGTGCTCATGACGGCGCTGGCCATGATCATCGGCATGCTGCCTATGGCGCTGAGCATGGGCGAAGGCGGCGAGCAGAATGCCCCACTGGGAAGAGCTGTGATCGGGGGCTTGGGAATTGCCACCTTTGCAACGCTTTTTTTCGTGCCCGCGGTGTTCAGCATGCTTCACCGGCGGACACCCAAAAGGGAGTCTTCCGAGCAGACCGACTCGGTTTTGAAAACCGAGTCGGTCTTTCCCGGCGACTAAGAATCTCACAGCTAATCGCTCGCAAATCAAACTCCATGACGAATAAGGGATGGTTATGAATTCAAAACAATTAGAAGATGCTAAGGAAAACCCGGGACCCTCGGCGAAGCGTCATCGATCCTTCGTCAAGTTCCTGGTTATATCCCTCATTGCAGCCGTATTGATCGGCACGGGCGTCATCGCGGGACTTATCCCCCGATGGCACCGGCAAACCGAGTTGAAGGCCGAAACCCGGGAGCTTTCCGTTCCCACCGTCACGATCATCGCGCCCAAACCCGGGCAAAGCCTGATCCAAACAGCGTTGCCGGCGGAAATAAAACCCTGGATGGAAGCGCCGATCCACGCCCGGATCAGCGGTTATCTTCAGGAGCGGTTTGTGGACATGGGAGATAGGGTGACGGAAGGTCAGCTCCTTGCCACGATCGATACCCCCGAGCAGCTTCAGGAACTTGAACGGGCCCGCGCCCAGCTCCATCAGGCCGAAGCCGGTCTCGGTATCTCCAAAATCACGGCAACGCGCTGGGCGGAGCTGCTAAAATCCGCCAGTGTCAGTGAACAGGATGCCGCCGAAAAACAGGCCGACTTTAAACTCAAAACCGCGCTTGCCGATTCGGCGGCCGCCGAGGTGCGCCGGCTGGAAAGGATACAGGCGTTTACCCGGGTGACGGCGCCGTTTTCCGGCACGATTACGGTTCGCAATATTGACTCCGGAGATCTGATCGTGGCCGCCGGCACTCGGGAACTGTTTCACCTGGCACAAACCCAAAAGCTTCGCATTTTGGTTCAGGTTCCGCAGGAAATGGCCCCCGGCATCAGAACCGGCCAATTCGCCGAGATGACGCTGCCGGGTCTGCCAGGCCGTAAATTTACGGCAAAAGTGATCCGTACCGCGGGGGTCATCACGCCGGATTCCAGAACCCTGCCGGTGGAACTGGAGGCGGACAACGCAAAAGGCGAAATTCTGGCGGGCAGTTATGCTCAGGTGCGCTTCACCGATGCGAAAATGAAGGCCGCCTTGACGCTTCCGGCCAACACGGTGCTCTTCCGGTCCGACGGTCCGCGGGTCGGCGTGGTGGCATCCGACGGCAAGGTCACACTGCAACGCGTTACGATCGGACGTGATTTCGGACAAACCCTTGAAATCATCTCCGGTATCACCGTGCAGGATCGCGTCATCGTCAATCCCACGGACTCACTGGAAAACGGCATGGTGGTCGCCGCCTCCGAAGCGCCCCCGACGGAGAAAAAGCCATGATCCGATTGCGCCGTTTTGATTTTTTTTCGAACATGACACGAGGATTTTTTTCAGCGCTGGTGATGATGCTGGTTTCCGGCTGTGCCGTTGGACCCGATTATCAGCGCCCCGAGGCCACCGTCATTCCGGAGGCCTATGTCGGACCTGGCCTCGACTGGAAAATCGCCGCCCCCGGCGCGCATTTGCCTAAGGGCAACTGGTGGGAAATATTCGGAGATCCGGAACTCGACCAGCTGGAAGCCGACGCCATGATCGCCAATCAGGAGTTAAAGGTGGCCGTGTCCCGTTTCGCGCAGGCCAGGGCCCTTGCCAACGTGGCGGAATCCGCGCTTTTCCCGCGCCTGGGAAGCGCCATCCAGCAGGTGGATCAACGGGATTCCAAACACCGTCCGGTCGGCGGTAAACCCGGTCAGACCTATGACACCCTCAGCGTGCCGTTTGATTTCAGCTACGAAATCGATCTCTGGGGGCGGGTCAAGCGTTCGGTTGAAGCGGCAACGGCCCAGGCCGAGGCCGGTGCGGACGATGTCGAATCCATCAGGCTTTCCCTTCAGGCCGAAGTGGCGGCCAATTTCATTACCCTTCGCACCCTGGATGCGGACAGGGTACTGCTTCTCTCCAGCATCGAGGTGTATCGAAAGTCGCTTGATCTCGTGCGAAACCGCCGGGCCGGCGGCATGGTTTCGGACCTCGATGTGGCGCAGGCCGAGACCGTCTTGAAGACCGCGGAAGCCCAGGTGCCGGACATCGCCCTCCAGCGGGCCAAATATCAAAATGCTCTTGCGGTATTGACCGGAAAGACCGCATCCCTGTTTCAACTTGCCGAAAGGCCGCTCAACCTGTCTCCGGTCCTCCTTCCGGCCGGACTGCCCTCGGAGCTGCTCGAACGCCGGCCCGATATCGCCGCCGCCGAACGCCGCATGGCGGCTTCCAATGCGCAGATCGGCGTTGCCACCGCCGCGTTTTTCCCCACCGTCAAGTTAAGTGGAATAGCCGGGTTCCAAAGCGATGGGACGGACATGCTCTTTGATTGGCCCAGCCGGTACTGGGCCGTCGGCCCGTCCCTGACGCTGCCATTGTTCCAGGGCGGACAACTGAACGCCACCCTTCGCCAGACAAAGGCCGTTTACGAGGAAAGCGTCGCCCGGTACCGGCAAACCGTCCTCTCCGCCTTTGCAGAGGTGGAAAACAATCTTGCGGCCGAACATCTGCTCGCCGATGAATATGAGAAGATCCTGGACGCCTTGCGGTCCGTTCGCCGGCAAGCGGAAATCGCCGGCAACCGGTACCGATCCGGCCTTGCGACCTATCTTGAGGTAGCGAGCGCGCAGAATGCGGCGTTGGGAATTGAGCGTTCGAGCGTCCGGCTTCGGGGCCAGCAACTGGTATCGGTTGCGGCCCTAATTAAATCTCTCGGCGGCGGATGGCAGCATGCCGGATTGCCGGTTGAGACCGAGAAATAGGGAAGTTAGGAAGTTAGGAAGTTAGGAAGTTGGGAAGTTGGGGAAATCGGAAAATTAAGGAGGGGCGGATGAAAGAGACCCCATCGGTTCATGATAACAGTAACGGTGAAAATCAGACTCCTGAAAATGGGAAGCCTTTTTGTGAAGAAATCCGCACGACCGCAAGTCCCTCCGAGCCCCACCAACGGGGCGACGATCGGACTGCCCGAACGGATACGGCAGGACCCCGGCGTTTTTTCCTTGCGGCAGGCCGGAATCAATTTAATGCAAAAAGCGCGCGCTTTGTTCTTCCCATCGCCATCATTGTGGTGATGATGTTCTGGATGACCGGAGTCTTCCGAAAAGACCGGATCGAGCCCGTAAAACTGGATGAAAAGATGCGTTCAGCGGCCAGCGTTTCCACCTGCGACGTTGTTTCCGTTTTGACGCCGATAATATCGGAGGCTGCGGGCACCCTTCAGCCGGAATACCGGATGACGGTCTCATCGCGCATTTCGGGCAGCATTCTCGAAATGCGGGTCCGGGCGGGGCAGCGCGTCCAAAAAGATGAACTTTTGGCGCGCCTCGATAGCCGGGACATCACTGCCCGGTCGGCTCAGGCAAAGGAAATGCTTCGCCGCGCCCAGGCAAGCCGGGATCTTGCGGCAGCCGATTATCAGCGCGATAAACCGCTCATGGAAAAGGCGGTGATTCCCCGATCTGAGTTCGACCAGACGCAGATGCGGCTTCGGACAGCCGAAGCCGACGTACAGCACGCCCGGGAAGCCCTGCGGGAAGCGGATGTTTCGCTGAGCTACGCCGAGATTCGCAGCCCCGCAACCGGCGTTGTCATCGATAAGCTGGCCGATGTGGGCGATCTGGCGGCGCCGGGAAAGGCGCTATTGACCCTGTATGAGGAAGGCCGTTTATGGCTTGAGGCAAACGTGCGCGAGCAGGAGGCATCGCTGCTGCGCATCGGGCAATCCTATGCGCTCCGGATTGCGGCCACGGGAGAAACGATGGATGGCAAACTCGTTGAGATCGTCCCGTCGGTCGACCCCACAAGCCGGACCGTGACCGCCCGCATCACCCTGCCGCGCACCAGCGGACTGTATCCCGGCATGTTCGGACGCCTCTGCATTCCCACTCACCCAACAAAGAGAATACGGGTGCCGGATAATGTCATCATCCGGATCGGCCAGTTGACCCTGGTGGATGTCGTTGTAGGGGATCATATCAAACGGCGTGCGGTTCAAACCGGTGAAAGCGTGGGGGATCAGGTGGAAATTTTGAGTGGTCTTGCCGAAGGAGACAAGGTGGTATGTCCTTCATCTCAGGGGGAAACGCCATGAAACCGGAACACGACAATCTGCCCATTCGCATCGTCCGCGCCTTTCTGGGATCCAACCTGTCCCTGATCCTGATTCTGCTCTCCATTGCGGTCGGCACCGTGGCGCTGATGGTGACCCCGCGGGAGGAAGAGCCCCAGATCGTGATTCCGGTCGCCGATATCCTGGTCGCTTTCCCCGGCCATTCGGCCAGAGAGGTGGAACTGCTCGTTTCCGCGCGTCTTGAAAAATATTTCTTTCAGATCGACGGCGTCGAATACGTTTACTCGCGCTCGCTTCCCGGAAGAAGCATAGTTACGGTCCGCTTCTTTGTGGGGCAGGAACGGGAAAAAAGTCTGGTAAAGCTCCGTAAATGGCTTGACCAGAACAGCGACCGCATTCCGGCGGGCGTTTCCGGCTTTGTTGTCAAACCCGTTGAAACCGACGATGTGCCCATTGCAACCCTTACCTTCACCAGTCCGAGCGCGGATGACTACAGTCTGCGCCGGATCGCCGAAGAGGTGCTGGACCGGCTCCAGTCCGTTCCCAATGCCGGGATTACCTCCCTTATCGGCGGAAGACCCCGTCAGCTTCTGGTGCGTCCCGATCCCGAGGCCATGGCCGCCTTCCATGTAACGCCCCTGGATATCAGCCGCGCCCTGCAGGGGGCGGACGCAAATTTTCAGCTCGGAGCGTTTTCACGGGCGGACCGGGAGGTACGCGTGGAGGCCGGCCGGTTTTTATCCGGAAGACGGGATGTGGAATCTCTGGTGGTGGGCGTCTCGACCGGGAAGTCTTCTGCCGGGGGAACATCCAATGACCGGCCGGTTTACCTGAAAGATGTGGCCCAGGTGTCGGACGGTCCGGGTGAGGTGACAAGCTATGTGCGCTTCAGCGCCGGACCCGCCTGGACCCACCACAAGGAAGCGGGCGCCGCTGGCCAGTGGATCGGCGGCGCCACCTCGGAACCCGGCAAGCCGCCGGTATCGCAGTCGGCGGTCACCATCGCCATTGCCAAGCAGAAAGGCACCAACAACGTCCGGGTGGCCGAAGGTATTCTCGCCCGCATGGAGAGCATTCAAAAAGAGGTGGTTCCGGATGACGTGAGCATTGCCATTACGCGAAATTACGGAATTACGGCCAACGCTAAAGTGAATGAGCTTGTCGAAGGGCTTGCCGTCGGCATCATCGTTGTCATCGCCCTGCTGACGATGGGCCTGGGGTTTACCGAATCGCTGGTGGTGGCGGTGGCGGTGCCGTGCGTTTTCGGGCTGACCCTTGCCGTCAACTACCTCTTCGGCTTTTCCATCAACCGGGTGACCCTGTTTGCGCTGACGGTCTCGCTCGGGCTTCTGGTGGATGACCCCATCGTCGATGTGGAAAACATCCACCGCCATTTTGAAATGATGGGCAGTGCCACGCGTGACATTGTTCTGGAGGCGGTCAACGAAGTGCGGCCCCCGCTGATTGCCGCAACCATTGCCGTCATTATCTCCTTTCTGCCGCTTTTTTTCGTGACCGAAGAGATGCACGACTATCTGCGGCCGATGGCGGTAAATGTTCCCGTCACCATGTTCATGTCCATGTTCGTCTCCTTTACCATCACGCCCTGGCTGGCCTATCACGCTCTGAAAGGACGCTACGGAAAAAATCGAAATCAGACGGAATCCGTCCCCGCACCCCATGAACCGGCCGATGTCAGGCAAACCCGGCTTTACCGGCTCTTTCGGCCGCTGCTGGAACCGCTTTTAAAAAACCGCCTGCTGTCCTTCGGATTTCTTTTCGTGATTTTCCTGGCCTTCATCGCCAGTCTTTCTCTGGTGGCTACTCGCCGGGTGCAGCCCAAACAGCTTCCCTTCGACAACAAGGACGAGCTGCTTCTGGTCATCGATATGCCTTCAGGGACCACTCTGGAGCGCACCGACGGCGTTGTCCGGGATTTTGAGGACTACCTGCAAACGGTACCCGAAGTCACCGATTTTGAAGCCTATGTCGGCACGCATTCACCGGTGGATTTCAACGGACTTTCGCGAAAATATTTTCTCCGGGAGGTCCCCAACCGGGCCGATATCCGGGTGAACCTCATCCACAAGACAGAACGGCTTGCGGCAAGCCATGAGATCGCCCTGAGGCTGCGCGGTGATTTGACCGCGATTGCCGGACGCAGCGGCGCCAAGCTCAAGATCGTGGAGCTTCCCGCGGGGCCTCCGGTCATGTCAACCGTTGTTGCGGCGGTTTACGGTAAACCCGGTCAAAGCTACGACGATCTGATTGCCGCATCCCGGATTGTCAAAGACAGGATGCTTCGCGAGCCCGGTGTGGTCGATGTCGACGATACGGTTGAGGAAGACCAGATGAAAGAAGTCTTTACCGTCGATAAGGAAAAGGCTGCCTTAAACGGCATCACCACCGAAGATATCAGCCGGACCCTTCGAATGTGTCTGGAGGGAGTCCCCGTGGGGACGCTGGCGGTCCCCGACGAGAAAAATCCGCTTCAGATCATTCTCTGGCTGCCAAGGGCGCGGCGCTCGAACACCTTTGATCTCTCTCGGGTGTATGTTAAGGGCATCCGGGGAAACATGGTTCCCATCGCCGAGCTGGGCCGCTGGCGGGAGACGATGGAAGACAAGACGATTTATCACCGCAATCTGGAGCCGGTCGTGTATGTCACGGCGGAGATGGCGGGAAGGCCTCCGGTGGAAACGATCATGGATATTCGGGCGGACAACATCCCTCCCGAAAAGATGCATCCCGCGGGAACCGGGGTCTCGGATGCAAAACTCCGTCCGCTTCAGGAACGCACGCTCATGAAAAAAGGCGGCGGGGTACTCTGGGCGATTCCGGAAGGCATTCGGGTGCAGTGGTGGGATGAGGGCGAAATGCGCCTCACCATTCATATTTTCCGGGATTTGGGGGTTGGTTTTCTGGGGGCGCTGCTGGGCATTTATATCCTGCTCGTCTATCAGACGGGATCTTTCGGCCTGCCGCTTGTCATCATGCTGGCCATCCCGCTCATGGTGATCGGGGTCATGCCCGGCTACTGGCTTTTGAACCATGCCGGTCTTCGCATGGTGGGCCAATTCCCGAACCCCCTGTTTTTTTCCTCTCCCGCCATGATCGGCATGATCGCCCTGTCGGGAATCGTCGCGCGCAACTCGATCATCATCATCGATTTTATTCATATTTCCCTGAGCCGAGGCAAAGCGCTGATTCCCGCCATTGTGGAAAGCTGCGCCGTTCGTCTCCGTCCGATTCTTCTCACCTCGGGGGCGGCCATGCTCGGCGCCTTTCCCATCACGATGGATTCGGTTTTTGCCGGGCTTGCCTGGTCGCTTATTTTCGGGCTTTTCGCCTCGACCCTTTTCAGTCTTTTCGTAATTCCCGTGGCCTATAATCTGATCTATGCGAAAAAGCCGGGAAACGGGCTGCCGGAGCATCTCCGGGCGGTAATTCCCGCGGACAGCGGAGGACAGGTATGAAGGCGTTGCTTTTAAAAACCGACGATTTGCGCGGGCGGCACATCCTGATGGTATTGCTGGCATTTTTTCTTTCAACCGCCGGAATCCCCGCGCTGTCCGCAAACCCATCGTCCGGTCCGGAATTCACAACCGAAATGACGCTCGATCAGGCGATAGGCTATGCGCTGAGACATAATCCGGATCTGCAATCCGCAATATTCGAAACCGCCCGGCGGGAAGGCGCGGCCAGGACCGCCAAAGCGGCGCTGCTGCCGCAGGTGGATGTTTTCGCGGATATGAGCCATACCGGCCACGATCACGCCTATCCGCCGGCCACCGCGCCGCAGGTGGTCCGGTTTTCAGACACTATCTATATGGCCGGAGCCGAACTGAAAGTCCTGGTGTGGGATTTTCAGCAGACGTCCAGCGAACTGGCGGCGGACCGGGAACGCATTTTTTCATCGCAATTTCTCCAGGATAGACAAAAACAGCAAGTGGTTTACACGGTGGCGTCCCTGTATCTGAAGGCCCTGACCTATGACGATCTGATGGCGGCGGCCCAGTCCACCCGAAAAAGCCTTCAGGCGCTGATGAGCCGGACTCAGGCGCTTGCCGACGCCGGAAGGGCCGTTGCGGCGGATGTTCTCAAGATTTCCTCCCGCCTTGCCCAGATTGAAAGCGATCTGGCAACTTTAGAAGCGGGACGCCGCGTCACCGTGAACCAGTTTTCCGCGGAGATGGGATTTGAGGGCGATCTGCCGCCCTTGGTATATGCGCTTCCTGAAAACCCCGGGACGGTTGTTTCGGAAAGCGTGGAAGCGATGATACGGGAGGCCATGACGAACCGGCCGGATCTGATTTCGCAACAACATGAAATCCGGGCGGCCCTGGATCAGGAAACAGCGGCTCACCGGTCGCGGTGGCCACGAATCGAGCTTCGGGCCGGCGTCTACGAATACGGGGCAAATGACCCGATTTCAAGCGCAGGCCCGCAGGGAGCCGGCCCGGACAACACAGCCGATGACTGGGCGATCGGTCTCCGTGGCACGGTTCCTCTTTTCGACGCCGGCAAAAGGGCAGGGCAGATCGCTTCCGCCGCCGCACAGGCGCAGCTCGCCAAAACCGCCGAAAGGAAGCTTCGGCTCGCTATCGAAAAAGAAGTCAAAAGCGCGCTTGCCGAACTTGAAAGCGCTGAAAAGCGGGTGGAAGCCACCCGCCAATCGGTTATTCAGGCCGATGAGGTGCTTCGTAACGAACGGCTTAAATATGAAGCCGGCCGGAGCGTGATCAATTTTGTTTTGGATGCCGAAGCGGCGCTGCTTACCAACCAGTCACTGCTGAGACAGGCGCAGCGTTCCGTGAGTATCGCCGGGTTGATTCTGGATCTGAGCCTGGGGAGAGTCCATCGGGAATCGAATTTATAAGGAAAGAGGAGGTTAAATATGCCACTGACTGAAGAGGATATATTAAAAAACAAACAACTTATTCCACAGAATGAAGAAAACGCATGAAAGGACGGATGAGTCTCTCCACCGCCGGCAGTTGGCCGGCGCATGCTGAATTTCCCCGATAATACAAGGGTCTCCGTTTTGGGTCTGGACGATATAATGGCTGAACTTTACGTTGAAAACAGAAAGGCGAATTATGAAACCGCCGAAGAGATTATCAAAAGACTGAAAGAGAAAAAAAACTATATCCCTTCGTCTGTAAGTGTCCATAGAGAATACGCTTTTGTCCTTTTGCAGGAATACGGAGATTTTATACGGGATCGATCCGGAAACGGCCGATAGCGTGATGGAATGCGATGGGGAAACTTGATCATATTCATTATTTATATTTTTAATTTTCATTAAAATCAGTATTGACATTGAACGCCTGAATATATATATCCGTTTAAATGAATATGGAGACCGACATGGATCAATTTGTCAAAGTCATGAAAGCCCTTTCAGACCCCAATCGGCTGATGATCATCAAGATGCTTCAGCACAGGACCCTGTGCGTCTGTGAAATTCAAAAGGCGCTGGACATTCCGCAGCCAACCGCATCCCGGCAGCTGAAAATCCTGGAGGACGCGGGCCTTGCCGTCAGCCGGAAAAGCGGACTGTGGGTCAATTACGAGATCGCGGACGGCGCCGGCAGCCCCTACGCCGCCCTTTTGCTGGGAGGACTTAAGCACTGGCTTGAGGAGGATACAAAAATTGTTCGAATGGTCAAAAAACTCCCTGAAATCCGCAGGGAAGATATTTGCAAAGAGTGAGGAAGCGTTATGAAAGATTCCAATCCCCAATCCTGCTGTGAAGTAACGACGGACGACTCCGTGGTTTCCGCGGGTGCGGGCGAAAAATCCCGGGCGTTTCGCTATGTCCTGTACATGGTCCCCCTATTGGGCCTATGGGGAGTTATTTATCAGCAACTGGCCGATTTTTCCCGCCTGATGACCTATACCGTGATGCAACTGCCGGAAGGAAAGCATCTGAGCAGCGCCATTGAATTTTTTATTTTTGAAACGCCAAAAGTGCTGATGCTGCTGACCCTGGTGGTATTCGGCGTCGGTATTGTGCGCTCATTTTTTACCCCGGAAAAAACCCGGAAAATTCTGGCCGGCAAACGCGAATCCTTCGGCAATGTGCTGGCCGCGCTGCTGGGAATCGTAACGCCCTTTTGTTCCTGCTCGGCGGTCCCGCTATTTATTGGGTTTGTCACCACCGGCGTTCCCCTCGGCGTCACCTTCTCTTTTTTGATTTCAGCGCCGATGGTAAACGAAATTGCGCTGGTGCTGCTCTACGGGCTCTTTGGCTGGAAAGTCGCCGCCATCTACCTCGGCACCGGTCTCCTGATCGCCATGATTGCCGGGTGGATCATCGGGAAACTTCACATGGAACGACATCTGGAGGAGTGGGTGCTTCAGATTCAGGCCGGGGAAACCGGCCTGGTGGAAGAAAACCTGACCTGGGCGAACCGGGTTCAGTATGGTCTGGACGCGATCAAGGAAATTGTCGGAAAGGTCTGGATCTACGTGGTGATCGGAATCGCCGTGGGCGCCGGAATTCACGGGTTCGTGCCCGAAGGCTTTATGGCCTCCATCATGGGAAAAGGTGCCTGGTGGTCGGTTCCGATCGCGGTTCTGATCGGCATTCCCATGTATTCCAACGCCGCCGGCATCATTCCTGTGGTTCACGCCCTCATTGAAAAGGGTGCAGCCCTGGGAACGGTCCTGGCCTTCATGATGTCGGTAATTGCGCTCTCGCTTCCGGAAATGATAATTCTTCGGAAAGTATTGAAACCCACGCTCATTGCTACCTTTGCCGGCGTTGTCGGTGGCGGTATCCTGATCGTCGGATACCTGTTTAACCTGTTGATATGATTACGGTTGATTTTAAAAAAATCCAATAGATACGTTGTGTTTCATCCTTTAATGGCCGTTTGCCACAAAGTTACGGGAACTCATATGAAAAATAATCGCACGAAGAAACAAATACGAATTGGTATCGTCTCGGGACTGTTCATTTTTCTTTTCAGCTTTCTGCAGGCCCCTTTTTTTTTCGGCTTGACATCATTTGATGCACAGGCAGCGGAAACCGGAGAAATCCCTGCCAAGGGAATGGTTACCATGATAGATCTGGGGGCAAAAAAGTGCATCCCCTGCAAAATGATGGCACCCATCATGGAAAAACTGGAAAAAGCCTATCAGGGGAAAGCCATCATTCATTTTTTTGATATCTGGGAAAATCCGGAACCGGGAAAGCGGTTCGGGATTCGGGCTATTCCCACCCAGATTTTCTTTGACAAGGATACGAAGGAAGTTTTTCGGCATGAAGGGTTCATGAGCGAGGAAGACATTGTCGGCCAGCTTGCCAAAATGGGCGTGAAGTAAACAAAACAGGAGAGACAACATGACCGACTCTTTTTTCCTGACAGTAAACCAGTGGATGACCGGTGGCGCCTCCCTTGCCATGCTGGGATGTTTTATTTGGGGACTGGTCAGCGTCCTCTTCAGCCCCTGCCACCTGGCATCCATTCCGCTGATGGTCGCCTATGTCGGGGGTCAGAAAGAGCAGCCCAGACCCCAGCAGGCCATGCAGTATTCGATTGCCTTTACCTCCGGGCTATTTATCAGCATTGCCGGAATCGGCCTCATTTGTGCCCTTTTGGGCCGAATGTTGGGCGATGTAGGGAATTACTGGCAGATAGTTGTGGGATTGGTGCTGGTCTGGGTCAGCCTCACCATGTTCGGGGTCAAAGGCTGCTCCATCGGCGGCGGCTTTCTCCACCGCCTGAGATTCAAGGGGCTCTGGGGGGCTCTGGGTCTGGGAGTGGCCTACGGCACGCTTTCCGGCTCCTGCACCTTCGGCTTTATCGCGCCCATTCTGGCGGTTATTACGGTGCAAAAGCAGATCGCCAGCGGTGTCCTGATGATTTTGCTGTTTGCCGTCGGACATTGCATCCCCATCGTTATCGCCGGCAGCTCGACCGCCCTGGTGCGACGGATTCTCGAAAACAGCGCCTGGCAGGGCGCGGGTAACTGGTTTCGGAAAAGCGCCGGGGCATTGATCGGATTCCTCGGATTATATTTTATCCTGACGCCGCTGGTTTCGTAAAGACAACCAATGATAATTTACTTTGAAAAACAGTTCGAAAACTGGAGACTATTTTGATGATAAGAGGAATCGTCGTTCTTTTGGGTGCGGCCGTAATATCGGCCTTTACCGTTAATCATCTGTCATCCAAAGGGATTGCGCTCGCCGGGAATTGGGATACGGGAAAAGGGGCAATTACCGCCAAATCCAAGGGGGATGTCGTAGTACACGAACGCGAACTCGGTGATATTCAGACGGTTAAAACACTTTATGATAAGGGGAGCGTCATCTTTCTGGATGCCCGATCGATTGAGGCGTTTACGGCGAGCCATATTGTAGGGGCCGCTTCCATGCCTGTGGGAGAGGCTAATGGGATGCTTCAGGCGTTTTCGAAAAAGTACCCGCGCGATACCCATCTTGTTACCTATTGCTCCGGCAGGGAATGTGACGATAGCCACCACCTCGCGGAAATGCTAACGGATTTTGGTTTCACAAAGGTGCAGGTTTTTGTGGACGGATTTCCAGCATGGAAGGAGAATGGCTATCCGGTTGAATAATCATTTGAAGACATTTTTTTCAAACCAATGGGTCGAGCTTGCCTGTCGATGCTCACTTGGCCTCCTGTTTGTCATAGCCAGTTTTCATAAAATTTCCAACCCGGCTCAATTTGCAAAGATAATTTATGGTTATCAATTGGTCCCCGATATCGCGATTAATCTCATCACCATTATGCTTCCGTTCCTGGAACTTTTCTCCGGAGCGGCGCTGATTGCCGGGATATACCCCCGGTCTGCCGTAACCATAATCAATGCCATGCTGCTGAGCTTTATCGTTGCCATTTCCATTAATTTGCTCCGGGGGCATGTTTTTGACTGCGGCTGCTTTTCCACCGGTGACACGAATCATCCATCCGCCGCCGCTGCCCTGTTGGTTCGAGATCTGGTTTGTCTGGCCGTGGGGAGCTATGTGATAGGATATACAGGAAAACCAAAGTTCTGCATCACCCGGTGAAAAACGATTTTGGCTACACTTACACCGCCGGAGTGCGATTCTGAACCGGGTTGCCAATCACGGAGGAATCGAAAGATGGGTATCAAGTTATGGCTTCCAAGTCGCCTGTATGGTATTGCGAAGCGCAAACTAGTGTATGAGGTAAAGGGGAAGACCGTTGGCGAGTGTGTGGATCATCTCGTAAGGGTCATTCCCGAAATTAAAAAGGCCCTCTTTTATAAGGCCGGTGAGACACTACATCCGTATGTCAAGGTGCGGGTTAATGAGGAGAGCGCTGACGCGGAAGGACTGGCAAAAAAAGTAAAAGAGGGTGATGAGATTCATCTGATGATGAATATGAGCTGATGAGGCGGAGGCGCTGGTGACTAGTTTAGTCACATCTAATTAACAAGTGCTCTAACTCTCTGAATGAAATTTCCAGAGTTCATCACCTTCGCCGAATTCGGGCTTAATATGTTGGACAACAGGCGCATGCGTTCGTTTTTAAAAAGAGATTTCTGCTTTCATCGATCAGGATTACCTCTTGTTCATTTAATCATCTGTCATCCCAAGGGGGGGCGTCGTCTTTCTGAATGCCCGATCAATCGAGGCGTTTTCAGCCGGCCATATTGCAGGGGCAGTTTCCATGCCGGTGAGGGATGCTGACGGGATGTTTCAGGCGTTTTCAAAAAAGCACCCCTATAGGCTTTTCAGGCGTAGGAACTTGCCTCACGGTCCCCGCCAATGTCATTTTCTCCTCCGAAGGCTTCCAAAAAATCACATAACGCAGACTTTCCCAGGTTATGACAATCAACCCGCGGCTGCCGAAAACCGAATTCATCTATCTGCTGAACCTTCGGGAAAAAGATGATTTTCCAACCCGCAAATTTTTCAACAATTTCTCCCATAAATTGACAAATCGTACTCCCTACACACTATCTTTGGAATCATCAACTCCGTTTTTTCAGCCACACGCCGCTCAAATTCTATCGACAAAGGGGATGTTAATGAAAAGTTTTCTCGGACAATCCCAACCATTCTGTTTTCTACGGCATGAATAAACCCAGCATTATCATCCGATAGGGCGTTTCTGAGAATTTTCCTGACAGAATTTTCCGCCTCCCTGCGGATTCGGTCTTGCTCCGTTCCGGGTAGGTCTGCAAGGGTCTTTTTAGCAAGAGCTGCCAAATCAGAATGGAGTCCCTTTGGGCGCGGGACCTGCCGCATAGCTTCTTGACGGGCCAACTCCTTTATTTTATTAAGCTCATCAGCGGATAGGGAAGCTAATTTGGCTTGAACATTTTTATCTAATTCTCGTTGCTTTTCGGCAAGTTGGGCTTGTTTTTCTTTTATTTGTTTCTCTATCTCCATTTGCTTTTGGATGCGGCGATCTCTTTCAAACTTTTTTTGTTCATCCAACGTTTTATTTACCTGCAAGGTACTGGTCCCCCAGCCATTTTCGAGCGCCCGTTTCAGGAATACGGGGAAGCCATCAATCTTCGTGGAATTTTTTGCAGCATATTTCAATTCAGTTTTGACGTAATCTATTCCGTGAGTATTGGAAAACGCCTTGAGCGATTTTATGACATCTCTATGATTCCGGTAAATATCAGGAACTCCTCCCAGTAGATCTTCTAAAATTTCCGAATCAAAAGCCATCACCGCGGTAAGGGTTGAGGTGGTGGTTGTCGTTTTATTTGTTTGTGTTGTATCTGTATTTGTCCCCTGGTTTTCTGGGGGGGTGACCCTCATAAAATCTGAGGTCACCGGGGTAAAATTTGGGGGGGTATCCCCCGACTTTTTTAGGGGATGTCCCCCTATTTTTTTAGGGGATCTGATTTTATTGGAAATTTCGGTCACATTTTCCAAAATTGGCTCCAAATACATTACGTTGTTTATAGGTAGCCCGGTTTTTGATTTAATGTTCCTGAATTCGCGGGTTATCAGCTTTCTGCCACACAAATTGTCAACAGCGGCCTTTACCTGATTTTTCGAAAATCCAAATATATCGGCATATTCCTGATAAGTTTTTTGGAGTTTATCGGCCTTGAATTTTTGTTGAAGACAAACGACCTCGCCGGTAATCTCATCCCGAGTGATGGTCGGTGTATACCAGTACATGATGTCGGACAGGATCATAATGGCCACGATATCCGGCTTTCCGGAATTTGTCAGGATGGACTTGAACCAAGTAATGGGGGTAACATTCCCTGCCAGCCTGAGATTCACCATATTCTGACAAACGGGGTTGATACCTTCGCAATCCATTTTGTCGGCAATTGAAAACTGGTCGTGTTTCATGATTCGCCCCTAAAATAAATTCAAAACAATTCGGTTTGACCACAGATGAAATTTCTGGTCTAAAGTCACGGCAATTGGTAAAGGGAGTCGGTCCGATAAAATTATCGGTTTCCCTGGTTTGACCATGGGTCCGGGACGTGATGCAGGCCCGGTCAATCTTGTTTGCACTGTATGCAAATTGACTGCAAACACGGCCTGATTTGACGAGATTTGACGAGTTTTTGAAGGGATGAAAAAACAATAGGACCAAGCATAATCGCTTGATCCTATTATATTTTTACTGGAGCCGGCGGTCGGAATCGAACCGACGACCTGCTGATTACGAATCAGCTGCGCTACCGACTGAGCCACGCCGGCCGAACGGGAGAGTATCTACTTTGTTTGAAAACCAAAATCAAGAAAAAAATCCAGTTGAATCACTTATCAACGCGATCGGCGAAAGCCGCAAGGCTATCGCGTGTTCGGGAGGGGGGGGCTCCGACCAGGCATATCTTGTCTCCCGAATTTGCCGGGCGGGAAATCGGCCGGTGCTGGTGGTGGCCGCCACGGACAAGGCCGCCGAGAAGTTTATGTCCGATCTTGAATTTTTTGAGGGCGACAAGGACAGTAGTTGTTTATATTTTCCGTCCTACAATATTCTGGCATCCCAATCCCTCTCTTATCATAACGAAACCGCGGCCCGGCGAATCAGCACCCTCTACCGATGGGCAACCGGCGAGGCGCCATTGGTGGTCACCACCATCGGCGCAATGATGCAAAAGCTTCTGCAGAAGGAAGAGCTCACCGGTTTTGCAGAACTCCTGATGAAAAACGAGGCCCTTGAGCGGGATCGGCTTATCGGCAAACTCAACACCGGGGGATACACCCGCGCCATGATCGTGGAAGAGCCGGGAGACTTCGGTGTTCGCGGCGGCATTCTGGATGTGTTTTCCCCGCTGTATCCCGATCCGCTGCGAATCGAATTTTTCGGAGACACCGTCGATTCCATCCGCTTTTTTTCCGCGGCCACCCAGCGCACCATGAAAGAAATTCCTGAGGCAATCATCCTTCCGGCCCGTGAAATCGTGCTGAAAAAGGATCGTCTGGATCAGGTGTTTCAACGGATCCGCCAGCAGGCGGCCGAGCAGAACCTTCCCGTCACCCATATCCGCGCCATTGTGGACCGTATTAAGATGGAAGGCGTTTTCCCGGGCATCGAAAGCCTGACGCCGATGATACACCCGGTAATGGGCACCCTGTTTGACTATTTGCCGGGTAATACCCTGTTGGTATTGCTCGATCCCGATGATCTCCGGTTTGCCGCCGAAAACCTGACGCGGCGCATTGATGCCCACTACCAAAGCGCTTGCGAGGAGCCCCGGCTGTGCGCCCGTCCGGAAGAATTGTATCTGTCCTGGCAGACCCTGGCTTCGCTCTTTCAGGAAAAAGGTCCCCTCGTCCTGCAAACACTTCACATCGCGACGCCGTTGCCGGAAGCCCCGTCCCTTTCACTGCCGTCCCCGAGCTTTCATTTTACCATCGAAGATAATTCAACCCTTCGGTTGGCATTAAAAGCTGCCCGTGGTCAGGAGCACCTCTTTGAACCGCTATCGGACTGGATTCACGCGCAAAAGCTCGCCGCCCGCGACACCGCACTGGTCTGTCGCAGCCGCAGCCAAGCCGAACGCCTCTGTTCGCTATTGCGGCCATACGGGTTTGATCCCGAACGCCACGAACGGTTTCCCGAACCCTCCAACCGAAAAGGGCGCCTCATCGTCTGTATCGGCCGGCTCTCCGCCGGTTTTGTGTGGCCGGAGGTTCAGCTGGCGCTGATCACGGAGGAGGAAATTTTCGGGGCCGGCTATCAACGACGAAAGCCGGTCAAAACCTCGGCCCGAGCTCAGCTGCTGGAGCTGGCGGATCTGAAACAAAGCGATCTCGTCGTGCACCAGGAGCATGGCATCGGCCGTTATGAAGGTCTTACCAAGCTCTCCCTTGCCGAAACGACCAATGATTTTATTCTCATCACCTACCGGGATGACGACAAACTCTATCTTCCCGTGGACCGAATGAACATCATTCAAAAATACATGGGGGTTGAAAGCATCACCCCGGTCCTCGACAAACTCGGCGGAAAGTCCTGGGAGCGTGTCCGGGCGAAGGTCAAAGAGTCCACCGAAAAAATAGCGGGCGAGCTTCTGAAGCTCTATGCCTCACGAAAGGTGGCGGAGGGTACGGCCTTTACCGCCATCGATCGATCCTTTCAGGAATTTGAAACCGCATTTCCCTTTGAAGAAACCGCTGACCAGATGAAGGCCATTGATGATGTGCTGGCCGACATGGGGCGCACCCAGCCCATGGATCGTCTGGTATGTGGAGATGTGGGGTATGGAAAAACCGAAGTGGCGCTGCGGGCCGCCTTTCTCGCAGCCAATAGCGGTAAACAGGTGGCGGTGCTTGTTCCCACCACTGTTTTGGCCGAACAACATTTCAAGACTTTTTCGGAACGCTTCGAGCGCTATCCCTTCTTTGTGGAATGTCTGAGCCGGTTTCGCTCCGCAAAAGAGCAGCGGCGCATTGTGAATGATCTGAAAACGGGGAAGATCGACATCGTCATCGGCACCCACCGGCTGCTGTCAAAAGACGTTGTTTTTAAGGATATCGGACTCGTCATTCTGGATGAAGAACAACGGTTCGGGGTCACCCACAAGGAAAAGCTCAAACAGCTCCGGCACAGCGTCGATGTCCTGGCGCTAACGGCCACCCCCATTCCCCGCACCCTGCATCTTTCCATGGTGGGCGTCAGAGACATCAGCATCATCTCCACCCCCCCGGAACTGCGACACCCCATTATCACCTATCTATGTGAATTTGAAGATATCACCGTCACCGAAGCCATTCGAAAGGAACTCGACCGAAACGGGCAGATTTTTTTCGTCCACAACAATATTTTCACCATTGCCGCCATGGCCAACCGCCTTCAGAAACTGGTACCGGAAGTCCGGCTCGGAATCGCCCACGGCCGCATGCCCGAAGCCGAGCTTGAAAAGGTGATGCTTAACTATCTGAACCGGGAAATCGATCTGCTGGTCTGCACCACCATCATCGAATCGGGTCTCGATATCAGCTCCGCCAATACGATTCTGATCAACCGGGCCGACCGCTTCGGTCTGTCTCAGATTTACCAGTTGCGCGGCCGGGTGGGCCGATCCGACGAGCAGGCCTATGCCTATCTTTTCATTCCGAGGGACAGCGTCATGAGCACCGATGCCCAGAAACGGCTGAAGGTCCTCATGGAACATAGCGATCTCGGGTCCGGGTTCCAGATCGCCATGAACGATCTTAAAATCCGGGGCGGCGGCACCATTCTGGGCGCATCCCAATCCGGCCATATCGCCGCCGTGGGATATGACATGTTTCTTCAGCTGATGGAAAACTCCATCAACGAGCTTAAAGGGGAGCCCGTGGTGGAAACACTGGAGCCGGAAATAAACATCGCGCTTTCCGCCTTTCTTCCGGAAAGGTATATCCCCGATATCGATCAGCGCCTGACGGTTTACCGGCGATTGACAAAGCTCACCGAGCTAAAAGAGATTTCCGATTTCAAAGCCGAACTCCAGGATCGGTTCGGCACCCTTCCGGAGGAAGCCGCCAACCTGCTGCTTAAAATCATGTTGAGAGTCCTGGCCATCAAGGCCGGTGTTCGGCGGATGGATCTTACCGGCCGGCAACTATCGCTTCATTTCTCGGAAACCCATCAAAAACACCCCGTTGGCCTGGTGGATATGGTAACCCCCCACCCGGAGCAATATCGGTTTACACCGGATCAGGGACTGAGAGTGGAACTTGCCCAGAACGCCCCGACGGGTCTTCTCGCCCAGACCAAAAACATCTTGAAAGAAATCATCCAACATGTTAACGCCTGATCACCTTAAATATCCGTATGTTTTTAATTTCCATTTCCCTTTTACCAAGGATTCATGGACTGTATTATGATAAAAAGCCGCTCAACCGCCCCGATTCATGGCATGGCCCGTATTTTTCCGCTGATGCTCTCAGGCCTCTGCTGTCTCTTTGCGATGAGCGCTACGGTTTCGGCGGAAAGCCAGATAGTGGACCGCATCGTCGCGGTGGTAAACGATGAGATTATTGTATTTCAGGATCTGAATAAAATGCTTGACCCGGTGATGGAAAATATGCGGAAATCTGGGCAACCACCTGAAAAAGTGAAGGAATTCCTCTATGAGAAACGAAAGCAGCTCCTGGAAATGCTCATCGGCCAGAAATTGATACTGCAAGAGTCAAAACTGTTCACCATCACCGTGGAGGAAAAAGAAGTCGACGGCGCCATCGAACGAATGAAGGCGTCCAATCAGTTGACGGATGAAACCCTGCGGGAAGCTCTGAAGAACCAGGGAACCACCATGCAGGAATTCCGCGCCTCTTTCCGGGAACAGATTTTGTTGAACCGCATGGAACAAATCGAAGTGAGATCCAAAATCGTCGTTACCAAAGAGGATGTCAAAGCCTACTATGATGCCCATCCGGATCAATATCAGGGCAACAGCCAATACCGACTGAGACACCTCATGATAGCCGCTCCCACGCCTGAAAGGGAAGCCGCACGGCAGAAAATTGAAGCCGCACGGGCAGCCTTAACCGCCGGAACCCCCTTTACCGAGGTGGTAAAACAGTATGCGGACCGCCAGTTTGCCGACCGGGATGGCGAACTGGGACTGTTTTTGCTGAACGATCTTTCGCCCCGCCTGAAGGGGATGGTGGAAAAACTGGCGGCGGGTCAATCCACCCCCATTTTAGAAACGGACCAGGGATATCAGATCATACACCTGGAGGAAATCGTGCAAACGGGGACAACGCCACTCGAAAAAGTGGCGGACGACATCGAAGAGGCGCTGATGAAAGAGGCGTTTCGCAAAAAAAAGCAGGACTGGCTTGAAGGCCTTCGCAAACGGGCGCATATTAAAATTATCAGCTAATATGGGGATGGCGCCGGGCGATATTCGTCTGGAGACGAGAATGGCCGAACACAGCGATAACAAGAAAAAAGAACCCGATTATGATGCGATGTCGTTCGGGCGCTATCTCAAAGCGCTCCGGGAAGAAAAAAGCGTCACCATTGAATCGGTCGCAAAAGAAACCCGCGTTAATCTGAATATGCTTCAGCTGATTGAGCTGGAGGATCACGACCGGCTTCCCGATGAGGTCTTTGTCAAGGGGTTCATCCGGTCCTATGCAACGCTTATCGGCGCAAATCCGGACGAGCTGGTGCAACGCTACCTGGCCAACCACCATTTGCACCGCCAGAACGCCCGCTTCAAAGCCAATCAGCTCCGGGTCGGCCATGGGTTTTGGCCGAGACTGATCCTTTCATTGGTGACACTGGCCTGTCTGATCGTTGTATCCGTTTTGCTGCTGCTGCCCCCCGAAACCCGGAACACGATGGAATACCGGGAAGAACCCGCGGCCACAGCGGCGCCTCCGCTGGAAAACCCGCCGACCATGACTCCACCGAAAACAGAAAAAAGCGAGGAGTTTTCTTCCGCTCATACTCATTCTCTTGCGGTGGCAGCGGTTAAAGAAACCTGGGTTAAAATCATCATTGATGAGCAAACACCCAAAACATACTCCCTCAATCCCGGAGATCATCTGGAACTAACCGCCAAAAAAAGGTTCAATCTCTTAATTGGAAACGGCGCCGCCATCACCCTTAAGCTAAATGAAAAACCCATTCCCGTGCCCGGAAATCAAGGGAATATGGTGACCCTCCGCTTACCCTGAAACCGGGAAGATCGCACCGGCCGGGCACAAGAGACCGATGGAATCAATAAGATAGCGGTAGAATGCAATGATGGAAAACAACCAGATGGATACGGCCGCTATTTTGCTTCACCGGGTTGATTACGGGGATTATGATCTCATCATTACCTTTTTTACCCGGGCGGAGGGCAAGATTTCCGCAATGGCCAAGTCGGCCAAGCGAAGCGTCAAACGATTCGGGGGGGTACTGCAACCCTTTGCCATATTGAATATCGTCTGTGCGGAGGGCCGGGGGAAACAGCTGCCCATGCTGCAGGAGGCATCCTTTGACGTTCCTTTGCCGAACATCGGCACCGATATCATGAAGACCGCCTTTGCCAGTTATTGGGCGGAGATCACCAAAGAGTGGTCCGAAGAGGGAAAACAGCAGATCCATCTCTATCAGCTTCTGCGCTACGCCCTGATTGAACTGGACCGGGGCGGGATTTCTCCACCGCTTCTCTCTCTGTCTTTCCAAATGAAATTTTTATCACTGATGGGCCTTGCCCCCCATCTGGCAAGCTGCAATGACTGCGGGAAAACGGTGGACCAGATAAAGGAAAACAGAATCGCCTTTGACATCAAAACGGGGCGATTGACGTGCAACGGCTGCCGGACCGATACGGCCCAAAAGGTTTTTCTCACCAAGGGAACGATCCGCCAGCTTCAGTGGATGGACCGGGTTCCCTTGAGCCAGGTGTCACGAATCCGATGTCTTCCCCAGGTTGAAAAGGAGGGGCAATCGTTTCTCGAAACCTTCCTTCCCTATCATTTGGGGAAAAAGCCCAAGAGCCTGACATTTCTGGAAAAGATCCGGTAATCAGAAAACCTGAGCGGGAAGCGAGACGGTTGAACCCATAATTGATGAGGGAGTTCATGAGCATCTTTAAAATAGAAGGGGAGTTGACAAGGCTTCTCAAGGAAGCGCCGATAAAAACCTCGGCGCCCTGCCGGGTCGATATGGGAGGCACGCTCGACATTCGCTCTTTTTATCTGCCGCTGGGGTACCTATCCCCCTGCACCGTCAATATGGCGCTGACGCTGCGAACGACCGTCACCCTGCTGCCTTATGATACGGGCATGATCCGGGTCACGTCAAAAGGGTTTGACAGCGCGACCTTTCCGTTAGATACTGCGCCCTTTAATCACCCCTTGGGGCTCGTGTTTGCGGTGACAAGCTATTTCCGTGGGGAAGGGGTTCACGTTTTAATTGAATCGGCCTCTCCCCCTAGAAGTTCACTGGGTGGCTCCTCCGTTGCCGCGGTGGCTCTGGTGGCGGCCTTCGGGGCGGCGGGCGCCAAAATGGGACTTGGGCCCCAGCTGAGCCCGGCGCGAACCGCCCTTCTGGCGCATGCCATTGAGGAAAGCGTGGCCGGTGTTCCGTGCGGCACTCAGGACCAGCTGGCGGCCGCCTTTGGGGGCGTCAATGCCTGGTACTGGAAAGATGGCCTTGCAGGGCCTGCTTTCGAACAAAAAACGCTCCTGCGGGAGGAGGCATTAAGCGATTTCGGGCAGCATCTGCTGGTGGCGTATTGCGGCATTCCCCACGAGTCGAAGAACGTGAACGCCCGCTGGGTGAGCCGGTTCCTGGCCGGGGAAAGCCGGGGGAAGTGGGCCGAAATCACGGAGCTTACGCATCGGTTCGAGGCCGCCGTTAAGAACATGGATATTCCCGCCGCAATCAACGCCATGAACCGGGAAATGGCCATTCGAAGAGAGATGACGCCGGATGTGCTGGACGATATCGGGCAATTGCTGGTGGCGGCGGCAAACCGGTCCGGATGTGGCGCCCGAATTTCCGGCGCCGGTGGTGGCGGGTGTATCTGGGCGCTGGGGGAAACCGGGAATATTAACAACCTGCGGACTGTTTGGGAACCGATTCTGGGAACGCGATCGGATGCCCGGCTGCTGGCTGCCGGGATTGATGCCCGCGGAGTAAGGGTTGAGGCGTTGGAATAAAGTATTCAGTATTCAGTATTCAGTATTCAGTCAGGAGTCAGGAGTCAGGAGTCAGGAGTTAGGAGCTAGGAGTTAGGAGTCAGGAGTTAGGCGTGCCTTACAGGTTAATTCCTGTCGAAAAAAACAAGATTTTTTTTTATACATAGTGCCTGATTCCATGGCACGGCCTTGTATGGGCGGTTCGCGAACCGCCCATACGGGTTGCGGGCATAGCCAGCGTTAGGAGTAGGAGTCGGAAGTCAGGAGCCAGAATGAAAGAACCGGCAATTCAGCGAGCTGATTGAGGCTTGTTCCAGGGCCATTCTCTTATCCAACTTCAAAGTTTGAGCGCTGTGTTAAAACAGGCCGGAGGCCGGTGCTGCCGCTGAATTCTGAATACCTGAGTAGTTACAAACGTTCTATCCATACAGGCAAAATTGGGGTTGCGTCTGATAAGAGGTCTAACCTACATGAGGTTTTTACAATGAACTTTCAGGATGTTATTTTAAATCTTCAAACCTTTTGGGCGAAAAAGGGATGCCTTCTGGTTCAACCCTATGACATGGAGGTGGGGGCGGGAACCTTTCACCCGATGACCCTTTTAAAGGCACTGGGACCGGAACCCTGGCGGGTGGCCTATGTCCAGCCCTCCCGGCGTCCCACAGACGGGCGCTACGGGGAAAATCCGAACCGGCTTCAACATTATTATCAGTATCAGGTTCTCCTTAAACCCTCTCCCGCCGACGTTCAGCAACTCTACCTGGAAAGCCTCAAGGTCCTGGGAATCGACCCCCTCGCCCATGATATCCGGTTCGTTGAGGATGACTGGGAATCCCCCACGCTGGGAGCATCGGGCCTCGGATGGGAGGTCTGGCTGGACGGGATGGAAATCACCCAGTTTACTTATTTCCAATTGGCCGGCAGCATCGAGCTCTCGCCGATTCCCGTTGAAATCACGTACGGTTTGGAACGTATCACCATGTATCTGCAGGGTGTCGATAATGTCTACGAGTTGAAATGGAACGACACCGTCACCTATGGGGATGTCTATCATCAGAATGAGGTGGAACAGTCCACCCACAATTTCCAGAAAGCCGATGTTGAAAAACTTCAGGGATTTTTCAGCGCCTATGAGGCGGAATCCAGGCAACTCATCGAGGCGGGCCTGGTACTGCCGGCCTATGAATACTGCCTCAAATGTTCCCACACGTTCAATATGCTCGATGCAAGGGGCGCCATCAGCGTCACGGAGCGCACCGGGTATATCGGCAGAATTCGAAACATGGCGCGCGCATGCGCGGAAAACTACTTGCACCAACGCGAAGAAATGGGCTTTCCGTTGATAAAAAAATATTGATGAATGAGGGAACCATGAAAAGGTTATTGTTGGAAATAGGCGCGGAAGAGATTCCCGCGGGATATATTGAACCGGCTTTAAAGGCGTTGGAAGAGAATCTGCTGAAAAAGCTGTCAAACGCCCGCATTGGCCATGGGGCTGCCAGAACCTTTGGGACCCCCCGCCGGCTGGCGATAATCGTTGCCGATGTAGCGGAAAAGCAGACGGAAGCAACCACCGACATCATGGGGCCACCGGAGCGGGCCGCCTTTGACGAGGATCGGAAACCCACGATGGCGGCAAAGAAATTTGCGGAGAAGGTAGGCTTGCGAGTCGAGGATCTGACCGTCAAGGATACCCCGAAAGGAAGGTATCTGAGCGCTGTCACAACCGATTCGGGCCAACCCACCGCAACGCTGCTGGCCCTGTTATTGCCTGAAATTATTTGCGCCATTCCTTTCCCCAAAACCATGAAATGGGGAGAACTTAGTATGTTATTTGCCAGACCGATCCATTCCATTCTCGCGCTTTTCGGCGGAGAGGTGATTTCCTTTGACCTTGGCGGCATCAAAAGTGACGCCCGGACCTGTGGCCACAGCATTATGAATCCGGCCAAACTGACGGTGACGGACCCGGAAACCTATGCGGACCTTCTGCGTCGGGCCAACGTCATCGCGGACATCACCGAGAGAAAGGAAAAAATCGCCTCCGGCATCAAAATGGCCGCCGAAAAGCTCGGCGGAGCAGTCCTCGCGGATGACGCCCTACTCGATATCGTCACCCATCTTGTGGAATACCCGGTGCCGGTCCTGGGAAATTTCGATCCCGGCTATCTGGAACTTCCCCAGGAGATATTGATTACCGCCATGCGGGAACACCAGAAATATTTTGCGGTTGTAAACAGCTCCGGAAGACTTCTCCCGCACTTTATCGCCGTCAACAATACCCTGACCACCGATCCCGCCCTGGCGGCGAAAGGCCACGAACGCGTACTGCGCGCCCGGCTGGAAGATGCCCGCTATTTTTACCGCACGGACCGGGCGGTGGCGCTCGATACCTGGGTGACACGCCTTAAAACCGTTCTTTTCCAGGCCAAACTCGGGTCCATATACGATAAGGTCGTACGAATCGGAAAACTCACCGAATATCTTGCCGACCAGATTCCAGGGGATCCGGCATTAAAGACTCACGCCGTGCGGGCGGCCTATTTATGCAAGGCGGATCTGGTGAGCCACGCCGTCGGGGAATTTCCAAAACTCCAGGGAATCATGGGCCGCGTCTATGCCGCCGAAGCGGGAGAACCCACCGCCGTGGCGAGCGCCATCGAGGAGCATTACCAGCCGACCTATTCCGGCGGCGCGCTTCCCCAGACCCTTGCGGGAGCGCTGGTGGCCCTGGCGGATAAAATGGATACCATCTGCGGGTGCTTCAGCGTGGGGCTCATTCCCACCGGGGCTGCCGACCCTTACGCCCTTCGCCGTCAGGCCATCGGCATCCTTCAGATCCTGCTCGAAAAGAAATTCTCCTTTTCCCTTCTCAAACTGATCGAGACCAGCTCGACGCTTTTCAGCTCGATCGCGAATCAGAATCTGACGGAAACCGTTCAGAAGGCAACTGATTTTTTCAGCGGCCGCATGACGAACCTTCTGGCGGATGAGGGCTACTCCAAGGACGCGGTTGCGGCGGTGACCGCCATTTCCGTTGATAGGGTACCGGATGTGTGGAACCGGGTTCAGGCTTTGGAAAAGTTGAAAGCCGAACCGGATTTTGAACCGCTTGCCGTTGCCTTCAAGCGAGTGGTCAATATTATTAAAAAGGCCGAAGCCGCGGAAAGCCGCGCCGTGAAGGAAAGTCTTTTTGAAGCCCCCTGTGAAGGCGATCTCTATTCAGCGTTCCAAAGCATCCGGCGGCAGGTGAGGGAATGCATAGCTGATGAGCGCCTGGACGAGGCCTTACGGAAAATCGCCACCCTTCGGCCGGCCGTCGATGCTTTTTTTGACGGCGTGATGGTGATGGCGGAAAATGAGGCCGTCCGCATGAACCGCCTGGCGCTTCTCGGTGAGATCTCGGAACTTTTTGCCACGTTAGCGGATTTTTCGAAATTATCAACTTAAATATTCAACATTCATGCTTCCGGCTCCGCCGGATTAAGGAGGAAAACAGATGCCGTTTGATCCGGAATTGGATAAGGTGCTTAAAAAATGGCAATGCCTGGAAACCGGCCTTCTGGTTACCATCAACCAGTATGGCAACGGGGAGGCAAAAGTTCAGATCGGTCCCCGGGTTATCCTGAAGAAAAACGGCGAGGAAAGCCAGCGCAAGGCCGGTCGCCTGACCATCGAAGATCTCCAGTGGTTATACGATATCATCGATGAAGTGAAAGAAGAACTTTCCGCGCTGGCAAAACCGGAGTAAGCATCTCCCGCCCATGAACCAGGACCTTGCGATTATAAACCCGGCCCCCCCGAAGGGCGGGCCGCCGCTGCCCCCCTTTGTGGTGATGGCGGGAAGTCTGCCGGATCTGACGACGGTATGCGGCAACCTTGGGGTTGACAAAACCGGGTTTCGCTCGTTCATCACCAGCCGGCTCTACGCCGAGGAGGGGCGCCGGTATGCCCTTACCGGCCCTCTGATCGGGGCACCCTATGCGGTAATGCTGATGGAAACCCTCATCGCCTGGGGTGCCCAAACGCTGGTTTTTTTCGGCTGGTGCGGCGCCATCTCCGCCGAGGTTCAAATCGGGGACATCATCGTCCCCACCGGCGCCCTCATCGATGAGGGGACATCTCTGCACTACCGGATGAAAACCGGGGACATGGCCGTCCCCGGAAACCGGATCACCACAAAGATTGCGCAGGAGATGGCTCGAAAAGGAATTTCCCATCATACCGGCGCCATCTGGACCACCGATGGTTTTTTTCGGGAAACACCCGAGCGGGTGCGGCATTTTCAACAACAAAAAGCGCTGGCGGTTGAGATGGAGCTGTCCGCGCTTTTTACCGTGGGAAACTTCCGCAATATTGAAGTGGGCGCCGTGCTGGTGGTTTCGGACACCCTCGCCACGCTCTCATGGCAGGATGGATTTAAGGAAAACCGGTTCAAAACCCAGCGAAGAGCGGTTTGTGAGGTCATCAGCCACTTATGCCGGACGCAATAGATCCCAAAATCATGGAACGCGTTGAATGGCTTCGACGGGAGCTTCATCACCATAATCACCGGTATTATGTCCTGGATGATCCCGAAGTTTCGGATGCCGCCTATGATCGGATGATGCAGGAGTTGACCGTGCTTGAAAAAGCCCATCCGGAACTGCGCACACCGGATTCTCCCACCGCCCGGGTGGGTGCGCCGCCCCTGGCGAGCTTTGCCTCCGCCCCCCATGCCCTCCCCATGCTGAGCCTCGATAACGGATTTAATGATTCGGATATCCTGGACTTTGATCAGCGGGTACGAAAACTGCTGGAAACCGGGGGGCCGATTCTGTATACGGCGGAACCCAAACTGGACGGCATTGCCGTTGAAATCGTTTATGAAGATGGCCGGCTGACACTGGGTACCACCCGCGGAGACGGCGTCAACGGCGAGGTCATTACGGAAAATATCCGTACCATCCGGCCAGTCCCCCTGATCTTGCAACCGGGGCCGGATGGCAAAACGCCCTCCCTCCTCGAAGTGCGGGGGGAGGTGTTTATCAATCGTGCCGGGTTTCAGGAACTCAACAACCGTCGCCAGGAAGAGGGACTCCCCCTCTTTGCCAATCCGAGAAATGCGGCCGCCGGTTCCCTGCGGCAACTCGATTCGACAGTTACAGCATTGCGGCCCCTGGACGTCTTTTTCTACGGCCTCGGCCGGGCAGAGGGGCTTTTTGTTACCTCCCACTGGGAAATGCTAGGCTGCCTGAGTTCTTTTGGATTTAAAATTAACCCCCTTATAAAACCGCAAGTCCCCATCGGCGAAGTTCTTTCCTATCATCGCGAACTGGAAGAAAAGCGCCACGCTCTGCCTTATGAAATCGATGGCATGGTCATCAAGGTGGATGATCTTTCCCTCCGGGAGCAGTTGGGAGAAAAATCGCGCAGCCCCCGGTGGGCCATTGCCTATAAATTTAAAGCCGTTCAGGAAACCACCCGCCTTCTGGCCATCGATATCCAGGTGGGACGAACCGGGGCCCTGACGCCGGTCGCCATTTTGGAACCGGTAAAAGTCGGCGGGGTGACGGTGAGCCGCGCGACACTACATAACGAAGATGAAATCGCCCAGAAAGACATTCGCATCGGAGATACGGTCTTTGTGGAGCGGGCGGGCGACGTAATTCCCAAAGTCGTGAAACCGGTACTATCAAGCAGAACCGGAGAAGAAAAGATCTTTCAAATGCCGCGAGTCTGCCCGGTCTGCAACGCAGATACCGTTCGGGAAAAAAATGAAACGGGAGGGCACCTTGAGGCTGTCACCCGATGCATCAATGCGGCCTGCCCAGCCCAGTTGAAAGAACGCATCAAGCACTTTGCAGCCAAGGGGGCTTTTGACATCGAAGGGCTTGGAGACAAGCTGGTGGAACAGCTGGTGGACAGAGGGCTCATTGCTTCCAGTGCGGATCTTTTCCTTCTGAACCGGGATGCTGTCGGGGCTATGGAACGGATGGGCGAAAAATCTGCGGACAATCTCATCAACGCTATTGAAAAGAGCAAAGCGGTCTCGTTTGGCCGGTTTCTTTTTGGCCTTGGCATCCGGTATGTGGGCGAAAATGTGGCCGAAATTCTGGCCCGGCATTATCCCCACATCGATCAACTGACGACCGCCTCGGAAGCGGCACTAACCGCCATCGAAGGCATCGGAAGTGTCATCGCAAAAAGTGTCACCGCGTTTTTTCAGCGGGAGGAAAACAAATTCCTGATTGCCGGGCTTCTGGAACGTGGCGTCACCATCAGCTACCCGGAAGGAAAAAACAAAACGTCCTCGAATCTCTCCGGAAAAACCTTTGTCCTCACCGGCACCCTTCACGCCATGACCCGAAGTGAGGCAAAAAAGAAGATCACGTCCCTGGGCGGAAAAGTGGCCGGATCCGTGAGCAAAAACACCGATTACCTCGTTGCCGGGGAAGCTGCCGGTTCAAAGCTCTCCACTGCCAAAGCGCTGGGGGTAACGATTATAGACGAGGCAACCCTGACCGATCTGCTATCAAATAATTGGACTTGATCATCGTTCCGGCCAGGCAAGGGCATATTCTCCAGCCCGGCAAGAACTCGCTGTCGCTCAAACAGCTTGCCGGGCTTACAAAAACGCCCTTGCCTTGCCTGCACTTCATACGTGGGTGGCCGAAAAGATGATCAAGGCCAAATAATTTCATAGGCATCTGCGGAAGAAGCTGAAAGCTGAAGGCTGAGAGACAACTGATAAAGACCCAATCTGTGCGCTAACCCACCAAAAACTTTAATAGTCTGGCGTCACTTAACAGGTTGCTGACGACTTCCCCCATGACGCTGTTAATCCATTTTTCGGTTTTTTCCGCGGAAGGCAGGCTCATAGCCTTCTCTTCCCTGTCGGCTTGGTAGGTGCTTTCGAAGGTTGCTTTTCCCCGTACGATAACGACCTTTAACCCCCCCTTTATTATAGCTCTCCACGTCGGAAAGCCTTTAAAGGCAACGTAATCCAGGAGATTAATCTCGACGGTAAGTTGCGGCGACACCCCTTCTTCGAAATTAACCGGGCTGAAGCCCTTCTTTTTAAGGCCTTCAACCAGACATTTTTCCACCACGGTCGCCACTTCTTCCCGGGAGGTAACTTCCACGGATCCACCGCTGCCCCCAACGATACGGCCGAGCTGCTTTGAGGGACGGGCATCCACCACCCGCACCGCAACGGTGATGTTCGCGCCTTCCACGGAGTTTAGTACGGTGAGCATGGGGGATAAGCTTACCTGCTGCGGCGTAATGGCACAGCCGCCAAACACCACCATCAGCAGAACGAATGCAGCAAACCGTTTCATAAAAACTCCTTTTGTATTCGGCCGGCACCTGAACCGAGCCGTCGATTAACGCCGGGCAATCACCTAGCTCCGAAATCGGAGACGCATGGAGCGAACGATGGACCGTCAACACGGTTAATGCCCCAAGGATTAGCACGATCGATACCACGGGGTCAATACGCCTCTCGAAATCAGACAGGGCCAATCGCATGTAGCAAGCAACTGGCGGCAGCGTAAGCCTTGAGGGGGATCAGATGGAAGCTGCGGCACTGTTTGAACGCGCTTGCGCGTGAGTTTGCCGCAGCTGGAATCTGATCTTCCTCAAGGCTGAAGCGGGTTGTAGCACTACATGCG
>JAZDPP010000137.1:0-60642 GCA_043797445.1 Pseudomonadota bacterium
TGATCCGACAATTATTTTCTGGGTTTTGGATTTCTTTTCCACGCCAACAAATATCTGGTCGATATTATTTTCTTTCGCGAAGCTTACCAGATCTTCACCGGGTGACATTCCGCGCGCCAGTTGATGGGTCTCGCAAGGTATGCCTTTTTCTTTCACAAATTGTTCCGCAATCGCCAGATCCTGTTGTGCGTTGCTGATGTCTTCCGGTTTTTCTCCCATACCGCCCCCCATGGAAGTCATGATAAGAACTCTGGCGCCAAAGACTTCAGCATAGGTCCTTGCCAAAGAGAGGGCCGCTTTGGCCACGGCCGATCCGTTATATCCCACTAAAAATTTCATTTTCCCCTCCTTTTCACAGGGGTTTTTCTGAAAGACATTACATCCAGCGTTTGCGTCTCTTGTAGGATTTAACTTCCTTGAAAGATTTTCTTCCGCCGCCCTGCGTTATCCCCATATAGAACTCCTTGACATCCGGGTTTTCCTGAAGCTCCAGGGAGGGGCCTTCCAGAACGATTTTCCCGGACTCCATGATATAGGCATAATCGGAAACACCCAACGCGATCTTGGCATTTTGCTCCACCACCAAGATGGTGGTATTCATCTGTTTGTTGATCAATTTGATGTTCTCGAAGATTTCCTTAACCAGCAGCGGCGCCAGTCCCAGAGACGGCTCATCGAGCATGAGCATTTTGGGCGACGCCATCAGCGCTCTGGCGATGGCGATCATCTGTTGCTCACCGCCCGAGCAATAGCCCGCCATCCGATGCGTAATTTTAGCGAGCCGGGGGAAATGGGTATACATGAGCGCATGATCGGCCCGAATCTTCTGAGTTCCGTCCCGCCGGGTAATGGAACCGACGCGGATGTTTTCGTCGACCGAAAGGTGCTTGAACACCCTGCGTCCTTCCGGAACCATCACCGCTCCCAGTTTTACCACTTGGGTTCCGAGTACATTGGTGATGTCATTATCTCTGAATTTGATATAGCCTTCCCGAATAAATCCGTTTTCCGGCTTCAGCAACCCGCTGATGGCTCTCAATGTCGTTGTTTTCCCGGCACCGTTGGTGCCGAGGAGAGCCACGATGCTCCCTTCCGGGACATTGAGGCTGACGCCGCGCAGCACCTGTACGATGTCATTATAAACGACTTCTATGTTATTGACTTCCAGCTGGTTTTCGGTTTTTTTATTTTCCATAGGGCGGCTTTTCAATAATCCCTGACCCGTGATTGGCATCTCCTGTAAGATGCGATTTCTCATAAAAGTTTCGGTTCCCCGTGCCATAAACCGCTTGGCGGTATTTCGGCACGGGGAGACGAAACTTACAGCGCCCCGTCCGGTTTGTTGAACCGGAAGTTGGCGGCTACTTTATCTTTTCCGTGTACACAGGAACAAAGGGAGCACCCGTGGACTTGAAAGCAAGATCTTTAACGACATACAGCTGAAGCGAATCAACACCGGCATGATCGGTTTTCGAATAGGTAACCGGTCCAACGGTCGTCTCCGGAGAAAAAGCGTCCTTGCCGTTCATTGCCAGAAGTTCTTCGTAAAGCGTTGTTTTATTGACTTCCTTGCCCTTCGCCTTTGCCCGTTTAATGACTTCCGTGGCAACCTGCGCGACCATCATGCCGTTTGCATAGTTGTGGGAATTGGCGGCTTTTTCGTCGCGATTATATTTTTTTGCCAGCGCAAGCTGCGCTTTTGCCCCTGGGCCGGGTTCATTCGTAATAATGTAGGAGGTGGTCCAGTAGAAATTTTCAGCCGCTGATCCGCAAAGGGCCAGAAGATCGTTGCCGCCAGTGTAATGACACCCGAGGAAGGTGATTTTTCCCGCTTCACCGAAAGATTTTGCCACAAGCCCTAAGCTGCTGGCATCCTTTAACATGGTCGCAACCGGGGACTGGACGGATTGACTGATGACATACTGTACCCCCTTGCTAAGGAGGCGTTGCAGCATGGCGGTGTTGTCAAGATCTTTTCCGTGCTCAACGACTTCAACGATTTCCATCTTGAGTCCGGCAGCCACCGCCTTTTGCAGATCCTCGACCGGTCCCCGACCGAAAGCGGAAGGATGGATGAACATGGCGACTTTGGGCGTTCCCGTCTTGTGGTTTTTGACAATATATTCGGCCAAACCGATGGCCTGGGCCGAATAGGAGGCGATGGGCAGGAAAATATAGTTGGAATCAATCAGATTGCCGGCATGAAAAGAGGCCGGAAGCACCGGCATTTTTTCTTCTTCAAAATCTTTTTTCAACGCCAGCGTGCTGCCCGTGGAATAATTCAGGTAAAACACAATGCCCTGAGAGATGAAATCTTCGAAATTGCGCTTGGTGACATCGTTATTGTACTGGTCATCCCGAATCGTACATTCGATTTTATCGTCCCCGAGGATTTTGGTATCATTGACGAAGTTGAAGTAATCTTCGACGCCCTTGGCGTAGGGGTTTCCGGCATCGGAAGTCGGGCCGGTGATGGCCAGCGACAACCCGAGCTTATACACCTTTCCGGCAAGTGCCTGGACGGGAAGAGTTAGCACGAAAACCGCCACCAACAGAAAGACGAACCGGATCACATTGTTCTTTTTCATTTTTCCTCCTTAGCGTTAGGTTGAACCGTTACGTTGTTGAAAAACAGTAATTAACCCGCCATGGGGCCAAACTGCATCAATCATACTCCATCTATTGGGAAAAAGCTATTTTTGTGCCCCTTCAGCAATATAACGTTCCATTAATATTAAATATGATGAATTTGAGCGGTTCCTCGTCGGACGAAAAATTTTTCGCTCCTTCAGGGTTACGAGTGCGAGTTAGTATCGGAACGGCCACAGCTTCACATACGATCGTGCAATCCGCCACCAGTTGGCGATTCCACGGGGTTCAAACATCAGAAACAGCACGATAACGAGTCCAAAACTCAAAGGTCTAAGGGCGGTGGACAGATTCGAGGCGAATGTTAAGTGCGTACCCGCCCATTCGGAAAGCCTTTCAACCTGCAAATCCAGTATCTTTATCGCCAGTGGTCCCCAGAAGGAGCCATGAAGGGTCCCAAGCCCGCCGACAATCGCCATGGCCAGAAAGCTGATCGAATGGTGCAGGGTAAAAGACTCGATGCCGACTCCCCTGTAGAGATAGGCGTTCAAGGCGCCGGCAACTCCGGCTAAAAAACCGGCCAGCGCAAAGGCATACACTTTGGTGAATCCCGGATGCATTCCCATGGCATCGGCCGCCCGGTCATTATCCCGCACGGCAACGAGACAGCGGCCATAGCGGGTGCGCAGTAGATTGCGCACCGAAAATCCGGTCAACACAATCATCACCAGGAGCACATAATACCAGAACATATAATGCTTGCTTCGGGACACCTCTCCTGTCAGCCACATCACCCTGCCCACCGATATGGTTTGCCCCTGATTGAAAAAATTCATGAAATTAATGGTCCATTGAAATATCATCTGAAATGAAAGGGTCGCAATGGCCAGATACAGGTGTTTCAGCCGCAGGGCGGGCAGGCCGACAATGCCGCCGAAAACGGCCCCCACGCCTCCGGAAATCAGGATCATCACCGGCCAGGCATATGTCAGCATCACATGGTTTTCGCCCAGAACCCGCGAGAAAGAGGCGATGGTATAGGCTCCGATTCCGACAAACGCCGCATGACCGATGGAGATGAGGCCCGCAAATCCCGTGACGAGATTCAACCCCATGACGGCGATCACCGCCACCAGGATGTTATCGATAACGAGCATGTACTTGTTATCCACCTTAAGAAAGAAAGGCCAGATAAAAAGGCTGAGCAGGAAGACGCACATGACCATCCGGTCCAGGCTGGTGAAGAAAATCCTTTGCTCTTCCCTGTAGGAGGTAAAATAATTACCGGTCGCCAACCAGCGATTTGTAGACATAATTACACCCGCTCGATTTCGTGTATGCCAAATAAGCCATGGGGTTTGAAAAGCAAAATTATCAGCAGAATGATATACGGCATGACTTCTCCGGTCCCGTTGAGTCCCCAGTTGCCGTCCAGATAACCGCTCGCGAACTGCTGAATCAGTCCCATGATGATTCCGGCGACAACCGCGCCCAGAATCGAATCCAGCCCGCCGAGAATGACCACCGGAAAGACGATGATGCCAAAAGCATGCAAGGTGTCAAAATTCAGCCCGGTAATATTTCCGATAATCCCGCCGGCGGCGGCAGCGCTCAATCCGGCCGTGGCCCAGGCCAAACCGAATACCCGCGGTACGGAAATACCGATGGACATGGCGGCCATCTGGTCATCGGATACCGCCCGCATGGAAATACCCACCGTTGATTTTTTGAAAAACCAGGAGAAGCCGACGATCATGATAAACGTGATGATGACACCCACCATCTGCGTCCAGGACATGGAAACGCCTGCAACCGAAATCGGAGTCGTGGGAAGGAACGGAGGGAATGAAAAATTCTCCGTCCCAAAGGGGGTCAGGTAGATCAGCCCATCCAGAATGGACATCAATCCGATGGTGACCATGATAACGGAAATAATGGGTTCTCCGATCAACCGCCGCAGGAATATTCTTTCCACACTCATGGCAAGGAAAAACGTGATGACCATGCTCACGGGGAAAGAGATATAAATCGGAATGTCGGCCAGGACCGTTAAGGCATAGGTGATAAAGGCTCCCGACGCTATGATTTGCCCGTGGGCGATGTTGAGTACCCGGCTCGACTTGTAGATCAGAACAAATCCCAGCCCGGAAAGGGCGTAAATCGATCCGACAACGATGCCACTGACCACCAGTTGAAAAAAATAGCTCATCAGACCTCTTCCATTGTGTAAAAGCGAATGGTTGTGTCCACTGTTGTTGTCTGACCATCCTGGTACTGATAGAACGCCTCAACCCGTTTTTCGGTTATGGTGTCATCGTACAGGGCTTCATACAGGTCATTGTATTTTTCCCGGACAAATTTACGCCGGATTTTTCCGGTTTTGGTCAGTTCTCCATCATCCATGTCAAGCAGCTTGTAGAGAATGGCGAACCGTCGGATTCTGAAATGGGGTTTTTCGGCATTTTGATTGATTTTCAAAACCGCGCCCCTGATCAATTCGGCGACTTCGGGCTGGGCCGAAAGATCCATATAGGTGCTGAATGAAATTCCCCTGTCCTCGGCCCATTTCCCCACAACGATGGGATCTACATTGATGAGCGCTGCCACATACTCCCGTTTGTCCCCGTAAATAACCGCTTCCTTGATGTAGGGGCTGAACTTCAACCGGTTTTCAAGGAACATGGGGCTGAACATATCGCCGTTTTTATTGTGCATGACATCGGAAAGCCGGTCGATCACCACCAGATGCCCGTTCTCGTCGATATAACCGGCATCTCCGGAATGAAGCCAGCCTCCTTCAAGCAATTCAGCGCTTTTTTCCGGCAGCTTGTAGTATCCGGGGGTAACCGAAGCGGAGCGCGAAAGGATTTCGCCTTCTTCGGAGATTTTACATTCGGTTCCGGGCAGGGGTTTTCCCACCGTGTCGGGCCGAACATCTCCATCCCGGTGCATATAAGCAATGCCGACGATTTCCGTTTGACCGTAAATCTGCTTCAGATTGACGCCGATAGCCTGGTAAAAAGTAAAGAGTTCGGGTCCCAGAGCGGCTCCCCCGGTGTAAGCCCTTCGCAGCCGCAACAGACCGATCTGGTTGACGAGCGGCCGGAAAATGATTTGCTTTCCGAGCCACGCCAGAAAGCGGAGTTTTCCCGGCATCGTTTTCCCGGACATACGATATTGGGCGGCCTGTTCTCCAATTTTCATGAAATAGGTATAAAGAAGACGGTTCAGCCAATAGGATTCGTCAATTTTCAGCCAGATCTGAGAGCGGATCGTTTCATAGATTCGGGGAGCGCCGAACATGAAGTGCGGCCCGATTTCCTTTAAGTCTTCCATGCTGGTTTCAACGGACTCCGGGAAATTGACGGATATTCCGGTGGCCATGGCGACTCCGAAGGAGTTCATCTGCTCCCCGATCCAGGCAAACGGAAGAAACGAAACATACTCGTCCGTATCTTCCAGCGGATCGACCTCGGTGAGCTGAAGTCCCATATTGATATAGTTGCGATGGGTCAGCATGGCGCCTTTCGGCAGTCCCGTGGTGCCGGAAGTCAGACACAGATGACACACATCATCCGATTTTCCCTGATCCACCAGCGAGTCGAAAAGAGCCGGGTCCTCCCGGTGATAGTCTTCTCCGAGTTTATACAGATCGTCAATGAACATAAACCAGTCGTCGCTCTGATAGTTTCTCATCCCCCGGGGATCTTCATAGATCACTCTTTTAACCTGGGGAATCCGGTCCCTGACTTCAACGACCTTATCCACCTGCTCCTGATCGTTACAGAATACGACACTGACTCCCAGGTAATCCAGAATGCCGCCGATTTCATCGGGAAGGCTGGTTTGATAAATGGCGGATGAAATACCGCCCACGGCCTGAGCGCCGATGGCCATGTAAAGCGCTTCCGGAATATTGTCGCTGATGATGGCGATTTTATCCTCTTTTTTAAAGCCGATTTTCAATAGCCCAAGGCCGGTGTTGCGCACAAACTCATAATACTGATTCCAGGTGTAACTATTCCAGCAACCAAAATCCTTTTCCCGCAGGGCCACCTTACTGCCGGTTGCTTTCACCCGCCACCGCAGGAGTTGCGGAATGCTGAACTGCGCCAAGTGGTCTTTGTTTTCCATACGCGATCTACTCTTCCCCGATATAGGCCTCGATCACCTTGGGATTGGAAGCAACTTCATTCGGTTTCCCCGAACCGATCACTTCCCCGAAATCGAGCACATAAATCTGATCCGAGATATCCATGACGACGCCCAGATCATGCTCAACCAGCACCACCGTGATTCCCCACTCTTTTTTTAAATCGAGAATGAAGCGCACGATATCTTCTTTTTCCTCGATATTCATTCCCGCCATGGGTTCATCCAGCAACAGCAGGTTGGGCGCCAGGGTGAGGGCGCGGGCCACTTCCACTCTCTTTTGAACCCCATAGCTCAGATTCCCCACCATTTTTTTTCGGTAGGGTTCAAGTTCCATAAAATCAATCACCTTTTCCACATAGGTTCGATTTTCCGCTTCCATCCGCGACGCCTTGCCGAAATAGATGATGGCGTGCAATATGGAGTAGTTCAGGTTCTGGTGACGGGCCAAAAGAAGATTGTCTAGTACGGATAACCCGCGGAACAGCTCCAGATTCTGAAACGCTCTGGCAATTCCCATATTGGAAATCTGGTGAGGGGAGGCATGAGTGAGATTGCGCTGACCATATTGGATTTCTCCCCTGGTGGGATGGTAAAATCCGGATACGCAGTTCAAAAGACTCGTTTTCCCGGCCCCGTTGGGTCCGATGATCGAAGTGATGAGCCCCGGCTCGATACTCAAATTGACTTTGGAGAGTGCTTGTAACCCGCCGAAGGTAAGTGTGACATCGGAGACATTTAGTTGCGTCATAAATTTCCCGAAATTCGCTGGTTCGAAATGACTGTTTAGGATTGGCTATAGGCATTTTTTATTCGCCTTTCGCCCTTCGACCGCAACTGCACCGCATACTGACAAAAAAAGGTACCTGTAATCCGCTTCCCTGGTTTCTCGAGCGGACTATTTCGTTGGGTATTACAGAAATGACCGGCACGTCCATGATGCGTCTGGCGCCGAGCCTGATGTTTAATACGTGATCTCAGCATACCGGAATTCGTAATATTGTCAAGTTTATAAAATAGCGGGAAAATAGCGGTTACTAACCACTATTATTCCAGGGTCTGAAGGTGGGATCTGAGATTTATCTTTTTGTTTTTTAACCCTAATTTGTCTCTGATATTGTATCGATGAAACAGGACCGTATTTTTGGAAACCAGTAGCACTTCCGCAATTTCCTTGTTGGTTTTTCCCTCCTTGATAAGACCGGCCACCCGAATCTCAACGGGCGTAAAATTGGCCGTCCCGGATTTCAACTTGTCGATAAAAGGGGAAATAATGTTATTTAAATTGGTTTCCAGAATTCGCACCAATGTTCGCTGGCGGGTATCGAGTCGCCCATCAATGACTTTTCGAAGGTAGGGACTGACAAGCTCCTGTACATTTTGCAATACGATTTCACCCAGCTCCTTCTTGTCTTCCTCCCGTTGTTTCAGGAGCACCCGGAGCGCTGTATTAACTTCTTCCAGATGATGGGACTGAGCCTGAAGTTCCTTTTCGCGCTTGCGCAGCGCCTTTTCAGCCCGTTTTCGTTCTTCGATTTCCTGCTCCAGCTTCAGGTTGGCCCGGGCCAACTCAGTCGTTCGCTCCGCCACAAGCTCTTCGAGGTGCCCATGATATTTGCCCAGCTCCTCTTCGGCCCGCTTTCGGGCGCTGATATCTCTCAAGGTGACGATATTGCCGACCGGCCGCCCATCTCGCCCCTGATAAAGGGTCGAGCTGAGTTGAACATCCAGGACTTTGCCCTCCCGGGTCAGCCGCCGTGTTTCGAAAAGATTAATTTTCTGCCCGCTGAGCATCCGTTTTATGGCCGCTTTTGTCTCCGCTACGTTTTCAGGGGGCACAAAATCGATATGCTTGCCCAGAAGCTCATCGCGCGATAACCCAAAGGTCTGTTCAAAAGCGGGATTCACATACGTGGCAACGCCCTTCATGTCGTAAACCACAATGGGGTCGGGGGAGGACTCCAGGAAGGTGCGATACCGCCGCTCGCTTTCACGTAAAATGGCTTCGGTACGCTCTCGTTCCTCCAGCTCCCGGCGCACATCCGCATACAACCGGGCTTTTTCCAGAGCAATCAGCGCGAGGGCCGCAAAGCGCTCCAGCACGGTAATATCTTCGTCGGTAAAACGCTTTTGAGCATCCACATGCGCCAGTCCAATTACTCCCGGCACCCGATTGCCGTATTTGAGGGGAATAGCCACGATGCAATGAAGGCCGTCCAGCACCTTGTCGGCGATCCGGCCGGGCCAGCGGGCATAGTCCTCCACCACAACCGGCGCTTCGGTTTGCCATACACGCCCCCCCAATCCCTGGCCCAGAAGAACCCGCCGGCCGAGCTGGCCTTTAAAGAACCCCATCCCCACCTGCATGTGGAGCTGGCGATCTTTGGGCTCCAGCAGATAAATGAACCCATGGGCCGTTCCGGTAAGCGAGGCTGCCCGCTCCAGAATATTTTCCAATAATTCTTCTTTATCGAGCTTATCGATCAGCCCCAGCGACGTTTCATGCAGCGCCTTCAAGTACTCGTTTTGACGATGAAAAGCTGCTTCGGCTGCCTTTAGGCGCTCCGATTCCCGGCGTAAGGCCAAGTTTTGCAGTGCCAGGGCTTCATAAGTAGGTTTGACGGTCATGATTCGAATACCGCCTGATCCGGCTGTGCCGGAGGTTTCAGGTGTTAAGGGTTAAGCATGCCAAGGGAATCAAAAAAATGCCAAAATACCTAACATTGGCTATGCCCGCAACCCGTCCCTACAATACCGACTCTCAATCCCCCACCCGGACAACACGTCCCTCCACCGCGGCGGAAATCACCTTTTTCCGCCGAACGGTATCGATGAGCAGTTCCCGAAGCGGCAATCCGGTGTCAACCACCGGTTTTCCTTTGAACGAGGTGTATCCGTCACCGCCCGCGGCCATAAAATCGGTAATCGCGACGGAATACCGCTTTTCAGGATCAAGTCCCCCGCCATTCTCACCCACCTGAACCGCTTCCACCCGATGGTTTCGGACCCCAAAACGAATCCCGGATACCTGAAGAAAGCCGCCATCTTCATCTTCACGGGACCCCATGACCGATCGATTTAAAATGGCCAGTATATCTTTCCCGCTTAATTCGACGGTCATCAGCGCATTCGCATACGGCATGGCGCGATAAACATCCGCAATGGTCACCGGGCCATCGGCGATGCTGGCCCGAAGGCTGCCGCTGTTGAGAAACGCCATATCCGCGCCGGTGTGGCCGCGCATAACATCAGTCACCCAATTGCCCAGATTCGTTTCCTCATAGCGGATGCGTTCCCGTTCCGCATCCAGGAAAATTTTAGCCCGGCCTATGACCGCTTTGAAGCTATCATCGAGCCGGGTCTCATACATTTCAACCAGCCCGGAAACGGTTTTATCCGCTTGAATCTCATCGGTTACCGGTAGATAAGTCCAATTGGCTACCCGGCTTTCAAAGGTTACCGGATCGATTAAAAGATCGGCTCGGCCTACGTAACGTCCCTTTTCAAAGGCCTGAAAGACCGGTACATCCCCCACCCGGCGGTGAGGGTCCATCAGAATCTGATCATGGCCGCCGATGATGGCCGCGAGCTTCGGGTAGCTTAGGGCGATTTCCCGGTCGGTCTGGTGGCGGCTGTGGGATAAGAGCAGGACGGGTCCCTTTTGCAATGCCGCCGTGCAGGCCTCCTTAAGAGCTGTCACCGAATCCGTCACGGTGAGCGCTTCGACATTGGCGGGAAGCGTCGTTACCATCAACTGCTCGGTTGTAACCCCCAGCACGGTAAGCGACAAGGTATCCGTCAATTGGAAGGCAACGCCCGAGTCGCAGAGCGGCTTTCCGGAATCCTTATAAAAAATGTTCGCGCTCAAAAAAGGAAACCGGGCCGTCGCCTTGAGTTTCAGAAAATTCTCCAGGCCGAAGTCAAACTCATGATTTCCCACCGTCATGGCATCCACACCGATCAGGTTTAACGCAAGGACATCCGGCTCTCCCTGAAAGACGGTGGACATGGGGGTTCCCTGGAGAATATCGCCCGCCACAAGGACAATGGTTTTTACCTGCCTTGCCGCATTCTCGGTCCGAATTTCCCTGACAAGCGTTGCCACCCGGCCGATGCCGCCCACCTCCCGGGGAACGCCGTCTTCCCCCTTAACTTTAAACGGGGAGAGATGGCCGTGAAGGTCATTGAAAAAAAGGAGTGTCAGCCCAATGGGCTTCGGTTGTTGAATCTCCGGCCGAAGGCCCGTGCATCCGGGAGAAAAAACGAGAAGCGTGAAGAGAAAAAGAAACGAAAAGGAGTATTTAAGGCTGTATTTTTGCCCTCTATTGTTACCACCTGGGTGCATCACGTGTCTTATCCTTAAACTCTCTCATTCTGTACTGTCAGCGGGTCTAACTTGAACCTTTGCTGATTTGCCTATAGGATCTATGGGACTTATAAGTCTTATAAGACCTATAAGACCTATAAGACCTATATGACCTATATGACCTATGGGACCTATGGGACCTATGGGACCTATAAATCCTATAGGACTTGTCGGACATAGAAGACGCAGAGACCATGAAAAAGATCTTAACTTCATTTAAGATTTCCTCTGCGATACCGGCGTTTTTATGGTGACTGTAATCCCGGTTAATGATGGCTCACGGGTATTTATATATTCCACTTTTCCGCTCTTCTTTTTTCCTACCCGCGTTTATCTTTTAAAATATGATTGGAGATCACCACCCGCTGGATTTCAGAGGTTCCTTCGTATATGGTGAACACCCGGGCATCCCGGTAAAACCGCTCCACCGGATAATCTTTGGTGAACCCGTAACCGCCATGAATCTGAATGGCCCTGGCGGTCACCCGGTTGACCATCTCGGAGGCGTAAAGCTTTGCCATGGCGGCCTGGAGAGTTACGTTCTCTCCCCGGTCTTTCATGGCGGCCGCCAAAAACATGAGCTGTCTTGCGGCCTCGATTTCAGTTGCCATATCGGCGATGGTGAAGCGGAGCGATTGGAACTTGGCGATTTTCTGTCCGAACTGCTCGCGTTTCTTGGCGTATTTTACGGCTTCGTCCAGTGCGGCCTGAGCAAGACCGACGGACTGGGCCGCAATGCCGATTCGCCCGCCATCGAGACCGGTCATGGCGATTTTAAATCCATCCCCGTCGTTTCCCAGCATATATTCCGCCGGAATCCTGCAGTTTTCAAACAATAGATCCACCGTATCCGAGGCCCGTAGCCCCATCTTGTCTTCCACATGGCCGACAATCAAGCCCTTTGTCCCTTGAGGAACCAAAAAGGCGCTGATTCCCTTATGGCCTTTCGCGGGATCGGTCTTGGCGGTGACAATCACAAGCCCCCCGTTTTTACCGGTGGTGATAAATCGCTTGATACCGTTTAGAATATAGGCATCCCCGTCCCGCTCGGCCGTCGTTTCCTGACGCAACGGGTCCGATCCGGCCTCCGGTTCGGTGAGAGCAAACGCCCCGATATGCTCACCGGCCGCCAGCGGTTTCAGAAACATCTCTTTTTGACCAGGGGTGCCGTAGCGGTTGAGGCTCTCGCAGACGATTGAATTGTGAACGGACATGACCACGGCGGTGGAGGCGCAGGAATAGGCGATTTCCGAGAGGGCCAATACGTAGCTAACGGTATCGGCGCCTTCGCCGTTGTATGCCACAGGCACCATCATTCCCATGAGTCCCAATTCGGCCATCTGTCTTAGGTTTTCGGCGGGAAATTCCTTGGTCCGGTCGCGTTCCGCGGCTGTCTGGGCGACCACCTTTCGTGAGAACTCCCGGACCATGGACTGAATCATTAACTGCTCTTTGGTCAACTGAACACTCATTTTCGTCTCCCTCTAGGGTAAGTGTTAACCGTCAAATCCCATCCGGCGCAAGGGTCATTGCGCCCGTAGCAATTAATAAAGGGACTGTTTCCGGCTGCATTGGGATCCTCCTCTGCAGGAAGAGGGTGCACAGAGGGGCCGGCAATCGTTGCCGCTTCCCTGTGGTTCCATGGTGCACAGCGAGCGGTATGCCCGCCGTGGGCAAGTGCGGATACTGGTATGATCCGAAACTACCCGGCCGGACTATGGGTGGCAGCCGGCCGGGTCTTGCCCAGTCATATTTTGTAACGATCACAACGGGCGATTTCTTCGATAACGCAGCTCCTTTATGTGTCTATTTTTTATCCTTCAAGGCCAGTGCGCGGCCGCGCTCCAACGCGTCCATATTCAGGGGAATCAGTTTGGGCTTTTTCCCAAATTCCCGTTTTACGGCTTCCTTTATAATTTCAAACTCAATGATATTACTCCGGGCGACAAACGCACCCAGAGCGACGATGTTGGCCGCCTTCGCGCTTCCGGCTTCGGCGGCGATCTCATTGGTGGGAACCAGTAACGCATCCACGTCATCCCGGCCCGCGCCGATGTCGATGAGCGAGCTATTGATCAGAACCACACCGCCGGGCTTGACGGTATGTACAAATTTTTCAAGAGACGGGCGGTTCATGGCCACCAGATGGCTCGGATTTTTGATAATCGGTGAGCCGATAATCCGGTCACTGATCACCACCGTGCAATAGGCGGTTCCCCCTCTCATTTCAGGGCCGTAGGAGGGAACCCATGCCACCTGAAGCCCCTTATCCATAGCCGCGGAAGCCAGAATTTTGCCGATGAGCAAAATCCCCTGACCCCCGAACCCGGCAAACATCACTTCATTTTGCATGCATGTCTCCTTCCATTACTCGGGCGTTTTAAATTCACCCAAGGGATAGTACGGCAGTAAATTCTCCTCCGCCCACGTGATGGCGTTCACCGGCGTGAGCCCCCAGTTGGTGGGGCAGGTGCTGATCAATTCGACCAGGCTGAAACACCGGTTTTCCATCTGATAGGTAAAGGCTCTTTTAATCGCCTTTTTTGCCTTGGTGATATACTTCGGTTTCAAAACCGCCTGCCGGGTGATATAGCTCGGGGTCTGAAGCGTTGCGAGAAGTTCGCATATCCGCATCGGCATGCCGACGTCCTCCACATTTCGGCCCAATGGCGAAGTGGAAGTCTTCTGATTCGGCATCGTTGTGGGGGCCATCTGTCCGCCCGTCATGCCGTAAACGGCATTGTTGATGAAAATCGTGGTGAATTTTTCTCCCCGATTGGCCGCGTGAATGATTTCGCCGAGCCCGATGCTGGCCAGATCTCCATCTCCCTGATAGGTAAACACCATGAGATCCGGGCGGACCCGTTTGATACCGGTAGCCATGGCCGGGGCTCTGCCGTGGGCCGCCTCCTGGAAGTCACAGTCAAAATAATTATACATTAACACCGCGCAGCCCACCGGCGCGATGCCGACGGTGCGTTTTCGAATACCCAGTTCATCGATGGCCTCGGCCACCAGCCGATGCGCCACGCCGTGAGTGCACCCCGGGCAGTAGTGGGTATGATTGTCCGTCAGAACTTGCGGCCTATAAAATGTTTTCCCCATTTTTTTTACTTACTCCTTTTCGCGCTGTCTATTTTGCCGGAGGTCACTTCGCATCCATCACGCAATCCCCTTGAGAAATTCCATCACTTCCTCGGGAGTCGGGATTTCACCGCCGGTTTTTCCGAAAAATTTCACCGGACATCGTCCCAGAACGCCGCGCTGCACATCTTCCACCATCTGGCCCATGCTCATCTCGATACTGATCACCGCCTGACACCCTTTCTTTCCGGCGGCGTCGTATAGGGCTTTGAGCGGAAACGGGTACAGGGTCTGGGGCCGGATCATGGCCACCTCAATCCCTTCGGCCTTCAGATTCTGGATGGCGGTGCGGCAAACGCGGCTCATGGTGCCGTAGGCGACCACGATGGACCGGTAATCGGTATCCAGATTATAGGCTTCATAGCGGACTTCATCCTGCTCGATTTTATCGTATTTGGCTTTCAGCTTCAGGTTGTGGGCATTTAATTCCCACCCTTCCAAAAAGAGGGTTCGTATCAGATTTCGCTTTTCGCTTTTACGGGTTTCCATGCCGTTGGTGGCCCAGGCGTCTTTATTGGAGGGAGGCGTCGCAAGGCCTTCCGGGAATGAAACGGGCTCCATCATTTGACCGATGAGGCCGTCACCGAGAAGCATCACGGGGTTTAAATACTTCTCCGCCAGCGGGAAGGCCGACATCATCATCTCCACCGCCTCCTGGACACTGGCCGGGGCCAGCACGATGAGCTTATAATCTCCGTGGCCGCCGCCCTTGACCGCCTGCATATAATCGCCCTGGGACGGCAAAATACCGCCCAGCCCGGGCCCGCCTCGCACGATATTCACAAATACCGCCGGACACTGGCCGGCGGCGATATAACTCAGGGCTTCACTCATGAGACTGATGCCGGGGCTTGAAGACGTGGTGAATACCCGTTCTCCGGCGCACGATGCCCCAAAGATCATATATCCCACGGCGACTTCGCTTTCCCCCTGCAAAAAGCGTCCTCCCACTTCCGGCAGCCGTTTGGAGAGGTACTCGGCCACTTCGGACTGGGGGGTGATCGGGTAGGCGAAATAATTCAAGCACCCCGCGCGAATGGCCGCCTCGGCAATCGCTTCGTTTCCTTTCATCAACATCTTACCCATTTATTCCATCTCCTTCCAGATTATGCCGCGCTCGCATCCTCGGTTCCCTCAATGGTTATCGCCACGTCCGGACACATGATGCAGCACGCCGTACACTTGATGCAATCATCGGGCCGCGCCTGAAAGGCCGGATTATAGCCCTTGGGGTTGACCTTCTTGGATATCTCCAGAACATTCTTAGGGCACACTTCGACACAGAGCCCGCAGCCCTTGCATCGCACCTCATCAATCCTGTGCTTTAAAGCCATTTTGCAAAAATTCCTTTCCCGTCCGCTTTTTCCACTTAACGCCCGAAGGTGTCGCGCGCTCCGATGATGCCGATATTGAAAACGAACCCATTCCGGATTGCATCACATCACTGAAAAAACGTTATTAGTTGAAATTTATAAACATATTGCTGTCACTTCAGTATTTCCCGTGTCAGCAACCCGTGTTATATAATCCACCTTTTCAGTCTTTGCAACCCGATCTCGCGAGTTGGGCCGAAAGGATCACCCTGAAATACTTCCAAAAAAAATAAAAAAGGCCGGAGCCTCTTTAAAAACCGACTTAAAGAGACACTCCGACCTTGTGATTTTTTTTAAAAAAATCCTAAAATGATAACGCTCAGCGATACCCGGGCATTCCCCCGGCCGACCTTATACGCGAACCCGACTGCCACCCCTACTGGAACCCGACACGCAAATACGTGTATCCCCGGAGATGGTTATTTGATCCTATTCATCACTCATCACTCATCACTCATCATTCATCATTCATCATTCATCATTCCGTCTCAGGCATTGTATTCGTAAAATCCACGACCGGTTTTTCGGCCCAGCCAACCGGCCTCAACATATTTTACCAGCAACGGGCAGGGGCGATATTTGGAATCCTTGAATCCGTTATACAGGGTTTCCATGATTGCAAGACACGTATCGAGCCCGATGAGATCCGCCAGTTCCAGCGGCCCCATGGGGTGATTCATCCCGAGCTTCATGACGGTATCGATGTCTTCACGGCTGCCGACGCTATGATAGAGGCTGAACACCGCCTCGTTAATCATGGGCATCAGGATCCGGTTGGCGATAAAACCGGGATAATCGTTGGCCTGGGCCGGGGTCTTACCGAATTTGACCGATAAATCCCAGGTGGTTTTGAAGGTTTCTTCGGAGGTGGCGATTCCCCGGATCACCTCCACCAGTTTCATCACCGGCACCGGGTTCATGAAATGCATGCCGATCACTTTCTCGGGGCGGCGGGTTTGCGCCGCGATACGGCCGATGGGGATGGAGGAGGTGTTGGAGGACAAAATCACCTCTTTTCGGCAGATTTCATCGAGCCGCTTGAAAATCTGAAACTTGATCGGTTCGTTTTCCGTGGCGGCCTCCACCACGAAGTCCGCGCCAGCCATGTCCGCCAAATCCACGCTGGTTTTGATCCGGCCCAGAACGGCATCTTTCTCGGCCTCGCTCAGCTTCCCCTTATTGACGCTTCGGTTCAGGTTTTTGGCGATGATGGCAAGCCCCTTATCGACGAATTCCTGTTTGATATCGTTCATGATCACTTTGAGACCGCTCATGGCGGCGACTTGCGCAATTCCGTTTCCCATCTGTCCGGCGCCGATGACGCCATAGGTTTCAACCCCCATCTTTCCCTCCTTAACTCGTATCGTAATAACCCGTTATTATCGTTTAATGATCAAGGCAACCGCTTCACCGCCGCCAAGACACAGCGAGGCCAGTCCGGTTTTTTTATCCTGCCGGATCATTTCGTGCAGCAGGGTCACCAGCACCCGGCACCCGCTGCCGCCGATGGGATGACCCAGGGCCACGCTGCCGCCGTTCACGTTCACTTTTTCCGGATCAAGGGACAATTCCCGCATGATCGCGACGGATGACCCGCTGAAGGCCTCATTGATTTCAAAAAGATCGACATCGTTTAGCCCGATCCCCTCTTTTGCGAGGCACTTCGGGATTGCCCAGATGGGCGCGACCAGAACGTATTTCATCTCGATACTCGCCGAAGCCTGGGCGCCGATGGTGGCAAGAATGCGGCATCCCAGGGCCTCCGCCTTGGCTCGGGACATTACCACCACGGCGGCTGCGCCATCACTGATGATCGAGGCGTTGCCGGCCGTGCCGACCCCGTCTTTTTTAAACGCCGGTTTCATTTTGGAAAGCGTTTCATAATCGGTTTCCCGGGGGCATTCATCCTGATGGACGACTATCGGATCTTTTTTTCCCCGGGGGATGCTGACCGGAACGATTTGATCCTTAAATATTCCGGTTTGAACCGCCGTAACGGCGCGCTGATAGGATTGTGCCGCAAACCGGTCCTGATCTTCCCGTGTGATTCCGTATCGTTCGGAGCATAGCTCGTTACTCATGCCCATGTGAAAATCGTTCACGTGATCCCAGAGACCGTCATGAATCATATGATCCTCGAGCGCTCCGGCTCCCATCCGGTATCCGAATCTGGCTTTCGGAAGATAATAGGGGGCGTTACTCATGCTTTCCATGCCGCCCGCCACGACCACCTCGGCATCCCCGAGCTGCACGGCTTGGGCCGCCAGCATGACCGATTTAAGAGCGGAGCCGCAGACCTTGTTGATGGTGAGACATTCCGCGGCATCCGACATGCCCGCTTTCACGGCGGCCTGCTTGGCCGGGTTCTGGCCGTAACCGCAGGGCAGGACCAGTCCCATGATCACCTCATTGACCGCCTCCTTGGAAATACCGGCCCGCTTCACGGCTTCCGATATGACAATCGCGCCCAGATCCGTCGCCCCCAGACCGGCCAGCACGCCATTAAAATTTCCCAGAGGCGTTCGTACCGCACTGACAATAACTGCTTCCCGCATAACCGTCTCCTTTTAGTTGTATACCGCACCTATTGCTTCCATAGCTCGAATAACACCCATTCACTTCCATTTTTGCTAAAAAACAGACTGGCTGTAAACAAAAAAAAAAGCGACGGCACTCATCTCTCCAAATGGTCATTCCCCGTTGTTTATTTGAAGCTAATACGACAAATCTTGTAGCATTTGCGACACTACATAAGTTTCATTTTTTTTGTCAAGAGTTTTCAACCCGCACACCGGCTGGAATCCGCAATTGAGTTTGTATAGGCGGATACCCCACGCGCATTAGTCGCGGAGCTTGGAAAGCAGCCGCGCCTTTTGAACGCTTCCCTTGCCGAATTTGCGATCGATATCGTCGAGAGCGGCCTCGACTTTTTCCCAACGCTCATTTTCCTCTTGGTTACCCCCAAAAAGATCCATTTGCCGGGGGCGGGTGCGGGAAACAAGTCCGGAGGCCCCGACACCGATGAGCCGGATTTTCGACGTCAGCCGGTAGGCTTTGAGCAAGCCCGTCGCCACCCGATATATGCTGTCCGCGGTTTGGGTGGATGCCGAAAGCGTCGCGCTTCTGGTAACCTGCTTAAAATCAGCGTGTTTCACCTTCAAGGTAATGGTTTTTGCCCGCAAGCCTTTTGCCCTGAGCTGGCGACCCACGTCCTCCGCCTGATGGAGCAGGTGGCGGCACAGGGTATCCATGTCGTCGATATCGGCGGAAAGGGTTATTTCACTGCTGATGGAGTGAACCACCCTATCGGCGCAAACCTCGCCATGATCGATACCGGCCGCCAAATCCGCCAGCCGATACCCGTATTTACCGAGGCGTCTTACCAGGGTTTCCCGGGGGTAGCGTTTCACATCCCCAAGCGTTCTTATGTGAAGGCCGGCCAGGATTCCTGCGGTCTTTTGACCGACACCGGGCGCCTTTCCAATGGGCAGAGCCTCAATGATCCCCGTTACCTCATCCGGATGAATGATGAAAAGGCCATCGGGCTTATTCATCTCGGAGGCGATCTTTGCGAGAAACTTCAAGGGGGCCACTCCCACGCTGCACGTAAGGCCGATCCGGGTTTTTATTCGCCGCTTGATTTCAGCGGCAATGGTATCCGCCGCGCCAAGACTTCGCTCACAACCCGAGATATCCAGGTAGGCCTCATCAATGGACACGGCTTCCACCCGGGGAGAGAAAGCGCCAAGAATTTCCATGAGTTGCCCGGAAACCGCCCGGTAATGATCCATTCGGGGGGTGAGAAACACGGCATCCGGGCAAAGTTTTCGCGCCTGGAAGATCGGCATGGCCGAATGCACGCCGAATTTTCGCGCCTCGTAACTGGCCGTCGAAACAACCCCTCTCCGGCTCGTTCCGCCGACTATGACACAAACCCCTTTTAACCCGGGCCGGTCCCGCTGTTCGACGGAGGCGTAAAATGCATCCATATCAATGTGAAGTATCATGGGAGAGAACTAATCCCCGAGCAATCGCTCGCACGCTTCAGATCCTTGCTGATTAAAAGTGGCCGCCGCGGTCGTGGCCGGTCGCATCCATCTCCGGTTGCGCTGTTTCATTTTTCGACTTTAGGAGAGTTTGAGTTTTAATACAATACCCCTTTTGGACGTAAAGCCCCACTTGCATGTGAATGACACAGGTGATATAGGCCAAAAGTCACGGAGGCGCTTATGGAAAAAGTGATCCAACTAAACGGAAGCGCTAAAGGGGAAATGCGCTTTTTATAACCCACTAACTCGAGGTGTATTATGCTGAAAGAAACCAAAAGAATTCTGTTTGCCACGGACCTTTCCAAAGAATGTCAGATGGCCTATGATTATGCCGTCAGCCTTGCCTTATCCTGCCAGGGAAGCATCACGCTGCTTCATGTTATTGAAAGCTCTCCCGATAGCGTTGAAAACCTCGTGAAAAACTTATTGGGAGAAGACCGCTACACGGACATCATGGCCAAACACGAACAGGATACACGATCGATCCTCATCGGCAAACGCAAGGAAAGCGATATCGTTCAGGCGGCCCTGTTTACATTCTGTGAGGAAGCCGGAAAAAACCAGGCGGGATGTTATCTGCAACCGGATGAAATCTTGATATTACATGGTGATATCGTTAAGACGATTGTAGCAACGGCGACCGAAAAGAAGATGGATCTCATCGTCATGAGCGCGCATAAGAGCATATTGTCTTCCGATACATCCGTCACCAAGGTGGCGAAAGGCATTTTGCGGCATTCCAAGATCCCCATTCTGATCGTCCCGCCTCAGGGATAAGCGGGGAATGGGATCCAAAATCGATATTGACAAACTTACGCGGAACCCATAGGCTAAAAGAACAATTCGCTAGGGGTGCTGAAAAGCTGAGAAGAATTTTCTGACGAAATTCAACCCTTGGAACCTGATCCGGATAATGCCGGCGAAGGGAAGCGGCTTTTACCTCATTTTAATAACGCTGATTGTCCTGTTAAAATAGTAAACGCCGTACGCCTTCGCTGGTGGACGGCGTTTTTTATTTTGCAGGAGAGCATTCGTGAATATTACGGTAAATGGTAACCCCGAGGAAATTATTCCCTGCTCGATCCGGGCTTTTGTCCTGGGAAAGGGTCTGGCCGTTGAGGGGGTGGTGGTTGAGCACAATGATCGCATTGTCAAAAAGGACGAATGGGACGTCATTGAATTAATGGAAAACGATCATCTGGAAATTTTAAGCTTTGTAGGGGGCGGCTGAAATATGGAAAACGATGTGTTAACAATCGGAGAAAAAACCTTTAAAAATCGCTTGCTCACCGGTACGGGCAAATTTTCCGCTAACGAATTGATTCCGAAGATGCTCGCGGCGAGTGGCTCGGAGATGATCACGGTCGCGCTTCGGCGAATCGACTTTCGGTCCAAAACCGAGAACATACTCGATCATATTCCCAAAGAGGTGGTGCTGTTGCCCAATACCTCGGGCGCGCGCACCGAGCAGGAGGCGGTTCGAATCGCCCGCATCGCCAGAGAGGCAGGGTGTGGAAATTTTATAAAAATCGAAATCATCACGGATATGAAATACCTCATGCCGGATAATCACGCCACCCTGCACGCCACCGAAATTCTCGCCGGCGAAGGTTTTGTGGTTCTGCCCTATGTCCTGCCGGATCTGCCGCTGGCCCGGCAACTGGAAAACGCGGGCGCTGCGGCGGTGATGCCCCTCGGTGCGCCCATCGGCTCCAACCGCGGCCTGGAGACCCGGTTCCTGATTGAAATGCTGATCGAGAACTGCTCTGTTCCGGTAATCGTCGATGCGGGGATCGGGCGGCCCTCCCAGGCGGCGGCGGCAATGGAAATGGGCGCCGACGCGGTGCTGGTGAACACGGCTATTTCATCGGCCGAGGATCCGGTTCTCATGGGAAAAGCGTTTTCCATGGCCGTCGCCGCGGGCCGAATGGCCTATCTTGCCCGGATGCGGGAAGAGTCCGCCACGGCGGTCGCCTCTTCTCCCCTGACCGGCTTTTTATCCTGATCCAATACCAAAGGAAGTGATCGTATGTCCTTTCATGACGTCGTTGAAACCTATGAATCCTTCGATTTCAATCGCTATTTCGACGCGGTGAGCGATGCGCAAATCGAAGAGAGCCTGACAAAAGAAAAACCGACCTGGCGGGACTTACTGAATTTTCTCTCCCCCAGGGCGCAACTTTTCCTGGAGCCCATGGCCCAAAAAGCCCGACAGCTCACGATCCAGTATTTCGGACGGACCATTCAACTCTATATTCCCCTCTACATCTCCAATTACTGCACCAACGAATGCGTTTATTGCGGTTTTAACCGGGTCAATCACATCCGCCGCAAAAAGCTGACCCTTGAAGAAATCGCCGCCGAGGCGGAAGCGATTTCCAAAACGGAAATGAAGCATATTCTCGTCCTCACCGGGGAAGCGCGGAAAGTAACGCCCATGGACTATATCGAAGAGGCTATTCGCATCATCAAAAAACGATTCTCTTCCGTATCCATTGAAATGTTTCCCATGGAGATGGAAGAATACCGGCGTCTTAAAGCGGCCGGTGTGGACGGGCTTACCGTTTACCAGGAGGTCTATGACCGGGAGATTTACCGGACGGTTCATCCTGCGGGGAAAAAAGCGGATTACCGGTACCGGCTGGACACGCCCGAGCGCGGCGCCCGGGCGGGGATTCGCATGATCAATATCGCTCCCCTCTTCGGATTGGGAGATCAACGGCGGGAGGCATTTTTAGCCGGCATTCACGCCAAGTATCTCGATGACAAATACCTCGATACGGAAGTCAGTCTCTCCCTGCCCCGCATGAACGCGGCGGAGGGCGGCTTTGAACCCACCCACCCGGTAGACGACAAATCCTTCGTTCAGTTCATTTTGGCCTATCGGCTATTTCTGCCCCGGAGCGGAATAACCGTTTCCACCCGGGAATCGGCGGCGCTTCGGGACCGGCTCATGTTTTTGGGTGTCACGCGCATGTCAGCGGGTTCCAGAACCGACGTGGGAGGCTATACCAAACCAAAAGAGAGTAGCACGGCGCAATTTGAAATCAACGATGACCGGGATGTGCCCGATATTATTCAGGCCATCCGGGACCGGGGGTTTCAGCCGGTGTTTAAGGATTGGGAACTGATTGAAGAGTGAAGAGTGAAGAGTGAAAAGTGAAAAGGGAAGAATGAAGAGGAATCATATGCCAAAAAAAATACTCGCCGGAATTTACGGCATTACCGCGGAGAAATTTTCCAACGGAAAATCCAACATCGAGGTGGTTCGGGAGATGATTCGGGGGGGAGTGTCGGTCATCCAGTACCGCGAGAAATACGCTCATAAGCCTATCCGGGAAATTTATGAGGAATGCCTGGAAATCCGGGAGATGACACGAAAAGAGGGCGTGATGTTCATCGTGAACGATTTTGTCGACATCGCGCTTCTGGTGGACGCGGATGGCGTTCACGTGGGTCAGGATGATTTGCCTGTGGCGGCGGTGCGAAAACTGGTGGGGAATAAACTCATCGGACTCTCCACCCACTCACCGGAGCAGGCCCGGGCAGCGCTTGCCGCCGGTGCGGATTATATCGGCGTGGGGCCCATCTTTGAAACGCACACCAAGGACGATGTCTGCGCGCCGGTGGGGCTGGATTACCTCGAATACGCCGCGAAGAATGTTCCGATTCCTTTCGTAGCCATTGGTGGCATCAAGGAACACAATATGGACGAGGTGTGCCGGCGGGGTGCCCGCTGCGTCTGCATGGTCACGGAAATTGTCGGGGCTGCCGACATCGCGGCAACGGTTCGAAAACTTCGGGATAAGATTTCCGGCGCGTGATATAAGTTACGATTATGATGTGAAGCCGCTTTAACGAGAGAAAAGTGATTAAGGAGAGAATACCATGGAATACACTACCCAGATGGATGCCGCCAGAAGAGGAATTGTTACCCCCCAAATGCGGCAGGTCCTGGCAAAGGAAAAGATTTCTGAAACCCGGCTTCTGGAGCGCGTTGCCGCCGGGAGAATCGTCATCCCCGCCAATAAAAACCACATGTCTCTCATCGGCGGCGGGATAGGGGAGGGGCTTACAACGAAGATCAACGTCAATCTCGGCGTATCGGAAGATTGCTGCAATATCGATCTGGAGCTGGAGAAGGTCCGGGTATCGGTGGATATGAAAGCCGATGCGATCATGGATTTAAGCACCTTCGGCGATACCCGGGCCTTTCGTCGCAAAACAGTCGAAATGTGCCCGGTCATGATCGGAACCGTGCCGGTATACGATGCGGTGGCGAGTTTCGGGAAAAACGTCAAGGACATCACCGTGGATGAATTCTTCAAGGTCGTCGAAACCCACGCGCAAGACGGCGTCGATTTCATGACCATCCACGCGGGGCTCAACCGCATGGCGGTGGAGCGGGTCCGGAAAAATCCGCGACTCCTCAATATCGTCAGTCGCGGCGGCTCGGTTTTGCTCCAGTGGATGGCGGCCAATGACCGGGAAAATCCCTTTTATGAAAACTTTGGCCGGCTGCTGGAAATCTGCAAGGCGTATGATATCACGCTCAGCCTCGGCGACGGGTTGCGGCCCGGCAGCCTCAGGGACGCGACGGATGCCCCCCAGATTCAGGAACTGATCTTTCTGGGCGAATTGACCCGGGAGGCATGGACGGAAAACGTCCAGGTCATGATCGAAGGACCGGGGCATGTGCCGTTAAACGAGGTCGTCGCCAATATGCAGATCCAGAAGAAGCTCTGCCATAGCGCGCCGTTTTATGTGCTGGGGCCCGTCGTTACCGATGTGGCGCCCGGCTATGATCATATTACTTCTGCCATAGGCGGCGCCCTTGCCGCCATGTCGGGCGCGGACTTTCTCTGTTATGTGACGCCGGCCGAACATTTGCGTCTGCCGGACTTAAAAGACATGAAAGAGGGCATCGTCGCCGCGCGCATCGCTGCCCACGCGGGCGATATCGCGAAGGGAATTCCGGGGGCCATGGAGTGGGATAATCGGATGAGCGAGGCCCGGAAAAATCTCGACTGGGAGAAAATGCTCACCCTTGCCATGGATCCCGAAAGGGCAAAGGAGTACCGCAATTCCTCAAAGCCCATCGACCAGGAGGTCTGCACCATGTGCGGGGATCTGTGCGCGGTCAAACGCAGCAGAAATATTCTGGAAGGTTATTAGTGCTTTGATTTTTTGGCCTTGATCATCGTTTCGGCCAATTTCCCACGGCAGGGAGGCCGCGCCAGGGTGTTTTTGGAAGAGCGGCAGGCTGTTTGAGCGATAGCGAGTTCCTGCCGGTCTGGAAAAAATACCCTGACGTGGCCGGTACGATGATCATGGCCCGCATGGTTTGTTGGCTTTTACCCTCCAGCGTAGGGGCGGTTTGCGAACCGCCCCCCGCATGTTGTTATGACGAGTGCAGCGGTTTTATTTCCCCCCTCCCGGATTTTGGCCCATTATTTCCCGGCACTAAAAAAGTAATTTTTTTTGATTTCCATCTCCTTTAAGCCGGAATGAAAAGAGATACCTGCCAAAAAATAGTTGACTTTTTTATCGTATTGCGTCACGCAGAGGAAAATCGTTTTCTCTACACGATTTTTTTCACTATTCCAGAACAGGTGGATTGCGTTACAGATGCAAAGCGGGCTGGTCGTTGTTTTGAAGTTGCTATTGGGCTGATTCTAATGGGTTTAATCCATGCAAAGAGCCCTCCATTAAGGAAGTTACACCCAAGCGTTACGTTAAGTTCCAATGATGTTTCATTGTGAAATCCGCCGGAACAATGGCTGACAGTGTTTCAGTGTTTGCGACAAGCCGGGCTCGATCGTGTGACCCCGGTCGGGGGAATGATCTCAACCGGAAATGAAAGAAAATGTTGCGCCCTGATATTCCCGGGAAAAGGACGAAAAGATTCTGTGCCTATGGAACCTTAAACTCCAGTCGGTAAGGAACGAATAGCTGAGATGAAACGGATGGCAAAGGTGTTGGTGTTCTTTGTGGTGGTACTATTCCCGTTCAAGGCCGGTGCGGGGGGAAGAGTCACTTTTGATCAGGTAATGGATAAGGTTCTCCACAATTCCTTCGATGTAAAAATAGCCGAAAAAGATATACATATAAGTGAAGCGTCGAGGAAGGAAACGGTATCTCTATATTATCCGACCTTAAAGGGGAAATGGAATTCGGAGTATATAAAAGACTTAACCGGCGGTGGTGGAGATCTCACCTCCGTTGGAAATTCAGTATTCGGTGAACCCACCAGTTACCGCAACTCCTATTCCCTGAATGCCGAGTGGCTTCTGTATGATTTCGGTGCGAGGGAAAACAGAATGACCTTTGCTCAAAAGGATATCAAGGCAAGAAGCGCCGCTCACAGTCAGTGCATCCGGGATGTGCGGCTTGAAGCGCTTCGGATTTATACCGAATTGCTTCTCATTTCGCGCGAACTTGAAGTGAGAAAAACGCTTCTCGGGTTTCAAAGAGACCTTGTTTCGGCATCCCAGAGACTCCAGCAGGCCGGCATGCTGTTAAAGGTCGACATGGTCGATGATATGCTTAACACCATAAAAACGCTCAACGCCATGGAGGCGTTGAAAGGTGACTTGAAAAAAGCGCTGCATGAACTCTCAGTGCTTACGAGAGAAAGATATAACAGTGAGACTATCGAAATAGAAGGCTTTCCCGAAATCGATACGGGCCCTGAGTCGTTTCCCGTGGAACGGGCGCCCGAATATCGCATCTATGATCTTGAAATCGAAAAAAAGCAAAATGAACTTGCCGTATTAAAAAAGGACTGGCTTCCAAGGCTTGATTTTTATTCAGGATATATCTGGTACGGAAAGGATGCGAGCGTTTACGCTCATTCCATCGAGAATGTGAAAGAACAAAACTATATAGTGGGAATCGCCGCCACCATTTCTTTTTTCAGCGGGTTTAAGACCCGCGGCCAGATTGAAAAGGTAAATCTTGAAATAGAGAAACTCAAACTTGAAAAAGACAAAAAAATCGCTGAATTAACGACGAAATACCAAACCACGGGTGAAACCCTTACAACGCTTGCCGAAGAGATAACTTCCCGGAAGGAGATGATTCATAACGCAACGGAAAAGCTCAGCATGACGGAAAGGCTGATGGCGGAAAAGGTGGCGGGCCAAAAAGAATTCTTGAATCAGAAAATGGAATTGGCAACTGAACAATGGGAGCTTCACCGGGCTGAGATAAAAATCAAATCCGCCGGAATCCAACTTATACTTCTATCCACGGGACAAATTAATGGAAACTGCTCTTGTTTGCCTGGAACTGATCGCCAGAGTCAACCGGATAAACCTGGATTTACGAACCCTGAAAAGAGATTCCGGAATTTCTGGCGATGAACTGAGTAAGGCAGAGCTTCTGCGCGCTGCCAAAAGTCTGGGATTCAAGGCCCGGAGAAAATTCCTGCCGCTTAAAAAACTGCTCGGGAAATATCCCACGCCGTTTATCGCCGTTTTGAAGGATGAAAGCTTTGCCGTATTTCTCAAGGCCAATGAACCGGAGAAAAATGCGCTTGTTTTTCTTCCCCGCGAAAAATCGGTCAAGCAACTGAGCTATGATGATTTGGGGGCGATATGGCAAAATGAAAGCATTGTCTTGAAGCACGACCGCATTTCCACCGAAGGCGCGTTCGGCTTCAGGTGGTTTTTTAATGAGATTTTGCATTACAAGCGGATTATCGGCCAGGTGTTTTTGGGCTCTTTCATCGTGCAGCTTTTCGGGTTTGTAACGCCGCTCTTCACTCAGGTGATCCTTGACAAGGTGATCGTTCATCGCAGCATGACGACGCTGGATGTCCTGGCCGTCGCGTTTTTGGCCGTAATGGCCTTTGAGTTTTTCTTAAACCTTGCCAGGAATTATGTCTTTGTCCATACGGCCAAAAAAATCGACGCCAAGCTCGGCGCGAAATTATTCAGGCATCTTCTCTCCCTTCCGTATATCTATTTTGAAACGAGACAGGTGGGCAATATTGTGGCGAGGGTGCGGGAGCTGGACAACATCCGGGAGTTTATCACCAACCGGAGCGTTTCGGTGATTATTGATCTTTTCTTCTCCATCGCTTTTGTTGCGGTCATGTTTATCTACTCCGTAAAACTGAGCCTTGTTTTTCTGGCCTTTGTTCTCCTGGTGGGGATACTCTACCTTTCCGTTACGCCGGAGCTCCGAAGAAGGCTTCAGCATAAATTCACCATGGCAGCCCAATCCAATTCCTATCTGGTTGAATCCGTTACCGGGATGCATACGGTAAAGTCGCTCGCGCTTGAAGGGGCCATGCAGCGAAAATGGGAGGACAATCTCGGGCAATACGTCCATTCCGGTTTTAAGCTCGCCAACATGGCCAATATCTCCGGCGCTATCTCGGGATCATTCCAGCGGCTGATGACGATTGTGGTCCTCTATCTCGGGGTAAAGCTCGTCATCGACAATCAACTTACGATTGGTCAGCTCATTGCCTTTCAGATGTTTTCCGGCCAGTTCACCGGTCCGTTCATGCGGCTTTTAAGCCTTTGGAACGAGTTTCAGCAGGCGCTTTTATCCGTCGAGAGGATCGGAGACATATTGAACAATCCGCTCGAATCCAGAAAAGGCCTTGATATTACGTTACCGAAGATAAAGGGCGATCTCCGGTTCGAGAATATCTCATTCAAATACAACCTGAATTCCAGGGATGCCCTTTCCGGAATGAGCTTCAATGTTAAGGCGGGAACCAGCGTGGGCCTTGTCGGAAGGAGCGGAAGCGGTAAGAGCACTGTCACCAAACTGATAGAACGCCTCTATATTCCCAATGAGGGCGCCATTTACGTCGATGATATTGATCTGCGGCATATGAGCCCCTCTTGGCTCCGGTATCATATGGGGGTGGTGTTGCAGGAGGACTTTTTATTCAGCGGCACGATAAAGGAAAATATTTCTCTTCCCCGACCCGACGCCCCCATGGAGGCGATTATTGAAGTCGCCAAAATTGCCGGCGCGCATCAGTTTATATCTGAAATGCCCATGGGCTACGACACCCTTGTCGGAGAAAGAGGCTCCACGCTCTCCGGCGGTCAAAAACAGCGAATTGCCATCGCCCGGGCGCTGATCACCAATCCCCGGATTTTCATTCTGGATGAGGCCACCTCCTCTCTCGATTACGAGTCGGAGCGGCTTATCCAAAAGAATCTATCAAACATCATCAAAGGCCGGACCACTTTTATCGTGGCGCACCGGCTATCCACGGTTAAAAACTGCGATATCATCATCGCCCTGGATAACGGAAAGATCGTTGAGAGCGGAACGCATGAGGTGCTGATGCGCAATAAGGGATATTACCATCATCTTTACATGATGCAGGAATCTTCGGAGATGTAAAAAATGTTTAAGTTTTTTCAAAAAGACGACAGCCACGAATTCCGCCCCATCATGGCAGAAATAGAAGAAGAACCCCAAAACCCTCTTGGAAGCGTTATTTTCTGGATCATTGTGAGCGCCATCGCCTTCTTCGTGCTCTGGATGTGTGTGGGAAAGGTAGATGTTGTGATTACCGCGCGGGGAACCATCATTCCGGAAGGGGATGTCAAAATCATCCAGCCGCTTGAAACCGGTGTTGTCAGTGCGATTCTCTGCAAGGAGGGGGATTTTGTAAAAGAAAAGCAGGTGCTCATTGAGATAGACCCGTCGATTACGGAGCCTGAACTGGAATCGAAGAAGAAAAGCCTTCAGTATTTGCAGCTCGAAAAATCAAGAATTAATTCGCTTCTGGGAAAAAAGCCCTTTCACCCGGAAAACAAAAACCAGGATCAGGAAACGATAAACATCCAGCGGCAACTGTATGATGCCGCCTCCGGAAGTTTGCAAAAACAGCTTGAAGCGAAAAAGGCCGAACTTGACAGGGTTGGCGAAGAAATAAAATCCGCCCGGAAAGATAAAACGTATAATGAGGATATGCTCGTTATCGCCGTTGAAAAGGAGGCGCGATTGAAAAACGTTCTGGATATCATCCCCAGGAATGATTATGAAAAAACAATCAACGATATCTTAACCTTCAAAAATAATATCGAGCAGATTGATCACAAATTGGCCCAGTCGGAATATCAGGCGCTACGGATTAAAAGCGAGGCTGTCACCATTGAAAAGGAGTTTAAAACAACCACGCTGAAAGAGTATTCGGAAAGACAAAAACAAAGCACCGATATTCAGGCGGAAATTGATAAAAACGCTTTCCGGAACGAAAAACAACGAATTCTCTCCCCCGTGGAAGGCCACATCAGCAATCTCTTTATTCACACCATCGGGGGCGTGGTTACACCTGCCCAGAAAATTCTCTCCGTGGTGCCGGCCGCGACCCCGCTCGTTATCAAAGCGGTTTTGCTCAATAAGGATATCGGATTTGTCGCGGAACAACTGCCGGTTTCAATGAAAATCGATACCTTTGATTTTCAGAAATACGGCATCCTCAAAGGCCGGGTGAGAAATGTATCCAGACACAGCATTGAGGATGAAAAACTCGGGCCGGTGTATGAGGTATTTATCCAACCCGAAGAATACGATCTCATGGTCGAAGGGAAAAAATTGACAATCAGTTCCGGAATGACGCTGACGGCGGAAATCAAGGTGGAAAAGCGAAGGATAATCGAATTTTTTATCTATCCGATCATCAAATACCTGGATGAAGGGTTTAGTGTTAGATAATAAGCTGATTATTTAACAAAAACATGAGAGCTGTGCGATGAGAAATAAACTAGAATAAAAAATGATCCAACATGGAGGATTGCGGCATGAAAAAAGAAATTAAGCAATTAAGCTCGATAATGGTGTTGCTTGTTCTGCTGTCGCCGTACCTTGCGGACAAGGCCCATGGGGCTATCGATTTGTCCGGCATGGGCCTGGCCCCCCGGTCGTGGAGGCACTCAGCATGAAATACATGAAAATTACAATGACTGTGGTTTTCCTAATTTATACAATGGTGACAAGTCAAGAAGTATTTGGGTTCTTGGGTTTTGGCAACTCGGTGAGTTGGAAAGAAGAGGTGCTGCTGCATGATGGCAGCATAATAATTGTGGAGCGGACCCAGACCCTCGGTGGTTACCCAACCCTGGACAGCCGAGAGCGGGTTATTCTGACGGAAAAATGGGTTTTCCCTGTGCCTGGGACTGAAAGAAAAATTGCCTGGGAGGTTGATTTCCATCGTCCGCCCGAGGGGTCCCAGCTGACATTGATAACAGTGGGGTTTCTTAATGGGGCAGCTTACGTCGCTACAATACCTGATGGGTTAATTGCTTACAATTATTGGAAGCGACCCAACCCGCCGTATGTTTTTTTTAAGTACGACAACGAGGCATGGCGGCAGATTACGCTTAATGAATTCCCAGCGGAGTTCAAGGTGGGAAATGTGGTTGTGGGCAGGCCACATCGCTCGCATCGTTCGGGTCTTCTCTCGATTTCTGTCATCAAAGAAGAAAACCACAGGCTGCAACCATACATTCGGCAAATTTTGCGGAAGCCGATTAATGAGGGAGATGGGCTTTGGAGGTATCCTGAAATGGAATATAACGGCAAAGGTGGGTGGCGTTCCCCTGGAGGTGCCAAAGCCCCACTTCCCATAACAAAACCACCCAACTCGTCAGATGGCCAAAAATAGAGATTTTGAATCTAACAACATCATAACAAAAGGAGAAGAATAGATATGACGGTAACAAATATACAATACGCTTTGATGGCAGGAAATGTTTATAGATCGACTCGTAAAACAATTAATTGGATACCTACTCCACAGGGGTGGCTGGAGTTTAACCACCAGACTGAATCCTCCGGCTTCGAAGCTGTAACATTCCAAAACGCATCCAACCCGAACGAAATTGTCATCTCTTATGCCGGAACCGGGCCGGGGAATAATAAAGACTGGTGGGCAAATTTCGGATTGACCACAGGAATGGGTGCGGAGCAGCTCTTGGAGGCGGCCGAATATTACCTGGAAGCCAAAGCCCTCAACTCCAATGCCACCATTACTTTCACCGGCCATTCCCTCGGCGGCGGACTCGCCGCCCTCATGGGCGTGTTTTTCGGCAGGCAGGCCGTCACGTTCGACACAGCCCCATTTGCCAATTCGGCGGAGGCGAATTTGCTCCCTCCGGATGTCGCATCGAATTTGAAAAACGATCTGCTGCTAAAGGAATACAGCGAAGCAGACCTTGCTGGTCTGACCCATTATCTCCAAGAGCGGGATGCCAACGGCGGTATACCCAACGAGAACCTGGTGAGCAAAATCTATGTGAATGGCGAGGCTCTTTCCACCTGGTTTCCAAGCGGCATGATGATCGGGGAAGAAGCTATTCCAATGACCCATGGGGCTACCGATTTGTCCGGCACCAACTTACACGCTCAGGCGTTGCTTGTCGCTTTCATGGAAAACGTCCAATTCCGCATGGTGACATCCAACTTAACGGATTTGTTGGAAATGATTTATGATGACAATTTATATTACAATGACCCTGGTGATTCTGCAAACTCGGACGTCAATTTCCTCGAACATCTTATTCAACACCAGGAAGGCCTTGATCCAGCCGATCCGAGAGACGGAGATTTTATGCTCGACCGTTTCACCACTGATCTATTGAAGATCGCACAGGATAGCTGGCTGAGCACGACCGACACCAATCTGATCAAGGCACTGACCGCCTTTGCGATGCAGGCTTATTATGACAATCGGCTCGAACCGTATGAAACGCTCTTCTGCGATGCGGGCGTGAGTGGCGGCATTCGCTTTGATCGCAGCCATATTGCCGACACCATGGACACCATTAAAGGTTATAAGAACGAACCGGGTGATACGAAGTATTTCCAGGATTTCTTATTGACGCTGCCGGAAGTTGAACGGGCGATTATTGAAGCTCAGCTGCCCTATCTTCAAGACTGGTTCATCCAAATGGGTCGGCAGATGCTGAACGCCAAAGCCGGCGATAATCGCGCCTTTATGCTCGGTGGAACCATGAGCGACATTCTTGTCGGCGGCAGCCATGCCGATCTTTTGGTCGGAAGCACCGGCAACGATATACAAAACGGTGGCGCGGGCAATGATGTGCTGATGGGCGGCAAAGGCCTCGACACCTACATTTGGAAAACCGGCGACGGCAACGATACAATTTTTGAGGAACGGGAAGAAGACGGCCAAATAAATGGCGTCATCAAAATCACCAAAGGCCCGGGAAATGAATTTGTCGTAGCGGGCGCATTTATAGAAGACACAAGCAACAATTGGAAGATGACGGCGCCGGACGGCTCGATTGTCACCCTCACCCATAATTCGCTTTGGCAGCTCGTTCTGGACGACGGCAGCACCCTGGATCTGATAGAGGATTTTAAAGACGGTGATTTCGGCATCAATCTGATTGAAAAATTCCCCGAACAATTCGATCTCACCCTGACGGGGACGGAATTCCGCGACGAGATGGCTATTCTGGATTTAGGGGATCCGAAAGACTGGAAGCTGACGTATACCTCCTTTCCGACACCGACCCCCCAACCGGCGCTCTACAGCGAAGTTCTTCCCGCCGAAGCTCCTCGAATGAAGATAACGGGAGGCGATGCCGGCGACTTTCTTTTCGGTTTCGCAAGGCATGATGAGATTTCGGGCGGTGCGGGCGGCGATATCATCACCGGCTATCTGGGAAATTGGAAGGGCAAGGAACTCACGCTCTCGGGCGATCCGGAAGGAGATCTGATCGATGGCGGCGCCGGCGGCGACTGGATACAGGGTTCCGGGGCCGATGATCAGCTCATCGGAGGCGAAGGCAACGATTTTCTTTCAGGATTCGATGGAGATGACTGTATCGGAGGGGATGCGGGCAACGATGTATTAGCCGGTGGTTCGTATAATGACGCCCTTTCCGGCGGAGACGGAGACGATATCCTCCTGGGAGAGGGGTATTTAACGGGCTTGTCGGTACCACTTACCCTGGATAATCTGTCATCGTTCGGGTTCGAGTTAACGGGCGGGGATACCGGCTATTACACCGGCTGTTCCACGAGGGGTTTCGTGATTTGCAATGATGCCCCAAACGCCGGCAATGATGTTTTGTCGGGCGGCGCGGGCCGGGATTGGCTGGAGGGCGGCGCCGGAGCCGACATTCTGGACGGAGGCGCTGAAGCCGATTGCCTCTTCGGCATGGAAGGCGATGATTGGTTAAACGGTGGGGACGGCAAGGATATGCTGGCAGGCGGCGACGGGGTCGACATCCTGATGGGCGGCGCGGGTGATAACGACCTGTGGGGGGAAGGCGGTAACGATATTTTGATCGGCGGGTCCGACATCGATTATATGGATGGCGGCGCCGGGGCGGATAGCATGGCCGGCGGGGCCGGTGATGACGTTTACCTTATCGAGAACACCGGCGATAAAGTGTCCGAACTGGGTGGAGAAGGAATCGATACGGCCCTAAGTGCCGTCACCCATACCTTGGCTTTGAATGTCGAAGACCTTATCCTTACCGGGAGCGAGGCGATCGACGCCACGGGCAACATGTTGGACAATTACCTCATCGGTAACATCGCCTCAAATACGCTGACCGGAGAGGCCGGAGAGGATTACCTGGATGGCGGCGCCGGCGCGGATGTGATGGCGGGTGGGATAAACAATGACTACTACATGATTGACGATACCGGCGATGAGGTGAGAGAACTTGCCGATGAGGGGTACGACAAAGTGGAGAGCACGATCACCCATACACTCGCCTCGAATGTCGAAGTGCTAATCCTGACGGGGGATGCGCGGATCGATGCCACCGGTAACGAGTTGCACAACAGTATCATCGGCAACAGCGCCGCCAACAGGTTGATTGGAGGGGGTGGGGGTGACACGATGGATGGGAGGGGCGGAGACGATGTGCTTTTGAGTGATGACGGCAACGACTGTTTGATCGGAGGCGCCGGCAACGATACCTACCGGTTCGAAGCCGGGTTTGGTCAGGATGTCGTCGAAAACGATGATGCCGGGGTGAATCGTGTTGATGTGATCGAGTTCGGCGCCGGGATTGCGCCCGCGGATGTTCAGGCGATTCGCAAAAAAGAGGATCGATATTTCGATTTTTTTGAGGGCGTGTTCAAAGAACCCGATAATTTGATACTCAAAGTACCCGGCACAACCGATCAGATCACGGTTGAAAACTATTTTTTCAATGACGGCGTGGGCCAGTTTTCCATCAACGGTATCCTGTTTGGAGACGGCACGGAATGGACGGTCGATATGATAAAGGAGAAGGTGATCGTTGCTTCCGAGGGCGACGATACGCTTTTCGGATATCGTGAAAGTGATGAGTTGAATGGTTTGGACGGAAATGACTGGCTGGAGGGCAAAGCCGGTGGGGATACGCTGAGTGGTGGGGCCGGAAACGACTGGCTGTTTGGGGATGAAGGCGAGGATGTGCTGTCAGGGGGTGAGGGGGACGATTTCCTGGAAGGCGGCTTCCATAATGACATCCTTGACGGTGGGACGGGCAACGATACGCTTAACGGCGGCGCCGGGAGCAACACCTACCGGTTCGAAGCCGGATTCGGCCAGGATATCATCTACAGCACCGACGCCGAGGTAAATCGCATCGAGGTGATCGATCTCGGCGCGGGGATAACCCCCTCGGATATTCAAGTGATTCGCCAACGCGGAGCGGAAAGAATTCACTCGGATAATTTAATATTGAAAGTAATCGGCACAACCGATCAGGTCACGGTTAACGGCTACTTCCACGATGACTGCGCCAGCCCTCCTTTCATCACCAACATCCGGTTTAATGACGGCACGGTATGGATGGTTGATACCGTAAAGGCGATGTTGGCGGGACCCACCGAAGGCGATGATTTTGTGTACGGATATAGTGGAAATGATGTGCTGAACGGCCTTGGCGGTAATGATTTCATGGATGGTGAGGGCGGCGCGGATACGCTTAGCGGCGGGGCCGGCAACGACTCGCTGTACGGGTATGATGGCGATGATGTGCTTTCAGGCGGTGAGGGGGATGATTTGCTGGATGGCGGTTACAACGATAACATTCTTAACGGTGGAACAGGCAATGATGCGCTTTATAGCAATGGCGAGAGCCATAATACCTACCGGTTCGAAGCCGGGTTTGGCCAGGATACCCTTCACAACCGCTATTCCGGCGCAGGCGATATTGATGTGATCGAGTTCGGAGCCGGGATTGCTCCCGCGGACATTCAGGTAATACGCGTAGGGGATGGCTATACGGACGATTTGATATTGAAAGTAATCGGTACAAACGACCATGTCACGGTCTGTGACTATTTTTCCGATGACGTGATTTCCTCCGGTTTTGTTAGCAATATTTCCTTCGATGACGGCACGGTGTGGACGCTCGATACCATACAGGAAAAGGCGATGGTTCCCACTGGCACCGAGGGTAATGACAACCTTTACGGATACGGTGGAGACGATGTGTTGAGCGGTTTGGGCGGCAATGACGTCATAGAAGGTGATGCCGGTGCGGACACGCTCAACGGGGGCACAGGCGACGATAAGTTGTACGGGCAGGATGGTAACGACACCCTATCCGGCGATGAGGGGGCCGATACTCTCTTCGGCGGCAACAACGATGACATTCTCAACGGCGGCGCGGGCAACGATGCCTTTTACGGTGATGCCGGTAGGGATACACTCAGCGGCGGAACGGGTAATGATTGGCTGGCCGGGCGCACTGACGATGATGTGCTTTCAGGTGGTGAAGGCAATGACACTCTGTTGGAAGAGGCTGGCAATGATACCTACCGGTTCGACGCCGGGTTCGGCCAGGATACCATCAGCAAAGTTCCCACCGGCGCAACGGGTATCGATGTGATCGAGTTCGGCGCCGGGATTACGCCTGAAGGCATTCAAGTGCTTCGCCGGAATGATGATTTACTATTGAAAGCAATCGGTGCAACCGATCAGGTCACGGTTCCCAACTACTTTCTCGATGATGGCGCGGACTCTTATTTCATAGAAAACATCCGGTTTAATGACGGTACGGCATGGGCGGTTGATACCGTAAAGGGGATGGCGATTATTCCCACTGAAGGCGATGATTTTCTATATGGCTATAGCGGCAATGATGTGCTCGGCGGTCTGGGCGGTAAAGACCGCATAGACGGCAAAGGAGGCGCCGATACCCTCGGCGGCGGGGCGGGGCGCGACACCCTGTTGGGTCGGGACGGCAACGACACCCTATCCGGCGATGAGGGGGAGGATAATCTGGACGGCGGCAACAACGATGACATTCTTAACGGTGGCGCGGACAGAGACTCTCTTTACGGTCGCATCGGCAACGATGTGCTTTCGGGTGGTGAAGGCGACGACTCCCTGTACGGGGAGGACGGCAATGATGTGCTTTCAGGTGATGAAGGCAATGACGCTCTGACCGGTGGCGCCGGCAATGATATCTACCGGTTCGACGTCGGATTCGGCCAGGATACCATCGACAACTACGACTCCGGGGCAAATCGCATCGATGTGATCGAGTTCGGTGCGGGGATTACGCCCTCGGGGATTCAAGTGCTTCGTATAGTGGAAAATTACTTTGATAATTTAATACTTAAAGTAATCGGCACAACCGATCAGATCACGGTTATAAATTACTTTTGCAATGACTATCCCATCCCTTCTTTTATCGATAATATCCGGTTTGATGACGGTACGGTATGGACGGTTGATACCATAACGGAAATGGTGGCGATTCCCGCCGCCACCGAAGGAAACGACACGTTAACGGGGACCGAAGGCAATGATGTGATGAACGGTCTTGGCGGTGATGACTTCATGGACGGCAAAGGTGGGGCCGATATCCTTAGTGGCGGGGCTGGGTGTGACACCCTGTGCGGCCAGGACGGCACCGATACGCTTAACGGCGGGGCAGGGAACGACTCTCTGTGGAGCCATGACGGCAACGACACACTATCCGGAGATGAAGGGGATGATATCCTCGTCGGCGGCAACGATGATGACATCCTTAACGGCGGCGCGGACAATGATGAGCTCGACGGCGGCAACAATGATGACACCCTTACCGGTGGAACGGGCAATGATGCGCTTTACGGCGAGGCCGGCAATGATACCTACCGGTTCGACGTCGGGTTTGGCCAGGATACCATCGTAAACTACGATTCAGGACCAAATCGGATGGATGTGATCCGTTTCGGTGCGGGAATAACGCCCTCGGGTGTTCAAGTGCTTCGTCAACCCGATCGGTTGGATAGTTTGGTATTGAAAGTAAATGGCACAACCGATCAGATCACGGTTCGCGACCACTTCTTCAATGACGGCGACAACTTTTTTTATCGCATCGATCAGATCCGGTTTGATGATGGTACGGTATGGACGGATGATACCATAAAGGGGATAGTGAATACTCCCACCGAAGGCGATGATTATCTGTACGGATACAGTCAAGATGATGTTTTGAGCGGTCTTGGCGGTAATGACATCATAAAAGGCAATGACGGCGCGGATACGCTTAGCGGCGGGGCCGGCGACGACGGTTTGGAAGGGGGCAACGACAATGATGTGCTCATGGGTAGTGAAGGCAATGACTATCTGGCGGGAGGTACCGGCAATGATACCTACCGGTTCGAAGCCGGCTTCGGCCAGGATACCATCAACAACTTCGATTTCGCAGCAGATCGGGTTGATGTGATCCAGTTCGGTCCAGGAATTACGCCCTCGGGCGTTCAAGTACTTCGAGATGGTAATGATTTACTGATGAAAGTAATCAGCACCGCCGATCAGCTCACGGTTTCCGGCTATTTTTATAATTCCGGTGCCAACTATTTTTACAGTGTCAACACGATCCGGTTTGCGGATGGCACGGAATGGACACTCGATACCGTAAAGGAAATGGTGACGATTCCCGTTGCCACCGAAGGAAACGACACCCTATCCGGAACCGAAGGCAATAATGTGTTGAACGGTCTTGGCGGTGATGACAACATCGACGGCAAGGGCGGAGCCGATACTCTCTATGGCGGACCCGGCAACGACACGCTTTACGGCCGGGACGGCAACGACACCCTATCCGGTGATGAGGGAAACGACACCCTGGATGGCGGCAACAATGACGACATCCTCAACGGCGGGTCCGGAGCTGATACCCTGACGGGAGGGCCGGGCAACGATATCTACCATGTTGACAACACCGGTGATATCGTGACCGAACTGGCCGGTGCGGGAAGCGACACGGTCCAAAGCGCCATCACCCGTACCCTGGGCGCAAATGTCGAAAACCTCACCCTCACAGGCGAAACGGCCATCAACGGCACCGGAAATACGCTGAACAATGTCATCATCGGAAACGGCGCCGCCAATACGCTCAACGGCCAATCCGGGAGCGACACCCTTATCGGAGGCGCCGGCAACGACACCTACTATGTCGATAACAGCGGTGATACCGTGACCGAGCTGGCCGGTGAAGGGACCGATGCCGTTCGGAGCGCCATTCCCTATATCTTGGGAGAGAATCTCGAAAACCTCACCCTCACCGGAAGCGCTGCAATTGATGGCGCCGGTAATGCCCTGAACAACAGCATCACCGGCAATAGCGCCGTCAACATACTGACCGGAGGCGCCGGCAACGACAGTCTTAATGGCGGCGCAGGGGCGGATGCCCTGACCGGTGGCGCCGGCAACGACGTTTATACGGTAGACAATGCCGGCGATACGGTCACCGAACTTGCCGGCGAGGGAACTGACAGGGTGCAAAGCGCCATTGGCTATACGCTGGGGGATAACCTCGAGAATCTGACCCTGACCGGTACGGCCGCAATCGATGGCACCGGTAATGCCTTGAACAACAGCATCACCGGCAATAGCGCCGTCAACATACTGACCGGAGGCGCCGGCAACGACGGTCTGAATGGCGGCGCCGGGGCGGACAGCCTGATCGGTGGTATCGGCAACGACGTTTATACGGTAGACAATGCCGGCGATTCGGTAACGGAAGCTTCCGGCGAGGGAACCGACAGGGTTCAAAGCGCTATTGCCTATACGCTGGGCGATAATATCGAGAATCTGACCCTCACCGGTACGGCCGCTGTCGATGGTACCGGCAATACATTGAATAACACGCTGACCGGAAATTCCGCGGCGAACAGCTTGTCCGGTCTCGGCGGAAACGACATCCTCACCGGCGGAGCCGGCAACGACATACTGGCCGGAGACGCCGGCAATGATACCTACCGGTTCGATGTGGGGTACGGCCTGGATGTGATTAGCGACTCCGCCGGCAGCGATGTCGTTAAATTCGGTTTGGGGCTATCCAAAAGCGATGTAGCCATTTTCAAAGCGGGCTCGGAGCTGATCATGAAAACCGGCGGCAGTGATCAAGTGACATTGAGCAATCAGACAACCGCCGGCTATGTCGTTGAAAAAGTGAAACTGAGTGACAATAGCTATCTGACTTCCGCGGATATCGACCTGGTCATTCAGCAGATGAGCAGCTTCGCAACGAATCAGGGGATTGCCTTCTCCAATGTGGATGATGTCCGCAATAATCAGGGGTTGATGAATATCATTTCTTCTGCATGGAGACAATCCGCATAGTCCATCCCGGGAACTCAAAAGAAGGCTTCCTTTTCTCGTTCCATTGGGAGGGGGAAGCCTTTTCAGCGCCCTGAGGATCAAACGTAACTCTCTCCCTGGCTATGGACGCTCTATTTACCTTTTGCGGTCAATTTGTATTTCTGTAAGCGGCTTCGTGGTTTGTCCGGGATGGGCCTTTCCAGAATTCCTGCATCCAGCAGTGGCTTTAGATAGTTGTTTTGAAATGTTTTCCAGTGCTTAAAACCCAGTTTTGCCATGATTTCCTTCGCAGATTTCGGCTCATGGCAATAGGCAACGACTTGTGCGGTGACTTGTGCGGTGACTTGTGCGGTGACTTGTGCGGTCACTTGCGGGGACGTATCATCCGCCATGAGTGTTACCTCAAAATTCTTGCCCGCCTTTCCGTTGTTAATAACGGGTCGGGCATGCCCCAGCTTCGTCCAGTTGGCGATGACATCGTTTAAGCCCCAGCCAGCGTTTTCACTGAATCCTATCCGGCGGAAAGCGACTGCTATATTGGGATTGCGAACTTCTTTCGGCCCTGGTTCGAAAAGGTCACCGGTAGCAAAGGCGTCGCCAGGGTTCCAGAATAGGGTGCGATCTGTGAAGTGCCGAATTTCAGGCTTTCGGGTGTGGTCCTGGTAATCCTGATGGCAGAGCACATTGACAAAGGATTCACGAAAAGCGACAAAATCCGGCGGCGTGTCGTCCCGCTCCATGGTCATCGGATCAAGGCGGAATGGGACGGATGAAAACTTCATGTACCAATTGAGGAACGAAAGCCAGGTTTGAATGATGTTGGAATCCATGACAACTCGGTCCAACCAGCGCACGCCGGGCGGATTTTCGCCGAACTTGAAGCCAAAGCGCTGGCAGTCGGCGACTGGACGAGGAAGGATTCCACGCAGGTATCCGTCTGATCCAAAGAGCAGGATAGACGCATGGGTGGGTTTTCTCCTTTCCGAAGTCTCACGAATCAGGCCGAGCTGAAAAAGAAACTCACCATCTGATACTCCGGCATATGATCGGTTGTTGGGGCGGCTTTCATATCGGCTTCGGTACCAGGCCAATGACTGCTGATCGAAACATTTGCTCAGATCATATTCGACTGTAAGGCTGTCATAGCGTTCAGCGGCTGCATCGCGTAAAAACCGTTCAATCTCGGTCTGCGTACATTGCTCATCGCCCGCACCGCGCCGGATATAGCTTTGACGAATATCACCCCTGAGATAGACAGGTTTCTCGCTTCGCAGAGACTCAGGGATATGGAAAACCAGCAGCGTTCTGCCGTCATAATCGAAGCGTTCTTCCTTGACGTTGATAATACGGTTGAGTTTTTCGCCAGTCCGCAATGCACTGAGGAAATCGTTCTGAACTTTGTCAGGCTCTAAAACCCCGACGATTTCCAATTGCCCGTGCGAATCCTTCACACCAAAAACCAAAATGCCGCCGGTGGTATTAGCAAATGCCGACACTGTTCGGTAAGCATCTTCGGAAACCCCATGCTGTACGGAGTCTTTCATATTCCGAAATTACCCTCGTAACCTACTTAACCGGCTCGTCAAAATCAAGCGCTTTGTACCAAACAGAGCCGACTTCCAAAGCCGGAGTGCTGGAAAAATGACGCAATGTAATCGCAATGAGATCTTCGGAATCCTCTTCCGTATTTCGCCGAGAAAGAAAGCAAATGGATATGGACAAACTGAGCGACAATAGCTATCTGACTTCCGCGGATATCGACATGGTCATTCAACAGATGACCAGCTTCGCGACGAATCAGGGGATTGCCTTCTCAAATGTGGATGATGTCCGAAATAATCAGGGGTTGATGAATATCATTTCCGCTGCATGGAGACAATCCGCGTAACCTGTCAGTTCTGTGAACGTGAAACATCGAGATTGACAAGCTTCCGCGTTATTCATAGGCTAAGCGGAAAGTGCCGGAAGGCTGTTTGTCCCTTTTGACAGGATGACCGAAAATGAAGATCGCCGTTCCCCCGGCCGACCCTGAAACGCCGGCCGGCATTTATATCCACATTCCCTTTTGCATTCAAAAATGCCGGTACTGTGATTTCTACTCCATCACGGACCGGCGTTTGGAGCTGGCGTTCATTAACGCCCTTGTTGCGGAAATCACCCGGCACCCACGTGAGGTGCGATCCGTTGATACCCTCTATATCGGCGGGGGAACACCGTCCGTTCTGCCCATGGCTTCCCTGGTCCGGTTAATCGATACGGTCGCAAACACTTTCTCTTTACTGCCGGGTATTGAGATTACGATCGAGGTAAATCCCGGCACGGTGACAAAGGAGCAGATGAACGCCTATCGCAACGCCGGTATTAACCGGCTCAATATCGGTGTTCAATCCTTTCGGGACGAGACTCTTAAATTTCTCGGCCGCTGCCATACGGCGCAAGATGCCAGGCACGCCATCACCTGGGCGCGGTCGGCCGGATTTGACAATTGGGGGCTCGATTTGATTTACGGCATTCCGGATCAGACGGCGGATGCCTGGCACTCGGATATCGTGCAGGCCCTTCAGTTCAAACCGGCGCATCTGTCCTGCTATATGCTCAGCTTCGAGCCGGGAACGCCATTGGAGATAAGCCGCGCGGCCGGCGTCATTTCCCCCATGGCGGATGGCGGGCTCAGTGATCTTTTTTTGTTCACGGCCCAGACCCTGACCCTTGCCGGCTATGAGCATTATGAGATCTCAAATTTTTCTCTCGGAAAGGCCTACCGATCCCGGCACAACCGGAAATACTGGGCGCATGTCCCCTATCTGGGCTTTGGTCCCGCCGCCCATTCGTTTCTTCCTCCGGTGCGACGCTGGAATTTAAAAAACGTGCGGGATTATATCGAGAGACTGAACAACGGAAAGTCCGCTGAATCGGAAACGGAAATCCTTTCCCGGGAACAACTCATGATCGAAGCCATTTATCTCGGGTTACGGCAGTCAAAGGGGATCGATCTGGAAGGGTTTGACCGCCAGTTCGCCGCCCGCTTCACCGACATATTCAGCCCGCTTCTGGCTGAACTGTCGGGTGAAGGCATGCTGCGTATTCGGGAAAACCGGTGCATCCTTACCCGAAACGGCATGCTGTATCTGGACGCTATCGCGGGCAGATTTGCGGATCGGGTTTTTTAGGTCGAGAGCGTATTGATCAGCAGGCCGAGCGCATATCGAGCCCCGCTGATCCGGGCTGCCAGATTGGCGCGGTGGTTTGCCAGAAAGCCGCTGGGGTCGGCATTGGTAATATAGAGCGGGTTGATCGCCTTGGCATGGTGGCATTCGGTAATGATGGTCTCCAATAACTCGCTGCCGCGCCTGGGATCAACGGTTTGCGTAAAATCTTCCGTCACCGCCTCCAGGATCGTGCCCATCGCATCGGCAACCCCCTTGGCATAAAAGAAGTAATCATCCGCTCTGAAGTGACTTACCGTGTCGCCATTTTTTTCATGGGCTTTAACCAGGTTCTCTTCGCAGCTCCCCATGAGATCCTCAAACACCTGAAGCAGCGGAATCAGGTTATCGGGGCGGGTATAGAAAGAGGCTTTTCCCTGTTTGAGCGATTCCATATAGGCCCTGAGTTCGTCAAGGGCATCGTCATATTTTGATTCCGGGGAGGGGAACCAGTAGCTGTCCGGCTTTATCATGAGCCAGTTCATGGCGTTTTCCACGTGCTTATTGAATTCGTCATTTCCACCCTTGCGGGATATCCGTTCGGCCAGCACCACGACGGTACGACGGGTTACTTCCAGAACCCCCAGCTGATAATTATTAACATTATCCGTAACATCAAGAATGTCATTGGGACGCCATCCCCAGAATCGGGTGTTTAGCTCATAGGCAAGCGGCTTTATGGCGGCCGTCACAAATGCGACCCCGCGCGCGCCCTGTACTTTTGAAGCTATATCCACCGGGCTGTTCCAGGAACCGGGGGCTGGTTTTGCGCCATGGCCGCTCGAAGGAACCGCTGTGGCCGGCGTCTCATGGGAACCCGCCGGAGGTGCGGCGTGTCCCTCGGTCTTTCCGGCAGTGGCCACAGCCGGTGAGTTCTCGTGCACCGAAGGTTCCACTTTTGGTGCATGGCTGTCGGCGGTCTTACCCGCGGCGTTTCCCTCTCCCGCGGCATGCGTCGCCAACTGGGGCGACGTCGAAGGGGCCGGTTTGCCTAAAAAACCGATGAGAAAACTGATCGCCCATAGCGCGATGATGGCGAACAGAACCCCGAGAACAACCCGTTGTGTGACATAGAGTTTAAACTTCTCCATATTTCCCCCTGTATCCCTTTTTTCTCTTTTTGGCCAACGGAATCCGGCATCCGGCATCCGGCATCCGGCATCCGGCACGGGCATAATATTATCGCTTTCGAAGTTTTCGAATATCTCCAATCCGCAGCGTGAGATGATGTGAATCAAAATACTCCATCAACGGCACGGAATACTTCCTTGAAACACCGCTTAATTCCTTGAACTGCGACATCGAAATTTCTTCAAATTTATCGAGAAAAGCAATCAGCTTTTCCCGGATTTCCCCCATCGCCCGGGAGCAAAAATAAAGATCTTCGCGAATCTTTGTCAGTTTTTCCTCCCCCACGAGAAGCATCAGCACGTCTTTGGCCTCGCCGGGCTCCATTCCCAGGTTACTGGCAATATCCTTAAAATAGGGCGGCGTCAAGCCGCTCTCCTGGTATGCCGCCAGAATCTTTTGTTTGAGTTCCGTCTGAGAGCCTCCGAGCCGGACCTTATGGGACGCGAGCCGGATCGAATCTTCATCGAGAACGACCGTCTGATCTTTGATCAGTTGCTGAAGCATGAGATAGAAAAGCTTGTCGCCCACGGCGGCAGGGCATTTTGATTTGAGCTCTTCCTTCGGCATTCCGGTTTTAAGCGGATTGATTTTATGATACCCGGCCAGCTGCTCGACGGCAATCCGCTGAAGCCCGTCAAGCGTGTCATGGTGAATATAGCGCCGGTTTTCCTTATCCGAGCAGATCACGGTCTTTTTTGACAAGAGTGCCTGCAAGGCGGTGTCGAGCTGTTTTTCCGTCAAATTGGTCATGAGGATCAGATTTGAAAAAGAGACCCCGGCATATTCGTTTAGGCGTGCGTGATACCCGATGAGCGCATCGGCGCCCAGTGTCGTCAATGCGGTGAGTCCGGCCACGACTTCGGCCCGGAACCGCTTGTGTTTCGGTGGCGCCGGATTCATGATCTTTCCGCCGCCGATGGTACGAATCGGTGAGTAGCCGCGAACCACGAACCGGTCATCTTTCACGACCGCGAGCGGCGTATCCAGGCGCACCTGGGCAACGGTGTCGTCTCCGGGCGCAAGCTCGTCCGCATCCAGCAAAATCAGATTCCCCAACACCTCACTGGTGCCGGTATGAAACCGAATCCGGGTCCGGTTCTTTATCGGCTTTTTGTTACTTTTTAGAAAGTGAAACGAAATATCCAGCATAAAACTGGTTAGCAGGGTGCCCGGTTTTGCCACAATTTCGCCCCGTTCGATAGCGGCTTTCTCAAGTCCCTGAAAATTGATGGCCGTTCGCTGGCCCACCTGGGCGACCGTAACGGTATCGTTATGAACCTGAATCCCTCGCACCTTGGAGGTAACGCCCGAGGGGTAGATCATCACCGGATCTCCTACCTGAACCTGCCCGGAAATAAGGGTTCCGGTAATCACCGTTCCAAAGCCTTTCATGGTAAACACCCGGTCCACCGGGAGGCGAAAAAGCCCGCTGACGTTTCGCTCCGGGATTTTCCGGCACAGCGTATCGAGGGCTGCCGTAAAATCGGACAGCCCAACTCCGGTAACGGCGGATACGGGAATAACCGGCGCATTCTCAAGGAAGGTGCCCTGGACGAAATCGGAAACATCCGCCGTTGCCAGCTCGAGCATCTCTTCATCCACCATGTCGATCTTGGTCAGGACGACCACGCCGAATTCCACGCCCAGAAGCGTGCAGATCTCCATGTGCTCGCGGGTTTGGGGCATGACCCCCTCGTCGGCGGCCACCACCAGGGCCACGATGTCAATACCGGTGGCGCCGGCCACCATATTTTTTACGAATTTTTCATGCCCCGGCACATCCACGATGCCAAGCCGCTGCCCGCTGGGAAGATCCATGGAGGCAAACCCGAGCTCGATCGTGATTCCCCGTTCCTGTTCTTCCTTCAACCGATCGGTGTTGATGCCCGTTAACGCCTTGATAAGGCTCGTTTTGCCGTGATCGATATGTCCGGCGGTTCCGAGGATGATTTGTTTCAATTGAAAAAATTCCTTCTGTTTTTAGGGGAACCGACAAAGCGGCAGCAACTCATTTGCGGCGTCTTTTTCTAAGATACTCGGCAAAATAGGCTAACCCCACGATGATAATCCCAAGCCCGATCACCTTTACCAGTTCGGTTCGAGGGTAAAACGTTCTCGCAATGACAACCGCAATCGCCGCACCCAAAATTGCACGCAACACAAACACTTGAATTTGAAACAAGGCCTTTCCCTTCCGGTAATGGCAATCGCTGCCGCACGACCATAGGGCGGGGCCGACAATGAATCCAACGGCACGGATGCCCATTATGAATAACAATTCTTAGTACATGAGGCTATCAGGGTCAATAGCCAGTTTCCGAAAGGCCGGTGTGACAGACGGTTTTGCGCCGGAATTGCAGTTCGGGTCCATTTAACGGCAGATTTCCCTTGAAATGGATAATTCAATCTGTTAAGTGAATAGCCTCTTCTGCGGTGGGTGTAGCTCAGTTGGCAGAGCACCTGGTTGTGGCCCAGGTGGTCGTGGGTTCAAGTCCCATCACTCACCCCATTTTAAAAAACCGGGCCATTGCAGTCTCACCTGCAATGGCCTGCTCGCTTGCGCGCCCGTAGCTCAGCTGGATAGAGCGTCGGACTTCGGATCCGCAGGCCGGGGGTTCGAATCCCTCCGGGCGCGCCATGAAAGTCAAGGGTTTTCAGGAATATGCTTTCTGAAGACCCTTTTTAATGCTGTTTTAATGTCTTGATATCTCTAAAACCATAACCGGCATGATACACAACCGCCTCGACCCAGACCAGGGGAGTTGAAATATAGACCAAATCGTTCCTTCAACGACTATTGCCGCTTGGAAATAATGCACTTGACGGAATATTCCTTCTGTGGCATCTTATGGCTCATGAAATGGGATATTGAATACACGGATAACTTTGGCAAGTGGTGGGCAACCCTCACGGAGGAAGAACAAATATCCGTAGATGCAAGCGTGCGATTGGTCGAAGAGTATGGACCGAGTTTGAGGTTTCCGCATTCCAGTGGAATCAACGGCTCCCGGCATGGCAATATGCGCGAATTGAGAATACAATATTTGGGGCGTCCGTTTCGGGTACTGTATGCCTTTGATCCACGGCGCTGCGCAATTTTGCTCCTCGGCGGTGACAAGAGCGGTCTTGATCGATGGTACGAAAGAAATGTCCCCCTTGCCGATCGTTTATATGATGAGCATTTAGAGACCTTGCAAAGGGAGGGGCTCCTATAATGGCTAAAAAATTTAATGAATTAAGAAAAAAAATGTCTCCAGAGGCGCAAAAACGGGCCGAAGCGCTTTATAGTCGGATAGTTGCCGAAATGCCGCTGTCTGAACTGCGACGAGCCCGCGGCCTGTCGCAAAAGGCGCTGGCTGAGGTTTTACATATTGATCAGCCCAGCGTTTCCAAAATGGAACGCCGGACCGACATGTATATTTCGACTCTGCGCTCTCACATAGAAGCGATGGGTGGTGAGCTCGAAATTATTGCCCATTTTCCAGATGGCGCCGTCCAAATCAAGAATTTTACAGGGATAGGTCAAGAGGGGAATTCGGATCAACGTGAAGCAAAAATAGGATAATCAGTGAGTGCAGTATTGAAGCGATTGTGCTCGCCTTACCTTAGTCAATATCTGGTCAACAATTTGCCGAAGATATCTCGTAAATCTGAATTCATATTGAAAGCGTCATCGCTATTGACATTGTCCAAGTGTGTATAAATGGTGAATACCATACACATGCTAAAGAGGTGTTATCCTGAGAACAAATATTGTAATAGATGACAAGCTTATACACGAGGCCATGACTCTCAGCAACTTAAAAACTAAAAAAGCTGTTGTTGAATCCGGGCTTAAGCTATTGGTTCAAATAAAAAAACAGGAACAAATTAAAAATCTACGTGGAAAACTTAAATGGGAGGGTGACCTTGATGCTATGAGGATGGATCAGTGATTTTGGTCATTCGCGTTTATCGGCATCCAATTCGACCACAACGGCATCGATTCCGGGTGTCCTTCCATACCCGCGCAACAGTTTTGGCAACTGATCAAACAAAATTCGCTTAGCGGGATCGGCCTTCGTAACCAGGCCCGACGGAATTCGTCCGATACCTTTATATGCGTGCAATCGCCAGGTATGCGGATTGCCTTGTGGCCCGATAAGCTGAGGCAGCAACACTTGCAGCAACTTCTCTCCTGAACTGTCCTCTACCAATATCTCAATGTGCATGGTTACCTCGCATCGAGATAGTCGCTGTACCAAAGACCACCCAAAGGCAGGCCCTCAGCCACGAGATTCTTCACGTCTTCCAAATCAGAGACGCGACGCTCCGTGGAATATCCATTTGTGCCTTTCTCAAGAATCCACACCTCCCTGGGGGTCAGTGCATCAACAAAGTACGGCTGGTGCGTGGTCACAAAAATTTGTGGGGCATTCTTCTTGCCGGTGGCATGGGAACGGAACTCCTGGGCCAATGTCTCCAAAAGCTTATGATAGAGCCCGTTTTCCGGTTCCTCAATGCAAATGAAGGGTGGGGGGGCCGGGTCTTCCAGCAGCAGCAAATATGCGAACACTTTTAGGGTGCCGTCTGACATCTGCTGGGCGAAGAATGGGTCAGCAAAAGCGCCGTCATTGAAACGCAGCAACACGCGCTTGTCGTGGGTCTCCAACGTGTCGATACTTGCAATCCCAGGGATCTTGGACGCAATACGGTCGAGGATGGTTTTAAATCGCGCTTTGTGTTCCCGCTCCATGAATTGTACGACGTTGCCGATATTGTCGCCATGGATGTTCAAATGCCGCTGTGGGCCGGCACTTGGCAGACTGCGCGCCGCATCCGGGTAAAAGTAGGATAAATACCAGCTTTTGAGGAAGTCTCTAAAGCGCTTGATACGTGGATGTTCCTTGAGCGTACCTAAAGTGGCTATTCCCAGTTGCCGGGTATCGGTCAGTTCCACCGGCGTCTGGGCACGATCCTCCTCACCTTCAACCTCTAACGCTTCTTCACCTGCCCAGACTGCGCCTTTACCGTGGTGCAACCGTAGAAATGGATAAGGCCGACCGTGCTTCTGGCCCTTACGGCGCTGCTTGAGCAATTCGGATTCGACAAAAGGCCGGCCTGCGGTATCCAACGCGATTGCCAATTCGTAGGTGATCGGCCGCTCATTGGGCGCTTCGCGGTAATAAATTTCAAATCGAATGGGTTCATTCACTCCCATCGAACGCAGACGATCAAAGCCGCCGCGCTGCTTCATGTCACAGGCGCTTTCCACATCGACAGACAAACAATCCGCCACAAATCCGAAGGCATCGAACAAGGTACTCTTGCCAGCACCGTTTTTGCCAATCACTACGGTCAAGGGCGATAATGGCTCTCCGGCCTGCTGGCTTGAAAGTTTGCCCAATGTTACATCGTAGAGCGAACGATAGTGCTGTACTCGAAATCCTTCGATGACAGCCATGTAATATTTCCTCCTCGGCGTGGGCTATCGTCCAACTTAAAGCCCTCCGGTTTTTTTCAAGTGTAGCTAAATTTCCGCCCACCGGGCCTCTTGAAAAATGGATAGATTCCGACCTAAAGGATCGGATCTATCCTTACGGGTTAGCAATCATTATGCCTTTATGATTTCAGTTACTTTATTGACGATCTCGACCAGTTTTTGTTCCTTGATAACGCCTGCCCGGTACAGGATTATGTGGGTATCTGCTGTAAAGAGCCGGTTGGGCCTTATGTTACTGGCCTGTTTGAGACCTCCAGACTCTAAGTCGGCGTCATTGAATGCGATGGCGTAACTGTCTTTTTTATTCTTGCTTGTGATCTGACATAAGATGGCGTCGTTTCCCTCAAGAGAAGCGACGACGAGAGCCGGTCGCCTCTTGGATTGACTCAGGTCCGAAAAAGGGAAAGGGACGACGACAACGTCACCCTTCATAAACTTTGCCATGCTTCATCCTCCTCCGGATCCAGCCAATCTTTTCCTAAAGAGGATTCGCTCAACAAAGCGGTATCCATCCTCTCGCGAAGCTTCTTCGACTTGAGAAAATGAACAAAATCGAGAAGTTCTGTTAGAATCGGTTCAGACGCTTCCTCTATCTCGTTAATGAGTTCTTCTTTTGTATTCATGGGGTGATCCTCATTTATCAGTATTTTTTGGTTTCATTTTTCCCTCAAGCTCTATCAGATATACCACCATCTTATTCTATTTTCGACTGTCGATTGCGATGGGGCTTGCGTTGCACGGTAACGCTGCAAATAACCGGTGCGAATGTAGCGCAGCGGAATTTGCATCCAAGTTAATTTGCTTTGTTAAGCCATTTCATGTACGAGTCTGATCCTTCTATTCTTTGCTTTGTATTTTTCTATGCGTTCATGGCGATCAAGTACGTCAACGCTTCGCATGACCCGCCTCTCGAACTCCAATATAGGATTGCCACGTGTCAACACATTCACCTCTTTGAGGACACGGGATGTCAATGAATTCAGGGTGCAGGACTGATTCGGGCACTTTGATAAAAGTTGTAGGATGGCATCCTGTATTTCCGCCGTGGACACCTGATCTGCACGACGTCCGGAGGAAATGACATCGTCCGATATATCATCCGAAGAAGAGTCTTCAATGTCTTCGAAATCATCATTTTCTTCTGTAACGTCAGGGCCAGCTTCGTCGCAATCATATTCACTCATATCGTCTTTAAATGGTGCGTCAGAACGTAATAAGCCGGGGAATATGTCTCGCTCTTTCAGCACGTTCCAAAGCTTACCCAGCGCCTCTGTCGTGTTCGAATAGAAAGCTGATTCCCGCACGCGAAAGAATTCCCAGCCGCATCGCTCCAATTGACGTTGGCGTTGCATGTCCACCTCGTAACGGTCGGCACCGTGCCAATTGTCTCCATCGCACTCGACCGCCAGCCGCGCCTTCCCGCCCTCAACCACAAGATCAATTCGCTTTCCCGCAACTTCATGCTGGGCAAGCACAGTGAAATCTCTGCGAAGAAGTTCTAAGGCAACGTCAACCTCGAACCAACTTTCGAATGGTGCGGGAGGATTCACAACACGCCTATTGTCCTGAACCGCCCGCCGCTCCAGTTCATCTCGCTCGATTCCGGCAATCTGTTGAGGCTTCGTGTTCTCGAAAAAATCAAGCAACTGTCGCCGAAGACACGAGCCGCTAAGATCGTCACGGGTGACGGAATGAAAAAGAATCATCATGTCACGGGCGCGACTGGCTGCGACATTGAATCGTCGCTCGTCCGCCGCCTTTGTGAGAGGTCCGATTCTCTCATTGCCGGCTGCAACGAGCGACAGAAACATGATGTTGCGTTCATCGCCTTGAAAACTGTAAGGATTGCCGCAGACTAGGCGGCGCCGTTCCATTTCCTCGGCCCCAAGCCGTTCGAGCAACTGATTTTCGATCAAAGCTGCTTGCGCTTCGCCTTGAAGCACCACCACGCCCATGGTCTTGCCATTGTACGGGCTGTCACCGCACATTTCGGCGATCCTTTCGACGATGGCTTCGGCTTCCGGGCGGTTGATTGTCCGGTTGTTTGAACCTTCACGGTATCCGCCGCTCACAAAAACATGTTCGAGCGGCGGCAGCCGGTCCGGGCCATACTGCTTCAAGGGAATGAGCGGCGTATCCGAATAGCAAAGGTCGTTGCTGAAACGGATGATTTCCGGCATGCAGCGGAAGTGCTCACGCAGCGTGATCCGCCGGGTTCCATACCGAAGTTTTCCGTGATCGAACAAGCTGCTCTCAATATCGAATGACGACTTGAAGTGGAAATCATAAAGGAACTCTTCCATCAGGCGGTGCACCGAATCGCGGGGCAACCCCACGGCATCCGGGCTGATCTGCTTGTCGTCGCCAACGATCAATATCTTCTTCCCGAGATAGAACAAGGGAAGCGCTTCGACGCCACATTGCGAAGCTTCATCAACGATAATCACATCGAACATGCCGGGTGCGGGATACACCGTGTCCCAAACCCGATGGAGTGGCATTACCCATGCCGGAACCGCCTCGCGGCATTCATTCAGGTGCCCTTGAGCCTCGCGACGATGGCGCGGCGCGTGTTTCCCCGTCCCCTTGCCAAGCCGGCGCATGGACTGCTGCCAGGCTTCCATGTGGCGGCGATGGTCTTCCTTGAGCCGCGAGAAACAAAACGACCAGGCGTAAACCGAAGCAAGTTTTGCGATAATGCTGTTTATCTCATCCTCGATTTGTTTGGCGCGCATGGCGAGGGCCGGAACGTCCTCCTGCCGGATGTAATCATCGATCCAGTACCGAGCCTGCGCCCAATGCCAGGCTTCGCCAATGCGGTGGAGTCGTTCCTCCCAATAGGGTTCGTTGCAGGTTTGTTCCAAGAACTTCGTGAACTGCGGAAGCAAACGGTGCAGTTTCGAGAGATATTCATCCACCTTCTGAAGGCGGTGACGCTGTTTCTCCAAATCCTGAATTGTATTCACGCACAGAGCGAACCTATCCATGTCGCGGCTGCGAATGGCGCTCAGCAAATCGTTTGTCACCGGATGTGCGTTGCCCATAGCGGTTATGCGAGAAATCGGAGCCTCAACGCTTTGGATTTCCTCGGTGGCAAGCCGCTCGCGGATACGGGCCAATGCAAGGCGGCACGAGGAGACAACCCTTTCAACCTGGGACTCGTCGGCCCATACGAGCTCGCTTATGCCTGAACATTGGGTTATCGCTTCTCGGCATTTGGCAATGAGTTCTTCGAGCGCCAGAGCGTTTTGGAGCGCGTCGCGTAGCGACTTGAGAGCAATCAGCTGGAGCGTGTACGGCCCTTCAACCTTTTCACTTCGCCCCTTCCAGAAGTCCCATGCCTTTTCACATTCAATACGAACATGCACCGCATCCGCAAGATTTGAGAAATGCTCGACAGTGGAACAGGGGCGTCCAGTGATCCGCACAGTCTTGATTACGTAAAGTCTTTCCTTCACCGTCTTGGGCCGAAATACCCCCCAACCCAGTTTCCCGCCATTCTCCATATGCTCTTTCAGATTGCGGGCGTCTTCATGCAACGACCTGATATCGGTAGTGTCCGGGAATTCGATTCGCGTCTCGTCGGCGAGCGCAACGAGTTCTTCAATTGACGTAATAACATCTCGCGTAACACGTAGAAATTCCTGCCATAGGGACGAGTTGCCGCCCAGGATATCGCGCAAGGCATCGTTAATCCATGAATGCGGCGTTGCGAGGAGTCTCCTGCGAGTGTCCCGGAAAGTTGAGAAAACGTCACGGATCGCCTCGATGGCCGGAGAATAGTCTCTTGCCAGCAGATCGGCAAACCGTTCATCTGCCCCGTGTGCCGAGTTTTGCGCTTCTTCAGTCGCGCTTGTCTCATTCCTCACGAGATTGGCAAAGCTCTCAGGGGATGGCAACGCTTCGGGCCATGCAAGGCCAATTTCCCGTCGTTTCTCCGGCGTGAATTGACGCAACGCCATAAGAACACTACGCAAATCGTTTGCGGAGATCCGACACGTCTTGTCTAAAGGAACGGAATCCATAAACCATTCGTAGTCGGCTCGATCCCGGTTCACAGCTTCAGCGATTCTGGCAGCCGTCCCTCGATAGGCTCCATCCGCGATGGACTGCGTATGCGTTTCGGATTCCCGGATGTCACGGAGCCGCCGATTGATCCTGGCCTTCTCCTCGCGGAATTTCCGAAGGCGCTCTTCAAGCTCCTTGCGCTCATTTTTGGCGCGATCTTCGTTCCATTCCTCATTCTTCCGGAGAATGCCACCAACGCTGGATTCGAGAGAGCGGCGTTCCTCAAGTCCGCTGCCAAGCAGATTGATGCAGAGAGGACGCAACTCATCAGGCACAAGCCCTTCAAGGACCTGAAGCGCGCGCGGCGTTTTCGCCGTGATGAGTGTTCGCTGTCCCGTGGCAAGCAGATGGCAAATCAGATTGGCGATGGTATGAGATTTTCCGGTGCCCGGCGGCCCTTGCACAAGGACGCCGCTTGCCGCTCGAATCTTATCAACAATTCGGCGTTGCTCATCGTTCGATGGTTTGGGGAAGAAGACCTCACCATCGAATGCAGGGTCTGCCTCTTCCGGACCATTGGGCGATTCGAGGCCATCCTTCGGACGGATTTCCGCGAGGTCCGCGAATTCGCCCGGGATGTCTTCACCATGCTCGATCTGTTCCTTGATCCGTTTTAAGGCTTCGGTAAGACCTTTGGCGGAACGCTTTCGCAGAATCAAAGCAGGCGCATATTCCACGATGGGCTTCGCCGAGGCGCGGACGTTTTTCGTTTCCAGCGAGACGTCATAATCGCCTTGTGAGCTGATCGAATGCACCAGTGCCTGAAGGACGCCTTCGACACACCCTTTTTCCCAGGGATCGTCTTCGGCTGCGGCCAGCGACGTCTTCGCGGTTTCCTCCGCGCGCGCCGGTTGCACCTCAATGTCCAGCATATCGAGTTCGGGGCGTAACTTGGCGCCCTCGGTGTGGGGACGGACAGTGAATTTCCCCAAGCGAGCTTCAAATTCCAGGATGGCGTCAGCGACAACCAAATGACGCCGGGCGCGCTGGCCGGTGGGAGTCTGCCATGTCAGCAATCCCAGACCCAGCACGAGTTCGTATTCCTCACCAAGCCGGAGTTGTTCTTGATGGATGGCAAAGAGCGCGGAATAGACCTTGTGTACCTTCTCCCACGCATTGTGATCTCCCGTCCACGGCAGCCATTTGCCTTCAACATAGCGATCCCATGCTTGCTGAACTTCAGGATGATCCCCAATGCGTTCGATGTGGGAAATTGTTCTCGGCTGGTCTGAACCCTCATGCCAATCGGAATTCGGGATTTGCCGGGTGATTTCAGAAAGGAGTTCGGGAAGCGCATTCTTGTTGCGGAGTGAAGACCGTTCCACCCAATCTTCGCATCGATCGGGAATGGTGGGCAATTCCGGCTCCCGCCGGTTCTGTATTTCCAGCCATTCATCCGGCTCGTGTTCCTCATCGCGCCCCCATGCCTGCGTGAAGCAGCCTCTCTCTCGGGGAACGCTCGACATCCAAAGAACCTTCTCGTATTCGTTAATGTCGCGGATCAGTTTTGCACGTAAGGTCGCCAGCCGTAACAAATAATCGACCAATCGAACGGCTTTGTGTGCTTCTGGGCTAAGTGCCTGGGATTCATTCACAATTTTACTTATCTCCATACATTTGTTTCTCGGCCTAACTGGAGGCTAAGCGGACCGGCGGAGCACCGTATAACGGCACAAGTTCTGAAACACCCACGGATTGCCGGGCCCGCTTGAGCCTTTGGTTGGGCAAAGCGTATATTCATGGAACAAGGAGCTATCCCCCTGATGCCGTTGGATCTGTGGCGATTAACTTGCAGATCTCGCGGCATTTTGTGAGGTTTTTGAAAAGGCTACCCAAGTAGGAACCTGGATAAAGAGCTTGGGCTTTATTCGCAACTTCAGTTGTCAGCTGTCGTGTCAGATTCTGGGCTCTTGCCTTATTCACCAGTAAATCAAAGTGCTGATCTTCAATTTGGGACATAGGGAGTCGTGAAAAAACGAGGTGGGCGACAAGGCGATTAAGATGAACTGCAACGTTTCGTTCGTAGCCTGTAGTCATAGATTGTATTGAATGTAATTCTTTGTCTATCGTGCGAAGAATCTCTACGCTCCGCCAAAGGCGCAGACCGGTCACCCCAGAATTGAAAAGCAGCTTATATGGTACTTTATTGATGTTCTCCCAGAGCTTACTTATTTCCCGTTTTGCTTGTACGGCCAGTCCAGGATCAGCTTGACTACATGCTAATGCTATAGTCGCTTCGGTAATGCTGCATCCATTCGATGGGCTGGGGTCCGGATCGCCAGTCTTCAGAGCATATTCCTTTCCGCTATCCAGAAGCATTTCTTTTCTGAGTCTTTCTTGCTCAGGATCAAGGGCAGCAAAATCGCGGGGCTCGATCCGATTTTGCGTGTTTGTCGCCCTTGTGACAAGGGATGAAAAGTCTGCAGGGCAATTCTCAAGAGAAATGAACCTGATTGCAACCCTTGCTGCTTCTACAGCATCCGGTTTTGACTGGAAGGCGGCACCGATACAACCAACAGTCTGTGCCCCATTAACAACGGAGAGGCCTTCACACAAAAAACTGCCCGATGTCCTCTCTGAACCGCCTATCAACTTCTTGGTTATCTTAGAGCAAAGCACTGTGATTCCATTGTTAAAATACCAGAAATTACGAGGCTGGTTTTGCAGCGACTGCGTAATTGTCTGATTGACATCAGATTTGGCTATGAGTTTCCTCAGGTTCTTAGTGAAAAGCCGGTTGCCATGATCATGCCACCACTGAGCAACATCTTTCGCTTCAATCTGACCGTAATAAGCTAAGTATGGTTCCTCTACACGCCCCCAATCGTACAACATAAGTTCAACGTTGATTGGAGCGCCTTCCGCGCTGCCGGCAACTGCAGCGTGCAGTTGAGCTTGGTCAAGTATCTTAATTTTGAGCACTTCTGTCGTGTCATTGATGCGGCCCATTAAATCAGTAAAAAGATCATTAGCATGCCTTGAGACCGGTTGGACTCCTGTATGCGTTAGAACCAGTCTCAAAGAAACATTGGCATCATCCAGAGCCGACGTAATCATAGATTTATGTCGCTGCAGTTTACTATTGAATCGCTCCCATCTGGTGTGGAGAAGATCCTCAAATCCTTTTATGAAGGCCTGGATAGCTCCCATTTCAGGGAAACTGTTACCATTTGAATCCCATTTGGATTGAACTATATACAAAATCCGGTCATCATAGTCGTAATAGATTGCGTCAACTCCGTTGTCGTCAAAGCCATCCGTAACAAAGTCAGCAGCCACGGCTGGATCGATTTCACACAAATGAACAAGTGAAAACGCTGCCAGTGCACGGGCCAGGAATTGACAATTCCTTTGATCTTGCGAGTGATTGGAACAGTCCACAAGGTCTATGACATTTGTAAAGGTGGACTCCAAGGCCGTTTTGATATGTCGAACATGAACAATACTCATGATTCCCTCCAGGGAAAAAGACACCTCTCATGTAGCATGCTACTACGATCGCTCTAATTGCACGGATGCCAAAATGGCACACTTGAGCCTTGCCATTCCTTGATAAGCTGAGCAAGAATTCCAAGACCTTGATCCGCCAAACGTATTACACACCAGTGAGGGCCGCTTTTTGACCCGAATCTGGTGGAGCAAAATGTTGGGTTTAAAATGGTTGGTTACAGATACATGCATTATGGACACTTGCCTCTATTTTTTGCTTAAAGCTACATTTAAAGCTATTGGTCCTCGGTATGTGAAACCCAAATTGAATCCTAACCTATCACCTACCCGAAGATTTTCCCACTTTAGATCATGATCGTGAAATCTGTAAACAAATACTGAGGCTTGTGTTCTATCCATGTTAAGAAAGGCAAACGAATGCTCAATCTTTGATAACGTGCCGTGAAATTTTACCAATTTATCGTTTTCATCAAAGATAAGTCCCGTCGCCTTTCTTTTAGCTTCAATGTCGATTTTTGCGTCTTTTAAGGATGAAAAAATACGATTTGCCTCATCAATTTCATTTAAAAGAAAAGAAACTCTAGCATAGGCAAATTGAGCCAAAAGACGATTGTCATTACTTGTAAATGCTCTGCGTAAGTAGTGCCTTATTTCTATTAAATCTGGATTTTTTTTCTCTAACAATAACGTTGCCAATCGATAATTCATGTCCTTATCAGATGGATTTACTTCTAATGATTCCCGTAGAGTGTTTTCAGCTTTATCTGGAGCGTTTTTTCTAAGGAGAAGGGAAGATAATCGTATTGCTATATACGGCGATCTTTTATTTGCATTGAAAGCCTTTTGTATAGCCTCAAAAGCACGTGGTTCATCCTCAACAATTTCAGAATACCGTGCTTCTGCATCAAGTATGAACGGATCATCCGGAAAAGTCTGTTTCGCTCTTTGGATTGAAGATTCTATCGATTTTATTGATCTTTCAATTGCTGTTTCATCCTCAGTTTTCAAAAGTTCTTTAAGTTCAATAACGTCAACCTTAATCAGTGTATGATATGCATGCGAGGAATCTGGATCACTTTTAGTAAGTTTACCTGCTGTAGAACGAGCCTCATTCAAATATTTCCTTTTTTCCAATTCGTAAACGGCCGTTTCAGACTTCTTTAAAGATAATTCTGACAGTGAATGGGCAATCGGTTTTGACCAAGGAGCTATCCGAGAAGCCTCATGCAAAAGTTGTGATGCCCTGTCAATGCTTCCATTAGAGGAAGTCATTTCGAAAATTGCCATTTGCTGCATAAGCATATAATCGTCAGAAGATCTTTTCGTTCCTAATGCAAACAACTCTCTTATCAATTGAGGGTCCCGGAACTGCTTTAGTAAGGATCTGGCGTTGAGCAGTCCTTTAAACCCGATATTGTCGCTATAATAATCTATGTCTAAATTTTGTATGATCCGTGTATATTCATCAAAACGGGACTGATCTGAATTCAGAACTTGTTCAAAAACCATTTCGGCGATGTATGGGTGTCTCGTTTGATATGCAAAATCTTTGACCTTATCATCACTAATGGCAAAGACAACGTGCTCCAATGGGCTAAAGAGTTCATCTTTAAAATGACTAAAGCTGATGCCATGAACGCGCGAAATTAGTCCAGCCCTAACTGGGACACCTAACCGGTGTAGAATAGAAACTGTAAGGTAAAGGGTTTTCGCGTGATCAGATGATATTGAATTGTATTCGTCAAAAATGATTTCTGAAAAAGGTTTTCCTAAAGTTGCCTCGTGCAAAGCTACTAACAGATGCCTACCAGCGATCTTTTTGAACGCTTCATTCTGCTTATCGGCAGTTAACCCCTCCAAAAAGCCAAGAGATTTATGTTCATCAAGCTTTTTTATAAGCTGAAAAATTTCGGTATCATTTAGGTACTTCAAATGATAGTCCTGAGCAAGGTATTGCTGAAGACTAATACAACAATCATTCCATTCATTAAGGCGCTCAGCGGTAATAATTGTAACTAATATTTTCTCACGTCGTGCACCATCCAAAATTTCCTTGATTTGCTCAACATTGTCGCCTGCTGGATCGATAAAAACGAATAACCTCTGCTTGCAAAGATTATAGAGTTCGGAAAGCGCATAAATCGATATTTTTGAACCAGGGAATGCAAACAGGCAGATTTTGTCAAAAAGTATAGCGGCATTCCATGCAAGCCTTTTTAAGATAACAGTTTTCCCCGATCCCGCGTGACCTTTGAGTAGAAAAAGTTGCTGTTTGGATTCTCTTGTTACTTCATCTTCAAGAAAAATTTCAGACAACAAAGAATCTGTGATAGTTCTATTGACATCGAAATCCCTTATTATAGGGTCCCAATTTGTAAAATATCCTCGGTAAAATGCTTTCGGATCTGTATTAGAGGACTGAATAGCGGGATGTAAATATTCAAGACCATTCAAAAGCAGATCGTTCAAGCCTTGACTTAACGATGAAGCAGATGATGAAATGAATTTCGATTGTATCGGGTGATCAGGTCTTTTTATTGCGATTGTTAGCTTTCTTTGCTGTTGCGTGACGACTTGATTTATATGCTTTAAAAAGTTTTCGAAAGTTGATTGAATAGATGTAATCTTTTTAGCCTCCCAGAAACGAAGTTCCGCTCCTTGGATATTTGGCCCTACCATATACGACCTAGGTCTTGATTCAACCTTCTCACTGAGTTCCAATAATATGGTACGGATATCTGGGTCCGCTAAACTTGTGCCCACGAAGAGAATTGGATACTCGTATGCATGTTCTTTTAGGCGCTCGAATAAACGACTCCTCCCTTTTTTGTGGGTTATATATTGGTCAGGGGTAAGAATAAGTGGTAATTTTTCATCTGCTATGTCTGTAATACAGCCATGCAATTTTAAATATAAAACATTGCGCTTTGACGAAAATTTAGACGCCATTTTTTCGCCATTACGCTTACATACTGCTAATTCTTGTATTCGGTCTTTACAATCAAGGTAGGCGCGCTCCAGTATAAGGTCATAGTTTGTTGTGAATATGGAATGCCATACAAAGGTTGGAATTAG
>JAZDPP010000138.1:0-90713 GCA_043797445.1 Pseudomonadota bacterium
AGCGGCCCCCGGTACATCACGCGAACCGGCTCGGAGATTTTTGGTTTTTGGGCTGAATAGGTCAGTGAAAAAAAGGGATGCCCTTGAACCACCCGGTAGGCAAATCGCTTGATCAATCGAACACCGGCAAACCCGGTCTCCACCAGAAGCGACATCAACTGGTGTTGAATCATCGCCCCGGCGATGCACTCCCCCCGAAGGCCTTCATCGTTCCGAATCGCCGGATCCGGTTCCGTCTCGCAGACCACATCCGAGATCACCAGACGGCCTCCGGGACTTAAGATCCGAAAGATCTCCGCGTATGCTTTCCGCTTATGAACCGAAAGATTCATCACGCAGTTGGAGAGCACCACATCGGCGCTCTCATTTTTCAACGGCAGCGCTTCAAGATATCCCTTTTTAAATTCAATAGTTGAAAACCCCAGATTTTCCGTTACGCCCGCAAGTCCTTCTCCTGCCAGCGTCAGCATGGGATCGAGCATATCGACGCCGGTTACCCGGCCGTTTTTTCCGGTAAGACGGGCGGCCACAAAGCACTCCACCCCGCTGCCGCAACCGAGATCCACGACCCGTTCGCCTTCTTGAATCCCGGCATCCAGCACCGGGCTGCCGCAACCGTATCCCCTGAATCGATAGGCTTTGGGAATATGGTCGATCAGCGCCTCATCGTAACAAACCGGATTGAGAATGTCTTTTTTCCGGTCGCCTGCCGCATCGGCATAAAAGGTTTTAACAACGTTTAAACTGTTTTCATCAGCTGTCGCGAGCAGGCAATTGGAATGAGTCAGGGAGACCCTTCCGTGGCTCCCGCAGCTCTCCAGAATCTCCCCCATGCGCAACCGCATTTGCGGCGATGGTTGATCGGGCTGGCGTTTGGCTTCCTCGGTCAACAGCCACAGCATTATTTTTTCATACAGCGGATGGTAGGGGTCATTGCCAAGGAAGGTTTGACCATGACTATAGCTGTGATCCATATCGCCGCCGCCGGTAAAAAACCGGAACGGCGACGATAAGCTCGCAGCCGTTGCCTTTCGAATCGTATGGAGGACCGGACTCTCGCACCAGGCGGTTTCAATGCCGGCCGTCATCCCGGAGGCCAGCTCGGGAACACCGACCAGCGCGGCCGATGGATAGAGCAGGCCATCCGGGCCCACCGCAAGGGATTCCCACGCACCGCCCGAGCCGTCATGAACGGTCCCGCGAGGAGCAAAAATCTGTGTTTTCAATGACGCCAGATTGTCTATCGGGACTTTGCGGGCCTCGGCTATCGCCACCGCCTCCATCAGAGACGCAAAAAGGGCATCCACCGGCACCATCCGGTCATTGCCGGCCCGGCCGCGAATAAAGTACCACATGAAGTGGACATTGAGCGCGCCCCTGTCGGCCGCAAAATCAACGACATCCGGCATGTCCCTCACATTCGACGAATTGACGCACATCGAAAGCGTGTAGGGAAGCTTCTCCCGGTTCAACCAGTCCAGATTCCGCGCCAGCTGCTCATGGGCGCCCTTTCCCCGAATTTGGTCGTGAGCCGCCGCCGCGCCATCGACACTGATCTGAAGATGAAACCGCTCCGAATCAAATCGATTCCGGTTCAGTATCTCCGGAAGATTCATTCCGTTCGTCAACACCACCACGTGGCTGTCCGGAAGCCGAAGGAGACCGGTGATAACGGTCCCGATATCCGGATAAACGAACGGCTCTCCGCCGGTCAGGGCAAAGAGGCGGGTTCCCAATCGATGGGCGTCCCCGGCAAGGTCCAGCACCTGGCGCACCCCCAGCTTGGGGCTATTTTTGGGAGAGGACGCAAAGAGGCAATGATTGCAGGTGAGATTGCACCGGTTTGTCAAATGGAACCATAGCTCGCGCAATCGATCGAGTGTTAAATGGTCCGAACGTCCCGTATAGGGAAGGGGGTCGTTATCCGGCAATGAGGCCAAAAACCGCATGGCCTCTATATCGGCGCCCGGCGGCGCCGTTGAATCCAAGTTTCGAATCACCTCATCGCCCCGGCTGTTGGGAATAAACCAATCCGGCCCATCCGGACGGATATAGACGGGCAGGTGTTGATATTCAAACCGTTGCCAGGACTCTTTCCGAAAAATTGTCTGCGCGCTCATCTTTCTCCCGCCAGTGATGGTATTGCCGATAGCGGCCTTTCACTCCGATGCCTTTTGAGGCGCGCTGTCGTCTTTGTTGGCTACGGAGAGTAAGTGTTTTTCACAAACTGAACAAGCCACCGCATGATCGGCAAACCGATCCAATTGATTATCATCCAATGCGCCCTCAACGTATAAGGGTGCCAATTTTTTAAATTCAACGCAATCCATTATTTTCTCATGATCGGCCGAACCATGCCTATCCGGTTAACTCCCAAAGGAGATTGCTTGACCTCTTCATTCGTACCACACGCCGGGATGTGTCCAGGCTCCACCATAAAGGCCTTCATATGTAGGCGCTGCCGTGCGTGCAGCGATCCCGAGCAGACTGTCAAAGGCGGCCATCGGCCAGAAGCGACGGTTAAACCGAAAGACGAATTCGTTAAGATACGCCTGCAAGTGTTGCGACGAGACGCCGTGGTGTGTCCCGAGCAACCACGCTCCGAGATTCCCGAACGTGATATGGATCATCGGGAGGTGCTTGTCGGTCTTCGCATGATCCCCACGTATGGCAACAGCTTTATGTCGGTAGCCCAGCGCGTTCAGCGGTTCATACGCGATCCACGCATCCGTCCGTACTTCTGCGCTTGCGGCCACATTCGCTTGTATGAATGGTACCAAAGTCTCCTGCTTCCGGTCCGGAACTACCTGCAACCGGAGACGACCTGCAAGAATTTTGCGTCCGTGCCCCCCGCGGTGGATGGAAAGTGGACCGCCCATAAGGTTTGGATCCCGGCCGCCCCACTTCTCCGATTCGCGCCGAGGCATAACCTCAACGGCACCGACCACGAGTACTTGATCTGTAACACCGCGCCCCTTCCCCTGCGTCGCGCCGCCCACGAAGGTCTCGTCCACTTCGACAGGGAACTCCTGGCCGATGGGGGCACGCTCTGGACGGACCATTGCTGCTCGAATCTTATGAAGCATATTAAAGGCAGTCTCATATCTTTTTGTCCCCAGCATCTTCTTGAGCTGGACAGCGCTCATGCCCGGAGTAAGTCCCGCCATGAGAAATGCTGCCAGAAACCATGTTTGGAGCGGCTGCTTGCTTCTGTGCATGATCGTCCCCGCTGTGAGGCTTGTGTCTCGCTTGCAATAGCGGCATCGATAAACCGTAGGGCGCTCGACGAAGGTGAAGGGTGGTCCGACATCTTTTTCGTGATGCTCACAGTAGTGGCAAACGAAGCCTTCTGGAAAACGCTTGCCATAAAGGTAGCCGTTGCATGCTTCCTCGCTTGCGAAGTGTTCCTGAAAGTCAAGCAGCGTCTTTGGGACAAGACTGCTTCCATCGGGTTTTTGCATTGTTGACGGTCCTCCCACATGTCATGCTGGTGAACTTGGCTCTATTTTAGCACTTCATGCTTTGGGAGGCAACCGGATAGGCATGGGCCGAACACCCCAATACGCTACCGGATGAGGTCAAATTCAAAGCTCAGAAGTCAAACCACCCATCTCTAATCTAATACGTGCATCTTCGGATGCAGTTGGTGCAACGTTCTGTTTTGATGCTTCCAAACATTTTCCACAAGTTTCTATGAACCTTTGTGCGATTAAACCGATGGGCTTCCTTTATCATTCCTTTTTTTATCCAAGGCTCGGCATGGGAAAAAAATCGACCCCCCATATCTGGATTATAATGCTTCAGCGCCGTGATGGCACTTAGAACGCCCGCGCCGATAAGATCGTAATAGGAAGTCGAATTCCGAGTCAGTATCAAATACTTTTTCGCCATCCGCTTAATGGCCATAATCTGGGTCCTGATAAAGGGTTCCGTCATCGAGATATCGTTTTCATTCAGATATCGCTTTATTATGGCTTCTTCTTCCTGCCGGGTGATGATTTTGTTCCCGACGCTCTTCCGAATTGTGTTGCGCCTGCAATAATTCCTTTTCACGACGTGGCAATCCTCACCCTTTCTCCCTCTCGCCTGATCGATTTATACAGCTCCCGCTCATTCAAGCCATACCCCAGGAGAACCAAAGGGGGCGTTGCAAATTCGGCCTCCCGTGTAAAGAGCGGGTGCCGCATAATCTCCCGGGTTCTGTAAATCATCTCATCAGCGCTCAGTTTCCCGGGTAAAAGGGAAGCTTTTACGTTTTTGCGATCCGTATAATAGAAGTAAATAACGGAATCAAAATGATCCGCCAGGTGAAAAGCGCCCTGGAATTCCTCCCGCGTTTCACTTGGAAATCCGTAAATGATATGGGTTTCAAAATAGATATCGGGAAAATCTTTTTTAATTACGCCTATAATTTTTGTAACTTCCTTGACATCGTAATGCCGATTCATCAGTCCTAATATCCTTTCGGAAGTTGACTGAACCGGAATGTTCATGAAATCGATATGCTCAAATACAGCTTTGTTAATTTTCGGATAAAGTCTTTGAAAGCTTCCCGGTTCGATATAATTGATATTTAAACGGATATCGAAATCCCAGAGAACATTGAGCAGATCGGCAAAATCTGTCCCGATATCGGCGCCATAACTGCCGCAGTCGTCGGCAAGAAGCATAAACCGCTCATACCCCCTATCCATCCCCTGCTTCACCTCGCGTATCACGAGATCGATCGGCTTGCTGGTGACAAACCCTTTTGCCGTTTTGATGGCGCAGTAACTGCAATGGTTGACGCACCCCTGACAGATTTGTAAGTAATAGGCATCGATAAATCCATACTGGGCGCTAATAAACTGCTCTTTTAATTGGCTGCCGGAAATATCTTCTATTTTGAGCGCGGGGTTGAAAATTTCATTAAATTTATGAAGTTCTTTCGGCCCGATCAACTTCACCCGGGTCGTATCAAACAAACCGGGATTTATTTTTGTGAGGCAGCCGCAAATAATGATTTCCTTGTCAGTAAATTTCCGTATGAAATGCTCAACAATGGAAATGGAAGTATTTTCACGTTCCTGATCAAAGCCGCAGGTGCTGATGACAATTACATCGGATAACTCGGGAGATTTCACCATCTCATGAGCGTTCATCACAAAAAAATTATATATTTGAGTGCTCAAATACCCATTATTGTCGCAGAGCTTGAATGTGGTGGAAAAAAATATCTTTTGTCGTTTTTTGCCTTGTTGCATTGCCTTCGCCTTATGGGTATTCCCGATGTATTATCAGCTCGCCTTGCCAAACGGACAATTCGGATACCGGCAGGCTTCACATTGGAGGCACATGCCGCCATGACCCAACCGGGCGATATCGTTTCGCGTCATTCTTTCTCCAGCCAATACCCGGGGGTAGATAAGATCAAACACAGTGGCGATGGCGTGCATGCCGCAAGCGGGAATACCCAGTACGGGCACATCCTTCAATTGGGCAATCATAAACATGGCGCCCGGAAGCACCGCGGCACCGTAAAGCATATCTCTGGCGCCGGCACGCAGAAGGCCGAAGCGGGTCCGATCGTCCGGATCCACGGACATGCCGCCGGTGGTAATCAGCACGTCCGCTCCCCGCTTCACCAGATCCAACGCCGCTGTCGCTATCCGGTCATCATCATCCGGCAAAAAGACCACATCCAATATCGTGCCTTGAAGCGCTTCGACTTTTTTACGAATGACGGGCTCAAACCGATCCTGAATGCGACCATGGTAAACCTCATTGCCGGTAATGAGTACCCCCACATTGGCCTTTTTTATCGGTAGCACACGCAATACACCCTGACTTTGCTTCGCGATTTCGACGGCGGCGATTATGACGGAACGATCGATCAGAAGCGGAATGGCCCGCGTGGCGGCGACTTTGTCTCCCTTAATGACCAGAGAGTCCGTATGCCGGGTCGCGCACATGACTTCCCCCAATTTGTTAAACCCGGTCAAGACATCCACATCCACCTTTAGCAAGCCATCCCGTGTTGCCTTGAGCGCCAGTTTTCCCTCACGCGGCAGCCCTTCCCAGGCGACCCCGTCACCACATAAGGCATTGGCGATTTCCCGGACGGCATCGTCTTCGTGCAGTTGGTTTAACTCGGTTTTCAATATATACAGATGATCCTTGCCCAACCGGCGTAAGTGATCAACATCATAATCTTTAACGACATAGCCTCGATGGAAGGCAGGGCCTTTAAACTCACCGGGCCGGATTTCCGTGATATCATGAGCCAATGGCAACCCGATCGCTTCTTCCACTTTTACGATTTGCATCATGATGCATTCTCCTTTTCAATTGGTAAGGAACTGATTCCAGCCGGTTCGCAAGGAATGAAATAGGCCATGCCCGCGCAGGGACGACACAACGCTCCATTATTTTTTATAATTTCTCTTCCATCGCGAATAACCTGGCCACAAAGTCGACACACCGCTATTCTTTTGGCCGGACCCGGCAACTCCCATGGCGTCAATCCAATTTTCACGCGCTGAACGCGAAAAAGCGCTTCATCCGGCATTCGTTGATAACCGATCAATTGTCTTCGGGTTTCATTGCTTTCTTCCGGTGCGTACCGATCCACCAATGCCCGCGATTCCTCGGTGGAAACGATTCGATAAGCCTTTCCCGTTTCAAGGTTTAAAAAAGTTGCCGCATTGATGCCATAGTCCCTGAATTTGAGCGTCCGCTTCCCCATCCGGCATCCGGTTACACTCTGAATGGCGTCGGTGGCGCATCGATCGATTTCGACAAACACCATCAGTTTTTTCCGACTGGCGGGGTCTTTCGGGGTATCAATACCGGCAAGGCGGCACCCCAGCATGGCCATTCTCACCCCAATCACCTGACCCGCGCATAAATGCCCATGGGCCGCAACGGATTCTTCCAGTAACGCCTCAAACGCTTGCATGAATAGGACCTCCTAACCTTACGCTTTAGATAAAATCACCAAATAATCTCCGAAAAATCTCGTCGACCGGCTCATGAATGCCCTGTTGCTGCAATTCAAATCTTCTTATGAGCTCTCTTGCATCAGCTGTGATCTCGGCCCCCCCGCCGTCTTTGCCGCCACGGCTGGTGATCACCAGGGGGCGGCCAAGGTTGTTTTCCATCTCTCGAATCATGCCCCGGGCTCTGCGATACGATATTCGGGTCTCTTCCGAAGCCCTTAAAAAGGAGCCATGTCGATCAATTGCGCGAAGAAGGGCCAGCCGCCCCTCCCCCATAAACGGTGCGCCGTCCAGCTCTAACCATACTTTAGACCGGACCGCCAATTTATTGATATCCGATTCGCTCATAATTTCCTCTAAGGTAGCGGCGGCAAATAGATTTTCGCACGCGCATCCGGAATCGCTTTTTTCCCCAGGAAGCTCAGCCCCTCTATCACCGTGGGCATCCTGGCCATGGGAATTCCCATGAACATGATATCTTCCCCGATATCCGAAATCGCCCGGCATCCATAGCAGCCAAGGGAGGTATTCATCTCCCCTGTTGTATACGGGACCAAGGTGCTCTCCACACACTGCGCATTGTAGGAACTCATTTTAAAGCTCATGCGTTTTCCGGTGTAGTAGGTGGAGGACATGCACAGCCACATCATGGTCTCCGGGGGTGCCATAATAATAACGACGTCCGGCATCATCACCACCTGATCCAGGGGCGTAATCAGGATTGCCCGCATGGATTCTTCGGGTAACATGGGTCTTTCTTTCACCATTTGCGCGGCTGCCTCCCGGGTTGCCAGTTTTCCGAGCTGAACGTAGATTTCACCGGAAGCCAGTTTCGGTGGAATTTTTGAAAGTCCCAGGATGGAAGCACCATCCGGGCAGGCATGAGAATCCCGGGGCATCAGCATACTCAATCCGCGACGGGCCATGATCAATGCCTGGCAGTAGCGCAATCGCGTCCGGGGAACCGGCACATGCGGCAACGGCTGATTCGGGGGGATCAAGCTCACCGCGACGGGTTTCCATCTTAACTTCAAAATGCTTTCCAATATCCGGACATATTCGACACATCGAATTGCCTCTATTGCGTCTATGCCAACAAAGCCTTCTTTGCCGGCATCATCAATAAAGCGGCTGACAGGCTCGGTCTGACGAACCGAGATAGCCGACTCCGGACATTTCCCCGAACAGGTCATGCACGCCCAGCAAAACTCCGGGTGAGCTGAAATTACTTCCCGCTGTTCGGAGGATGGTGACCATTCCAAAACCGACATGGGGCAAAGTTCCACACATTGGCCGCACCGGGTGCATTTCTCGTTATCTATCTCTATGCTAATCATCGATTGCATTCCTCGGGTCATGAGCGGTATTGGGAGGGGTATTGGCAATCAACCCCACCTGCCGAATAAAGGCCAAGGTTCTTTCCGGTACCAGAAGATCGGGTTGAAACTTTGCCGCATACGCCATGGCATTGACCACGGTGATCATATGCGCGAGATCTTCCATTAAATCCACATCGGACAAGGCCTCAAAAAGGGCAGTGGGAATATTCTTTTGCCGGGCTATGTGGATAAGGGCATCCAGGGCACTCACCCCTCCCGTGTTATAAAAAACCCCTCTAAAATCCATGTTTGCCGTTTGGGTCACCCCCACCAGCGATACCCCCCCCGCCTGGCAGGGCGCCAGCACCATGGCACCGGCGGTCGAATCTTTTTCCAGATTTACAAGCCACTTGAATGCGCGCTCCACCAGATCCGGTGTCATGGCCGGCATATCGCCGCCGATACAGACCACGCTGTCATATCCCTTTTTAAACAGCTGCTGGTAGCAATCGTTGAAATGCTCGTCGAAATTTTCTCCGCGATCCACCATATAATGAACCTCTTCGCCGGGTAAGGCCTCCTCGAACATGGCCCTGATGCCGGGCAATTGCGTCGCCGGAGAGGTGGAAACGACAAAGTCAAACGAGGCATCAACCCCATTTCCCCGACACGCTTTAAGCGCATGGCAGCCCACCGCTGCGGTATCGAGCACCATGGCTTTGTAAAAATCCGCCGCCTCTCGGGCCGTGAGTGATCCGCCATTTTCTTCCATCAACCGGGTTTTGGTCACACCCGGCTCCGGATACTTTGAAAAAAGAACCAATGCATGTTTTTTTATTTTCATCTCTTGTTTTCCTTTTTGGTTTCCTCGCATGTTTTCGGGAACCCCTGCATCATCGGTTGCGGTTGACACGCGGATCGATCCGGGCAAAAGTCGCATTCCTCCTGTTGAGGGGTGGGCAACTGCCCCCATGAGATCTTTAAAAACCCCAATGTCTCATAAAACGGAACTGCATCCCCTCGGGCGGCCACTGCCCTTGGCTTATCCGACGGCGGCAAGCTTTCGATCAGCATACGCCCGATTCCTTTTTTGCGATGGCGTTTCCCGACTACCACCGGGCGGATCATGGACACATTCTCACATTCTTCCAGCCGGATGCATCCGAGAACATCTTCTTCCTGAACCGCCAGCAGATAATCGCCGATGGGCTCAGCATGCTCCATTTCGTTTTCTCGCAACAAATCGAGCAAGGCGACCCGATCCCCGGCTTGCGCTCTTCTGATTTTTAGCATGGGACCTCCTTATAAGTGCGGAGTGAGGAGTGAGCAGTAAGGAGCGATGAAAGATGAGTTTGATCACAGCGTCTCCTCTCGGACCTTATAGACCTTATAGACCTTGCAATTAAGGGTTCGAAAATTCCACTGACCCAATATGGGGTCACACCTCCTGATATCGGCGCTCGTCAGCACATTGGCGTTGGACTCCCACACCCCTCCCAGGCTGGACCCTACGCCGGCTTTCTCCGGATACCACCAGCCGTAATCCACGCTAACTATGTCCGGTCCCATATCGGTCAGGCGCAGTCTTTGTCGAATTCGGCCAATAGGCGTTTCAATCCAGATCATATCCGCGTCGGCCAAACCCAGTCTGTCAGCTGTTTCAGGCGACATCTCCGCAACCGGCTCGGGGTGTCTTTTCCGAATACGTGCCATCTGTCGAAACTCGGAGGCATAATAGGGTTGCTTTCGCACCCCGGTCATGAGTTTGAGGGGATAAGCCGGGTCCTTTTTCGCTACGGGCGTATAGTCGGGCAACGGGTCATGGCCAATTTCTTCCAGAATGCTGGAGGCCAGTTCCACTTTTCCGCTGGGAGTGGAAAACCCTTCCGACTCATATTTGCGATACGTATGGGCCGGCGCATAAAAACCGGTCCGGCAAATATCGGCCCATGAATGACCGGTGGGAGAAAACTGGCTGTCGAGCGCCGCTTCCAGGGTGGGCCAGGGCCAGTAGTCCTCCTGGCCGCATCGAAGGCCAAGCCCGCGCCAGAAATCAAAGCCGGTGCGTCTCTCAAAAAGTGGCTTTATGGCGCCAGGTCCCCCATAGGCGAGATTGGCGGTCCCGCCGTTTGTCTGCACCATCGATTTTTCCAGACTTCCCGCCATCGGCAGGACATAATCGGCGAGCATGGCCGTGGGCGTCATGAAATGATCGAGTGTCACCAGAAGATCCAGGCCTTTTAACGCCTCGTAAACCATAGGGGTGTTGGCCTGACACAAAAGGGGGTTGCTCGCCATGGTGATCAGTGCGCGGATCGGATAAGGATTCCCCGTAATCATGGCTTGCCAGGCCAAGTGGGGATGCGCCGAAGTGAGATAACGGGCCGGCAGAACTTTGTCGTGCAACCGGGTAAATTGTGTCAGCCGCTCGTATCCATCATACCGTTGAAGGGGAAAAAGCCCTATCCCTAGTTTTTTTTCCCGCTGGGAAGACGAAAATAAGTGACTCAGTTCCATCTCCACTTCCGGCACAAAATCGGGCCGATCATTGATGGAAGAGGCGCCGGGTGTATCCAGATTTCCGGTAATGGCGCGCAGGATGGCAATGCTGCGAAGCGTTTGTGTGCAATTGACGCCGCTCATATCAATCCCGAGCCCCGTGAATATCGGTGCGGGGCCGGAGGCGGCATAAAGCCTTGCCGTATCGGCAATCGCAGAAGAGGCAATACCGGTAATATGAGCCACTTTCTCCACAGAATATTGTTTCACTCGTTCACGAAGCGCTTCAAAACCCGTGCACCAGTTTTCAACGAAAGAGGTGTTATATCGTTTCTCCTCAATAATGACATGAAGCAATCCAAGCGCCAGCGCCCCGTCCGTACCGGGTTTGATCTGAAAATAGTTGTCCGCCAATTGAGCTGTTCGGGTTTTCCGGGGATCGATCACGATGATCTTGCCGTTCGTTTTAGAAAATTCCTTAAGGCGTTTCCAAAAAAGAGAATGGTCCGATTCGGCCGGGTTTACTCCCCAAAGGAGAGCACACCGGCTCAAATCGGGATCGAGTTCATCTTCGGTCGGCCAGCCGTAGGTAAGGCTGTTCACCCAGATTCTGGGATTCCAGCAAGAGATGCCGATGCCGATATTATTCGGGCTTCCCCATAAATTCATAAACCGGTGCAGAGGCCAGTAAATGGCATGAGGAGCGCTGATGCAGGTGGAAAGAGACTCCGGTCCATATTGAGACGCGAGGCCCGATAACCGAGCGGCAATATCGTCCAGAGCCTCTTCCCAGGTGATGCGCTGCCACTTTCCTTCACCCCGCAGCCCCACCCGCTTGAGGGGAGTATTCAAGCGATCGGGATGTTCCAGGTGATCGAGAAGAACGGAAAACCGTTGGCAACGATTCATCACCGATCCATCGTAGGGGTAGCGGTCGGGATCCGGCGCGATCTTTTCGATTCGTTCCTTTTCGTCCACCCATACCTGGACACCGCAAAGATACCCGCACTGATGGCAGTTGGATTTTCTCACCTCAGCCATTTTTACTTCTCCCGCCATGGGGATACAACCGCCTGCCATCGGCATCCATCAGGTGATAGACACAAAAGGGAATGGAGGTTCCGTCCGCGACCGTCACCGCGAGATTACATTCCCGGGCCCGTGCCAGATCCATGGTCCAGGCATCCATATATTCCATGATCAGAATCGGCAACCCCATGGGCACTTGACCTTCCAGAAAAGACTTTTCAACGATATCCATGAACACTGCCCCCTGGGGGCTGTCTGCCGATAGCATTCGAAGATAATCCGTTGCATCGAGGTCCCTGGTAAACGGTTTATACTCTTCTCCTTCCCCCAACAGATAGGTAGAGCCGTAGCACAACGGGTGAGAGCTGCCCACGGGCCAGAAGTCCCGGGCCCGGATCTTCCCCCCTGTCTGCTCGGCGAGCAGTCTGGCTACATCCCCCACGGATAGATGCTTTGGTTTTTCTACTTCAAACCGGCCGGATACAAACGCGGGTTGTAAGGCCAGCCCGTGAACAACATCCAGATTGTGCATGGCAAATCGCACAATATCGCCTTGCTCCTGATCATTGATTCCCTTGACAATCGTCACTGAGAGGATGACGGGAATCTCTTCTATTCTGCAGTTTTCAATGGCCTGAAGTTTATCGGCGAGCACATCCCGACCCCGAAGGGCCCGGGTCGTCTCCGGGTTTAACCCGTCAAATTGAAGATAGACATTGGTGACGCCCGCCACTTTCAGCTCCTTTAGGTAGTTAATGTCTCTTCCGATGGCCAATCCGTTGGTATTTAACTCGACCGCGACAAACCCGAGTTCTTTTGCCATGGCGATAATTTCCGGCAACTCCTGTCGAACGGTCGGCTCGCCGCCTGTGATCTGTATCGAAAGGCCGGTTCCATCGAAGGTTCTGATGGTTTCAAACATGGTGCGAATCTCTGCCATGGAGGGATCGGCCGGGACACCGCCATCGAACATGAAACAAACCGGGCAGGATAAATTGCATCGCCAGGTGACCTCGATCTCCGGCAGGGTAATGGCTCTCCGGTGGTTCGTGCACAGCCCGCAATCGCGGGGGCATCCGGTAGCCGTCGTTGTTTGGGGCATTCTGGCAACACACGAAAAATCAAACCCCAACACCCATCGATAGTGGTCAGCATCCGGCCACACATAGACATCAAACCCACCGTGAAGGGGACAGGTCTTTTGCATATAAACTTCGCCATTTTTCTCGTAAATAACGGCTGGCAGGCGCATCAGGCACCGCGGGCAGAGACTTTGGGTTTCTCGAATGATTTTCATATGCGATTCATTTGATATTTTGGAAGCTAAGGATGCATTACATAATAATATTAGCAATATAAAATACGATGCCCCTTGGAAACATTGTCTGAATCAGGATGGGCAGGATGAAAGGATGATCAGGATAGTTGGGATAATTTTATCCTGAGTATCCTGTAAATCCTGCCTATCCTGATTCAGACAGCGGGAGATAAATTGATTAAGTTGTTTTGCAATGCGTCCTAAACCCGCCGACGATTGGCCGAAATTGCCAATCGATCGAATAGAAAAATTCGAATTTAAAAGTGCATCAATTCTGAGCCGTTCAGGCGATCGGCATTTTTCTCTCCCAATTCCTCCTGCCACATGGCATTGGCTTTTTCGTTAAACTGCTCGTGGTCGACGCGATGCCCCATCAGTACTTCCAGGATATGCAGCACCTCGTGCTGATCCGATTTCACAGCCAAGCGATGCGCGCAGGCCATGCAATAGGTTACACAAATATCGGCTCCCGTCTCGGAGACCTCTTGCATGCGGTTATCCGCCCGGTCATCGCAGATCTCCGGATCGATTAAGGACACGATGCCACCGGAACCGCAACAAATGGTATGGGTCCCGCTATGGGTCATCTCTATAATTTCATAGTTCCTGAGCAGCTTCCGGACATACCCGCCGATCTCGCCCTTTCGGTCGGTGCACGAATCATGAACCGTCACCCGGCCACTTCCGATTACCGGTGCTTTAAGCCCGGAAGCAGCCAACTCTTTATACAGGGACACGATTTCAACGGCGTGCTGGCCTTTTGTATTCAACAAACTTGCGTGGCAGGTCGGACACGCCGTAATGACCCGCCGTGCACCGGTTTTGGCTATTTTATGCCATAATCGGTCTGCATATTGTGCGGCGCGGTCCTTTAATCCGAACTCTTTCAGTGGAACCCCACAACAAAAAAGTAATACACCGACATTCTCTCCCTGTCCCGACAACCACAGAACCGAGTCGCGCACGAGCATCGGGCTCTCATTGGCAAGCATACAACCGGGAAAAAACAGCACATCACATTTTTCTTTCACCAGATCCGCATAGGTCTCATTCAACCCGTAGGTGTCCCGATAAAGGGTAAACGCATTCCAATCATGGTCCACCCACAAAAACCGGTAGGCATCCGGGTCATTGATACCGCTCTTCATAAATTCATGCCGCACCTGGCGCACCATTTGCGGAATGTCGAGCTGAATCGGACATAATTCCCGACACAGACCGCAAAGGGAACATTTTAGAATGAAATCCTTGAGATCATCCCCCACATTGCCGCTCAAAAGAATTTCCGCGATGCCGCCGGGATGTTCCTCCTGCGACAAGAGATGATCACAGCCCTCGGCGCAGTCCCGGCAACCGGCGCACTGATCCGTGGCGGTTTTCAGCATATTTTCGGTTTCTTTTTCCATTCCGCCCCCTTTAGATGCACTCACGCCAACTCGTGGCATAAACATGCCCAAGCCTTTCGCACCTTTAGAAATAATCTTCCGCGCATTGTTACCCCTCAAGAGAGTATTGAAAAAAATCCCGTTTATCGGGATTAAAGTCCGCGAATATCCTGCCGTTCAAAAACAACGCATACAAAATAGAGAATGGCAAAAACAGAAAGGAGCGCTGTGAGAACAACAAGGAGAAAGGAGCCCGACGTTACCGCCAGATAGAGGGTGGAGGCATAGGCAAGATAGAGCTGAAAGAAAACGGCTATGGCCAGAAAAACATATTTGATGGGTTTATGAATCGGCATATTATAAAAGCCCCTCGCTGATTTTCTGTCGTTTTTGAATGCCGTAGTCGCCGTTTTGCGTGATACTGCGACCCAACGGCGCGGCAAGTATATGAACAAACTTGCTGAAGGGGATATAGGCAAAAAACGCGGCCGTACTGGTGGCGTGAACGCACCACATCCAGACAGCCAAGCTCTCCCAGTGCCAGGGAATCGTGATCAGCCTTTTGGCAATCGGTCCCCCGATAAAGGAAAAAGAAAACAGCACGTCATTGGGTTCTGCAGCCAATCGAAACGCTTCGGCCGCAAACCCCGTGGTTACCACCAGCCACAAAAGACATAACAGATTCAAATCAACATAGGTTTTTTCCGTATCCGCATAAATGATACGATGGAAAATGCCTAAACTCAGCCCGGTAAATAAGGCCGCGCCGCTCAGTTCCATCCCGAACTTCAACAGCCCCTTACCGTGCCCGTTCAGAAAATAATCGAAGTGAAAATAGTGATGGGCATAGTGTCCGGCAAACGTCAGGAAAAGATCCAGTGCAAAGAGAACCACGAATCCGAAAAAAATAATTGAATGCCGAGTCCACAAGAAGTCGGATCGCTGTGTGATGCGTCGCTGTAAAATCGCCTCATCAATAATCGTCTTTTGGCTCGGCAAAAGGCGTTTGAAATTTTCCAGCCAGTTCTGCCTTGTTTCAGCCTCACGGTTTTTATTATTGACCCATAGAATATAGCCGATCTTCATCGCAAAATTCCGATACACGCCGATAAAGAAAAAGGTCGTGGCTACAATGATCAGGCACCAAAAATAAGTAAATTTATCCATGCTCACTCACTCTCATGCCCCAGTATCACTCCCGGGTTTTCGTCATGAAAAAGCTTTCCACTCACATTTTGCTTGGAAAACCTCGCAAGATCTTCAATTTTACCCGAAACGATGGCCTGCGTCGGACAGATTTCTTCGCAAGCCCGCTTCATCCCCGCCGGACGCTCTTCGCAAAAGGTGCATTTTTCCATTCTGCCCTTAACCCCCAGCTGAGGGGCGCCGAAAGGACAGGCCCACAGGCAGAGCATACACCCCACGCACCGTTCCCGGTCGACAGTAACGCGTCCTGATTCTTCATCCTTTGTGATCGCAGATCTGGGGCAGGCTTTCTTGCACGGCGCATCGCCGCAATGCATGCACGCCAGCGAGACATTCACGCTTTTTATTTCCGGGTATTTTCCCTGAATCGTGGATGCCACGTTTCGCCACTTCACGGTCTGGACCGATTCATTCCAGATCTGGCAGGCGACCTCGCAAGCCCGGCAGCCCACGCATTTTTCCTTATCAAAATAAAACCCGTACTGTGCCATCAGTCCCCCAACAATGAATTTTTAAATTTTGAATTCTTAATGTTCATCCGCAGACACGATTTCTCACTTCCTTTTCATCGTCCGCGCCTATCATGCTCCGGCATTCGCCACCAGTCATTGAGAGCTTGACGGGCGCGAATTTCCCAAATAATCTCTTTGTTGATAATGTTCGTCAGAATTTGTTTGGCTATGCTCATGCCTTCGCGTGATATCTTTGCCATTTTGTCCCCTATTATGCCGGCGGCTACGTGGGTTATTAAAAAATATCGATAATATTTATGATTCAGTCCTTTTGAAGCTGTAACCAGGCTAAAAGCACTATCCTTTTATAGCTTCCGAACGGTTACCTTGTGTTCGTTATAACTGTTTCCCCCAGAAACCGGATTAAGACGGGTCTCGAATATCTGATTGACGTGGGTTCCCTTACCACGAGCAATCGTTCCAACGCTTCTACCAAAGCCGTGCCCATGGATAACCTTCAGGACACCAGGCTGCACGCCTTCTCTCACTCTGGCTTTGATAGCCACTTTCTTCAAAGGAGACGTCACTTCAACCCGGTCCTCGTCTGAAATTCCCAACCGCTCGGCGTCAATGGGGTTTAGCTCAACCCAGTTTTCCCCTTCAATCTGCATCAAATAGGGGTTATTCTGGGTGTGAAGATTACAATGATTCTGCATTTTGGCGTTCACCAGCTGAAAGGGATAGGCCTCATCGGGTTTGACCCGATCTTCTTCCGTAAACACCGGCATCGGATCATAGCCCATGGCCTGAAACGCTTCTGAAAATATTTCTATCTTGCCCGTGGATGTCTGCAGGCCATCCTCTTTGAATTTGTGATATCGAAGCTCTCCCTGCCAGACCCCTTTTCCCTTTAAATCGTCCAAGCTGACCGGCAAAAATTGGATTGCCTTCGTCGCCCAATCTTCCCAAGATTTCCACTGAAAATATTCGCCGTATCCCATTTTCCCGGCCAATCCCCGCATGATGTCGTAAAGCGGTTTGCTGCTTCCTAACGGTTGAATCGCCGGCTGAGACAAAACGACCTGGGGACCGGACCATAACCCCTCTCGAACCTCCGCTCGCTCGAACATGGAGGCTTCCGGCAACACATAATCGGACAATTGAGCGGTTTCACTCATGTAAACATCAATGGTGACGGAAAGGTCCAGACCCGCCATCATTTTTTCAAACTCAGCCCTATTGGGATCACTCATGGCCGGATTGGTGATGTGAAAAAAGCCGCCTCGAATCGGATAAGGTTCGCCTTCCAAGACCGCCTTGGGTAGCAATTGGGTCGGCATATCCGGCGCCATGGGGTAGCCGCCCGCCTGCCCGAGCGTCGGGCTTGCTGGCTCAACAATCGCCTCTTCGGGGATTTCCAGTGGAAGATCCAGGTAGGCCATTTCCTTCAGGATAATGTTACCCGGGCCATCCACATTACCGGTAATCGCATTGAGCGCGTAAATCGTTCGAAATGCCGCCAGTCCATTGGTGTAATTCACCAGGCCCTTTAACCCGTCCATCAGGCCCGGTTTGGTGCATGCAAACTCATCGGCCAGAGAGATGATCATCTCCTTTTTAATGCCCGTGATTGACTCCGCCCATTCCGGCGTATAGCCGTTTTGCTTGACATGGGCCGAAAATTCCTCAAGACCGTGAACATACTGGTCGCAAAAGTCCTTGTCGTACGCCTCGGTTTCGATAATCCGGTGCGCCATGGCAAGTGCCAATGCGCCGTCCGTACCCGGCTTGATGGGAAGCCACACATGGGCCTTTTCGGCAGTCCGGCTGCGGTTGGGGTCTACCACGACCAGTTTGCACCCCTTCTTCATAGCGTCCACCAGTTCCCGATTTTCGTGAAGCGCTTCGTTGGGCCCGAACGGATCACACCCCCAAAGCATAACAAACCGGCTTGAGGCAAAATCCTTTGTGGGAAGCGGATGCCCGAAGGTGGCCATGGCGGCAAGCCTTCGGTCCTGGTCGCAGGCGGCACCATGACCGGACCAGTTCGGCGTTCCGAAGAGTTGCGCAAATAGTTGCATGGAGAACATCTCATTGGAATCCAGATGAAACAGGTAGAAAACCGCCTCCGGTCCGTATTTCTCCTTAATGATCATCAGCTTTTCTGCGATTTCGGAAAATGCGTCCTCCCAGCGGATAATTTTAAATTTCCCGTTTCTGTCCTTTTTCATCGGGTGGAGCAACCGGTCCGGGTCCCGGCTTAAATGGATGCTCGAAACACCTTTTACACAACGGGTGCTGCCGTTGGCGGCGTTTTCATTTCCCCGAACGTACACCACCCGATTGTCTCGAACGAATACTTCCGTTGCACAATGCCATGGACAGATAATGCAGACCCCGGGGACGGATTTGGCCCCTCTGATCCGGCTGATCTCTTCGCTGGAATTAATAGTGTCCATTTTTTCTCAACCTTTCTAAATTACTTGGCTCATCGCTTTTCAACCAGCCGGGAGCACCCTATCTTCAAGACTCTTTTCTGACCAACCGCGCCGCATCTGACTTTCAGAAAGGTTCAGGCGCAAGCCGTCATACGCTAATCCAACTTTTTCATCAAAATTTTCAAAGGCCTCTTCAAGCTCCTTACAGGTAACCGGTTTACTGTAGTGCATTGAAAGATGCGTCAGGAACAGTTTGCCGACATTCAGTTCCCTGGCTGTGGCAATCGCCTGTGAAATGGTAAGGTGCTCTTCCGGATACCAGTTCTCTTCTGAAAAAGTGCCATCCAGTATCAGCCGATCAATACCGGCAAGAGACCGTTTGGTCGCTTGCGGCAGCGGCCCCGTGTCCGGAATATAGGCTGTCAGGGGACCATCACATCGTAACAAAAACCCTAACGTTCCGGTGCTATGGGATACAGCCAGCGCGGTAACCTCCATTCCTCCGGTATGAATCGACTGCCCGGGTTCCATCAGCTCGACATTCAGCCAGTCTCTCACATCTCCGTATCGCCCCTCGAGTTCAACCAGGGTTTCTTTACTCATAAAGGCCGGCAGGGTCCCTCCGCGAAAAAATCGAACATAAATCGCAAGGTCACCCAGACCGGCCGTATGATCATGATGCGCGTGGGTCAAAAACAGCCGGTCAACCGCCTCTATTTTTTCTCGTAACAGTTGGGAGGAAATTTCCGGCGGCGCATCGAATAAATTATTGCCATCTCCCATTGCGAGCACCGCACACCGGGTCCGACGGCACTTGGGATTCGCCTCCGCCTCCCGGCATACCTTGCATCCGCAATAAAACACCGGTACCCCGTTCCCGGCCCCTGTCCCTAAGAAAATAAGCTCCATTCCACTATCCTATGAAGATCTCCAAAACAGACCCTTATCCCAATTGCCCCGCCCGTGATTTATTCTTTAATTTGGGGGGAGTTTCGTTTCATAAGCTTCACATGTCCCGGCACCGGGTTTATTCTTATTTCAAAGCCGGACGGGTTCAGATAATTTTATTGACGACTTTCCAAAACCTATCGCGCCTGAGCTGTTTTCTGTTAGTTATGCTTGTTGCTATTCCAGCTTATGGATAATAGCAGGTGATTTGTCTAAAATTTAATCCCGTTAATAATTTAGCGCCCCACTATTAATCTCGTGGCAACTTGTGAAAACATTCGCACTTAAACATACTTTTTAGTATAACATTATATCTATGATACATTTCATATACTCAGATACCTTTTTTTGTCAACACTTTTTCGCTTGAAAAGCGTTTCAATTTAATTTTCGAAACCTGAGTTAAAATAAATTCTCTAACAATTACGTTATATTAGATTAATTTATTTCGAGTTGGTCTCACAATATTGGTCGAGAATTCATCCGGGCAATAGGCGAATCGGCGGCACAGCTCCGCAATTCCTTTTTGTTTCAATATTTGTCGCGTCTCCCGAGGCATTCACGACAACGAGCTGATTTCTCAACCGTTTTGTTTCATCCATCGCCGGCATCCGAATCCGGTCCGAATCCGGTCCGGCAAGGGCATTGATTCGTTATGCCTTATAAAATTGGGAAGCGATTAATGGGACACCATTAGAACCGGCTCAGAAATTATTGGTTTTACGGCCGAATAGGTCAGTGAGAAGAAGGAATGCCCCAGGACCACACGATAGGGAAACCGTTTGATCAATTGAATAGCGACAAACCCGGTCTTGACCAGAAGCGATATTACAGGATTCAATTTTTCCTCTTTCCGATCAACGAGATCCCGGCTTATTCGAAACGCAGGGAATAAAATAAGCCTTGCCGGCGCATGGGCGGCATATCACTTTTTTGTTTCTAATGAATTCTTTTCCATCACGTATTACTTGCCCGCATAATCGACATACGACTTTTCTTCTAGGTGGACCCGGTATCTCCCAACCGTCCACATGAACTTCAACGGGTTGAATCCGAAACAGCGCTTCCTCCGGCATTCGCTGATAACCGATCAATTCTTGCCGGGTCACATCGGTTTCTTCGGGTGCATATTGCACAACCAAATTTCGCGATTCCTCCGTGGAAACGATTCGAAACGCCGTGGTCGTTTGGAGGTTCAGGAAAGTGGCTGCATTGATCCCATAATCTCTGAACTTCAAGGTCCGTTTTCCCAGCTGGCATCCGGTAACACTTTGAATGGCATCGGTGATACATCGATCGATTTCGATAAATACCATCAGCTTTTTCCGATTGGATAAGGCCTTAGGGGCATCGATGTCGACAAGGCGGCACCCCAGCATGGCCATCCGGACACCGATCACCTGTCCGACACATAAATGCCCATGGGACGAGACTGACTCCGCCAACAATTTATCAAACGTTTCCAATGGATTCATTTTCCCTGCGCCATCACAACTGCTTCCGGCAATAATACCATTCCTGGCATTGCCCCTTTTCAGCCTGAAGTGCATTGGCGGCATCCTGCGTCCGCGGAGGATATTCAACCACCAGATCTCCAGGATTCCAATTCGCTGGTGTACCAACCAAATATCTGTCACTGGTCTGGAGCGATTTTACAAGTCGAAGTACTTCCGGTATATTTCTACCGGTTGTCAACGGATAGTAAATCATCGCCCGCACAATCCCATCCGGGTCGATGACAAAAAGACAACGTGATGTTGCCGTCGATCCATCTCCAGGCATGATCATGCCATACCGATTGGCAACGCTCGCATTGAAATCCGCGATTATCGGGAAAGGAATGTCAATCCCGAATTTATCCTTTATATTTAGGACCCATGCGATGTGAGAATAGATGCCGTCGATGCTGAGTCCCAGTAATTTAATACCCAATTTTTCAAATTCGTCGTTGTTTTTGGCAAACTCGATAAACTCGGTTGTACAGATCGGGGTGAAATCGGCTGGATGAGAAAACAAGACCAACCAGCTTCCCTTGAAGCTATCAAGAGTAATAACGCCGAATGTCGTTTCGGCTTCGAAATCAGGCGCGGGATCGCCGATTCTTGGGATTCCCCATATTCGTTCTTCTTTGGCACATTCGTCCATCTTTTCCTCCATTTTCCCAGTCACCAGTTCGTTGTCGGTAGTTCTCTTTCTTATCCTTGACACGGAGGGGCGCTTGTTCAAAACGTGATTCTTCGCTACGAGTCACGAAAAGGAGCCGCTCAGTATCAGCCGCTCGATAGCAGTCAGGTGCTACCCTATCGGCAGAATCTCACCGCAAAATTTGCATTCTTTCGTTACCGGCAGTTGCGCCAAGTCTTTTGCGACCAATTCAATCATCTCCAGGGTAATCTTCCCCCCGGACATGGGCTTGATCTGTTTGAGCGTCATCCCCTTGGCCATTTTAAAACGCGGATCGCCTGTCATCGCCGAGCAGTGCTTTTCAAGGATTGCCTTGCCGTTCTCATTTTCCATGATCTCCGATATGGTTGATTCAACCGCAAGCGGCAGTGGATTCATCTTTTTGCACTTAGGACATGCGACCTGTCTCTTTTTAGCCGCCGATGCTGGTCTAAAACACATCTTTTTTCTCCTTTGTTATCCAGGTAGGCTTTGCTTTCATAATAAAAAAGTATCTCGATAAGTTATTTATAGTGGTGGAAGCGGTTTTATCGGTCCTCGCGTAGATTCCCCTTATTGTGCCACCCTTTAGTGCAACTATTAGGGGAATTATTTGTATTTGTCAAGTTTTTTTTCTTGTAACCATTATGGACGTCTTATTCTGTCAGAAAAATAACTTACTAATATTATATGAATTTATTGTATTTCGAATACGCCGACTGCATTTAACGGCTGAAAGCCACTCCAACAGATACTGCGCATTTCTCCCTGCGTGCTTTCCATTCGGGTTTATACTTGTCCTTTCCGGATCATGGCCCAAAGCCGTGTGGATAGGCCTATGCGATGTCTCTAAAGCACAGCGAAGCCTGTTTCTATGCCATTGGACCGAGATTTTTCTCAGCGCTGAAATGTTCCCGCGATGCGATTCAGTTCCGCGCGGGCAAAGTCGTAGCCCAAGCGCGCCTGGAGTTCGTCTGATTCAGCCCTCTTGGCGGCAGCTACTGCCTCATTGTATTTTGCAGAACTCGTGGTGAAGGCTTTGAGTTGGTCGGAAGCCAGGCGCAATCTTTCCTGCTGGAGCGCGAGCGCCTCCCGGGCAACGTCCATCATGCTCTTTGTGCGCTCAAGCTTTCTGTAAGCCTTCTCCAGTTCGACAGTCACCTGGTCGTTGATCCTGCGAAGGTTTTCCGCGGCCTGGGACAGCTGGGCCTTGCGTTCACCGACAACGGCGCGGCGTTTGCCGGAGTCCCAAATATTCCAGTTCATCATGATTCCGAACGTGCCGATATCTTTCGTAAGAAACGGCGCACCATCCTGGTACGAATAGCTTGCGAACAGACTGACATCAGGGATGTATTCGTCATTGGCCGCTTTTACGGCGCTATGTCCCTTGTCCACAGCTGCTTTGGCGGCTTCAATTTCAGGATTGCCGGAAAGGGCTGCCTGCAGGTAGTACTCACGCGTTTCAATGGCGCCATCCGAGGAGCCGGAGTCGGAAAGTTCAAGCTCAGTGTCCAACGGCAGCCCTAAGATATTATTCAGCTCAGAAGTAAAATCCGCGATCTGAATATCCGCCGTGATGAGCGATTGCCTGTTTTGCAGGACGGCCGTCCGGGCCTCGTTCAGGCTGACTTCGAGAAGGGTCTTGGAACGGACACCGTTTTCGGCCTCGCGTTGGCTTTCCAGGGCAGCCGACAAGCCGGCCTCCGCAGCCTCCTTTTGTTTTTTGGCCGCAAGAAGACCGTAATAGAGCTGGTGAACGACAAGGGTGACATCATTCTCCGTCTGCCTGGCTTCGGCCTTCGAAACCTTCTGGTCGGCCCGTGCAATTTTAGTGGCATCGCGGATTTTAATAATCTGCGTCAAGGGTTGGCTGAGCGTCGTGGTACTAAGAAAAAGCGTCGAAGAACCCTGTTTTATGGTAGTATCCTCTTTCGGAAACGGACCCAGGCCCGGGACATTACCCAGGGACCCCGCCGTAATGGTCATCAATTGTTCGTCTGATATCTTTATGGAACGGGAATCGTTGGTCAGGCGCGGAAAATAGTCGGCCGATGTGGCATCGACCTTCTTTGCCTTCTCGTCCACTTTAAAGCGGGCAATTTTTACTGCCGAATTCCCTTTCAGGGCCAGTTCGACGGCCTCGGGCAAAGTGAGGGGCTGTGTTTCCGCAATGGCCGGATTTGCCACGAGAATTAACCCAACGATGCACATTGCAGTCACAACAACAGCAGCTGAAGAAGAAGTCTTGAGCATGCGCGACTTGACCACGACGTACAACACCGGTACCACGAGCAAGGTGATGAACATGGACCAGATCAACCCAACGGCGAGAACGCTCGCCAGGGGACTCCACAAGCTGGATTTGGATAGAATCATCGGCAGCACTCCGGCGGCCGCGGCCATTGTTGTCAGAAAGATCGGCCGCAGGCGGCGCTCGCCCGCCTCCGTCGCCGCGTGCTCAAGCGAGTGCCCCTCCCGCATCTTCTCATTCATGTAGTCGATGAGAATGATGGCGTTTCGCACCACGATCCCGCACAAGCTGATCAGTCCCATGAAAGCGGTGAACCCGAACGGGTTATTTGTAATGATCAGCCCCAGGACGGCGCCGGGCAGCGCGAGAGGAATTGCGGCCATGACGATCAGGGTCTCCGATACGCTTTTGAACTGGAGAAGCAGGGTGAGGAAAATGGCGAAAAGGCTAATGCCGAGCGCAGTCACCATCTCGGGCATTGTCTCGTCGGTGTTGCGCTTATCCCCTCCGTATTCAATCCGGTACCCCGGCGGGAGCGGCAGCTTTTCAATGGCTGGCCCTGCCGCTTTGAGGAGTTCCGATGCATAATGGCCGCTATCCGCAAAAGCTCGAACAGTCAAGGTCCTCACGCCGTTGCGGCGCACTATCCTGCTGGACTGCCATTCCGGCTTAAGGGTGGAGACGGCGCGAAGCGGCACCCTGGCCTTGGTCAACTGAGAGCTAATATAGGCATCGCTCACGTCACTAAAGGAGGAACGGGACGCCTGGGCAAGACGGAGCAGGATGGTGACCGACCTGTCGCCTTCCCAGAAGGTGCTCACCGGAACCCCGTCGAATGCCCCGTCCACGAGCTTTGATATGGAAGAATTGGTTATTCCGAGTCTGTTTGCCAGTTCCTCGTTAACGTTCACGTCCACCATGCAGGATTCATTGAAGTAGTCACGGTGGACGAAATACGAAAAAGGGACTTGAACGAGCAGTTCTTCCACCTGGGAGCCGATGCGCTCTAATTCCCGGATATCCTCTCCCACGATCCGCACTTCGACTGGGGCCTCCAAAGACATCCCCTGCTGCATTTCCTTCACGATGACCATCGCTTCAGGGGCCACAGATGCAAAGGATTTCCGCAGATCGTTCACCAACGCCGGGGTTTGCTTTGCTGAATGGGTATTGACGATAAACTGTCCGTAAGCGGCATCCGGCTGCTGGGGGTTGACATTGTAATAAAACCTCGGTGCGCTCTGGCCGATAAAAGCGGCAAAATGCTCGATTTCCTTTCTCCCCTTCATGTAAGCTTCTATCCGGCGCATCACCGCATCCGTCTCTTCGATTCGCGTGCCCTGGGCCATCCATACGTCGACCACGAACTGGTTGCGTTCAGCCGTTGGGAAAAACTGCTGAGGCACTATGCTGAAGAGGACTACCCCGCTCGCGATGGCGCCTGCCCCCAAAACCATGGCCGGGACCTTATGTCGCATGAAATAAGCAATGGCCACCCTGTAGAGAGCCTGAATCACATTCAGAACGCTGAATTTCTCCTTGCCTCCGTCCGGTTTGCCGCCGCTTTGTTCGTGGAGCCCTTTCTTGATAAAGAACCTGCAGAAAATAGGGGTTATCAGGACTGCCACAATGAACGACACGGCCAGGGCCAGGGCGACCGTTATTGGAAGCGCGCAGATAAACTCGCCGGCCGTTCCGGTAAGTATCAGCAGTGGCAGAAACGAAAAGACAATGGTCGCAGTTGCGGCAAGGACCGGAACAACGACTTCCGCAACGCAGCGCCAGGCGGCCTCGGCCCTGGCGACCTTGCGGTCGAGAAGATCCACATAATTATCGGCAATGACGATTGCATCGTCCACGACGATCCCGAGGACCACGATGAGCGCCGCAATGGAGACCTGATGCAGCGTGACCCCGATGGCATTCATCGCCCCCAGGGTGGCGCACAGCGTTATGGGAATGGCGAGCGCCGCTATCACTGCAACCCGGATGGGCAGCAGGATGATTGTAACGAATATAACAGAGGCTATGGCCAGCATGAATTCATGGCCAAGATGCGTGATACGTTCCTTAACGACCTCAGGCTGGTCGGCAATAAGATCGATTCGGACATCCGGCGGCAGCAGGGTGTTGAGGCGGGTAAAAACATCACGGATTTTCTCGCCGAGTTCAACAATATTCTTCCCCTTCTGCATTTCAACGGACACCAGCAGGCTCGGCTCGCCGTCGTAGCGCACCATGAACATCGGATCCTGGTATCGCCGCTCAACCTCCGCAAAATCGCGGATATAGACAGGTTGGCCCGTCCGGGAGACGTCCACCAGAACATTTTTGATTTGTTCTTCCGCATTGAACAGACCGGTGGTGCGCAGCGGAATTTTCGTCCGGTCGGCCTCAAAATGGCCGGAGCTTTCGATAATATTGCGCTGCCTCAAGGCCAGGAACATGTTCAGCGGATCCGCGAAATACTGCGACATACGCCCCAGGTCGCTCGTTATCCAGATTTGCTCGCCTTGCTCGCCATACATGGCCAGCTTTCCCACTTCACGAATCGTTCGCAGCTCATCCTGAATTGTGTCCACGTAATCACGCAACTCGCGGTAGCCATAGCGCTCACCGTGGACCGCAAGCAGCATTGCAACGGTTTCGCCGAAATCGGAATTGACGATAGGACCGCGGACACCCTCGGGCAGCTCCAGTGCCCGGGCCTCGTTCATCTCGTGGCGTATTTTGGCCCAGATAACGTCGGCGTTTTTCACGTCGTTTTCAAGTTCCACGTTAATGATGACCAGACCGGGGCGGCTGGTTGAATAAGTTTTGTCCTTTCGGATTTCCGGAAACTTAAAAAGGTGTTTTTCCAGGGTTTTGGTTACCTGCTTTTCGACCTGTTCGGAGGTAGCGCCCGGATAAAGCGCAATCACCAGGCCGGTGCGAATGGTGACTGTCGGGTCTTCCGTGCGTGGCATGTATAGGAAGGAGTACAGTCCGACCGCTACCGCCATGGCGGTTAGTATCAAGGTAACTGTCGGGTAACGAAGAGAAAATTTTACCGGGTCCATTAACGCACCTCCTTGTTTTCAGGCAGGCTTTCCGGCCCTTTAGGGGTGGTTTCATCCACTAAGGAGACCTTGGTTCCATCCCGGAGCTTCTCCTGGCCCGCAAAAACCACGGTTTCATCCCCTGAAAGGCCACTTTTAATCGCAATTTCACGTCCGTAAACAACACCCGTATCGACCCGCTTCGAATAGACGCGTCCCTGTTCCGGGAAATACACAAAAACAATCGTCGCCCCTTGCGGGTCCCGCAAAATAGTTTCGGCTGGAAGGGTCAATAGGTCGACCGCCTTGTCTCCCCGGATCCTGGCCTCGGCAACCATCCCGATCCGGAGGATATGGGATGGATTGGGAATCACGATCCTCGTCATATACGTTCGGGTATTGGGGTCTGCCGAGACGTTGATAACTCGCACTTTCCCCTCGAACAGTTCCGACGGCAGGGCGGGAATTGTGACTGCTGCCATCTGCCCGACCCTGACAAGATGAATGTCCGTCTCCGGCACACCGACATTGATCTCCACGGGATCGAGCGTCACGATTTCGAAAACAGGACTCCCGGGACTTGCAGTCTGGCCAGATTCGATGGACCGCCTTGAAATAAAGCCTGCGGCGGGAGCATAAAGCGACACATCGCTCAGGCGCTTTTGGGCAAGCTGTCGATTTGCGATTGCCTGATCTACCTGCTGTTTGGCACTCAACCAGGCCGCCTTGAATTTTTCAAAATCATTTTCCGCGAGACTCCTGGACTCATACAGAAATTTCATCCGGGAGTATTCGTCCTTGCTGCGATCGAGGGCGACTTTTGCCTGTTCGGCCTGTGCGGATGCGGCCTGAAGCGACAACTGATAGTCAATTGGGTCGATAGCCGCTAAAAGTTTGCCCTTTTCAACATAATCGCCCTCCCGAAACGCCACCTTGATCACTTTCCCCGAGACCAGAAAAGAAACCGGGACCGGTGCGTCAGGCGTTGTAACCGTACCGCTCACCGATACGAATTCGCGCTCTTGCACGTGTCTGACTTTTCCTGTTTTAATCGCGATCGTGTTGCCGGCGGGTTGCTCCTCGTTTTTACCTTGGGAACAGGAACCCAGCACCAGGATTACCAAGAAAGAAAAGATTGTTAATAAAGATCGCATTGCGCACTCCTTTTATTCGAATTCAAATTTAAACGTATTTACCCCATGGTTGCATGGTTGCATTCACCAATGGTCATTCCATGGCGGCGGTTTCCACCCAAATGGAATAGCTGAGTAACCCCAGCCCCTTCAGCGCATAGGAAAGCTGTTGCCCCAGATGGCTGTTGCCCGGATGGTGCACCTCTGTTTCCCAGTGGATGTGAATACTCAAATCAGTCTCTACCGTGGGGTGGTGATAAACCCTGATTGAGGCGCCAAGCCCTGATTCCTTCTGTTGGAAAACCTGGTGCAAGAGCTCATCGACCAATTGCCTGTTCGCTTTTACAAGGGAACGTAGTGTGATGATTTCGATCCATTTCATGCCGATTCTCCTTAGACAGACCTGTTCCAGCCGCAAACGCGCCGTGGCCTTATTGTTCATCATCTGGTAGCACAAACCCTTTCCTGAATAATGCCAGGCAGGCATCAACCGCCGTGGGATCATAAAGACTCCCCCTCGCCTCATTGATCTCTTGCAAAGCCGCATTAATTCCCTTTCCGGGGCGATAAGGACGGTGAGATGAGATAGACTCAACGACATCCGCGACCGTTATTATGCGTGCCTCCGGAAGGATGGCGTCCCCTTTCAGACCACCCGGATAACCGCTTCCGTCCAGATACTCATGGTGCTGTTGAACAATCCGGGCAACCGGCCAGGGAAACTCGATTCCCTTCAAAATGTCATGACCGGCTTGCGGATGTATTTTTATCAGCGCGAATTCAATGTCCTCCAAATGACCCGGCTTGTTCAAAAGTTCGAAGGGAACATGCATTTTACCGATATCATGGAGCACTGCAGCGGTTCTGATGCCTTTCATCCGATCATCTCCAATCTCTCCCATTTCTCCTGCGATAGCACATGCCAGGGACGCTACCCGCCTTTGGTGTCCGGCTGTATAAAGGTCTCTTGTTTCTACTACGGAAGCCAGTGCTTCAACTGTCTCATCCACTACTCTGGCCATCTTCTCCAGACTGGCCTTTAGCGCGGATTCCAGTTCCATTTTTGCGGTAATGTCGAAGAGAATAATAACTGTGCCGGCAACGCGTTTTTTCTCATCATACACAGCCGCCGCGGAACAACTGATTTGAATGATCGACCTGTCTTTTTTGACGGCGCTCACCGGAACAGACGTAAATATTTCCTTCTCAAGTGTCCGGCGGCGGATGTCCTCATACGCTTCGTTTTGATCTTGAGACAGCACTTCCGTTGACCGGCCAAGCACTTCATCCTCACGCCAACCGAAAATCTCTTCGGCAGCCTTGTTCCAGAACCTGATGATCCCGTCGAGATCGATGGTGAGGATCCCGAGAGGTGACGATTTGACAATCGCCGATAATCCTTCATCACTCACTTTGACTGTGGGCTGCCAACCGGTTTCGGGATTCTTTTGATTTTCAGTCTTCATTGAATGCCCTCAAAAAAGTGTTATTTTTTTTACCTTGCTATAATTTTATTGAGCCTACCTCCGATTCAGCAATACGCGTGCCATGATGGTTTATAACGTAATTCAAAATAGTTACGAAGATCGCCCCATCGAAGACAACCAATTTCGTCCTATAGGGCAAAATAAATTGCGCCATGATCCGATTATGTGCTATGGTCTAACAAGTTGACAAATCCCCCTTAGGATCTAAAAAGTTGACGAATCCCCCTTAAAAGAATGGCGACCGGGAAAGGGGAAAAAATGATGAGCGTCGATGAGAACCTTTTTTTTCGCGAAGCAACGTTGCGTTTATGCAGCAGCCTCGATATTGAACCCGCCCTGAAACGCTGCTACGAGTACATCAGGCTTTTCATTCCCGTTATGCAGGTGAGCCTGCACATATTGGATTTTGAGCAGAATGTGTTACGCTTGGTGACCCTGGTCGGTGCCGACTTGCCGGATGATTTCGAGGAAATTTTGCATTTACCCGAGAAAGGGCGTCGGGAAGCGGCAGTTTTTTGGAAAACCGGTGAAGTCGTCCGAATCGTGAACCAGCCTGATCCAATCAAGGTAAACCCGGAGATACTCGAAAGACTTGGACTGAAAGAGAACATTTCCTATATGAGCATGGTCCTTGAGCTCGAAGGAAATCAAATCGGGTATCTTGGATTATTTGCGGATGGATTCAATCAATATACCGAAGAGCATGCCCGACTGCTTCGACTGATCCGTGAACCACTGACCATTACCATGTCCAATGCACTCAAGCATCAGGAGGTTATCCGTCTCAAGCAGATGCTGGCCGACGATAACAGGTACCTGCTGGACGAACTGCGCTCGATTTCGGGAAATGAAATCGTTGGTGCTGACTTTGGCCTGAGCATGGTGATGCAAATGGTCGGACAGGTGGCCCCCCTCGACAGTCCCGTGCTCTTGCTTGGTGAAACCGGCACGGGCAAGGAGGTCATCGCCAATGCGATCCACAACTCTTCCCCGCGCAGAGACGGGCCGTTCATAAAGGTGAACTGTGGCGCTATTCCCGAGACGCTTCTGGACAGCGAGCTTTTCGGTCACGAAAAGGGTGCCTTCACCGGCGCCATCAGCCAGAAGAGGGGACGTTTCGAGCGGGCCGACAAGGGTACCATTTTTCTTGACGAAATTGGAGAACTCCCCCCCCAGGCCCAGGTGAGATTGCTGCACGTTTTGCAAAGAAAAGAGATCGAGCGCGTTGGTGGCGCCCGCTCCATACCCGTGGACATCCGTATTATATCGGCCACCCACAGGAATCTGCAGGAGATGGTTGGATCCGGGCAATTTCGGGAAGATCTCTGGTTCCGCCTCAATGTCTTTCCCATTATGATCCCGCCTCTACGGCAGAGGAAAAGCGATATCCCATCCCTGGTGCACCACTTCATTCACCACAAGTCCCTAGAGCTAAAACTCAAAGAAAACCCCAAACTGGCCTCTGATGCTATCGACAGGCTCTTAGCATACGACTGGCCGGGAAACGTGCGCGAGCTTGAAAACACAATCGAGCGGGCTCTCATACAGCACCGTTCGGGGGCTCCCCTGTCATTTGAAACGCTCCTTCCCCATGCGGCTCCCGGCAAGGCCCTCCAAAGCCAAAGCCGGGACGAGCCTCTCGCGTCGCTTGATGAGATGAACGCCCAGTATATCAGGCGCGCTCTGGAGAAAGCAGACGGCAAGATCTATGGACCGGGTGGGGCAGCACAGATTTTGAGCATCAATCCCAGTACGCTGCGCAAGCGCATGAACAAGCTGGGAATTCCCTATGGCAGGAAAAGCTGGCGTCAGGGATGACAATGTCTTGATGGAGATGCGTCAAACCGTCGAAGTTTTCCGCAGATGTTGTTCAATCTGGGGGGCTCACCCTCTCAGGCGACGGAACACTCCGAACAGGACGGCGCGCAATTTCTACTTTTGCCCCCTGGCTGCCCATCTGTCCGGATGAAACCGATCATCTTCCATATTGGAAGCCCAGGTTCTTTTTGTCAATTTTTCCTTAAAATATTCACCATCCATCGAGATTACATCATTCGGATGAACTTCGCTTGCACTATGAATGAGTAAGGCTTTATTGACACCTTTCTTCGGAAAAGTCACAAGGGATTTTTGGGTCTGTATTTCCGCTCGGCGCTCTTTTGATTCCCATTCGCCTTTTGAATCATGCGCGTGCCCCCCGACAATTGTGATTAAGTCTTTCACAAATAGCTTCATCTGTTCCGCTTGGCCATTCATCTCTTCAGATGCGGCCGCGTTTTCTTCCGCGTTGGATGCGTTTTGCTGGACCACCTTGTCCATCTCTGCCACTGCTATATTTGCCTGTTCAATCCCCTGCGCCTGCTCACTAGAAGCAGCGGCTATTTCACCGATGAGTTCAGCCCCCTTTACAACACTTTCCGATACCTTGGAAAAAGTCTCATTGGTCCTGGACACCAACTCCGCTCCATCCTTCACTTTCATTACAGTTCCTTCGATAAGGCTCGCCGTATTTTTGGCCGCCTCCGCCGCCCGCATTGCGAGATTTCTCACTTCATCCGCCACCACGGCGAAACCTGCTCCAACCTCACCGGCTCTAGCCGCCTCAACTGCCGCGTTCAGAGCCAAAAGGTTGGTCTGGAAAGCGATCTCATCAATCGTTTTGATGATCTTGGATGTCTCATCGCTCGTTCTGGATATGTCCTCCATGGAAAGGGTCAGTTCGCTCATTGAAGTATTAGCATCATTTACGACCATATTGGCTTTCTTCATGAGATCATCCGCCTGACCAGCATTGTCAGCGTTTTTTTTGATCATCGAAGACATCTCTTCAAGAGAGGAAGAGATCTCCTCAATGGTGGCTGCCTGTTCGGATACCCCCTCGGCCATATGCTGGCTGGCCGCGGAGACCTGGCTGGTAGCAGCCACTACCTGCTCGGCACCGTCGTTCAACCCTTCGATAACGCGCTTGACTGGTTTTACGATGGAACGAATCAAAAAAAAACTCAGGAGTGCTCCTAAAACAAATGCAACAATGGTAATGGCACAGGCAGACCATTGAGATCTGGACCCAGTGGATACCATTTCCTGTTTTGATGAACTCCGAATCTCATCCAAGTAATCGCCCAGGGCCTTCATTTTTGATTGGGTTGCCTTTAGCGCCGGCATGATTTTTGTCTCAAATATCTGATTAGCTTCAACCTGCGCTTTTTCAAGCTCTCCTTCAGCTTCTATGGCCTTTTTGAATTGATTCCCAACCTCTTCAAGTTTTACTAAAGTGATATTTTTGTAAATTTCTGCAGCTTTTTCATATTCTCCGGTTTGTACCAGTGCTTTAATCTCTTTTGCTGACTCATGGAGTTGCCTGTGGGGCCCCTGCGCTGCGTCCATGGCCTCGCGCAGGGCGGGAAAATCGAGCGCATAATTTTTATACTCTTCACTTGCCAGAAACTTGCCAAAGCCACAGAGGTTATGGTCCAATTGCACTTCGATTCCAGAGTCATGCGTTATAACAATTTGTGATACCTTTTCGGCCCACCTTCGGTGATCATCCAGACGATCTTTAAGTAAGTTCCTCAGCCCCTTGTGCCTCTTTTGCCAAACGTCTTTAATTAATTTGCCATTCTCATGCAGATGTTTATGGGGTTCTTTGATCTCATTCAAAAGGGTGGCAAGTTTAGGATCGCTAAGGGCCAAATCTTCTCCTTCTTCCCCATAAAGGAATTTACCCAATCCGCATTTGGTATGATCTAGTTCTATATCAAGCGTTTCAGCGTTACTCATAAAAAGGTTTTGTACATTTCCAATCCAATTTAAATGGTCCACCTCTTTCTTAACCATAAATGTATCATGCTCGGCGGCCTCTGAATATTTCTGGTTTTCAGATAGCATGCCGTTGATAGACAATATGGAATTGCCAGCCACGATCAAGACCGCCAGTAACAATAGACCAGTGAAACCCCAGAGCTTTGTACTAAGTATTAGATTTCTAAACATGGTTAATCCTCTTTCTTAAAAGTGGTATTTAGCACCCGATCATTGTCGATCAAGATTCGCTGTTCGCCCCAAATCCAACCCTTTCGTCAGGATAGAGGCCCTATGTAGACCCTGTAATGCGGAAGGCAGCAGTGGTCGGCAAACATATCACGAATTTGCTTGTCGTCGTCAATGATGATTCCGTATCCCATGGGTTCCTGCCCTCTTCACCGCGAGTACCTCATGAACGGCGCATGCCAGATCACCGGCGGTGAGGGGTTTCAATAGGACCCTGCTTATGCCGTAATACTTCGCGGCATGCTCGATATCGGTCTCGCTGTATCCTGTGCAGAGGATGATGGGAATATCCTTGTTGTTTTTCCGGATTTCTGCGACCAACTGGATGCCGGTCATCTCCGGCATGTTATGATCCGTGATCAGCAGATCAAAGCCATCAGGATCGGCATTGAACACCTCAAGGCTTTTAACGCTGCTCTGATTGGCCGTCACCTGATAACCTAGCAATAACAGATTCTCCTTTAGTACATCGAGAAAGAACGCTTCATCGTCAACAACCAGTATCTTCTCCTGTTTGCAGGCAGGAATGGGTCCCGCCGGTACACTCATCTCCATCTCGGCAGCACTAGTTGCCGGGAAATACAGATCAAATCGGGTCCCTTTGCACAATCCGCTCGCCACCTCTATTAAGCCGTTATGACTCTTTACGATTCCCATGGTGACCGATAGTCCAAGCCCGGTCCCGTCCGACGTTTTTTTAGTAGTGAAATAGGGTTCGAAGATCCTCCCAAGCAATTCAGGCGCTATCCCGTGCCCCGTGTCAGAGACACACAAACGTATGTAATCCCCCGGCGGCACCCCCAATGACATGGACTCTCTGGGACTTTCGATCCGTGTGTTCTCCAGGTCAATGGTCAAGAGGCCCCCAGTATCACGCATGGCATGGTAAGCGTTGGTGCACAGATTCATGATGACCTGATGAACCTGGGTTGGATCCCCGGTGATCTTGTCCGGATCTGCCGTTACGTGCTGTTGGACCGTAATGTTCTTTGGCAGAATTGACTGAAGCAGATTGATGGATTCCTTGACGATCGGTCCCAAGGAAATAGGAACCATGGCGGGTATGCTACCCCTGCTGAATTTGAGGATCTGCCGAACCAGATCCTTGGCCCGGTTTCCTGCTTCCAGAACCCGTCTGAGGTAGACATGCTGCTTGTTCTCCGGGTCGGGTGTTTGATTCATCATGGCCAGTTCCGCGTACCCAATGATTCCTCCCAGGATGTTATTAAAGTCATGAGCAATCCCTCCCGCGAGGGTCCCAACCGCTTCCATCCTCTGTGCCTGGAGCAATTGTGCCTGCAATTTCTCCTTTTCATATTCGGCTCGCTTACGTTCAGTAATATCCTCGGAGATTCCCAGAACGTATTCAGGTTCTCCTTTTGCATTCAGGATCGGCACCTTCTTTGTGTGCAGTATGCGTACTCCCTTGTTGTGTGTCAGCATTGTTTCTTCCGGTATATCCACAACCTCATTTCTGAGCAAAGCCTCCTGATCTTTTTCGGCGAAAAAGTCTGCCTGTTCCTTGGGAAAGAAATCGTAATCAGTTTTCCCTAACATTTCCAGCCTGGAGTAGCCCAAGAGATTCTCTACCGCTCTGTTAAAGCGGACGAAGCGGAGTTCCTTCGCATCCTTGAGGAAGATCATGTCAGGGATGTTCTCGACAATCGAGTCCAGAAACGCATTTGCCAAGCGCAATTCCTCCTCCTTCTGCCTCCGTTGCGTAATGTCAATTATAGCTCCTCTGATTCCAACAGGTTTCCCATCACGGCAAATTACGCTTGAAATCAAAATGACGGGAAAGACAGATCCATCCAACCTCTTCAAGTCAAATTCAGTGCCTGCGGTTTGCTCCCCCAGAAATAATTTTTGTATATGCTTGGTGGCTTTCACGACTCCTTCCGGTGAATGGAATTGCCATATATTGATACGCCTGTTGAAATCCTCTACCGTACCTCTAAAAGTCTTATAAACGGCGCGGTTCATCGAGTTGATAGTGCCTTCAAAATCTATTTCAAAGACTGGGATCGGTAAAAAGTCATAAAGCTCGCGATACTTCTTCTCGCTCTCTTTAAGCGCCTCATCGGAACGTTTGCGGTCAGTGACATCGTTTCCCACACATAGGATTTCTGCAACATTTCCTTTTGAGTCACGTATGGCACTGTTTGTCCAAGAGATCCATACTTGACTGCCGTCGCGCTTGATGTTCTCATACTCATTGATGGTGTATCCATCCGGATGGACTCCGATGTCATAGATCATTCTCTTCAGGTCACTGCCCGCATTGTCTCTCTCCGAAAAGATGGTGCCAACGACATTCTTCCCCAAGACTTCTTTCTCGGAATACCCAAAAAAACGTTGCGCAAACTCGTTGAAGAAGCCTATGTTGCCCTGCGAATCCATTCGTAAGATGATGCTGTTGGCGTTCTGAACGAGCTCACGGTACTTTTTTTCCGATTCCTTCAAGGCCATCTCTACCCGCTTGCGCTCGGATATATCCCTGAATATTCCCTCAACACCTAAGATTCTACCATCCTTGTCATAATAATACTGGCTTGTTGTCGAAACAATAACCGGGTTGCCGTTGTCTTTGCGCTTTAATATCACTTCATAATTGCTCACCCTGCCTGATTCCCTTAAAGTTTTTAAAAACTTCTGTCTGTCTTCTGGATGATAGTATAAATTACTGGAAATATCCAATCCGATCATTTCCTCGCTTGAATTATATCCTATCAGTCTTGGGGCAGAAGGGCTTATATAAACTAAATTTCCATCGCTGTCGGCACGGTAAATGACATCCTGCATGCTATTTACCAACGACCGGTATTGTTCTTCGCTCTGTGCCAGTCGCTCTTCGGCTTTCTTGCGTTCGGTGATATCGTGAATAACTACAACAACCGATTGGTCATCGCTGCGAAGAGGGGCAGCCGTCAAAACAACGTCCCGAAAAACACCATCCCTGCGGCGCAACCTGGTCTCCGTGGATGTCAGGCCGCGTTCCAAGAGTTTTGTGTACAGCTCTTGTCCTACTCTTTCATACTCTTCGTCACTCTCATAAATCATCCGGGTGACCTTGCCAGCGATCTCATGCTCAGAATAGCCAAGGTTTTTCTCGCCCAAGAAAGCATTCATACTCTGACAGACTCTGTTCTTTACGATACAAATACCAACCGGCGCAGTTTGCAATATGCTGCTCAGTGTTGCCTCACTCTGCTTAAGGGCCTCCTCGGCCCGCTTCCGGTCCGTGATGTCTTGATTCACTCCATAGACCTTTATTAACCGTCCGTCAGCATCCTTGACGATGAATAGCCGGACAGAGATATGACCGACCGTACCATCAGCGTAAAGCATCCGGTGTTCCAGTTTCCGGCTGAAGTTGAGATCTGTCTTTTCTATGACCTTTTGAATCTCCTCTCTGACAACAGCCATGTCATCTGGATGGACAAAACGCCGGGCGTATTGAGCCCATGACATGGTGTACCCGCCCTCTTGCCTGGCCGTGGTCCTGAAAATTCTATAGAAGTGATCGTTAAACGTGAAAAGATCATTGGCGACGTCATACTCCCATGGGCCTAAACGGGCCATTTGCACAGCGTTTTCCAAATGCGCCCGAATCCTCTCGTTCTCCAGCTGGGCCTCCTTCGAATTCCTGTACTCTGGCGCTTCTTCCTGATCATTAATGTTTTTTTTATCTCTAATTTCTTCCGTAGCCATTTTACCTAACCATGTATTCACTTTGTGTTTTGAAGACAATTATGCGGTCCATTTCAACCTCCTTATGTTTCCGCAATTCGATTGAATTCCGCTACGGCGATCTTGATGCCCAGGCGTGCGTCCAAATCGTCTGCTTCGGCCTTTTTGGCAGCAGCTACTGCCTCATTGTATTTTGTCGTTCAGGATCACTCGTTTTCCTTTCCTTACACTTCCGAACAGGACGGCGTAATTGCTGCCAGTGTTCCCGAGCTACCCTTCTGTCCATATCAAACCGATCATTTTTTATATTGGAAGCGCAGGTTTTTCTTGTCAATTTTTCCAACGCTCGTCTTGGCAATGGCATCAACGATCACGATCTTGCCCGGCACGCCATATTTCGGCATCCGACCGTTTTCGGCAAATGTCATAAGAAAATCTTTTAAATCCTTCTCTACAATTTTTCCCCGGAATACATCCTTAAGCACCACCAACGCCATCGGCCGCTCTCCCCATTTTTCGTCCGGCATTCCGATCACCGCCGCTTCACTGACCGCCTCATGCTGGCTTAAAAAATCTTCGAGATCCAAGGAAGAAATCCATTCCCCGCCGGTCTTTATTACATCCTTTACCCGGTCGGTCACTTGCAGATATCCATCTTTGGTGAAATAGCCAATATCGCCGGTATGAAGCCATCCCCCACCCCATAACGCTTCGCTCATTTCCGGTTCCTTAAAATAGCCTTGTGTCAACCAGGGGCTTCGGACCACCACCTCGCCGACGGACACGCCGTCATGCGGTTGGGGAGTCCCATCCGGACCAATGGCCTGCACATACACCAATGGTGTGGGCAATCCGCTACGGCAGCGCGCCTCAGCCTGCAGATCCTCATCCATTAGGACCATGTCCGGTTTCAAACTTGCCACCGTAATTACCGGGCACGTCTCGGACATGCCATATCCGGCAATAAGATTTATGCCACGCATCATGGCCGCTTTGCATAAACCTCGAGGCAATGCCGAACCGCCGATGATCATTTTCCAGCCCGCCACATTCGTCTCCTCAATGCGGGCGGAATGGAGAAGCATATGCAAAATCGTTGGCACGCAGTGCGAAAAGCTCACCTTCTCCGTTTCAACCAGCCGCAGCAACATCTCGGGCTCGTAGCGCCCCGGATACACCTGCTTTGCGCCCAACAATGTCATAATATAGGGAACCCCCCAGGCATGCACATGAAACATGGGCGTCATCGGCATGTAGACATCCCTTGATGTCACATTGAACTGGCTGCCTTGGCCGGCCAGAACGGAACTGAAGGCAAAGGTATGGAGCATCAGCTGTCGATGCGTAAAATACACCCCTTTGGGCAAACCGGTGGTTCCGGTTGTATAGAATGTCGTGGCCACCGTATTTTCGTCGAAATCCGGGAATTCATAGCCTTCCGGGCAGGTCGCAAGAAGATGCTCGTACTCACCTGAAAGGCTCAGGCTCGAATCTGGGATCAGGCCATTATCACTGAGAATGATAATTTTCTTTACCGATTCCAGCTTATCCCGCACAGCTTCGATCATGGGTAGAAAATCGGCGTTAACCAAAAGAACATCATCTTCCGCATGGTTGAGAGTATAGGTGAGTTGCTCGGGCGACAACCGAATGTTAATAGTGTGCAACACCGCTCCCATCATCGGAACGGCAAAAAAGCATTCCAGATACCGATGCGAGTCCCAATCCATCACTCCCACCGTATCGCCCGGGCCGACCCCCTGCTGTTTCAGCAAATGGGCCAACCGAGATACGCGGTTGTCCAGCATCCGGTAGGTATAACGAAGCTGATCCCGGTAAACGATCTGCTGATCAGGCGCATAAACCAGCGGGCTTTTCAGCAGATGCTTGATGAGCAGTTGATAGGAATAGGCAAACGCGGTTGGGGCATAGTCTTTTGACATGTTTTCCTCCATTGTTTTTTTTGTTGCTCTGAAAATTTCACAAAAAGCCAATTTTAATAAACTCGTAAAAAAAAAGTTAATTATGACCGATGCCGAAATGAATAAAATCCATTTACAGGAGTATCGGAGATAAACCGCATCGAAGGCACCCAGACCGCCGAGTGCGAATGCATACCGGCTCGCAATACACCTCTTCTGTAGTGCACCGAATAGATCAAGGATTTCATGCCGCGGAAATACTCCTCTCCAAGGATATTGACCTTTTTATCCTGTTATCATTTCTTTTTGCCTCCCTATGGATAAGCAATAGATGTGCCATGCGGACTTATAATGCAAATTCAAATTGTTATAAAGCAATTCCCCAGTCAGACATAAGTTATTTCGCCCTATGGGGCAAAACCTATCGTGCTATGGTATGATTGCGTGCTATGGTCCGGTAGAATGGCGGAGGGATAAAGATGATGAGCTTCGGTGAGAGCCTTTTTTCTCGAAGCAACGTTGCGTTTGTGCAGCAGCCCGATAACAAACTGGCCCTTAAATGCTGCTACGAATGCATATGGCTTTTCATCGGCCAGTCGATCAGGACCGCTCGTTTTCTTTTTCTTGCTCATCCGAACAGGACGGCGCGCACTTGCTCCTGGTGCTCCCGGACTGCCCATCTGTTATGAGTTACATCTATAACCGTTGCAACTGGGCGAAGTCTTCCATGACCTCTTGGTCATTTGCTACCCCCTTAATTTTCTCCATCTGTCCTTTTTTCCCATCCAATACCGCTGCCAGCTGTTCAACAAATGCATTCAATTGGAGAAACTGAGTGGTCATCTCATTAGAGGCGTTGGCGGATTGCTCGGCGTGTGCCGCATTTTCCTGAACAACCCTCTCAATTTCGCTTACAGCCCGGTTAATTTCCTCAATTCCTTGGGATTGTGCACCGGAGGCTTCGGTGATTTCACTCACGAGCGCACCTATTTTAACAATAACATCGCCGCCGCGGGAAAATCCTTTTCCGGTTTTTTGCGCAATCTCAACCCCCTGCTTGATCTTTATAATCGTTTGATCAATAAGATGCGCCGTATTCTTGGCTGCATCACCGGCTCTCAGCGCAAGACGGCGCACCTCTTCTGAAACCACCGCAAAGCCGGCCCCGTTTTCACCGGCTCTTGCAGCCTCCACAGCGGCATTGAGAGCCAAGAGATTGGTTTGAAACGCAATTTCCTCAATGCTCTGTATAATCTTGGAAGTCTCGTTGCTCGCTCGGACAATTTCTTCCATGGAAACATTCAACGCTTTCATGGATTCATTGGCCATTTTCATTATTTCTTTCGTTTCATTCATCAGGAGGTTGACATGTTGCGTATTTTCGGCGTTCTGTCGCGTCATGGACGACATTTCTTCAAGCGAGGATGACGTTTCTTCTATCGATGCCGCCTGTTCGGAAGTCCCGTCGGCCAGTTGCCTGCTCGACATCGAAACGTCTCTCGAAGACAATGCCACCTGCTGCGCACTTTGACTGAGACCGCCAATAACCTTTCTAATCGGCCGGGTTATCGATGCGACCAGTATAAACGACAGCGCCCAGAAAATCAGCAGGCCAACGCATCCGATTGTCAAAACGGTAATAACGGTAATATTTTTTTTGACGGCGATCGAAAGATCGATCTGTTTCAGCAGCGCATCCGTCGAAGCGATAATTTGAGCCCCCAGCTCATTGATTATTTGCGTTTTTTCTTTTTCTTTCCCGTAAAATTGTTTGGACAAGTCAACCGATCTCAAAAAATTATCCAGTGATTCCTTTATCTTTGCAACACTCTCGGAAAAAGAGGGGTTTTCCGATATCGAAGCATAGTGTTCCAACTGGCCGACATACCTCTCAGCCGTCAGAGCGGAAAGACGCTTGTACTCTTCAACCAGCTTTTCATCGCCCGTCAATAAGAACCGAAGTTGCAGGATTTGAAGCTGGAGTATTGCGGTCCTACAATCCGTTACCATATTGAGCATGCCGTTGTCATCGCTACTGATAGTGGCGTCTCTGCTTCGCAGCTCATCTTGCTTGTCCATGAGTTGGTAAATGATATCTGTCAGTATCTTTTCGGATACGGCAATCGGGACGACCATTTTCGCCTTCAGCTCGGAATGATCCCCCTGAATATGCATGAGTTCGTCCAAGAGATCCTGATATTCCTGGAACATTTTTTCTATCGATTCAATATCGGCCTGCCAAGCCGCATTGACCTTTTGCCGCCTTACCGCCTCCAGCTTTAGTTTCACATTCCGAGTCCTGTCATCGAAATCCCGCTTCACTTCAGGGGTACGAAATTGCAGGAAGATTTTTTCCGCCACCCGAGTTGATAAGACTTCCGCAGCGATACGGTGCATATCATCTTTAAAAAGATTCAACCGCTCCATCTGCGAATAATAAGAAATACCCGCTCCCACAACCGCCAACACCATTGCCGATGCGATTCCGACAAAACAAAAAAGTTTTTTTGCCAGAGCAATACGCCAGTGAAACCTCATGGTTCGGTATCCTCGATAATGGGAAGCGCTTATTTACTTCACTCAGATGCTATCCCGTTTGAAAGGTTTGCCATTATATGTGTATCGCCCCACCGCTGACTCCTTTCATCATTTCCATCACGATCTCTGAAAGGCTCGGGTGCGCGTGGATCATTCCCGCCAAATCTTCAGGTAACAGCTCCGAGGATTTGGCCAACAAAACCTCATGGATCAATTCAGTTGCATCACAACCGATAATATGGCAACCGAGTATTTCCCTCGTTTCCGGATCGTAAAGCAGTTTCGCCAGGCCTTCATCTTTGCCGACGGCAACAGCCTTTCCCACACCTTTGTAAGGAAAAACGGTCTTTTGATACGGTATGTTCATTTTTTTGGCCTTGGCCTCTCTCAATCCGAAACTGGCCACCTGCGGTTCACAATAAATCGCCGACGGGATCTGGTTGATGTCAATTCGCGCTTCGGGCTTATGCCCCGCAATGAACTCGACAGCGATTTCGCCCTCTTTCGAAGCCACATGCGCCAGCAGGGGAGTAGCGACCACATCGCCGATTGCAAACACATTCTTGACCGATGTCTGATAATAATCGGTGACCGGAATATACCCCTTCTCCGTTTTTAACCCGATGCTTTCCAGACCGATTTGATCGGTATTCGGCTTTCGCCCGAAAACACACAGGGCCTTTTCGGCTTCAATCGTCCATCGTTTCTTTTGATTACTCTCCACTGTCACCGAAACGCCGCTGCCTCTATTCATTGAAACGGCTCGGGTGTCAGACAATACGTCAATTCCCGATTTTCGAAAGGAACTCTCCAAAACATTTGCAATTTCCGCATCCTCAAACGGAAGAAGATGCGCTTCCATTTCAATGATCGTTATTTTCACACCGAACGCATTCATTATGTAGGCAAACTCGCAGCCGATCGCTCCGCCGCCAAGAATAATCAGGCTCTTTGGAAGGCTCGACATCGATAGGATACCGGTTGACGACAGCACCTGCTTTTCATCGAATTCAAATCCTGTGACTTCCAAGGGCCGTGATCCGGTCGCAATGATGATATTTTTGCCGCGGATACGCTTTCCATCGGAGAGCACCACCCCATCCCGGCTGTCAATTCGGGCAGTTCCTTGAACCAAATCGATCTTGTTTTTTTTCAGCAGAAACCGAACGCCGGAACTTAGCCGATGGGTTGCTTCCCGGGATTTTTTATGTACCCGACTGTAATCAAAACCTTCCGTATTGACGGATATTCCCATCGCTTCAATTTGATGTCGCATACCAAACGCGTGCGCTTGGTGGATTAAGCTCTTTGAGGGAATACAGCCCCAGTTCAAACAGACTCCTCCGGGTTCGTCTTTTTCGACGATACAAACCGTTAAACCCAACTGGCTTGCCCTGATACCGGCGACATACCCCCCGGGACCCGCACCCATGATAATCACATCGTAGACCCGCTGATCCGACATCCAACCCCCCTGTTACCGATTACATTCGTAAAAATCTCTATTTTATAGGGCCGGAAATGAGCACCTTATTTCCGGCCGGAGGATCCGCTAAAGTTCAGCCAGATCCTTTGAAATCATGTCTATTATCTCGGAAGTAATCCGGCCCTGTGAAAGCGGCATAATCTGCTTTAAGGTCATCCCCATCGCCATTCTTAATCTCGGGTCCCTCGACATGCCCGGGCATCGGTTATCGATAATTGCTTTAGCCCCTTTATCCGCCAATAGCGCGGAAAGTTTTGAATCCACTGTAAGTGCCATTTTTCCTTTCCTTTTTTGCCTCCGGTATTATTCAATTCCATTTGTGTTTTTTATTCTCAGCGGGTCCGACCGAATCCCCTTCCCGGCAAGATATAAATGGCTTTTGTGCGGCACACCGTCAGACAGGCATGACAGCCCTTGCAACGGCTTCCGTCGTATACTGCCACTTTCCCGTGAGCGTCTTTTTTGAAAACACCATATTTGCAAGCAGGCAGGCATTCACCGCATCCGATACAAAGCATCTGCTTTATTCGGGCGATGAACAACCCGCCACCTATGGATGATGTCTTTTTCTCGCTACCACTCATTTCTTTCGGAAAATGATCCGGCATTGTTTCCATTTAAACGGAGAAAGCTTTCGGGTACCCCGATTTTCCCTCCAGAAACAAATCCGTTGACACTCTATCCGTCAGCCACTCAGGCTCTTCACATCGATAGACCCTGCATAGCAATCCGCGATTGGTCCAGTTTCCGCAAATAGGATCCAGCGTATCGGGATTATCATCCGTAAGAACATTTGCATTGGAAACAAACGCACCACACAACCATGGCTCTTCAGCCGGTAACTCCGGATACCACCAGCTTGGCTGAGCGATAATCGTTCCCGGTCTCAGCGCCACCCCCAATCTGGCTATCTGGCGGATCCGCCCCCGCGGGGTTTCTATCCAGCACCAGTCGCCGTCACGAATTCCCAAATCACGCGCGGTTTCCAGGTGTATTTCAAAAATCGGCCAGGGATGCATCTCCCGGGTGCCGGTTCCCGGGACCCGATGTTCGGAATGAAACATCGGCGCAAATCTTCCGCCCGTCGTGAGGATGATGGGGAATTCCTTTGCCAATTCGGGGGAACTAAGCGGGGATTCCGCCGGTTCCCTGTAAGCGGGAAGCGGATCGTAGTCCAGTTCCTCGAAAACGCTCGGATAGATTTCGCAGCGCCGTGAAGGTGTCGCAAACCCCCGGACCTGACCGTCTTTCCGAATCGATTTGTGTTTTTCGAATTGCTCGGCTGAATCCATGTCTGGAAACAGTAAACCGGTTTGGCAAAATTCCTCGTAGGTGATACCCACTCTATCGAGACGATGTGCGATAACGTCTTCATATGTTTCCCACGGCCATTGCTTCTCCTGCCCAAGACGCAACCCAAGCCCTCTGAAAAAATCATAGTCCATTCGGCGATCCGCGACCGGCTCGGATGCGCGGGGTCCGCCCATGAACATATCAAGTGAGTCCTCAACATTGGTAAACATGGGCCGCTCCATCCAATCCGCCGCAGGCAAAACATAATCGGCCAGTGCCGCGGTCGGTGTCATCCAATATTCCAGAACAACCAATAAATCCAGCGCCTTTAGCGCCTTATAGACCATCTTGGTATTGGGCGCCCATACCATGGGATTGGAGGACCAGGAGATGACGGCACGAACCGGATAGGGGTCGTTATTGAGGATGGCCCGCCACAGGAGCGGTGCGGTACTCAGCAGCTGATGGAGCTGCGGACGGGCAATTCCCCACATCTCCCGGAAAGGTTCATCACATAGCTCGAATCCCTTCCAACCCATCATTCGAAACCTGTCATTGCCAAGCAGCTTTTCTCTTGTTTCTGGGGCTACCGTTTCCGACAACTCCAGTTCGCCGTCGCGAACCGGGAACTGACCATTGATAACGGGACCGGGCTCGGGGAGGTAATCACCACCGGGAATATCCAGGTTGCCGGTGACGGAGCGGAGAATTACTTTACAAACGGCACCATAGCTCGCATTCCATCCCGCCTGATCGATACACCCCACTCCCCAGCTCATGTTGCTGGGTTTTTGCGTTGCATAGGTTCTGGCGGCCTTCTCGATTTTATGAGCGGGAACCCCTGTGATTTGCGAGATCTTTTCGGGAGAATACTCGGCCAGGCGCTCCTTGAGAAGCGAAAAAGCAGTCTTGCAACTCACCTTTTTCCCATCTGCCAGGGTAATGTCATATTCTCCTTCTAGGGCGTTTTCAATCGCATCGCTTTTGTAAGTGTTTTGACTTGAAACCCAAACGGCTGGCTGTTTTTCCCTGGTATCCCAGGCGACGAAGTTCTTTCTTTCACCGCCTATTATTAGATCGGATTCCCGCAGCAATTTCCTGGTATCCGTTCGAACCAGAAAAGGTCCGTTGGACCAGTTGGTCACAAAATCTTCGTCATAAAGTTTTTCGGTGAAAATGACATTCAGCCAGGCCAGCATCATCGCCGTATCGGTTCCGGGCCGGATCGGCAGATAGGCTTGCGCGTCTCGCACCGCATCGATCATATACGGATCGACGACAATCACGTTGGGTTTTTGTTCCTCGTTGGTGCAAGCCGCTCTTAGCTGTTTTGAAAGCCAGGATTGGGGGCTATGCCGCTCGTTGATGCGAACCCCCCATAGAACGATCGTTTTTGACTGATCGATTGTGGCGTTGATGGCGGTTTCCGATAAAAAGCCCACCATGGCCAGATTGATGGCATACAGCCAGCACCAGCAAATACTTCCGGGGTCCGCTAAATTGCCGGGATTTCCCCATAGATTGGTAAAACGGCTTCTCGCCCACAGATGGTCGGACCGGTAGGTTCCCTCGGTAACGGCAAGCGTCTCTGGGCCATATTTTTCCTTCAGCCGGGTGAGTTTTTCAGCGATCTCATCCAGCGCCTGCTCATAGGGAATCTTTTCCCATTTATTCTCTCCCCGCTCTCCCGCCCGCTTAAGCGCATAATTGATCCGTTTCGGATGGTAATGATTCTTTATTGCGCGTTCCCCGTTCGGCCCGATCCGTTCGCACATCCCCTGCAAGGGATCGTTTTCATCCGGTTTCATTCTGACGATTTTCCCATCCTTTGTCCCAATCAGCATTCCGCAATGCACATGACAGAAAAAGCATCTGGATTTCATCCACTTTATGCCGTCTTCATCCACATAGCCTTCTATCTTCAGTTGGTCTGACATCGTTCATTTCTCCTCGTTATGTGAAAATTTTTCACAATAATAGGCAATTGCCGTTAACATCGCCCTTCGCTTCATTATCTTGATTTCATGACAATGGGTCGGCTACATCATGATCATCCAAGGGTCTTCTATCATTTGCTGCAATAAACCTATAAACTTCGCGGGAGGCGCCCCATCCATGATCCGGTGATCAAATGCAAACGAAACCGGCATAATCGGTCTGATGACGATTTCCTTATTGACGACCACCGCGCGCTCGACAATTGAGGATGTCCCCAGAATCGCCGCCTCGGGCTGATTGATGATCGGAGTCTGAATATGCCACAGAGGGGTGAAGGTGCCGGTATTGGTAATCGTAAAGGTGCCGCCGGTCAACTCGTCAAGAGATATCGTTCCGGCTCTCGCCTTTTCCATGAGGCTCCTTCTGGCATTGCTGATTTCTCCGAGTGACTTTTGATCCGCATTTCGAATGACGGGAACCAACAGCCCGCTTTCATTGGCATGTTTCACCACGGAAACCCCGAAACCGATATTCACATCCTCCCAAATCGCTATCTGTTCACCGATAATGCTTGAGTTGATGATCGGCACTGCGCGCAAGGCCTTGGCGGCCATATAAATAAACAGGTCGGTATAGGTGATTTTAAACCCCAGAACCGGTGCTTTTTGAACATAATGATCGCGCAGTTTAATCATCTCCGTCATATCGAATTCGGTCATTGCAGTCACTCGAGCAGTCGTCGAGGCGCTCTGATGTAAGTTTTCAGCGATACGCTTTCGCATGCCTGTCAGAGGGATCGTCGATCGGATGCGCTTATCCGAACTGACAGGTTGGATGCCAGAAGCTTCGTTCACCATCGAAGCAGCCGTAGCGCTTTTTACAGCCGGTTGCTGCTTTTCGTTAACAGCCGCTTCGATATCTCTTTTGACAATCCGCCCGTCAGGGCCGGATCCTCTCAGGCGCCTGGGGTCGATCTCATGGATGATTGCCAGCTTTTTTGCCAAGGGAGAAATTTTAATCCGGCCCATGGGGCCTGGATGTTCCGGGGGAGAAGCGATCGTTGAATGATTTTCATTCTCAACCCCCTGCGTCTTGTCAGGCGCCGAAATCTCACCCGCCGCATATTTTTCCGGATCTTTTTTTATAGCCTCATATTCTTCCTTTGTTTCCGCAATAACCCCTACCGTTGCACCACAGGGATATTCTTCGCCGGGATTGCCGAATACGGCTAAGATCCCTGCCTCGGGAGCGGTGAGTTCATGAGCTACCTTTTCTGTTTCGAGGATGAGTACAACCTGATCTTTCTGGACCTGATCGCCGTCCTTGGCTATCCACTGGGAGATTGTCCCTTTTTCCATCGTCATACCCAGTTTCGGTATGTAAATTTGTCTAATCACTTTGGCCATCCTTTCTGATATACATGGCTATCATCCAACCTTTTGTTGACGGAGTGTGCAATTCCCTTTCGAACCCTTCTCACTCATTCGCTTCGAATACGACCCGGATAGGTTGACGATGTGCCGTTATGACCGGTGCGGCCCCATTTTTGCTAATAAACTACCGATTTTATCGCCGCGATGACCTGGTCGACTTGCGGAACGCAGTACTTTTCCATGGCCGCGCCGGCGATGGGCATATTGGCGGCGCATACTCTTTTTACCGGTGCATCCAGATAATCAAAGGCGGTTTCCATAATCTGCTGCCCTATTTCCGCCGCCACGCCGCATCGCTCCGTGTCTTCATCGACGACAACCACCCGGTTTGTCTTCTTGATCGATTCGATAATCGTTTCCAGGTCAAGCGGTTCCAATGTTCGCGGATCTATCACTTCAACGCTGATTTCATCTTTCAGTTGCTCCGCCGCCGCAAGCGCGTGGTGGACCATGTAAAGCGTCGCCACTACGGTAACATCCGTACCGGCCCGTTTAATATCGGCCTTCCCAAGCGGGATGACATATTCTTCTTCCGGAATCTCTTGCGTAAACCCCATCAACTTCTTATGGAAAAAGTAACATACGGGATTGTTGTCGCGAATGGCCGCCTTCATCAATCCTTTTGCGTCGTACGGCGTACTCGGCAATACCAGTTTAAGCCCCGGGTTATTCAGTATCATGGCGGAAGGGACATGGGAATGCTCGGGGCCTGTCCCAAACCCGCCACCGGCCACTCCGATAAAGACACAGGGGGCATTGACCTGTCCGTTATGTGCAAAATACTGCTGAGCGGCTTTTAGCAGTATCTCATCGGCGGCACAGTAAACGAAGTCAGCGAACGTCAAGTCACAGATCGGCCGGTAACCGGCGCAGGCCGCTCCAACCGTTGCGCCGGCATTTGCCAATTCACTTAACGGTGCATCCATAACCCTTTCCGGACCGAATTTCTCTACAAGTCCCTTTGTGATCATAAAGGGGCTCTCCTGGACATTTTCTCCGATAATAAAAACCGTTTCGTCCCTCTGCATCTCTTCAGCAAAAGCCTCGGAAATCGCCTGCCAATAGTTTATCTTTTTCATTTCATATCTCCTCTTTTTTACGGCGCATAGACGAGTTGCTTCAGGATGGCTGGATCCGGGTAGGGACTTTCGAGTGCAAATTTTTCGGCATCCGCGGTTTTGACGTTACACTCCTCATCGATTCGACTTATCAGTTCTTCCGTCAGTATCCCCTTCTCCAGCAGCTTGTTCCGGCACAAGGCAAGCGGATCACGCTTTTTCCATTTTTCGATCTCGTCCTTTGGCCTCTCTTTATAATGGCAAACGTCCGGTCTGCCCTCTGAATGGGCCCTGAAACGATAGGTTTTGCATTCAATCAAAGTGGGGCCTTTCCCTTTTCTTGCACGATCGACCGCTTTTTCGGCCGCTTCCCGGACGGCAAACACGTCCATACCATCGACGATTTCTCCCGGCATGTTATAGGATTTGGCCATATCGGCGATATTCTCCAATGCACAGGTGTCGCAAAACGGCGTGAACCAGGCCATCTGATTGTTCTCTACGATCCAGACGACCGGAAGCTTCCAACAGGCAGCCATGTTCATGGCTTCGTGAGCTTGCCCCCTTTGCATGCCGCCGTCACCGGTAAAGCAGAAACAGACCTGACCCTTTCCGCGTTTTTTGGCCGCCAGGGCGTACCCCGCCGACAGTACAAAAGCCGAACCGATGGTGCCACCCACTCCCAACATGCCGTTTTCTTTGTCCACCATATGGACACCCGTAATTCCCCCTCCCCAGCCGGTCGCCTTACCGAGGTGCTCGGCGACACAAGGTTTCGGATCGACCCCTTTTCCAATGGCGTAAGCAATTCCATGCCCGCGAATATGCATGTACAGGTAATCCGATTTATTCAACACCGAGCAAGCACCGATACCGATCGCCTCATGCCCTTGCGCACTGTGGTAAAAAGTGAGCAGTTTTCCTTCGGAAGCCATGCGCACATTCAGCTCATCATACTTGCGCGCAAGAACAAGCCCGCGGTAGAGAGTTAATTGCTGTTCATTGGTCAGTTTCGACATAATGATTATCTCCTTCTTGCTTTTGATAAAGCAGCGATTTTTCAACCATATATTTTCTATTCAGAATAGCTTTCATGCCCTTAAAACCGGAAATCCCGCCCGTCCGCCGGCCGGCCCGCAGCTTTAATCGCCGCCCTTATTTTTTCGGGTGTTGCGGGAAGATCGCAGATCCAGACGCCGATGGCGCTCCGAATCGCATTGATGACCGCCGGAGCCGTCGGCACCATGCACATCTCCCCGATTCCGGTAGCCCCCATCGGCCCCAGGGGTCGAGGCGTTTCGCGGATAATCGTTTCCATATCGAAACTCTGGCGAATACGGGGAAATTTAAACGTGACCCAATCCGTGGTCTTGCCGGCGATATACGCCTCGCGCAAGGCCCAGCCGACCCCCATGTCCATGCCGCCCTCCAACTGACCGGTCAGATTCTGAGGGTTAATGACTGTTCCCGCATCCACGGCCGTGGTCATCTTTTGAATTGTCACCTTTCCGGTTTCGGTATCCACATTGAGCTCTACCATCTGAACGGCATGCACTTGTGACTCAAAGGAGGGCCCCTGTCCGGTTTTGGGGTCAAGCGGGCCTGCATCCTCGTTTTTCTTTCGCCCCAAATAACGGACGGGCCGGCCGGCCGCCGCCAGCGCTTCTCCCGTTTGGGCGCCGGTTTCATTCATGGCCTGTTTCAGCTGCGCCAGCCCGTTGATCAAGGCGCCACCGATCATATAGGTGATGCGGCTGCCGGCTGCGGGACCGCTGGCTGCCGTGTTTTCGGTGCTTCGGGTGTGAATCCGGATTTTTCCCAGCGGCATCTCCATGTATTTTGCCGCCAGTTGCACCAGCATGGCGTCGTTGCCCTCTCCGGGGTCCGCCGCCGCCGCAAAGATGCTGACGCCGCCATCGGCGTCCAGTTCGACGGCAGCCACAGAGCTATCCCCGGGGCCACCGATGCCGAAGGCGCCGGTACCGAGACCGACCCCTCTCTTTATCGTTCCGCTCCGATGGGCGGTCGCTTCTTTCACGGCCCGTTCATAATGCGGACGCATGGCTTCCATCAGTTCGGGAAAGGGCCATAGTTGAACCGCTCTACCGGTGGATTTGCTCTGCCCCGGTTTAAGGGAGTTTCGAAGCCTGAACTCGAACGGGTCGATGTGAAGCTGATTCGCCAGCATATCGATCGCGCATTCGAGCGCAAAATTGACTTGCGGCGGTCCTGCACCCCGGGCCGCGCTTCCCCAGGGATTATTCGTGTAAACCATTTTCCCCATGGCAGCGATGTTGGGAATATGATAGGAGCCGGAGAGCATCAGCATCGCCCGGTGCAGCACGACATGCCCGATGGAATAATAGGCCCCCTTGTCGATCAGCATATCGTTGCAATAGGCGGTCAGGCGTCCCTCTACGTCCGCCCCCATTTTCACTTTCATTCGAAAGGCATGGCGTTTGGATGTCATGAGCATGCTTTCAGCGAGACCGGGAATATAGCGAACCGAGCGCTTGAAGTGAATCGCTGCAGCGCCGGCAATCCCCTCGGAAATGACGTCGATTTTAATGCCGAACTGCCCTCCGGAACAAGCTTCGATATAGCTCATATTCTCCCATCCGAGGGCCTCCTGAAGCATTCCCAGATGGTAGTGAATATTGATGCTTCTTCCGATGAGGATGAGCTTCGCGTCCTCTCCCTCTCCTTCCCAGCAAGCAAGGCTCGCTTCGGGTTCCAACGGCGCCTGATGGTTGATCTGTGTCGTAAAAACGGCATCGATCACCGCCGCCGAATCTTTCAGGGCGGCTTGCGCGTCTCCCTTAATCTGGGGCTGTTCATAGCAGAGGTTGGGCCGATCCGCGTGAACCGAAACGGCGTCGGCTGCAAGCGCCGCTTCCGGATCGCTCAGGACCGGCAAAGGATCAAGGGTGACCTTAACTTTTTTGAGCGCCGCATCCGCCTGTGACTGCGTATCGGCCCCAAGAATCAAAACAGGATCACCGATATAGCGAACCTTGTCCTTGCAAAGAACAGGGCGATCCGGCACCAGGTATTTGAGAATGTTCGTTCCCCGGATATCGGCCGCTGTCATGATGCCCGCCACTCCTGGCATGGCGATCGCCTCTGAAGCATCGATCGATAAAATCCGGGCATGGGGAATATCACTTCTCCATACGGCAAGCGCCAAAGCATTTTCCACCTGGATGTCCGCCGTAAACTGGGCGGTGCCGCAAGCTTTGGCAAGACTTGAGGGGCGCGGATGCGAAACTCCCAGTGGGCTCTCCGAGGGCATTGGTCGTACCTGATCGGGCGTTATGTCTCCCCGAAGGAAACCGGCGGCCAGCTTTACCGCTTCGATGATTTTTTTATATCCGGTACAGCGGCAAAGATTCCGGCGCAGCGCCTCCTTTATAGCCTCGGAATCCGGATCAGGATTTACGTCCAGGAGCGCCTTGGCCGACATGATCATGCCGGGCGTGCAAAATCCACACTGAACGGCTCCGGAAAGAACAAAAGCCTCCTGTATCAGGTGGGGATTTTTCGGTGTCCCCAGACCCTCAACGGTAATCACATCCGCGCCGTCAAGCGTGGCAACCTTTGTCAGACAAGAAAGGACGGCTTTCTTGTTGACGATGACCATACAGGCGCCGCATTGCCCCTTTTTGTCGCAGGATTGTTTTGCGCCGGTGAGTCTCAGATCTTCCCTTAAAAAGGCCAGCAGCGATTTTTCCTCGCTGACGCCAACCCACTTTGATATTCCGTTAATTTTTAGCTTTATTCTTTTCATGATCTCCACATGAAATTCTTTTTATCTCGGGGTGAAGGCTTTAATCATCGTATCGGCCACGCCAGGATATTTTTCCCAGACCGGCAGGAACTCGCTATTGCTCAAACAACCTGCCGCTCTTCCAAAAACACCCTGGCGCGGCCTCCCTGCCGTGGGAAATGGGCTGAAACAATGATCAAGGCCGGGGTGAACAGATCATGAGTTCTTCACAGGGCCACTTCGTTATGATCTTATGCCCGGATTCCGTTACGATAATTTGGGATTCAATACGAGCACCGTCTTCGCCTTCTCCGGCAAATGTCTCCAAGGCAAAATGCATCCCCGCCTCTATCGGACCCGGCTGATCCATAGAAAAAAGCCGGGTAATAAACGGCTTTTCATGAATACTCAGTCCAATACCGTGTCCGACACATATCCCGGCCGCAGCCCTTTCATCCGGAAATCCCATGTCTTTTGCGGAGGGCCATTGCCTTGCGATATCCGCCGTCGTTATCCCCGGTTTTACGACTTCTATCGATGCCTGCAACCAATCATACGCCTTTTTATACAAATCCTTTTGCTTCTGTGTCGCTTTCGTCGTGGCAAATGTCCGATAATAACACGTGCCATAGCCAAGATAATGACTCATAATATCGATAAAAACCAGTTCGCCGGGGCGAATGATGCGGTCTGAAAAATCGTGCGGATGCGGATTACTTCTGCTTCCCGATACACAGTTGACCCCGCTGATCCGATCACAGCCGCTCGTTAGGAGCCACCCATATATTTCGCCAACCAGTGTTGATTCCTTTACCCCCGGTCGAATCTTATCGACAATATATTCCCAGCATCCATCTGCAAGTGATGCCGATGTCTCGATAATTTTAAGCTCGTCTCTGGATTTTATAACGCGAGCATCCCACATCGCGTCCCATCCGTTCACGATATTCAACCCCGCTTCCTTCAGTGCGTTCAAAATGTAGAGGTCAACCGTATCCACCCCCACCGGCATCTTTTCGACATTGTGCTCTGCCAGTGCCGCCTTGATGCCTGCCACACATGCCCCAAGCATCGCCTTGTTTCCGCCCGCTACGTTCGCACCGCGAAGCCAAGGGGCGCTGGGCCGCACATTTTCAGGCTTGAGCCATGGACATAATTCTTTTTTGACGATCCCGGCCGAACCGAGTTCGAAAAGAACGGGCTCTTTTCCTCGGGGTATGATACAATACCGGACGTACTTATCTCTGCTCCATTCCCCCAAAGCCGTCGAAGTGGCGTATCGGATATTATCCGGGTCAAAGCAGAGCATCGCACCCAAATCCTTCTCAATGAGTTGCTTCTGAATACGATCCGTTTTGTGTTGACGCATCGCATCAAAATCCACCCGTTGCTCTACATCCACAGCCATTATTCCTAGAGTCATTCCTATATCCCCTTTCGAGCCGCGTTAGCTCTATATCATCATCCTTTCCGGAAGGATTACGCCAGACCGACATCCATTTGCCGTATATGTTCATCTCCATAATCTTTTTTGTCATATTGACCGGTCCCGGGCTTCATCGCCCGGATAACGGGAAGTATATTTTTTCTGGGAACGGCCGACATCCTTCCGCCGTCCACCGCCACCTCTATTCCGGTAAGGTATTCCGCATCGTCCGAAACAAGAAAGAGCGCTGCTTTGGCAACGTCCATCGGAGTCGCCATACGCCCCATCGGAACCATTCCGGACAGCGTTTCCCATACTTGCGGCGGATGATGCCGAAACATATCTGTCTGAACAAAGCCCGGCACCACACAATTGACTCTGACCTCGGGCGCCAACCATCCGGCCAGGATTCTGTATAAAGCATTGATTCCGTTCTTTGCTGTCATATAATGGGGGTCGGTGGGCGTTGCCGTTCCCGCAGAACTCGTCGAAGTAAATAAAATACAGCTTCCTTTCTGTTTTCTTAAATGCGGTATGGCAAGCTTCGTAAGAAAAAACGGCCCCTTGATAATGCTGTTGTAGGTCATATCCCATACGGCTTCCGTAACATCTTCAAGCTCCGGACATACATAATGAACCGCTGCGTTATGATACAAAATATCTATTTTCCCGAATGAATCCAGGCAAGCATCTATAAGATTTGGGTGATCGTGAAGGTTACCGATATCGGCCTTAACCGAAATGGCGTCGCTTCCCATTTCTTTAATTTTGGACACAACCTGATCGGCCGCCTCGCTGTTGCTGTTGTAATTGACGACAACCTTGGCCCCCTGCGCACCAAACAACAGCGCCGCCGCCCGCCCCATCCCTCTGGACGACCCGGTTATTATTGCGGTTTTACCTTTCAGTTTTTTTTCATTGGTAATGTTGGCTTCCATAGTCATTTTTCACTCCTGTTATTGTCTGCTTGGATAATCGTTGCTTGCCTGAAAATCGAATGCCGTCATTTGTTCCCCTCGTCGAGTATGCCGACGGGAGCGCATGGAGGATATTATTATCGGATACCCTCCCCGTTTATCTGGACATATCTTCTTCGAGATGCTGCGTATCCGCTACTTTGTAAACCTTGCAGGGAATCGAGGTCACCGGCCATGACCCGAACACCGGATCGCAGAGCGCTGGATCATCCTCGGTGAGAACATTCGTATTGGATTCCCAAACACCGTGGAGATACGGCTCTTCGCCCGGCATTTCCGGAAACCACCAATGATGTTGGGTTTTTACACATATTCGATCAATTCCGAAGCTAAGCTTTGCCCGTTGTTTGATTCTTCCTCTTCTCGTCTCGATCCACACCCAATCCCCGTCCGTGACGGGAGGATCCATCCGTCTGGCCGTATCCGGATGAATCTCCATAAACGGTTCCGGGCACATTTTCCGGCAAGAGGGAACCTCGAAAAACATGGTATGGTAGTTCGGTAAATGACGATCGATGCCGATAAGCGTCAGCGGATATTCTTCCGCCAGTTCCGGCGCATTGAACGGGCTCAACGCCGGCTCGTAAAATAACGGAAGCGGATCATACCCGAGTTCTTCCAGCATGACCGACCATATTTCCATTTTCGCCGTCGGGGTTGCAAATCCGTTTTTTATTTTATACTGCTCTAATATCCCTTCCGGATAATCAAATCCGATTTTTTCTCCGAATTCATTGATATCCTTGCACCCTGTTTCCTCCAACAGCCCTTTCATCCTCCAATTATAACATTCCGTCAGGTCCTTCCATTGCCAGTCCTGTCCAAAGCCCAATCGATCCGCGAGGCCTTTGAAAACATCATAGTCCGTCCGCCGTTCGAATTCGGGTTCCATTGCAGCTCCGGAGATGTGAGTGAAATTGAAAATATCGCAAGGCGTTGATGGACCGATCTCAGGACGTTCGAACCAGTCCGCCATGGGCAGCACATAATCGGCAAGCTGCGCACTCGGAGTCATTGTAAATTCGAGGGTAACATTAAAATCGATCTTCTTCATTGCCTCATAAACCCGCTTGACATTTCCGTATTTTATAAGCGGGTTACTGCCGTTCACAATCAACGCCCGGGCCTGTTCCGGATTATCATCCAGAATATCCTGCCACATGATGTGATGGTGAGTCTGGTTTGACCACATGGCATTGGATGCAACGCCCCAGTGTTTTTTCTGGTATTTTGCCTTCAAATCATACCCCTGGGCAGTGATCGCCCTGAAGGAATCATACCCGTATTGTTTCCGTTTATCTTCCTCGGAGAAAGCCTCATCCGGCTTCAATTCCATCTCATAGATGCTCACCACTTTTTTACTATCATAGCAGCCCGTCAAGGCTTCGCACCGGTCTATATTGCCACAGATGGATCGGATAATATCGCGCAGCCTGTAAACGCTGGATGAGCCGGGTGCATATGAATCATAGCAATGCCCCGCCACTACAAAGAAACCCGGAGTATTCGTCGCATACATTTCGCATGCGGCCTCGATTTTATCTTTAGGGACCCCTGTCAGCTCTTCCGCCTTTTCAGATGTCCAATCCTCAACGCGCTCCGTCAACAATGTCCAAACGGTTTTACAGCTAACGCTCGCACCGCTTTTCAGCTTCACCTCATACGTGCCGGTAAGTGCCTTCCGGACATCGTTTTCAAGATACCGGCGCTCGTCCGCATCCCATATTGCGGGCGCCTTTTTGTCGATATTCCATACGACAAATGCATCTCTCGGCACACCTTCGGCCACATCTTCCGCGCGCAGGATTTTTTGCGTATCGGTCCTTACAAGACACGGCCCATTGGTCCATTCTTCAACAAATTCTTTATCGTACCATTTGTTTTGGATAATGATCCTGACCCAGCTCATCCATAAGGCGATATCGCTGCCCGGCCGAACCTGCAGCCATATGTTGGCCGACTTGGCGGCTTCCGTCATCCGGGGATCCACGGTAATTAGCTTCATACCGGCCATTCTTCCGGCCTCTATACCCCGCCAGATATGTGGCATTGCCTCATGCGCGTTGCCTATTAATATCATGACCTTTGGTTCTACCCCGGGAGCCGGGTAGGGACTGGCCGGCCAGCCAAGCGTATGCTCAGCCGTAATGAATTGGGCGCCGTAGCAAATCTGTTCGTTTCCGATTTTATTCACGGTCCCGAATCCCACCATCCAACGCCACGGCACCCAGTTATTATCGGAATGATGAGCGGTACCGGTAGCGAGACAAACCGAATGGGGCCCAAAAGTTTTTTTGATATTTTTAAGTTTTTCGGCGATTTCATCCAGTGCCTGTTCCCATGAAATTTGCTCCCACTTGTTTTCACCGCGCTTTCCCGCTCTTTTTAACGGATAGTTCAACCGTTTCGAGCCATAGTGGTATTCGATTCCCGCCTTGCCATCATGATCGAGAAAACCTCTCGGGCAATCCGACACGCAAATTTTTTCAGTATCCGGAGTAACTTTTATCAATTTTCCGTCGACAATATGTGCCTTCACAAAACAGGCGGCATGCGGGCAGCCGTAACATGTCACAGTCTTAACAGTTTCTTCACTCATTTTTTTCCTCCCAGACAAAACGGTTTTTGGTTAGAATTTCCACGACTTTCTCTTTATGTTCTACAGGTAGGGTCGCTTTTTTATTTTGGAGTAGTAAAAAGTGCGCTAACGCCGGAAGCAAAATCAACGCGCCGATCATGTTCCACATAAACATGAACGAGAGTAAAATTCCCATATCCGCCTGGAATTTGATCGGTGAAAATGCCCAGGTCGATATACCGATGGACAACGTGAGCCCGGTTAAAATAACCACCTTTCCGGTAAAAAGGAGCGATCGATAATAGGCTTCCGAAAGCGTCATACCCGCTCGCATCTGCGCCAACACAACCGTCAGCACATAAAGCGCGTAATCCACACCAATACCGACACCCAGCGCCACTACCGGCAACGTCGCCACTTTAACGCCAATCTTCAGCCAGGCCATGAGGGCTTCACATAACAGAGACGTCAACACCAACGGAATAACGGCTACAAGAACTGCCTTCCACGACTTAAAGGTTATAAAACACAATACAACCACGGCGCTGTAAACCCAATAAAGCATTATCTCCATCGAGTGTTTGACCACAATATTGGTGGCGGCCTCGATCCCGGCATTACCCGCTGCCAAAAGAAAACTGACCTCGCTTGAGTTGTTTTCCAAGGCGAACGCTTCCACCTTACTCACCACAGCGGATAGCGTATCGGCTTTATGATCTTTTAAAAATACCAGCAGGGGAAGCATGCTGCAGTTCTGATTTAGCGCGCCTACCGGTGCTCGGGTGGTAACGGAATTGATAATTTCCTGGTTGCGAACAATCTCGTACCACTTCAAATTGCCTTCACTCATGCCGACAATTGCCTGTTTGCTTACCGTGGTCATTGATTTTGTCGACTCAACCCCGGGAAGCTGCTGCAACTCCCACTCCAGGGCATCCGTTTTAATCAGGGTGCTGTATTTTGAGCAAAGATATTCCGGTGTTTTTACCATCACAACAAAGACATCGCTGCTGGAAGCATAGTTGCCGACAATAAACGCATTGTCGATATTGTATCTGGAATCCGGACGAAGTTCCGGTGCACCCGGGTCGAGATCGCCGATCTGAAGATCACTTCGCATTGCGAAAGCCGCCAAGCCCAAAATTGCACAGCACACGATCGATAGGGTTGCCCATTTTCGATGCGTAAACGCATCCAAAAACTTCCATAAAAAATACTTTTCTTTCCCTGACAATTCCGCCATCTCCACACGTAAGCTGCGCTCCGCGGCTTTTTTATCCACCCCCGTGTAGCTGAGCAATATCGGCAGTAAAACCAGATTGGTGAATATCAGTACGCCGACACCGATACTGGCCATGATGGCCAACTGTTGGATGACACCTATCCGAATGATCATCAATACGCCAAACCCGACGGCATCACAAAGCAAGGCGGTCAACCCGGCCAGGAAAAGTCTTCGAAAGGTATATCGTGCCGCAACGACACGGTGGGTTCCCCGTCCGATATCCTGCATGATGCCATTCATTTTCTGGGCGCCGTGACTCATTCCGATCGAAAAGATAAGAAAAGGAACCAGCATGGAATACGGATCCAGCTCCAACCCGATGCTCTCAACCAAACCCAACTGCCACACCACGGCAATAAGGGAGCACGCAACCACCAGTACCGTGCTGCGGATGCAACGGGTGAACCAATACACCATCAGGGTCGCCAGCAAAGTCGCAACGCCGAAGAAAAGCAGTACCTTTTGCATGCCTTCCATAAGATCGCCGGCCATTTTCGCAAATCCGGTTATGTGCAGCTTAATCCGGTCGCTATCGTATTTTTTCCGAAGCGCTTCCAGCATATCGGACAGCTTTCGATAATCGAGTGGATTTTTTGTTTCCGCATCGACTTCAAGGAGAGGAACATAGACAATCGTTGACTTAAAATTGCTGGCCACCAGTTGCCCGATTTCACCGGACCGGTTGACATTAATACAGACCCCGTTTACACAGGTCTGGGAAGCATGATAATTATCCGGAATAACGGGACCTCCCGTAAGCCCGTCTTCCGTCACTTCCGCCCAACGGGTGCTGGGTGTCCATAACGATTTCATGGCGCTTCGATCGACACCGGGAATGAAAAAGACCTCGTCGTTGATTTGCCGGAGTATTTCCAGATACGTCGGATTATAGATTGCTCCATCAAGTGCCTCCACTGCAATCACAACCGAATTGCCGAGACCCGCCAATTCTTCCTTGTTTTGAAAGTAGTTGGCGATATAGGGATGCCTTGTTGGAATCATTCTTTCAAAACTGGCATTAACGCTCAGTTTCGCTGCCTGGAAACTGAGTATGGCCGTGATCAGGGCACATATGACAACGACGGTGAGTCGGTTGTTAAATAGAGCTCGCTCCAGAATATTACCCGAGTGAATATTGAACTCTTCGATACGTGCAATGACCGGTTGCTGTTCAAACGCATTGTCATGTTTCATGAGTGTTCTCCGCCCGATTGTTTCAACGAATCTGCTCTCTTTGGCGCGATTGGAAACATTCTAACCCCCCGAACGCCAACCAAAACGAGGTTCCCATTGCCCGCCTGAGTGATTCCCGTAAAGGGAAACCGCCCTTCAATCGGCAGCGCATTGAAGGTGCCGCCATTATCCCGACTGATGACAACCTCACCGGATTGCGCTACCAATACCACCGTATTGTCCTGTAATACGGTGGCGGCCGAAATGGACGCTGAAACGCCCGTATCAATGCTTTTCCAGGTAATACCGCGATCAAGCGACTTGTATGCCTTTCCACGCAGTCCGAAAATAATCAATTCTCCATTTTCCATTGGCAGCAAACCAAAATAACTTCCCTCATAAGGAGATAAGAGGCTTTCGAAAGTCTGTCCTTTATCTACGGATCGGAGTAAAATACCCCGCTCCCCAGCCACGAATATATGGCTATTCATCCGCCGAATGCCGTACAGGTGCAAATTATCCGGATTTTCCATGTTATCCAGCCAAGGAAGCCAGGACATACCGCCGTTTTCTGTCCGAAAAATGAAATTGTATGCGCCGATGATGTATCCATTCTGGTCATTTTCGAAGTAAATGTCTAGAAACGGCTTGTCCGGGCCTTCGTCAACAAGCCGTTGCGCAACAGCTATCTCTTTTTCCATCTGTTCAGATGCAGATTCCCCGGTTTGCGCTTTTTGAGTGACCGCTTTCATTATCAGCGCCGCCGCCTGAATCCCATCGAGGCTTTTGATCCAGCTTTCCCCACCGTTTTCGGTCTTGAGCACCACACCGCAGTGCCCTACCGCCCAGCCTTTCTGAGGGGATGAAAAACAAACCGCGGTGAGGGTCACACTCACCGGAACGTTGGCCTGACGCCAGGAAACACCACAATCATCAGAAAGAAGGATATGTCCGCGTTCTCCGACCGCCACCAATCGCTTCCCCGTGTTTACCACCGAAAGTAATACACTGTTTACCGCAAGATTCGATTTCATCGCTGGACGGACCATCAGATCCGCCACCTCCTCCGCAAACACATTTACAGTGCCTGCCGCGATGATCGCCGCGCTCATAAGCAGCCAAAAACAATACCGGCATGTGTTTTTTTTCTTCATTTATTTTTTCCCGTCAGTAACCTTATGAATCGAATATCTCTCAATTACTTATAAAGCGCGCCTAATTGCTTTTATGAAGAAAAGAGGCGCGCTGAATACCGTGATTCATGTTCCCAAAATGGCGGTTACCGAATTCCCGTTCCCGCCAGCGCATCCGGAGAGAAGAAACTGTCGGGACGTACCGGAACCGCCTGGAATTGGACCGCCATCTCATTCGGGACAATCGTCGCGCAGTAGGAACCTTTCTGCAAATTATGGATAAACAACGATACGGGAACAATCGCCGGAAATTCCATGGCAATCAATGGAACAGATACCGTCGTTCTCCACAGTTGTCCTTTTGCGTCCCATCCATCGTAAAGAACAGCAAACCAGCTATCCTCATCTATGTACATCCTTCGTTTTGCAACCACATGCCGCTTACCTTCCACGATGAGGGCATCCACCACCCATACCCGATGCAACTCCCAGCGCAAATAATCAGGATTCGCATGATTTTCCTTGAGAATGTCGGCATCTTTTTGCAAATAAAACTTGTTGCAATTATAGGGAATAAGCATTTCTCTTTTTCCGACCAGCTTCCAGTCGTAACGATCAAGTGCTCCGTTGAAGACAAATATTTCATCAAAGTAATTATGACCCGAAGAAACGAAATCCGGAGTATCGTATGCGATCGACGGTGCGCGCCGCGTCCGCCGCTGCCCCGTTAAGTATTGCCAGGCCTGTCGCCCTTTGCCATACATATCTACCGGGTCACGGGCCAGTATGGTTTCTCCGGCTTTAAAAGGCGGCGCTTTTTGGACTTGTCGAAATAAAAAGAATTCCCCGTTCCACTTATCCATGGGAATATCATTTAAATAATAAGGGAATTGCTCGAAATCTTCGGCCTCTACAACCAACACCGGCTTTCCGTCCGCCGTTACCAGGTAATTACGAAATGGCACAAAAGTGGATTCCCCCTTAAAGGCCAGCAGGTGATTCCAGATTACTTCGAAACCATCCTTTGGGATCGGGAAAGGGGTGCCGCCATAAGCGCCCTCAATGCATAACCCATTGTTTGTGGTTTTCGCCCGGGTGGCATTTTTGAATGCATTGTCATAAACAAATTGGGGGGCCGCCGCCGTTCGGTGAGTCGGATATACATCGAGACGAAACGACGGGTATTTCTTGAGTAAGAGCTTGGTACCCTCCGTCAGCTTTTCCGAGTACTGATCCATATTCTGTTGTGTGATTGAATAAAGCGGTTTTTCGTTGGCATACGGATCCGGGCGTTTGTCTCCCGATTTATACCCTGGCGGCACTGTCGTGTAGCCGCCTTCCCAAGCCGGAATTGTCCCTCCCGCATTGCCCGCTCTTTCCGCGCCGAGCGGTGTCAAAACTGTTTTGAGCTTGGCGGCTTCCTCCGCTGTCACCGCCGCAAAGCACAATTGCAAAGAAAGTAAAACCAAACAAAGCGCTACGAAGATAATTGTCATCCTGCATTTCATTGAAATACCTCCTGACTTAGAACGTGCGTTGCGCGGATATACTTATGAAATCGCGATCTTTAAGCGTTTGCGTATCCGAACTGCCAAAGTAGTTGGTGTACTTGACACCGAACCGCCAAACCTGCAGGTAATCGACATTCAGCCCCACACTCACATCGCCCCCTCTGTCGGCGCCGCCGTTATTGAATTTGAGATCCACCGGTGATTTGCCGGCAGGGTTATAGCCCAACCCAATGGGAACTCTGATATCCACATTTTGGATCAATTGGTAGTATGCCGGCTCAAACACCATTCTAAATCCCCATGCATAATCGTCCCGGCTCGGATCCAATGCGCTTTCATTTTCCGTGGTATCTATCAAATAGTTATAACCGACCTCCCCCATGATATTTCCACCGTGCCACAGACTGCAGGTATTCATCATGTATATCGCGGATAAATTGGCATGCAGGGTATTACCGACAGCATATAGCGCATGGTCATGATTGTCCGCCCTCGTCCCTGGCATAATCACCTGCGGCGAACTCACCAAAGGGGTATCGATCCGTCCGCTCACCTCTCCGGATACATTGACAGGTCCCACCTGGGTACTGAGACTTATCCCTATCAAGTGAATGTCTTCGGGAAAAACCAAAAAATACTCGCCGGCCTTGCCGATGGCGGGGTTCACCTTTGTTGGATCGATGTATATCCATAAGGGAGATTTCTCATTGTAGTGAACATAATAAAGGCCAAACTCTGTATCTATTTTAGGTATACGAAAACGAGTCGATATACCGTACTGGTCCAGATTTCCTTCTCCATACTCGCTTCGGGAATTGCCTGCCCCCAAATCATTGCCTTTGAAGAAAGCCGGTCCGGGTGCCCCTGGAAAATTTGGGCCCAGCAAGAGCTTTTCCGCACCGGAATCCACAAGGTCCATATCGCTGAAATAGCTACCTGAAGCGGGAGCGCGCGTTCTTCTCCATTCAAATTGTGAGAAAGCCGCTATGCTTATATGGTCCGACAGTTGTATTTGACCTGAAAGCTGGCCCTGCGGCATAAATAGCTCTTTTGACTGCGTCCCGGGCACACCTATAGCCTTTATGAAATCCAACGGGGCCTGTCCGTAAGAAATTGCGTTTGTCGCCATGAACAGGCTTTCACCCCACAGCACCGTATGCCTGCCTGCTCTAAAGCTAACGGGGAACGCCATTAACTCCCCCTTACCGAATAAGAACGCATCCAGGATTTCGGCTTTTCGGCCATGAAGCCTTTCAGTGGCATCGGCGAATTCATCGTGCTCACCTTCTCCGTTGAAAGTGGCGGGAGAATCGTTATCGTTATCCGAGAGGTAAACCAAATCCACCCAAGCCGCACCGGAAACACGGAGTCCAAAATCGCGATAGGTAATATCCATCTCGGACAGCAAATCCAATCGGTTGGATGTGAGTCCGGGATCAAAGTTTCTGTCTCCATCATCCGTATTGATATCATCAACTAACTTATGGTCCTGATCCGTCAAACGATACCCCAGATTGTATTTAACCGTATTGTCCCATCGCATAGCCCAATCCGAATCACTGTGGATTTCGAAAGCACTCCCATTGGAAACGGTCAGCATCAGTATGAGGACCGATACAAGCGCGCCTCCGATTATCGCGCCCCTCTCCTGGGATTTCAGAGCCAAGAACATCTCTTTCTTCTTCCTCATTTTCCCTCCCCCTTCATAGCCAATCACATCATAGATAGTGTCGCCGATGTTGAGCCGGTAGCGCCTTCACCAGCCCGCCTGCTTGATGACGCAATTAAAGCGTGATGCTCACCCCCTTTCATTATTTTCTCCCATGCTGCCGGATGCTTTGGGTTCTTCGTAAAATTCTCCGGATGCTCAGCCGGCGGTTGGCAGCGCAGGGTATTCCATTCTAAAAAGCTCTGTTCAAATCATTCGGAGGTGCCTTGATCAACATTCGGAGGTGCCTTGATTACTCCACCAGAAACAGGAGCGTGTGAAGAAACACAATCCATAAATTTTCCCTCACCCGTATTAAGAAATGAGTGACTTTGGGAATATCCCGCCAGGAATATTTGCCGTTCCTTTTGGTTGCACCCAATTGTGCCACTCTTAGGTGCAATTCTATTTGCACCTCGTACCTTTTGTCAAGCCTTTTTTTAAATTTTTATGCATCATCGTATTTGCAATTGACGTCACCGGCATTTTCCGTCTATATCAGTCGTTGAATTCAGTAAATTAGCCTGCTGGCAGACGCTATTGCTAATTAATCTAAAATTATTAATATGTTGTGACTACTGCAGCCGCAAGTTTGAAATGCATTTGCATAATTTTAGGGGTATTCATAAAAGCCCAATATCGGGGAAGATCTCTATCAGAAACACTTGACAAACCAAAAGAATAGGTTAATTTTACAAATTAAATGGTGACACTATTTAGTGGCACAATTAAACACATGGACGGAAAGCGGTAGCAACCTTCTGCTGCTTGGAATATAATAATAGAATAGGAGAATCGATTGTGTCACGAAAAGATATAAAGTTGAGAAGAAAAGAAAAAATAAATCACATCCTCGCGACCGCTACCAAAGTATTTGCCGAGAAGGGTTACGCTGGCGCCAGTACGAACGAAATCGCCGATATGGCCGGAATCAGCAAAAGAACCATGTACTACTATATGGGAGATAAAGACACCTTATACACCAAAGTGCTCGAACAGATGCTCGATGAGGCTTATAGCCTTTTAGATGTCGGAATTGACGCCAACCAGCCCGTAGAACTGAAGCTGGCCCAATTTATCCACAGCGTGGCGCAGATTGCAAATAATCGTCCACTCCATGCAATCGCTCTCAGAGAATTACTTTCTGGTGGAACCTTGCCAAAAATCGTCACAGACAGTCTGTATAGAATGTTCACCGTTTTCACCGAAATTCTGGAAGAAGGAACAAAGAAAGGTGCATTCAATGACAAAAATCCGGTAATCATGGGGTTGATGCTATTCTCATTCTTTGTTTATTGGGATCTTGTAACACCGCTTCTGACCGATAGAAACAAAGTGACGGATGCTATAAAGGTTTTCGGAGCCGATATTTCCGATCAGCTGATTGACGAAGTCCAAAGTATTTTTCTCAAATTCCTCACAACAAAATGATATTTCGACTAGGCAAGGGCGTTGTCAGCAAAAATCACCAGAGAAACCATGATTCTGTCCATGGAAGTGCAAATAAAATAATAGCCTCTTGCCCCGTAACACCCATATGAGGAACCATGCGCGTTGACGAAAAGGAATTTTTCCGTGAAGCTGCGTTGAGAATCTGCAGCAGCCTGGATATCAGCAAGGCGATGCAAACTTGCCTGAAGTACTTTTCGCAATTTATTCCGGCCCAACAACTCAGTTTTCACATTTACGATCGGGAGATCGGTATCGTGGAAACTGTTGCCATTGCCGGTTTGACCAGCAGGGAAACGTTGGCGCTGCGAACACCGCTATCCGCTAAAGGACGTAAGCAGGTCGAAGCGCAACGCTCCATGCGAATCAAGTACCTGAAACGACTAGGAGATGACGCTGTAACCGGGCCAGTGGTCCGTCAGCTCGGCGCCGAAAATCTTCCGGGCCTCATATTGGATCTGGCACTCGAAAAAGAATTCATCGGCACGGTCGCCGTTTTAGGAAGTCCGGATGAGCTGTTCACGGAAGAGCACATGCATCTGTTTTCCCTGATTAACGAACCGTTTGCCATTGCGCTTGCCAACTGCCTCAGGTACCGGGAGCTTCAGTCGCTGCGGGACATGCTCGCGGACGACAACCGTTATCTGCAGCATGAGTTAAGACAACTGGTCGGCTCGCGGGTCATCGGGGCGGAGTTCGGGCTCAAGAGCGTAATGGAGCAGATCCGGCAGGTCGCCCCGCTAAAAAGTCCCGTGCTCCTGCTCGGAGAAACCGGCTCAGGCAAAGAAGTTATCGCCAACGCCGTTCATTATTTATCTCCCAGAAAAAATGCGCCTTTTATCCGTGTAAACTGCGGTGCGATTCCGCAATCGCTCATGGACAGCGAGCTTTTCGGACATGAAAAAGGGGCCTTTACCGGAGCGTCGCTTCGCAAACGCGGCCGTTTCGAAAGAGCCAACGGTGGCACCATCTTTCTGGATGAAATCGGAGAGCTGCCCCTTGAAGCGCAAGTCCGGTTGCTTCGGGTACTGCAGGAAAAAGAGATCGAGCGAGTCGGTGGTAGTGAAACCATCCAGGTCGATATACGGGTTATCGCGGCAACGCATCGCAATCTGGAACAAATGCTCTCGGAAGGAAAATTTCGGGAGGATCTTTATTTTCGTCTCCGGGTGTTTCCCATCCTCATTCCCCCCCTTCGACATCGAACGGAGGATATTCCAGCGCTGGTTGAGCATTTCGTTCGGAAAAAAGCCCGGGAAATAAAACTCAGCCGATATCCAAGCCTTGCCGCGGGCGCTCTAGAGCGGTTAATGCGATACCGCTGGCCGGGTAATGTCCGGGAGCTTGAAAATGCGGTAGAAAGGGCTCTCATTACCAACAAGGGGGGGGCGTTGGAATTTGCGGATATCGGCAGCCCAATGCGCGATAGACTACCGGTCGCAACTGTGCAATCCGCCGGACAATTGGAGGAGATTACAGAATTGGATATGGTCATTACTCACCACATACAAAATACTCTAGAAAGGTGTCATGGCCGGATTGAAGGTGAAAAGGGCGCGGCAAAATTACTAAAAATCAACCCTTCCACGCTAAGAAAACGGATGCGCAAATTGGGCATCCCCTTTGGTGGGCGCCAGTGTTTCCAAAATGATGTCGACGAAAAATATTCGTAACGTCTATTGCAAATACGACATTGAAAAAAATTGATACATTAATCCGGCAGAAATACATTTCCGATATTGATGCTTTTCATCAAATTCACTTCAACCATTTTCTTTTTATAGTCCTGGAAAACAATATTGACCATGTACCGACCGCTGTCTTCTTCAAGATTGTCGCATTTGAAGTCACCGAAGTAGTCTGTAAAACGCGTGTCGATTGTTTTTCCGTCTTTCATCAAGGTCACCTTCGCTTTCTTGGCGCACTCCGCCAGTCCATTGGACCGGTAAGCAATACTTCCCGCGATAAAGCATTTGGAAAAACGGAACAAATTTTTATAGTACACCCTGGGTTTTGTGTTATATTCCGGATGCAGCGTTTCCAGTGATTCCTTCTTGATCAACCGCTGAATCTCGGCGTCATCCGTAAAAATTACCTGCAGGGCACCCGTGGCACAGGCCTGAACGCACCGCGGTGCTTTCCACCCTCCATCCAGAAGATGAGCGCAAAAGGTACACTTTTGCGGTATCCCCTTTGTCTCGTTCCACCATATGGCGTTATAGGGGCATGCCTCCTGGATCTCTTTGCGTCCTTTTGACCGGACCGGTTCGATCAGCACAATCCCGTCCTCTCTTTTTTGTACGGCCCCATCCTTGGCAGCCTTGATACAGGGGGCATCGTCGCAATGCATACAGGGTGTCGGCCTGTACGCAACATCCATCAAAGACCCCGATCCTCTTTCTTTTCGCATGATGTTTATCCAACGGTGGCCATGTTGGGGCTGAGAGATGGAGTATGGTGGAAAATCATTGTCCACATGCTCATCCTTGCAGGCCATGAAGCAGTTGTTGCAATCTTCGCATTTCTCAATGTCGATGATCATATGCCATGTTTTCATTCTATTTTGTCCTTCCATCTCTCGATCTGTACAAGGCTTGACATGGCTGACGTTGAATGTGATTTTTTGATGATCGGCCGCTTGGAGGTCAGCAAATTGATGCAGCCGCCCCGGTCGGGTGAATTGCCGGGTTCTCCGATGGGATCATAGGATGAGGATGATTCATACGAATGAACTGTTCCGGGCTGCACCCTTTCGGTCACCTGCGCCGAACAAATGACTTCCCCCCTGTCGTTGAATATTTTAACCAGATCCTTCTCTTTGATACCCCTTGATTCAGCGTCTTTCGTATTGATCCGGACAATCCAGTAGTAGTAACCGTCGATCAGAATCCGATGATTTTTGATATCATTGGTAAATCCGTCCTTGCCGTCATTATGGGTATGAAAACTGAAGCGGGGATGCGGAGAGATGAGCAGTAGGGGGTATTTGTCAACTAATTCCTTTGTATGGTGCCCCTCCCATGAGGGAATATATTTGGTCATGACCGGTCTCTCGGGGTCATTCGGATCAAACCGCTTCAGACTTGAACATACGAATTCGATCTTACCTGACTGGGTTTGCAGTCCTTTGCCCCATTTTCCGTTATAATCGCCGGGTAAAGGACCTGCGTCCGGGGTATCCTTTGGGCGGTCTTCGGCAAAGTATCTGTAAGACACCGGAGTCCTGAGATTTTCGGGTGGAACCGGAACCACATAATATCCCTTTTTCAAAAACTTTTTCCAGGATATTTTTTGAGGCAGATCTGAGGCCTCATACATGCGTTTGCACCATTCAAATGCTGAATTTCCTTCGGAAAACACCGGACCGATTCCCAGCCGGTTCGCCAGTTCCTGAAATATGGCGTAATCTGATTTTGATTCGCCCAGAGGTTCGATGCACTTGTGCTGCAAGGTTATCACGCGATGGTTGAGCTGGGTGAAAGAGTCATGGACATATCCTCCGCAATTGCAACTCTCACCGATATCCCAACGCTCGAAATTGGTGCATGCCGGCAAAATCACATCGGCAAACTTTGCTTCTCCCTCAAACCAGATGGACTGATTCACCACAAATTCCAGTTTATCGGTTCTGTAGGCCTTGACATAGCGGTTGGTTTCGCTTTGGGTGCCGATAAAAGACCCGCCGTACTTGTAGTACATTTTAACGGGTGAATGGCCTGGTTGGGGATAGTCGAATTTTTGGAACTGGCTTTCAATGGAAAAAGGTGCGTTCGGGTTGCCCCAGGTCTCAGCCTTGCCTTCCAGAATGGCCTCGGGCAGTTTTAGGCGGGGAACCTTTTGAAAAGAGGGATTGATCGTGGGAATATTGGGCATCCTGTTGAACATGCGCATGGCAAGCCCTGTATCCTGCAAACTGCCTGACATGCCGCCTTCGGCATATCCGGGAAAACAGAATCCACGGTCAACAGGCGTTCCGCTCTGAAAATTCCCCATATTCACGCCCGGCTTTCCTAGACCCTGCATGGCCGCCAGGCACACCATGGAACGGGCCCATTCAATGCCGGTGGCGTCACGGCAGGCGCCCCCCACATTATTGCCGGCGCCACCGGCTGCCAGATAGGTTCTGTGGGATGCCCATTGCCGGGCAAGGGCTCTGACATCCTTTGCAGGAATCGCGGACTCTTCTTCCTGCCACTCAGGGGTTTTAGGAACCCCGTCCTCCTTGCCCAAGATATAATTTTTCCATTCATCAAATCCGGTGGTTCGCGCAGCCACATATTCTTTATCATAGAGATCTTCTGTTATCCACACATATGCGATGGCAAGGGCAAGGGCATTGCCGGTAGCCGGTCTCGGGGCCAGCCATTTTCCGCCCAAAAGGGCGGCGGTGTGATTATAATGGGGGTCAATATGAACAAATTCAATTCCCAACTCTTTTGCCCACAGACGCCGGACGGACCCTTCCATTCCCGCATAAACACCGCTGGTGGATTCCGGATCACTGGCCCAGAAAACCATCATCTCGCACTCTTTTAATGCATCCTCCACAAGTCCGTACATTTCGCCACCCCCGAGGCGCATGCTATAGCCCCAGTGATTCGAAGCCCCCCAGTACCACCCTTCCCAGGAGTCGGGATTTTGAATCGTTGGCGTATGCCCGATCAGATTCAGGAACCGTTTAAAGGCGCTTAACCAGTAACCGATGTTGCCCCACATGTGATGAGACCCGTTACTGGAGAGGATCGCGCCCTGGCCGTGCTCTTCCTTTACCCGGAGAATTTCATTGGCTACAATATCAAGGGCCTCATCCCAGCTGATCCGCTCATATCCCGAGATGCCCCGGTTTTCAGGATTCCGTTCGCCGTTGGGATCAAAATCAACCCGCTTCATGGGATAGAGCAGTCTGTCCTTGGAATAGATAATCGATTTAAAGGCGTGGGTATAGGATGACAGAATTGTTTTTCTGGGGGGAGTGAATTTTTTGCCCCGGGCATCAATGGTCCAGGATTCCGCATCGTCATCCGTAAACTCGATGGGCATGATACGAATGATTTTACCCTCCTTGACATCGACATGTACGGCTCCGCCGTTGGTACAGTTCACATAGCGGGTGACACCGTTGCCCATGTCCGTTCCATAATCCGCTCCAACGGTCTGAATCAAATTCAGAGTTTCGCTAAACCACTGCATGAGATCATCACGTCCCTCCATGTTGACCTGAAATTCCTTCATGGCATTGACCATATCGATCCGTTTCATTGCCGGACTCATCAATTTAACGGCCAATTCAGCCGTTTCCATTGTCATGAGAACGTCTGGAGAGGGGTGGATGCCGCTTTTCGAGCTCAGTTTACCGTCCTTGAAAATATAATACCTGCCCTGGTAATTGTCTTTCAGCCGAATTTGGGCCGTAAAATTCGGTGCATTCTCAATCCGCCGTTTATATTTCTTACTCCGGACACCTGTAATCTTTATTAATATATCCAATGCAGAAAGAGCCGTGTTGAACTGCATTTGCTTAAACTTCATTTTTCTTCTTTCTCCCCAAAATCGTTCCGTCCAGTTTGAATGCCGCCATGCATGCGTCATATCCATGCCGGTTGATAGGACAGACTTTTAGACAGATTCCGCACCCATCGTACTTTTTAAAATTAGGCCAGCATCTTGTGTCATTGATTTTCCGCTTCAATACTCCCCGCCACCATACCCGATTCTCAGAAATGGCTTTTCCCGGACAGACCCTAATGCATTTTTTGCAGGCATCACAATAATCAGCCATGTTCAAATCGACAGGAAAATCGCTTTCTATCGCCGCATCGATGCTGATCATGCCCCATCTTTGCCGGGGGCCAAATTCTTTTGTAATCACCACGCCCTGAGCGCCCAATTCCCCAAGGCCGGCATTTATGGCATGGGGGGGATACTTTACCCATGCGTCAAAAGGAACCCGGACCCAACACCTGTACCCCTTGGAGCGTATGAACTTGGAAAGCATAAATATTTTCTCCCCGGACTTAATGTATACTTCAAAGTCAAACAGCTTTTTCCCGGGTCTGGGAACTTCTTCTAAAAGCGTCTTGTCCATCTCCATTCCGAGGACGAGAGCCGTGTCATAGGGGAACTTTTCATCTCTGGCTTCAGCGATGAAACGTCTATCGATTCTGGTAACACCGCAAATATAACCCAGACTCATTGCGTATTCTTTAATCTCATTTTTCAGCTTGATAAGATCCTCTTCCTTATCCTTTGCAATAAATATGTTCTGGAAGTGCTGCAGATAATTCATTTTTAGAAGGCTTTTGATTACTCCCCACCCGTATGCATGCAGTTTACTCCTTATATACCATTTCGGAATTTCGGTACGGACAACCAACGCGAGTTTGTCTGACATTGTAGGGATGAGCTCTTCCAATGGATTGAGTTCGGAATACAAATCAAGAAGTTCGGGCTCTATTTTCACAAAAGGAAGGTGATCCGTGACCTCCTTGCCGAGGTTGGGAGGTCTCAGTTCTACCTTCTGCGCCTTTATATTGTACCGATTCAATCTGGACATATCACATTGATAAAGCTTCTGAAAAACTATTACCCTTTTATCTTCAAGCATTCCAAAGAACGTTGTCCGGAATGGCTGTTTTTTTTAACGATTTCCCGGCCCACGGAAATCGCGCCAGTTTTTTTCAATATAACCAATTTCCGGTTTCCACCAGGGCCGGTCCAGGGCAGGCACCGGCTTTCTTGTCAAAGAGGGAGGCAGTATGGATTCGTGTTTTTGACGCGGGCCGATCATGTAGGCAGGATTAGCGTACTCTCTGCCCAATTCCGGGTTGAATGGGCACGCGGGGCCGATTCCCGTTTGGCACCGAATCAAGCAGGTATTGCAGCGTTTGCATAATTTTATTTCATCCAGATCTCCGGCCATGACTTTGTTGGGGTATTCAGGATCGATAAACATTTGACGACCCAGGGCTGAAATATCAAATTTCCCTGCTGCAATGTCTTTATCCGCTTTGACCGGATTGTGCTGGGAGGCAATGATTACAGGCACTGAAAGGGCTTTCTTGAAGTGTTCCGCTATTTCCGGGAGTGGTTCCGCTCTATCGGCGTCGGTCACCAGGTGTCCGGCTTCCTCATACCCCCCGCCCGCCGACAGATGAATATAGTCAAGGCCTCTGGCTTCCAGATCCTGGGCAAGATCGATCATCTCTTCCATGGTGAGCCCGCCTTCAAAATATTCCTGGTTGCTGATTCGAACGCCGACCACCGCCCCTGGACAGGCATACCGTATTTGCTCGGTCACTTCGTTCAAAAACCGTTTTCGATTCCGCCACTCTCCGCCATACATGTCGGTTCGTTTATTGGATACGGGAGATAAGAATTGATGTTCAAGATATCCGTGGGGAGCATGGATTTCAATGATATCAAATCCGGCCTTTACCGCCAATTGGCAACTGTTGGCATATTCTTTCTGCTCGCTTCGAATTTCGCTGATGGGCATCTCACGCGTTTGCTGTCCCACTAAAAATTGGCGCGGCGGTTCACTATCCTTCATCAACGTGGGGTAACCCTTGGGTAGTTTATCCAAGGCAATTTCGTAGGGTAGCCCGCCCGTGGCGGCGGGCACCAACTCGTTTGGATCATGGGAGTGGCCCTGACGGCCAAAACCAATACTCATCTGTGCGCAGGCCTGGGATTCAAAATAATGGATACGCTCTGTCAAAAGTGCCAGTCCCTGCAAATGTCCCTCATGGAAGCAGTTGATATTCCGTCCCCAGACAAATTTTGAGCATAATCTGGTCCCCATTATTGCGCCGGTGGAAGTCACCGCGATACCTCCTTTGGCCCTGGCGGCAAAATATGAAACCATCTGTTCGGTCACCTGTCCATCATGGCCTGATAAGGTCTCGTTCATGGGGGAAAGCCACATGCGATTTTTCAATTCCACCGGGCCGACTTTAATGGGAGTCGTGAGGGTCTGGAGTTTCTGTTTTTGTAATTTGTCGTTTTTTTCCATATTAATACTCCTTAATGAATAATGTTTGTAAAGGCATTATTTTCTTCCGTCGAATATCATTCAGAAACTCTTCTTTTGGATGTATCTATTCCCATCAACCGTGCCAAATTTCCACCAAATATTTTCTTGCGATCTTCTTCGGTGATCGCCGGATATCCATAATCGTGTTGCATATCCTCCGGGATCTGAAATTCCCTGAGGCCGAAAACGGCAGCGCCCACCTGAAGGCCAAAACCCGCGTAATCCGTCCCCCATGTAATTTTATCCGGACCAACCCACCGAAGTGCTTCCCCGATGATCTTTGCAAATTTTCGCGGTGCATTACAGGCCCATGGAACCAAAAGGCTGAGACAAACATGCACATTGGGATGCCCCATGGCCACCATGTTCAGATCATCGCAGTAGGGATATCCCATATGAAATGCATTTATTTTTAACCCGGGGAAGTCTCTTGCGACATCGTCCAGTTGAATGGGCAGGGAGTATTTACTTTTTCCGGGTGGAACCCAGCAGAAACCTGTATGAATATCAAGAACAATGTCCAGTTCTTCGGCTTTCTGGTAAAAGGGCCATATATCCGGATCATTTATGAAGGTATCTTCCGGTGGGTAGAATTTGAAAATCTTTGCCCCCTTTTCCTTCACCCAGTACTCCATTTCCCAGACTGTATTTTTGACACCTTTATGTTTTATTGGAGACATATTGGGCTGGTACATGAACCTGTCCGGATGCGTCTCGACCACTTTTGCCATTTCACCATTTGTACACCAGCGGCAGGTATTTCCGGTTGTATCCATCATCGATTCCGGCAGCAGGCAGGCGATATCCACTCCGTATTTATCCATCGCATGCAACAGACCTTCAGGGTCCGGTGTTTTTTCCATTTCCCACCCTTCAAAGCATAGATCTTTGAAAATTTTCTGCGGCATTTGAGATAATAACGCCCGTTTACAGCCTTCTATGGCTTTCCACCACATTTTTACGCCCGGAAAATGATTGATGGTAGTCATGTCCCCCAACAGATGCGGTTCGGGATCGATCTTGAAATAATCGTCCTTTGGAAATGTCCTGCATCCTTCGTCCATGCTATCCTCCCTGTATTAGGCTCGCTATACTTTGAAATATTAAAAAATCTATTTTGTCTAACCCCGGCGCCGGGACTTTTTTTCAGTACCCCCTTGAGGGGGATAAGTGCCTTATGGATAATTTTCTTGTTCAAAAAAACAAGAAAATTATCCATAAGGGACTAAATCTAAAAATCTAAAGCGCACAGTGTTTATCCAATGGATCGTTCTTTTCCTTTCCAGAAAACGGCCTTTACATCCTTCCGCAGTATCTTCCCAACGGCTGTTTTCGGCAGTTGATCCATAAATTTTATTGTTTTTGGGCACTTGTAACCCGAAAGCCGCCCTTTGCAGTGGTTAATCAACTCTTCTTCGGTGGCCGACTCCCCCACTTTAAGAACCACCGCCGCCTGTACCCGTTCTCCCCATTTTTCATCCGGTGCGGATACCACAGCGCATTCCAGCACAGCCGGATGCTCGTAAAGAACGTCTTCAGTCTCCTTGGGGTAGACATTCTCTCCGCCGGTTATGATCATATCCGCTTTACGATCCACCAGGAATAGATAACCGTCCTCGTTAAAATACCCCATATCGCCCATATGGTGCCAACCGTTTCGAACCGTTTTTGCCGTCAGCTCGGGGTTTTTCCAATAGCCCATCATGACGTGTTTACCCCGGACCGCAACTTCACCGATTTCCCCTGGTTTTACCGGAATGTCGTTCTCATCCACAACACGCACCTCGGCGCACGGCATTTCTTTTCCAGCGCTTTCCATGCGTTTAGACCGATCCCCTTCAAGCAGGTGATCTTCGGAGCGAAGCCATGTTAAGCCGAGTGCTTCAGTCGAGCCATACGCCTGCGCAAAAATGGATCCGAATTTTGCAATGCACTTTTTCAACACCTCTCGCGGCATGGGGCTTCCGGCATAGCTCATGGATCTGAGACTGGAAAGATCAAAGTTGTCAATATCGGGCATCTGCAGAAGCCAACCGTAAATTGTCGGAACCGCGTTGATATGCGTGCATTTTTCCCGGCCGACCAATGATAGGATCTCACTCAGGTCCGGCCTTCTCACAATAACAACTTTTCCCCCGGTCAACAGAAGCGACATGGCGGGCCAGAAAGAGACATGGAACAAGGGAAGAACAAAACAGGTTACATCCCTGGAAGTAAATTCCAAGGCCATGGCATTGTTTATGAATGCCGTCATTAAATTCCGATGCGACATCATAACACCTTTGGGCCTGCCGGTTGTCCCCCCGGTATACATGAGGACGGCCATGCCGTTTTCATCCACATTAATTTCAGGTTCAACGCCGTCCGCCCCAAGAATTAGATCCTCATAATACAAAAAGCCCTCGTTTCTGTTGTCCAACGTAATTAAATCCTGAAGGCTTAGATTATCTTTCATGGCCAATGCGCGATCTTCATGTCCTTTGCCAACCAATAGACACCCGGACTCACTATCCCCAATGATGTATTCGATTTCTCCGTCCGAAAGTCGGAAATTCAAGGGCGTGACACTCATCCCAAGCTTCGCCGCCGCAAAGTAAATTTCCAGGTATTTATGCGTATTTTCAGATAAAATAGCGAGCCGGCCCCCCGCGGTATATCCCAACTTGACCAACGCATTAGCGAAACGATTGACCCGTTCATTGAGCTTTTTGTAGGTCAACCGCTCATTTTCAAAAACAATCGCTTCCCGGTCCGGAAATTGAATAGCGCCTTTTTTAGGAATATCGCCTAAGGCATACATGCATCCCCCTTTTTCCGCATCTCTTTAATTTTGTTTGTCAGTTGCAGATTTATTCTTTGACCCAGCAAACAATCTTTCAACTAAGGCGGTAATAAATACCTTTTCACCGTTTTTCGTCAGAGGCGATATTTTTTTCTTTTTGGGCTTTCGTCAACCCTGCAGGCGCTTTCTTAAAATTCGAAAAAAACGCCTGTACTTCCGGAGACGCTGTCAACCATTGAATACCATTTCGTTCCAGTGCCAGGGCTGCTGCGGTACTGCCTGCTTCAGCGGACCGGTCCATCACTTCCTTGCCAATACGAAGCGCAATAGGGGCCTTGGTGGCAATATTGGCAACTACCGCTTCGACTTTTTCTTCGAATTCTTCGTCCTTGAAAACCCTTGTCAGCAGTCCCATTTCATACATTTCAGCCGCTGCATAATCCTTCCTGCCGCTAAAAAGGACCTCCTTTGCCCGCGTGAGAGGCATTCTCCTTGCTAATCGGGCCGTACCTCCCCAGCCTGGCAAAATGCCCATATTGATTTCGGTCGTCCCGAAAAACGCGGATTCTTTTGAGTAAAGCAAGTCGCAGCATAACGCCAACTCCAATCCGCCGGCAAGGCAAAGTCCGTTAATCTTCCCGATCACCACCTTTTCGCACTCGCAAATGGCGTTTTGAACGTCTACCCCCTCGTGCGCAAGCCAATTCATAGCACCTCTGTGGTCCATTAACGATGGGAAAATCTCCAGGTCACCGCCCGTGCAAAATGCTTTCTCACCCGCCCCTGTGAGAACTACTACCCCCACCGAATCCATACCTCTCACTTTTCGAAAAGCATCGAAAAGCTCTAAGGCCATTTCTCGATTGATGGCATTAAACCTCTCAGGACGGTTCAGTGTGATTCTACACACCGTGTCTTTATTTTTGTCGATTTCATATGATATTGTCCGGTATTCGCTCATCATTGTCTCCAGGTGGTTTATTTTTTCATCCGACTAAAGTGTAGGTTAACAGGCAACAGCTGAATTAAACACTTTAATAAGCTTGTACTCACTGGATAGGCCTAAAAAATGGCAATGACATTTCCTCTGCCACTTTTTCAAATACTACCTTTATACCCATATTTTCAATGCAAACATTTTGACTGAACATTCAGATCTGTTCGTATTAATAACCGAAAATATATGTGCTGTCAATATTTTTTATTTAATATAATTACAATATGTTGAATAATTTTTAATAAGCAAATCTGAAAATGCACGGAGAGTGATTATTATCAAACAACTTGACCGGTCAACCCGGATCTATTATATTCTTAAGCAGAAAAAGGGGAAGCTGCATACAAACATGTTGGGGCCATTAAAATGCCGGATGCGGCCTTTTTACGTTTATCTGGCCCGCTCGCTTATGGGGCGGCAGTAAAAAATAAGCCAATGATGGCAACAGCAACAGTGTCCCCAGCATGTTCCATAAGAACATAAATGCCAGCAAAATGCCCATATCGGCCTGAAACTTGATCGGCGAAAACACCCAAGTTGCCACAGCGGCCGCCAGTGTGACGCCGATCAGCATCACCACCTTGCCCGTGAATAAAAGCGCCTTATAGTATGCCTCGCTCAAGCTCTTGCCGATGGCCAAATGCACCATGATGACACTTATCAGGTAGAGCGCGTAATCCACGCCGATGCCAACGCCGAGGGCGATCACCGGAAGGCTGGAAACTTTTACGCCGATCCTCAGCCACACCATCAGCGCTTCCGCTAAAATAGAGGTCAGCATTAACGGTAAAACCGCGCAAAGTATCCAACGCCAGGAACGGAAAGTGATATAGCAAAGCAATATAACCGCCGCGTACACCCAATACAGCACCTCACGGTTGGCCTTCCTGACGACCATGTTGGTCGCGGCGTTAATCCCGGCACTGCCGGCAGCCAGCAAAAACGTCGCATTTTTCGTGTCGTTTTCCCTGGCAAAGGCCTCAACGGTATCGACCACGCGGGTTAAGGTATCGGCCTTATGATCTGAAAGATAGGCGTAAAGGGTGATGAGAGAGCAGTCCCCGCTGAACATGCTCCGGGGCGCCGGGTAAGCGATCGAATTGATCATATCCTGATTATGCAGCAGTTCATACCATTTGATATTGCCTTCATTAAAGGCGAAAAGCATCTGGCGGTTGTACAGCGCAAGCGATTTGGTGGACTCCACCCCCTCCACTTGCCGCAAAATCCATTCCAGCCCATCCGTACGCATCAACGTGTCATATTGGGTGCATTCATTTGGTGGCGTTTTAACCATGATGGCAAAGACATCGCTGCTCGCGCCGTAATTTTCGGTCATAAATCCGGCATCGCGGTTATAGCGCGAATCCGCCAGGAGCTCAGGCGCTCCTGGATCAAGATCACCGATTTTAAGCCCTTGGCTCACAAAATAGCATACGGTCGCCAGCACAAAGCCGATAATGATCGTCCCGGCAGCCCATTTCGGTTTTGTAAAAAGTTGCAGAAAACGCCAAATGACATGCTGAATTTCGCCCGATTCCTGGGCGCGCTCCACCTTCAGACTGCGTTGTGCGGCCTTTGGGTTGACACCCGTATAGCTTAAGAGGATCGGCAGCAGAATCAAGTTGCTGAATATGAGCGATGCCACCCCCATACTGGCGATAATCGCCAGTTCCTGAATCACTTCAATCTGGATGATCATCAGCACGGCAAAACCGACCGCATCCGCCAGCAACGCCGTTAAGCCCGCGACGAACAACCGCCTGAAGGTATGCCGGGCCGCGACCAGCCGATGGGCTCCCCGGCCGATATCCTGCATAACGCCGTTCATCTTTTGCGCCCCATGGCTCATACCGATGGCAAACACCAGGAAGGGCACCAGAACCGAGTACGGATTCAGATCATAGCCCAGCATCGGTGACAATCCGAGTTGCCAGATCACCCCCATCAATGAACACAACACGACGAGAATCGTGCTGCGGATACAGCGTGTATACCAAAAAAGCATGCCAGCTGAAATGAGTATCGCAACCCCAAAAAACAGCAGAATCGCCCGCACGCCCTCTATCAAATCCCCCATCACCTTTGCGAATCCCGTAATATAGATTTTCAGGGTATCGCTTTGATACTTCTTTCTGACGTCTTCCAATCGGTCGGAAAGCAGTTTATAATCCAGCGGCTTTCCGGTCTGGCCGTCCACGGACATTAGCGGCACATAAATAATGCTTGATTTCAGGTTCAATGCCACCAACTGCCCTATCTCACCGGATTGCTCGACATTTCGCCGGACCACGTCGATGCTCTGCTGCGATCCATTGTAGGTGCTGGGAATCACGGGACCGGCTTCAAATCCGTCTTCGGTGACCCCGGACCAGAGTGTGGATGGTGTCCAAAGAGATTTCACAAAATTGCGGTCAACTCCGGGCATAAAAAAGAGCTCATCGCTGATTTTCTGAAGCGTGGTTAGATAATTTGCATTGTAGATCGTCCCTTGTGTGGTCTCCACCGCAATGCGAATCGCGTTGCCGAGCCCCTGCAAATCACTCTTATGGGCCAGATAGTTTTTAATAAACGGATGGCCGGTGGGGATTGTTTTTTCGTAGCTTGCATTGAGATTCAAGCCGATCGCCTGATATGCCAAAAATCCTGTTATGATCAAACAGAATATCAGAACAATATGCCGGTTATTGAAAAGTATCCGCTCTGGAAGCGAGCCGGACATCGGATCGAATTCAGCCAGTGAATAGATAATGGGTTGAGCCTGTTGCGATCGTTCTGTTTTCACTGCGCCCCTCCAGTCTTGCTTCCAGGGTTGTCCGTTGGGAGCCGGAATCCGATAATGCCGCAGACACCTGCGGTAATCAGCGTCCCATCATTCAACAAAGCCAATGCGGCTACTTGCGCCACCCGCGGTGTCTCGACGGCATCAATTTCATTATTTTGTTCCCGGTAGGCTAAAATTTGTCCGGACTGATTGGCAAAAAGCATAAGGTTTTCCGGCCCCATCACTGCCGTGCTTATGGAGACGGGGTCGGACACAGCGATTTGCGTAAAGGTTTCGGTTTTATCGTCGAACCAGAAGGCGTTTCCGCGCAGACCGGCAACCAGCAATTTTCCGGATTTGGAGAGGGTTGAGGTGAAAAAACTCCCCCGGTACGGCGTGGTTATCCGCCTGAAGCTTTGCCCGCCGTCATCGGAAAAACAAAACAACCCCTGCTCGCCGGCCAGGTAAATCAAGTTACGGTCCACTTGAAGGTTATAAAAATGTAACCCCTTCGGATTGTCGATCCGGTTGATCCAGGACGACCAGGTTTCCCCCCCATCCATTGTATGGAATATCAGTCCGTAAGCACCGACGATGATCCCCACCTTCTCATTTGTAAACGCTACATCGAGAAAGGGTTTCTCCGCCCCATCCTTGACCAGGAGTTGGGCTGCGGCAAGCTGTCGTCTTGCCGCCTCATTGTCCGGTCCGAGGCTTTTTTGTTCCGTCTCCGCGGCCTGATACGCCAGACGTGCCGCGAGGATGCCGTCCAATTGGCGCTCCCAGGTTTGCCCACCATCCCTTGAATGCAAAACGACACCTGAATGGCCCACCGCCCATCCCTGCATGGGAGAAGGGAAATCCACCGAGGTCAAGGATACGCTGGTCGGAACCCTTGCCTGACGCCAAGTGTTTCCGTTATCGTCCGAAAGAATCACAATCCCGCGCTCTCCAACCGCTACCAGTCTGGGGCCCGCGGTAGTGACATCCAGAAGGACACATTTTTCAGGCCGGCGCACTTGAAGGGCGGGCCGATCCAGAAGATCGGCTATACCGTTCGGTGCGCAACTACCATCAAGTCCAAGCCCCCCGGGGGGGGAGGGCTGCACCGGTGGAGCGGCAACAGCGGAAGGATGAACGGCAAGCGCGATCATGCAGCCGAGCATCAGACCTGCCAGCAAATATTTTTTACGTCGCACTAGTATCGTTCTCACTATCGCACTCCTTCGCCGGCCATGGCATCCGGCGTAAAAATTCGATCAGCGTACGGCGGCATAATTTTGTACTGTTCGGCCTTTCCGGCCATCACCACGTTGATGAAAAAAGTTCCCCCCAGCAAATCATAATACCCCCAAGTTGTATTTGCGGCGGCTGGAATATCCGGCGCGGCGATCATGACGGTAATGAGCATCCGCCAGAGCTGCCCTCTTGCATCCCACCGGTCCGCAAGAACTGCCGTCCATGAGTCCTCGTCAATGTAGTATCGGGTCTTTGGCGAAGTATGACGCTCCCCCTCTTTGAGATCGGCTTCTACGATCCAGACCCGGTGCAGTTCCCATCGCATAAGATCGGGCTTAATGAAATGATCCGCAAAAACCGCCTCTGGCTTGTCCGGCTCAAGGAATTTATTCGAGTTGTAAGGGATGAACATTTCCTTTTTTTCAATAATCTTCCAGTTGAATCGCGGGATCGTGTCCGTGCTTTGAAATACATCGAGTTCATCGAATGAAGCCATTCCCGCGGAAAAAGGCGTGGGGGTGTCGCAGCAAGGAGAAGGGAGTTTTCGCACGCGACGCTGGCCTAAGATATAGACCCATGCCATCGTTTTGCCGAGTTCCTGGCTGATGCGACCTGCAATCGCCTCACCGGCGCGGATCGGCGGTCCGGCGTTTATGGAACGTGCTAAAAAGAAAAAACCGTCGTAAGTATCCGGGGATCCATCCTTGAGATAATAATCCGACTGCTGATCATTTAGGGTATCCAGAAGCATCACGTGCTTTCCTTCAGCGGTTCCCATCCAGCCGGTGAATTCCATATGATAGGAGGTTGCGCGCCACCGCAGCAGGTGGTTCCACATCACCTCCACACCGGATTTTGGAATGGGGAACGGGATGCCGCCATACACATTCAAGGGAACATCTCCCTTCATTTCACCGCGCGTTGCATTGGTGAAGGTATTATTGTAAACCCACTGGGGCGCGGCATGGGTGCGATGCGTCGGATAGATATCCAGGCGAAAGGTGTCGGGGTACCTTTTCAGCAACACCTTCGTGCCGTCGGTGAGTTTGTCCGCATATTGATCCATATTCTTGGCAGTGATCGCGAATAGAGGCTTTTCGTCCGGGAACAGATCGGGCCGCTTGCCGCCGTTGACGAATCCGGGCGCGGGTGTCGTAAGTCCACCGTCCCACCCGGGGATCGTGCCTTCTTTATTCCCGGCTTTTTCCGCACCAAAGGGTGTCAAGGTAGTTTTCAACTGTTCGGCTTCCTGCGCGGAAACGGCCGCAAAGGTGTCTGCGCAAAGCATGGCGGTCAAGATTGTGCAAAATGCGCTGATCAGGATTGCTCGGTTGTATCGTTTCATAACCTTTTCCCCCCTTCTTAAAATGTTCGGTATACTGAAAATGCGACAAAATCGCGGTCCGCATACGATTGGTCGAACGAGAAGAAATTGTTCGAATCGAGGAAGGTGCCTTGGGATCCGTAGTAATGGGTGTAAGTCAGACCGCACCGCCACACATCCAGATAAGTGAATTTGAGCCCGATGTTCATGTCCCCGCCTTGCTCGGGTCCAAAGCTGCCGACCACGGATGACGTGCCTTTTGGAAAATAGGCCAGGCCAGCGGGGACACTGAGGTCAACCCCGGAAAACACCTGCCGGTATTTCGGCTCGTACACCATCCGCAGACCCAAGGCATCCTTGGTGGTATTGGGATCGAGCGCTCGCGGATTTTTCGAGATATTGGTCCGGCGGTTGTAGGCGATCTCGCCGAGAAAATCCGCCTCATTGGCAATAAAAGAGGGTTCCATGCTGGCAATCCATGATACCTGGGCATGAAAAGAATCACCCACCGCATACAACGGATCATCATCATTATCCGCGGCCACACCCGGAACCGTGACCTGCAGATCACTGACGAGCGGGGTGTTATGGCGAATCGATACTTCACCCGCCAGATTGACGATTCCGAATGTGGCAGTGGCGCTCATGCCATACGTGTCGATATTCTCGGGATAAACCAGAAAATACTCGCCAATTTTACCGGCGACCGGATCAAAATTTGCCGGATCCAGCACCGCGGGTCCTCCAGGGGTGTCAACAACGCTCAGGCGTCCATAAAGCTGCGGGATTTTATCATGATACCTAAGGGCATAAAAACCCAGATCATATTCACCGAGCCGATATCGGACCTGAATACCGCCCTGCCCCGAATCGCCGGCTTCCAAATCTTTTCCCCTGAAAAAAGCGGCGGGAGCTCCGCCGGGCATCAACGGAGGTCCGGCAAACAATCGCTCTCCTCCGGTACCGACGATATCAATATTCCCGAAATAGCTATCCACCGCCGGCAAGCGTGTCTCTTCCCAGTCGAACTGATAGTAAACGCCGATTGAGAAGCATGGGCCGATTTGAAATTGGCTGGATACTTGTGGAACCGGGCGAATCAGTTCCTTGAACTGGGTGTTGGGCACGGAGAGAAGCTTTACAACATCGATGGGTGCCATACCGCCGGCGATCCCATTATTGCCGAAGAAAAGGCTCTCCCCCCATTGCATGGCATATTGTCCGGCTCTGAAACTCAAGGTGCTGTTTCCCATAACCTGTTTGCCGAAAACAAAAGCGTCCAGAATCTCGGCATCCCGGCCATGAAGCTCCCGTGTATCCCCGGTAAATTTGTCGTACGATTTAGAAAAAAGGTTTGCGGTCGATGGAGAGTCATTATCCTGGTCTCTGTTGTATACATCATCGTACCAACCCGCCCCACTGACGCGTACGCCCCATCCCTTATAGATAGCGTCCATTTCGGACAACAAATCGAAACGGTTGGATATCAACCCCCGGCTGAAAGCCCGGTCACCATCATCCTGGTTCAAATTGGATACCAACTCGCTCGATTGCTTTTCAAGGCGCATGGCCGCACTGTATTTCACCGTGTTATCCCACCGCATAGAAAAGTCCGGGTTGCCGGTGTCGAAAGTAAACGCATGGCAGGGCGCAGTCATTGCCAACAAGGCCAGTGCAATAGCGCCAAGGCTTACCAGTGCTTCCCGGCAAGGGCGGTACCTCAAAATTGGAACGCGTATCGATTCTCTCATGTTCTCTTCCTCCTGTTTCCCGGATCCCTCTCTTAAATGAAGTTCGCAACGTATATTGAAGTGTTTTCAAAAAAACACGGGCCACTAAATTTCATCAAACAGATTGACCTATCAGCCGTTATGAGCTTGATACTTTTATAACCAGGCTGAGTGAACTTTCGTTATCACCAGGTAGAGTGGACTTTCGCTATCTTCTCCATTCAAAGCCGGCGACACAAGGCCTCCGGCTTTGCGTACCCGCAAGAAATGGAATCCCACAAGGATAAGCATGGCGGCAGCAAGCAGGCTGGCATGTAGCGTGAAGAATCTTTTCAGGGTCGTGGCAGCGATCTCCGATCCGCCCGAACCATTATTTTTTTTGTCAATCGCGCAATCTATTTTATGGCCAAGATTTGGGAAGCCCCTGAAATTGCATTAACATGTTTCTGCACATTTCATTTGAAATAGGTGAAAACTGAATCTGAAACGCATCTCTAAGGTAACGCTGCATTGGATATTCCTTACAAATGCCGTAACCACCAAATATCTCAGCCCCATGGGTAACCGCATGCAAAGCACCTTCGGCGGCTACCAACTTTGCCATGGTGGCTTCCATATGATACGGCTTGCCATGATCACACAGCCAGGCCGCTTTGTATGTTAAACTTCTCGCATTTTCCAGATTGATCAACATATCGGCCATGTATTTCTGGAGAATCTGAAACCGGCTGATAGGGCCGCCGAAAGCATGGCGCTGTTGCACGTATTTGAAGGATTCCTCATAGGCAGCTGCAATGAGACCAACACCCATCATGGCAACAGCAATTCGTTCGGGATTTAAGACCGCCAGCATGTCATACCATCCATTACCCCGTTTACCGAGGATATTATTCTTCGGGATTTCAACATCTTTAAAGGAAATCCCCACAGAGTCGCAATGATGGCAGCTTATTTTTGGTATTTTCGTAATACTGATACCCGGTGACTTTGACGGCACTAAAAATATACTTAACGAATTTGAAGGTTTAGCGTTCTCCTCGCTCTTGCAGATGACAACCATGTAGTCAGAAACATGGGCGGCGGTAATAAATACCTTTTCACCGTTTATCACCCAACGATCCTCCTTATCTTCAGCAATGGTAGAAATGGCACCTAAAATATCGGTGCCTCCCGCCGGCTCTGTTAACGCCATGCATGTCTTAAGCTTTCCTTCGGCGATTTGCGGCAAAAATTCACGTTTTTGTTCCTTGGTGCCAAGCTCTTTTAAGAATGTTGTTCCAAAACTGGTGGTGCAACCAATAGCTAATGCGACAGAGTTGGAAGCTTTGCAAATCGGCTCAATCGCCAGCATCATATCGAACATCCCCATTCCATCCCCGCCGTACTCTTCAGGAACGTTGGCCCGTAACAATCCGATATCCACAATCTTTCTCCAGAGGTCATCCGGAGGAAAATCCACATTTTCGTCCATCCAGGAAACATACTCATTATTCAGCTCTTTTTTACAGAACCGCTCCATCTCCTTTTTAAACATCTCTTGTTCTTTGCTTATACTGAAATCCATTATTTACTCCTTATAATTGCGCCATTTCGTTTTTATAAGCTTGTACTCACTGGATAGGCTTAAAAAATGGCAATGACATTTCCCCGGCCACTTTTTCAAATATTACCTCAACCCCCATGCCGATTTTCAATTCATCGGGGTTGCACCCAACAATCCGTGTCATCATTCGAACACCTTCATCCAAATCTACATAGGCCAGCACATAAGGTAGATCTTCAGCAAAAACCTGCTCAACGCCGCCCATCGTAACGGTATAGGCATATATTTTCCCCTTTCCGCTTGCTTCAGACCATGTGAGATTCGAAGACCAGCATTCCGGGCAGGATTTTCTAGGATAAAAAATTTTTACGCCGCATTCTTTACATTCCTGAATAAGCAACTTGTTATTTTGGGTGCCTTCCCAAAACGCCTGACTCCAAGGCTGAATCACCGGCAACGGTTTTTTGTATTCTGTCATGATATGTCCCTCCCCCAGATAGTAGTGATCGCGTTCATGCCGGATCCGCCAGCCGAGGTGGCCAGGGCATACTTAGCATCCGGCACTTGCCGCGCCCCAGCTTTCCCCATCAGTTGACGCGCTGTTTGCACATAATTTGCGATGCTTACCCCTGAACCGGTGTGGCCCCGCCCCACCGCGTCTCCCATGGTCGAGCATGGTAATTTCCCACCCGGTGATGTATGGCCGTCTAAAATAAACTTTCCGGCTTTTCCCGCTTCGCAAATTCCAAGTGCTTCAAGAATGACGCACTGCAATACCGGATACGCGCCATAGATCTCTAGAACATCAAGATCCGCAACCGATATTCCCGCCTCTTTCAAAGCATCTACCGATGACTCCCGCCATGCGGTTTTCATGAAAAAATCCTTGCGAATCACCGGGCATGCACCCAAATACCTTGCCCCATGTCCCAGCTTGTAGACCGGTGTATTAGTGATTTTTTCAGCCAGATCTGAAGAAGTCACCAGCAATGCCGCCCCGCCATCCGCCAATACATTGCACTCTCGCGCCCGAAGCGGGGTACTGACCATTTTGGAATTTAATACATCCTCTAGCGTTAACGGCTTTCTGTAAAACATGGAGTTCGGATCCATTGCCGCCCATTTTCGAAGTGCAACGACAACCGATGCCAATTCTTCCGCGGTTGTTCCACTTTCATACATATACCGCTGTGTCATCAACGCAACAATCGCGTTATAGGTCGTTCCGAAAGGATATTCCCATTGTAAATCCATTCCGGCGGTAGCGAAAAATCCAATGACCTCTTCAAGCGGAATCGTAGAGTGCACGGTCACATGAGGAATTAGAACTATTTTCGCCAAACCACTTTCGATCCACTGCTCCGCAAGCCGGAGACAATTGGCCGTTGATGCGCCGCCTGCGTTACAAATACAGACGTCTTTGCAACCTTTCAGTCCCAATTCCTCTGGAATTTTTCCGAATGAAATTTCTGACGTCAACCGGGGTTGAGCCTGAGGAGCAACCGTTATAACGCCTTCAATATCATTTTTATCAATCCCGGCGTCGCGGACCGCCTGCTGACAAGTCTCATAGATGATATCCCAACTGGATCTTTCCGGGTATCTGCCGGTAGGCACCTCGCCAGTGCCGACAATTGCAAGTTTGCCCTGGTTCATTTTCCCTCCTGTATTTTAACTTTTCGCACTTGTTTTGCAAACATTTTGACTGAACATTCAGATCTGTTTGTATTAATAACTGAAAAAATATGAGGTGTCAATATTTTTTATTTATTTTATTTACAATATGTTAACTGTTTATTAATGAACGGATCTAAAAATGCACGGAGAGTGATTATTATCAAACAACTTGACCGGTCAACCTGGATCAATTATATTCTAAGATAACATAAAATTTATTTTACGGGGGTAAGTAAAACCAGTGGAACAGAACAGAGACTACAACAACCACACCAGCCTAACTATCGAAGCGATCTGTGAGGAAACAGGAATTAGCAGGTCCACCGTTTACCAATATCTGCGAATGGGTCTATTGCATCGACCTGTCAAAATAGCACCCAAGCAGCTACGCTACAACAGGTCCCACATAGAGCGACTCCAAAAAATAAGAGTTTTGAAGGAAGAGAAAAAACTGCCGCTCTCGAAAATAAAGGACGGCCTGGGTCCCATAGCGCCCGGCGAAACAGATTCCGATACATCCATGGATGACTTGCGGCTCCAAACCATCAACGTGGCAGCAAAAATCTTTTCAAAAAAAGGGTTCTCGAATACCACCATCGGCGACATCACGGATGCCATGAAAATAGGGAAAGGAACCTTTTATGGATACTTTAAAAGCAAAGAAGACTTGTTTTTGGAGTCCATCAGGCGGCTTCCGGAAATGATTACCCCAAAGCATTTAATGGATGAAATCGACAGTGAAAAAGATTTTTTCCAGAGAACACGCAAACGAGGCCGCATCATGATGGAAACCTTCCCCACCTTTATCAGCATCTCAAACATAGCCAAAATAGGCATCGGTGGAAATGACAAAGCCTTGGCAAATAAAGCCCGGGCCGGCTTTAAAGCCCTTACCGGCCCATTGGTAAGAGAAATCCGTCAAGCCATGGAGGAAGGACTCATCCGCGAGCTTGATGCGGAAGCAGTGGGTTTTTTTTTGTATGGTCTTGGAGAATCCATGGGTTACTGGCTGCAAATGCACCCGGAGTATAGCATTACAGATGTCGTGGATATTGCCTTGGACCTTTTCTGGAAGGGTATGTTATCAAGGCAACCAAACAGACGGCAAGATGCTGCAACTGCAGAAGTCAGGACCAAAAAGGGGGTTATTATGCGGCTGACGCAAATCCGTTTCGATGACACCACGAGCTTTAAAGGACGCGTTGGGGGAGGCGAACTGCAAATTGATTCAAATATGATATCCGTCATCCATATCCACGGAAAGGGAAAAGAACCTCAGGCTACAGTGACTATGAATACCGGAGAAAATGTTATTCTTGACGTATCCGATAACATGCTTCTTTCCGGCGAGTCATCCTTGGGTCAATTCCGAATACTGCTATGTGAAGTAGAAACGCTTACATTTGACCCAGAGGTTGAAGAGAAAAAATCGGAATATAAAACGGCTAAACGCTGCAGGGGCATGGTTAGCAAGAATGACGATAGGAACCGTGATTCTGTCCATGGCAACAAAAAATAATTGAAATAATGGCCTTTTGCCCCGTAACACCCATATGAGGAACCATGCGCGTTGACGAAAAGGAATTTTTCCGTGAAGCTGCGTTGAGAATCTGCAGCAGCCTGGATATCTGCAAGGCGATGCAAACTTGCCTGAAGTACTTTTCGCAATTTATTCCATCCCGACAACTCAGTTTTCACATTTACGATCGGGAGATCGGCATTGTGGAAACTGTTGCCATTGCCGGTTTGACCTGCAGGGAAACGTTGGCCCTGCGAACACCCCTATCCGCTAAAGGACGTAAGCAGGTCGAAGCACAACGTTCCATGCGAATCAACTACCTGAAACGAATAGGAGATGACGCTGTAGCCGGGCCGGCGGTTCGCCAGCTCGGCACTGAAAAAACTCAATACACAATAAAAAATCACTTATTTCATTTCTTTAACCTTCTCTGTCAGCTCAGGAATGAATTCCAGGATATTTTGAACGACGCCGACGTCCGCTATCTGGAAGATAGGGGCTTTGGGATTCTTGTTCACGGCGACAATATAGGGATTCCCCTTAATTCCGCCCACATGTTGGAAGGAGCCGCTGATGCCAAGGGCCAGATATACCTTCGGCTTAACCGTAAGGCCGGAGGTTCCGACCTGACGGGATTTATCAAGCCATTTGGCATCGACGATGGGCCGGGAACAGGCGACATCGCCCCCCATGGCTTCCGCGAGTTCGTTCACCATCTCGATATTTTCCTGGTCTTCAATTCCCCGGCCGACCGCTACAAGAATCTCGGACGCCGTAATATCCACATCTCCTTTTTCGGCTTCAACCATCTCAAGATACTGTCGCCCGGCACTCAAATCGCCGGCAGCACTTGATTTGTCGACCACCTGGCCTCCGCCGGCGCCTGTGGCCGCTTCAAAGCAACCCGGTTGATAAGATCAAAATAGTGTAACGCTTTTTTGTGCACCGAAAGCATCGTTGAAATAGGGAAAATTGAATAATTACGGTATAAAAAAGAGCTGACGTGGTTTAGCCAAGTAACAAAATAGTGTAACGGTTTTGTGGGA
>JAZDPP010000139.1:0-24636 GCA_043797445.1 Pseudomonadota bacterium
GACTGTAGAGCATGGACTCGATGGAATCGTCCCCCCTGTAACCGCGCTCTTTAAGCGGTGAAGCGGACCATGGCCCCATCCAGTTCCAGAGGGGAATCGCGTCATGAAGCTCCTTTCTCAACAACGCCCATTTTGCCATTCTGGCCTTATAGACGTTCATCGGCGTGAACGCACCCGGTGCATCGACCGCCGTTTCGGAGCCCCACAGCTCGGCTGCCAGTTTTTTCTGGACCTCCAGCGGAAGCCCGTTCCGGATAAAATTGGTGTGGGAATGGCACTGGGCGTCGCGATTGTATTGCGTGTTGATGATAACACCGCATTGCCCCGCATCCTCGTTTGAATGATGCTTAGGATGCCCGAGCTTCCAGTACAGCTGTTTGTGATCGCTTTTCCAGTCGGCTTCGGCGATCCCCCACCGATCGAGCATGTACCCGGTCCCAAGCCCCAAGGCCGTTGCCAGCTCACCGTCCTTGTTGGCGATCCTCGGAAGCAGCTCGAATAAAAAGGCGGGATCACCCTTTTCAAGCTGATCCCAGGAATAGCGCTGGAATTCCTTTTCACCGACCTTGCTTTGAAGGATACCTTCGGTGTAGCATTTTTTGAAGTCACGCTGAAGCTGGCCGTAATTGTCCCATATTCCGAGGTCATCGGCAAGGTGCATGCCCACCATGCACGCTTCGATGGACGTCTTGCCCTGGGGACCATCCGGGAAGTTTTTGAAAAACAACTTCCCCAACATCAAACGGACACAGGTGCTCTGACCGGTCTCCGATATGCCATACTTTGATGTAACGCTCGGGACTTTGATCAGGGTATGGCACCGGATGGGACAGCCCGTACATCCGTTGCCCCTGACGGTATATTGCCAGGCTTTCTCGCCCAGAAAAACGGCGGCATTGTTTGATCGATACGCCATTCGATTGAGGTTGTGCGGATCGCACGTTCCGGTATCGATAGGCGGGTTTGCGGCGCCCCATTGTCTCCCCCTCGACGCGACCCAGCGGGTAGCCGGGTCGTAGTACTCCGCCCAGGGCTGAGGGCTGCTGGGAACCACGTGCTGATTGTTGGCACCCAGGAGCGACAGATGGTATTTGACCACCTTTTCCCATTCCTCTTTGTTTCCTCCGATACGGATACTGCCGGTGCCCCGGACGCCGATGGCTTTCAGGTTCTTGGAGCCCAGCACTGCGCCGCCCGCGGCTGAATGAGAAACCGAGTTGATGATAACGGACATGGGGACCCTGTTTTCACCGGCTTGACCAATCGCGGCCACGCAAGCCTCGGTACCCATCTGTCTGGAAATTTCATAGGTGGTCCGCCGTATGCCCTGCCCCCAAAGCGGACGGGCGTCCCTGATTTCAGCCTTGCCGTCAAAAATCGCGAGCCAAACGGGATACTCGGCCCTGCCTTCCAGGATAACGGCATCAAACCCCGCATATTTCAGCTCAGCGGCAAAGTGGCCGCCCATGTGCCCTGTCCCGACCAGATGTTTCGGCCAACAGGTCGGCCACAGAGTGGTGACGGCGGTTCTTCCGCTACAGGGCGCGCTGGTGCCGGCCAGAGGGCCGGTGGCGAAGACGATTTTATTTTCGGGGTCAAAAGCCTTTATGTCCCCCGCAACTTCATCCCACAGGACTTTGTATCCAATTCCCGTGCCCCCGATATAGTCCTTGTATTTTTCGACGGTGTCTTCCAGGGTGATGCGTCCGGTAGACAAATCAACCCGTAGGACGTTTCCAGCCCATCCTCCATATCGCGCCATTCTACACATCTCCTTTACGCCGCTTTTATTCGTGGCAATCCCCGCATGCCATCGGCTTGTTCAAAGTGGGCGTTATCCGGGGCGGCACCCTGCCGGTCAGATCAACCCAGGATACATACGTCAGGGCCTCGGCCGGACAGGCTTCGACACATTTTGGCTTGCCGTCGCACAGAAAACATTTGGTAGCCTTGTTTGTGTCCTCATCGTAAGAGATCATCTCCCAGGGACAGGCTTTCAGACATACTTTGCAGCCGGTGCACTTGACGGGATCGATGACCCTGGCGTTGGTGGGCGGCTTCACATTGATGGCTGCGTTGGGGCAGGCATCGGCACAGGGGACGGGATGTGGGCACTGTTTGCAAAAGTCTTGAACGATCAGCCCCGTTTCCCAGTCTCCGTGGCTACGCTGCCCGGTGTGAAGCCCCGATGGACCGAAATTCAGATTTCGCCACACTTTTATGCGTGATAGCGCGGGGGAAGATTTTCCGTCATTGTATTCAGTGCAGGCGAGCTCACATCTGCGGCAGGCAACGCATTTCGTGGGGTCCGCGATCACCAGTCCATTGGCCTGCTCTGTGATGATCAACGGGGCACTCATTCCGGTGCCGACCCCGAAAAAGGTCCATGATGCCATTCCGGCAATCGTAGCCCCGCAAAGTTTGAGGACACTCCTTCTTGAAAGAGGCTGCTCCGCCGCGATCATATCAAAAGCCTGCTCGGCCATTCCATTGGCTTCAGTTTGAGATTTCATGAGGAATGATTGCTCCTGTGAGGTTAAGCTTTTTTTTAACCGTTCTTTGCGAAAAAAACAAGGTACGCCCAAGCCGCTCCAGGAGATGCCATATTCGCTAAGAAACAGCTCAACATGTGGGATTGCTCTGTTTGTTGAGCTTTTTCCCAAATTTTATAACAAGTTACCGGGAAGGGAGGCAACTTCCCAATAAGTGCAGGCACTGCATTCTGGATTCCGGCTTTCGCCGGAATGACGTGCTGCACTTCGGAAATCCGCTGCGTCATTCCGGCGAAAGCCGGAATCCAGGCTTTTCGAAACGTGAGGCTTGCCCACCGTTATTGAGAAGTTACACTCTTTTCCCGATAAATGGCCTTACCCGCCGAAGCTCTATTTGTTCAACGTCGGATAGTCGGTATAGCCCCTGGGGCCGGGCGTATAGAAAGTATCCATATCCGGCGCATTCATGACTGCGTGGGTTTTCCACCGATCCAATAGATCGGGGTTGGCAAGGAAGGGTTTCCCCACGGCGATAAGGTCACATTTTCCCTTGAGCAAGTCACTTTCGGCATGCTCGGCATCGTAACCACCGGAAAGAATCAGCGTCCGCTTGAATACCTTGCGGAATGTCGCCTTCATGGCATCGGGCACCGCCGGCGCACCCATGGCCGAGTGATCCACGAGGTGGATATAAACCAGCCCGAGAGCGTTGAGCTGTTGAGCCAGGTAGGTGTAATCCGCCGCCATCGCGTCATACAAAGGCATATCGTTGAACACACCAAATGGCGAAAGCCGGATTCCCACACTGTCCCGGCCGACGGCACCCATGACCGCCTCGGCCACTTCCAAAACGAAACGCGCGCGGTTCTCGATCGGACCGCCATAGCCATCAAGACGCTGATTTGAGTTCGGACGGATGAACTGTTCGAGCAGATAACCATTTGCGCTGTGCAATTCGATGCCGTCAAAACCTGCTGTCACGGCATTATTCGCAGCCCGAACAAACTCCGCAATAGTGGAGTTTATATCCGCCGCAGTCATTTCTTGCGGCACGGGATGAGGTTTAAAGCCCTCTGCATCCGTGTACATCTCGCCGGCGGCCCCTATGGCCGAAGGCGCTATCACCCGGGCCCCCGCGGGCATATTCAGCGGATGAACAATTCGTCCGCAATGCATCAATTGAACGAAGATCTTCGCGCCCTCGGCGTGCACCGCATCGGTAATCCGTTTCCACCCCTCAACCTGATCCCGGGAAAATATTCCCGGTATGCGAGGGTAACCCAATCCATTCGGAGAAGGGGACGTGCCCTCGGTAATGATAAGACCTGCCGTGCCACGTTGCGCATAGTACGCTGCCATTAGCGGGTTGGGGATATTGTCGGTGGCGCGACTGCGCGTCATCGGCGCCATTACAAGATGGTTTTGCAATGTCAGAAGTCCGAGAACGGTTTTAGAGAACAAAATTGACATAGCTGAATCCCCCGTGGTTCAATTTTAGTGCGTTTTCAATCGAAAAATTGGAAAACCCAACCATTGATACAGTCCAAAAACTGATATTTCTAAAAAACATGCAGCTATAGTGAACCGCTCTTCTCCGTCGCGTTTTGGCGGAGCGCCTTTTCGATCTGGATGCGAACATCGCGCTTGTCGAATGGTTTCTTGATGATCCCGACGGCTCCCGCCCGCAGGGCTCGCTCATCCGTGCCAAGATCGGCATTCGCGGTGAGGAAGAGTATGGGCAGATGGCACTCGCGATTTATCTGTATCGCCGCTGCGATGCCGTCCATCGCACCCGCCAGTTGAACATCCATCAACACCAACGCCGGCCGGTGCAGACGGACGAGCTCGATCGCTTCTTCGCCAAGTGCGGTTGTTCCAGCAACGTCATACCCCAATTGCCGAACCTTTCCGGCGAGGTCGTATGCGATGATCGCTTCGTCTTCCACGATCAAAATAGACAGTTTGCTCATGATTGGGGCTCCTTCAAGGAGAAGGTGATTCGAAATTCCGTTCCGGGGCCGGTTCCCGTTTCCACGGTCCCACACAACTGGCCGGCCAAAATTTCCACAAGGCGCAGGCCAAGAGAGATAGATTGGCGCCAGTCCTGACCTGCCGGCAGGCCAACGCCGTTATCGCTCACCCTCAGATGGGCTGTACCGGTAATGGTATCGTAATCCAGGCCCACCGTCACTTCGCCGCCGCTATTATGGGGAAAAGCATGCTTGAGGACGTTGCTGGCCAGTTCGTTTAAAATCAATCCGCAAGGGATTGCCTTTTCTATCGACAACGCCACGGGTGAAAGCTCAAGATTAAGCCGTACCTTTTCGGCCAGAACATCGTAGACGTTCCAGAGATACTGCAGCAGGCTGGCGGCGTATTCGGCAAAGTTCAACCGCGCCAGATTTTCCGTCTGGTAGAGTTTCTCATGGATCATCGCCATTGAACGAATGCGGTCGCAAACCGTATTGAACTCTTCTCGAATCCGATCATCGGTTAAGGTGTCGGCCTGCAAACTGACCAGGCTGGAAATCACCTGGAGGTTGTTCTTCACCCGGTGATGGATCTCCCGGAGCATCGCCTCTTTCTCCATCAGTGATGCCCTGATCTGCTCTTCCGCCTGCTTTTGCTGGGTGAGGTCCTGGGTGATGCCGAATCCCCCCAGTACAATACCCGCGCCGTCGAGCTCCAGATACGCCTTTTCCCGAACCCATTTCACCTGACCGCCCACCACCAGCCGGTGCTCAATATCATACGGCTCGCCGCGCAGGCCCGCCTGCCACTGCGTGTCCACGTATTGGCGGTCATCCGGGTGAACGGCTCCCATAAACGACTCATAGGTCAGCGGCGTGCCTATTTCTACCCCAAAGATGCGATAATTCTCGTCAGACCATGTCAAAACGTTTTTCCGGATATCCAGACGCCAGCTGCCGATCTGCCCGACCTCCTGAGCCCGATCCAGGTCCTCCCGGCTTTGGCGCAATGCCGCCTCGGCCAGTTTTCGATCTTCGATCTCGACCTTTAGATCATGGTATAGGGCGGATAACTTTGCGCTCATCGCGTTGAACGCCTCGGAGAGCTCGACGAACTCGTCATCCCCCGTGATTTGGATGCGGTGGTCCAGGTCCCCGGCACCGATCACCGCCGCGCCGTCGCGCAGACACTTGATGCGATCCGTGATGATCCGGCGCAAGGAGCCCAAATTGATAACCCCCGCCACGAAAAGCGCCAGAAATCCGAAGAGGAGACTCCCTCCCGCCAGTCTCAGGGCGGAAGCACGGGTCTTTCTGCTCGACTCAATCAACGCTCGGCCCTGGATAGCGATGACATAGGCCCTCATATCTAACTGGTTAACCAGCCTCTCCTCGGCTTCCAGTAAAATGGCGGCTAAGCCTGGATTCATGCCGCTCCTTTCCCGGTTGGCCACGATAGCCGAAAAAATTTCCCCGTACGATTCCTGATTTACAATCATCCCGCCAATGAGATTTCGCTCTTCGCTCCCCTGAAAATATTGCGGAGCCGAGCGCAGGAGGTTGCCGATCTGTTCATTCTTGGCAAACCACTGATCTTTTGCCCTCCCGCTGTTGTTCCGGATATAATCGTTTCTGAGCGAAACCCTTTCAAACGCGCTGGTAATTATTTCACTTCCAATTATCGTTGATTCGTTTGCCTTATATAGCCGATCTATCGACAGGAAAAGCACAACGGCAATGCCAAAAGCAATCAGCAACGATACAGCGGCATTGATCCGCAACTTATTTTTAATCTTCATCGGTCAATCCCGCCATTACTTTAAAACCCATATCGCTGCCGGTCTGACAGACTTGAGGCCATCGAAATAGATATAATCAAGAAAATTTGGAACCTCGGTGGCGCTGGTCAACCCGCTTTTGATCGCCCATCTTGATTCATCTTCAAGAGCGAGAATGAGTGACTGGTCGAGAGACAACCCCATGAATGATCCCGCCAGCATCTCGCGGGTGGCGGCTATTTTCTCCGGGTTAAAATCAGCCACAATCTTCAGCGCCTCCTCCGGATTTTGTTGGACAAATTTTTCGGCTCTGTCAAGTGCCCGAAGCATTTTTTCGACCTTACCGGGGTTATGCCGGACAAATTCCTTGGTTGAAACCATGATGAAGGTTTGGGTGTAAATATTTTTGTTGTAAAAGGTGGTTCCCCCTTCCCCCAACAGCCCTTGGGCCATGGTCAGGAAGGGATTGAACCCCGCTGCCGCATCGACATTTCCTTCCATCAGAGCCCGGGGCAGTTCCTCCTGCCTCAGGTTGACCAACTCCACGTCCTTCTTTGATATCGAGTTGATCGCTAAAAAAGCGTCGAGGAAAAATTCAGAAACAGTCCCGAGAGTTGTCGCTATTTTTTTCCCTTTCAGATCAGGGGGAGTGAGAATCCCCTTATCCTTTCTGGCAACAATGGCGTTATTATCCTTATTGGCTTTATGAATAGTTGCAATGATGGAAATTTCCGCGCCATCCAATATGGCGAACATGACAGGAGTTTCGGCCACGGTGGCAAAATCCGCCGTGCCTGCCATCATGTCCTGCAAGGCAGGCTTACCATAAGCATGCAGATGCGGCATGATCTCCAATCCTTCTTGTTTGAAATAGTCTTTCACCTGGGCAACCTCGGCAAGAATTACATGATGCGTTGCGGAATAAGCCAAGGTAGCTTTTTCGATCGGGCCGGCAGGCTTGCGATCCTTCCGTTCGCACGCCCATAAACAGACGCTTGCCATCAGTACCACTACGGCAATGGCCATTTGGATCAGGATGCTTTGGCCATGGGGTTTCTTATTTTCTATTACCATAATTTTCCAGGCTCTTGTTCTGTTGGCAGCGGGTTCTCCACCTATCCAATAGGTCCGGGTTAGCCAAAAACGGCTTCCCAACGACGATAAAATCACATTTTCCCTGGGTCAAGTCATTTTCGGACCCTTTTTATTATTTCAGCTCGGTCTTAACGACCTCGATTGCCTGACCCGGCAGAAACACCTTGTCCAGCTTTTCAGCCAACACCACAAGGCCTTCCAACTCAATCGTCTTGGCATTCACCAGAACGAGGTTTTTGGCCAAGGGCAGCCGGGCCGTTGCATCGCCCTTGCTGACCAGCAAGACGGGATTGGTCGGATCACTCCTGTCGATGACAGTGGTAAAGCCTGCCGCCCGGAAAGCCGCCGAGGCCTCGACGAACAGTCGCTTGTTGATTTCCGGGAAAGAAAAGCCCAATTTACCGGCGACATATTTGCCTATGTCGGTATTTTCCCATAAACCGCTGATACGCTCGGGGCCATACGAGAACAAATAGGGGTCGCCGCCGGTGTGTCCGTGGGTGGTCCAGCCCAGTCTGGCACGCCTGGACAGCACAGGCGAAAGAACCTTCTGCAGCTCCCTCCCCTGGGCCGGTTTCTGTATCGAGGCCATTTCCTCGGCGCTCAGATCGGTGATTCCCCATTGGTTGGCAAAAACGGCCCTGATATTGGCTTCGGAATTGTCTTTCTCGATGAGCTTGCCGAGTCCCTCACCGGTCACCCTGGCCTTGCGAATCGGTCCCACGACAATATCGTCATCCGTGGTGGAATATTTCGGATCCTCCCGGACGCCAATGGAAAGACCCCCGGTGGTATGGTCAGCCACGCTGATGACCAGGGTGTTGCCGTCAGCCCTGGCAAAATCGAGAGCGGCCTTGACGGCATTGTCATAGGCGATCAGATCGCTCACCACGCCGGCCGGATCATTGGCGTGGGCGGCCCAATCCACCTTCGAACCCTCAACAAACAGGAAAAACCCCTTCCCCTTGCCCTTTGAGCTTCCGGACAGGGTTTCAATAGCCTTGGCAGTCATTTCAGCCAGTGAAGGTTCGCCGGGTGCAAAAGCGGGCCGATCGATATCGTAGGCCATCGCGTCCGGAGCGAACAGACCAAAAATCTTCTGGCCCGAAGCCGCCAGCATCTCGTCACGGTTAGTGACATACGCATAGCCCTTGGATTTGATCACCTCGACCAGGTTTTCTTTATCCGCCCGAACACCGCGGCCAACCCCCTTTGGCAGCAGATACTGTTCCCCACCGGAGAGCACCACATCGATATTCTGGTATACCTGCTGCTCGCCGATTTCGGTGAAATTGCCGCGGTCGTGGGTATGGGCCGTAAAGTCCGCGGGCGTTGCGTGCTGCACGTTGGACGTTGCCACAATCCCCGTCGCGCGGCCGGTCAACCGCGCACCTTCCAGCAATGTGGCAAGCGGCACGTATGACAGGGCAGGGTCAAAATCAACCCCCGCAATGGTCACATTCCAGGGGTACACGGCTATCCCCTTGTCGGTTCCTTTCTGGCCGGTTGCGTAACTGGTCGAACCGGGCGCCGAGTCGGTAATGATCGAATCGGCGCCGTAGGTCCGGATGGCGCCGGTTAAAATATCGTCGGAAGCGAGCCTTTCCCCCTTGACCCAGCGAGCCAGGGGCCAGGCCTCGTTCGCCGTGCCGTCGCTCAGCAGGAAAATAACGTTTTTAACCTGCCTTGCGCCCGTGTCCCCGCCTTCCCGAACGATGGGATCGGATGCACATGCGCTCAACGACAAAGCGACTGCGATCAGAGTCACAAACATAATGAATTTTTTCATGGTTTCCCCTCTGCTATGAAATCTTTGCGGGCTGACGATTCCCGTCGTTGTCACTATAGTACCCTAACCCGGACAAGCCGGAACCAAAATTCGAAATCCGAATATCGAAATCCGAAACAATACCAAATATTGAAATGATCGAAATCCAAAACATCGCATTCACGCTCAGAACCACAACAAGCTTTGGTTATTTGCATTTTGCTGTTTTGAATTTGTTTCGTATTTCGGATTTCGGATTTTTCTGCCATAAAAAGCACGAATTTCGATAGTAAGATACTAAAAATAATTTTCTGCACGTTTTTAGTCGAAAATTATTTCGGCCTTGATCATCGTTTCGGCCAATTTCCCACGGCAGGTAGGCCGCGCCAGGGTGTTTTTGGAAGAGCGGCAGGCTGTTTGAGCGATAGCGAGTTCCTGCCGGTCCGGAAAAAATATCCTGGCGTGGCCGGTACGACGATCAAGGCCATTGACAGAAAACAAACGTCTGTCATACATACGTCGAATTGTAGTCGAATTGTAAACGATGATCCCCGAAACAATCCGTTTAAGAAGGAGCAAGAATCCATCATGACGCCTATAGATCCCAAGGAATTCAGAGATATCGACCCCGGCTGGCGCTTGCTCATGGGCCCCGGACCCAGTGATGTTCCGGCCCGGGTTCTGCAAGCCATGGCCGCCCCCTGCATCGGGCACCTGGATCCGTATTTTCTGACCACGATGAACGAGACCCAGCAACTGTTGCGCCTCCTGTTCCAAACAGCCAACCCGTTGACCATTCCTGTTTCGGCTACGGGCAGCGCCGGCATGGAAGCCTGCCTGGTGAATCTGGTGGAGAGCGGAGACGAGGTGGTGGTAGCCGTCAACGGCGTTTTCGGCACCCGAATGTGCGACATCGTCAACCGGATCGGCGGCAAGCTGATCAGGGTCGATTGTGAATGGGGGCGGGCCGTGGACCCGGAGGCCGTATCCAGGGCCGTCAGCTCCTGCTCACCCAAGGTAGTGGCCGTGGTCAACGCCGAGACGTCGACCGGAGCCTTCACGCCGCTGGAGGACATCGCCACGATCGCCCACAATGCCGGCGCTCTTTTTCTGGTGGACTGTGTGACCTCGCTCGGCGGAATGGATGTGGCCATCGACCGGGTCAGGGTCGATGCCGCCTACAGCGGCACCCAGAAATGCATTTCCTGCCCCCCGGGGCTCTCGCCGGTAACTTTCAGTGATGCCGCGGTAAAAGCCCTTGAAAAACGCAAAACCCCGGTGGTCAGCTGGTACCTCGACTTTGGCATGGTGCGCGATTACTGGGGCAACGAGCGAAAATACCATCACACGGCGCCCATCAATATGGTCTATGCCATCCGGGAAGCCTTGCGCATCATCGCCGAGGAAGGACTCGAGGCGCGCTTCGCCCGTCACCGGCTCAACCACCACGCCCTCGTGGCGGGACTGGAGACCATGGGGCTTTCCATGCTCGTCCCGGAAAAGGAGCGACTGCCCATGCTCAACGCGGTCCGTATCCCCGACGGAGTCAACGACCTTAAGGTGCGCAAAGCCCTTTTGAACAATTTCGCCATCGAGATCGGCGGCGGCCTGGGCCAGTTTGCCGGCAAGGTCTGGCGCGTCGGGCTGATGGGCCATACCTGCCGTCGCCGGAACGTGGTTCTGTTCCTGTCGGCCCTGGAATCGGTGCTTGCGGCTGAAGGTTTTAAACCCCGGCCGGGCGCCGTGGCCTCAGCCACGGCCGTTTATGAATCGGCATAACCCCCTCAACGGCGGTTCGATTCCATGGATACAGTGATATCACGCAACCTGATCAAAACCCTGCGGCGGATCGTCGGTGATCGCCATGTCGCCGAGTCCCGAACCGCCGCTGAACTCTATTCCTATGATGGATCCCTGGCCAGGGGAGCACCCGGAGCCGTGGTGTTTCCCGCCGATACGGCCGAAACAGCCGCCGTCATCGAGGAGGCAACCCGGGCCGGAGTGCCGTTTGTCCCCCGGGGATTCGGCACCAACCTGTCCGGGGGTACGATCCTGCCCCATGGCGGGCTTACGATCTGTCTATCGCGACTCAACCGCGTCCTCGGCATCTTCCCCAACCGCCGCACAGCCGTTGTCCAACCCGGAGTGACCAACCTGGAGCTACAAAACGCCTTGGCCCCACTGGGCTTTTTCTACGCTCCGGACCCCGCCAGCCAGAAAGTCGCCACTCTCGGCGGCAACGTGGGCGAAAACTCAGGCGGGCCTCGCTGCCTCAGGTATGGCGTCACCACCAACCACGTGCTCGGCCTCCAGGCCATTCTCGCGGGCGGGCAGATCCTGCAGCTGGGGTCGGCGGCCCTCGATCCTTCCGGATACGACCTGCGCGGGCTCCTCATCGGCAGTGAGGGAACCCTGGCCGTGGTAACCGAGGTCACCGTTCGCATCATGCCCACACCTGAAAAGGTGATCACCCAGCTGGCGGTTTATAACGACGTGGCCGATGCCGCCCGGTCCGTGGCCGGTATCATTGCCGCCGGAATTGTTCCGGCCACGCTGGAGATGATGGATGCCCGAATCATCCAGGCGGTCGAAGACAGTTACACCTGCGGCTATCCCCGCGACGCCGCGGCCGTTTTGATCATCGAAGTGGAAGGACCCGCGCTCGGGCTGGAAGCGCAGGCCCAAAGCATCCGGGTGATCTGCACGGCCAACCACTGCCGGGAGATCCGCGACGCCGCCACCGCCGCGGAACGCAACCGGCTGTGGGAGGGACGTCGCGGCGCCTTCGGGGCCGTGGCCCGGCTGGCCCCAAACTACCTGGTGAACGACTGTACGGTGCCACGCACCCTGTTGCCCGATGCGCTGGATCAGGTGGCCGGCATCGTGAAAGCCCACGGTTTTATTCACGGCAATGTTTTCCACGCCGGTGACGGCAACCTTCACCCCCTGTTGCTCTTCGACTCGCGTGACGCCGGCCAGCTCAAACGGGTTCACGAGGCGGGATGGCAAATCATGAAAGCCTGCGTGGCCCTGGGGGGTACCATTTCGGGCGAACATGGCATCGGGCGAGAAAAAATGGAGGCCATGCGGCTGGTGTTTTCCGATGAAGACATCGATGCCCAACGCTGCCTTCAGGATGCCTTTGACCCGACCCACGTCGTAAACCCCGGAAAAATATTTCCTGACACCTCCCGGCCCTTTGCCTTCAAAGCCGATGCGGCCTGGTCCGGACCCGACGATCCCCTGACAGTTGCGGAAAAAGAGATCGCGGATCAGGTTCAACAAGCCTTGGCCGCCGGTCAGCCCCTGGTACCGAGCGGCAGCGGTTCCCTGGGCGACTTCGGCAATTTTCCAGCCCGTCCCGGCCTGCCCTTGAAGACCGATGTTCTTAGCGATCTTGTCGATCTGGACCCCTCCAACCAGTATGTCACGGTCGGGGCCGGAATGACCTTGGGCGATATTCAAAAAGCCCTTGCTCCCCATAACCAATGGCTTGCCCTCCGACCGGCCTTTGATTTACTGCGGCGCACCATCGGAGGAATCACGGCGATGGGCGCCTGCGGACCCGAGCGCTTCTCCTACGGCGCACCACGTGAGCTGCTGTTGGGATTGCGATTCATTGATGGTCGTGGCCGGTTGATACGCGCCGGCGGCAAGGTCGTTAAAAATGTGGCTGGCTACGATATGATCCGGCTCTTAGCCGGTTCAGCCGGAACGTTGGGCCTGATCACGCGGGTGACCTTGCGGACAGCCACCTGCCCGCAGCGATGCACCGCCATTTCCGCCACCGGGACGATAGATGCCTGCGCCAACTTGGCAACAACGGTGCTCGGATCACGCCTGGGAGCGGTATTCGCGGCAGCCGTGCCCGAAACCGTCAGCAGGTCATGGCGGCTGTACCTGGGCTTTGAAGGCTTCAATGAAACCGTGGCCTCCCAATTGAACCAGGCCCTATTCCTGTTTGCCGGCGCCGGTTTTGAATCCGAACGCTCCGATGATTACGACGTTTGGTGCGGACCCTTTACCGGACCGTTTGCGGCAATCGCCGGACATTCCCACATCCTTCGCGCCGGGACGCCGTCGGACCTTGTGGCGCCGGCGGCCCAACTCATCGCCCGGCAAGCGTCGGCCGTCTCGATGCTGGTCGATTTCGGGTGCGGCCGAATCCTGGCGGGAGTCGATCATATGACCGACGATTCGTGGAAAATCATAGGCCGGCGGATCCATGAACTGGAGGGCCACGTCGTTCTGGAAAAAGCACCGGATGAATTCAAGAAACGCAACGATGTATTCGGTCCACCGCGGCCGGAATGGCATCTGATGCACCGGATCAAGGCCGCTCTGGACCCCAAGCATGTGTTCGCTCCGGGTCGCATGCCGGGCCGGGTGTAGATAATTGACGGGCCGCGTTCGAAACGACGGGGGATGCAAAAATGCCCCGATCCGAACCAGTAGATTGAGGCGAAGGAATCCATAGACCATGAGCATATCCACCGACTACGACGCCATCGCCCAATGCAACCGCTGCGGCTTTTGCCAGGTAGCCTGCCCGGTTTTCCGCGCCACCGGCAACGAGTCGGGGGTGGCCCGGGGCCGATTGGCCCTGCTGCGGGCACTGATCGAGAACCGTCTTGCGTGGAGCCCGGAGCTCGAAGAGCCGCTTTACGATTGCCTGCTTTGCGGGGCCTGCACCAGCAACTGCTTTCCGGCAATTCCGACCTCGGATCTGGTCATCAAAGCGCGATCGGAATACCTCGATACCGTCGGGCGCAAGTCCATTCACCGCCTGCTGTTTGATAAGCTGTTGCCCTATCCCCGGCGGCTGCATCTGGCGGCCCGGGCCGTGGCGCTGGGAAAAAACAGCGGCGTGAGCGAGCTGGCCGGCGCCTTAGGGCTTTTGCGCATCTTCGGGCATGATTTTGCCCGGGCCGAGCAGATTCTCGGCCGGCTCCCAACCCAGCCGCTGCGGACACGTTTCAAGCCCGGGGTTTACCAGGGCCGGGGCCACCACCTGAAAGTGGCTTATTTTGTCGGCTGCGGGACCGATACGGTCAGCCAGGCGGCCGGACAGGCCACCCTGGCACTGCTGAGGCGCTTTTCCCGCGACGTTCACCTGCTGGACAACAACTGCTGCGGATTGCCGGCCTGGTCCTACGGAGATCTTGCCGCGGCCCGCCACCTATCCGCCCGGAACCTGCCGCTGCTGGACACCGGCCAGTTCGACGCCATCGTCACCGACTGCTCAAGCTGTACTTCCTTTATTAAAAAATACCCCCTGCTTTTTACCGATAACGATCCTCGACGGAACCAGGCACAAGATGTGGCTGCCGGAACCCGGGATGTGGCCGAATGGCTGGCGGCCGAAATCGTCCCTTTTTCCAAAACGCTGGAGGGCAAACGGGTCACCTTTCACGATCCCTGCCATGCCTCGCGCGGCCTGGGGATTTTGAAGGCACCACGCGATCTGCTGCGGCAACTGCCGGGCGCCGAGTTCGTGGAAATGCCGGAGGCGGACTGGTGCTGCGGAGGAGCCGGGGCCTATGCCCTGTCGCATTATGATCTCGCCATGCAGGTGCTGGACCGCAAGATGGAAAACCTTAAAAAGACAGGAGCCGACGTGCTGGTGACCACCTGCCCGGCCTGCATCATCCAGCTCTCCCATGGGGTGAGGCGGCATGGCCTGAACGTCAAGGTACAACATCTGACGGAGGTCATAAATTCATAATGTTCCTGTTTTCCTCATTTAAACGATACAGTGTCTCCTTTTCCTTGACACATTCCGCCAAAAGCCTAACCCCATCACTCAAAATCCGTTAATGAAAAGTTACTGGAAAGAGGTTTAGAAGTTATAACAAAGTTGCCGTGCACGATAGCGCCGCTTGGTTGACAATGACATACACAAAATGTACATAATATTACCATGAGATTCGAATGGAGCCCTCAAAAGAATGAACATCTGAAAGCGGAAAGAAGCATATCCTTTGAGCGGATAATCTTTCATTTATCTAAAGGCGATATTTGGAGAACGGCACCCCATCCCGACCAGAAAAAATATCCGGGCCAAAGAATCTATTTTGTGGTTGTTGACGACTATGTTTATCTTGTTCCTCATATTGTTGAAAAAGATTATATTTTTTTAAAAACAATTATTCCGAGCCGGAAAGCGACCAGGGATTACCGAAAAGGAAAAGAGGGGTCGTATGAAGTACGATAATGAAGAGCAAAACATTTTAGATGCTTATGAGAGCGGGCAGATGGAGCTTTCAAGACCATCGGAAAAAGAGATTGAGGCCATAAAAGCCGCTGCGGAAAACACCTTTAAAAGGAATAAGCGGATCACTATTCGTCTTTACGAGCATGATCATGCGGGTATTCAAAAAAAGGCCATGGAAATGGGCATCCCTTATCAAACCCTCATATCAGGTATTATTCACCGCTATGTTGAGGGAGATCTGATATCCAAGAATGATTGATTTTTAGTGTGGCAGCTTTTTACTTAGCGTGTTCCTCCTTTCAAGATAGCTCTTTCGGCTGATACTGCCCCTCAGAGTCCATGAAATATGCAGAAAAGGAATGAATATCATGAAGAATATCCAGAAGATGCTGAAAGGAAAGATCGCCTCTCCCGAAACGGGTATTGAGCTCCGGAAATCCGTTTGCGCCATCTGCGATCCCATGACGCAGTGCGGGCTGGATCTCTATGTGAAAGACGGGCGGATTATCAAAATCGAAGGATCCGAGGAAAATCCCTACAACAGGGGAACCCTGTGCGCCAAGGGTGCGGCAAACCGCCAATATATTTACAGCGAAGAACGCCTGAAGACCCCCCTGAAAAGGACCGGCCCCAGAGGATCCGGTAATTTCGAGCCCATATCCTGGGAGGAGGCGCTGGAAACCATCGCCGCCAAATTCAATGCGATCAAGCATGAAAACGGGCCGGAGTCAGTCGCTTTCTTTTCGGGCTATACCAAGTACTTCAGACCCTATCTCAAGCGTCTGGCGCATTCTTTCGGTTCCCCCAACTATCTGTCGGAATCCAGCACCTGTTTCCATGCCATGGCGATGGCGCAGCGGCTTACCTTCGGCCTGCCGGCGGGCCCGGATCTGATGAATACCCATTGCCTCCTTGTCTGGAGCGCCAATCCGTTTCATTCCAATCCTGTCAAGGCAAGAGACATTTTAAAGGGAAAAGAAAGAGGGATGAAGCTTATCGTTGTGGATCCCAGAGAGACCCCGACGACCTCCCGCGCGGATATTCACCTTCAGCTCAGACCGGGCACGGACGGAGCCCTGGCGTTGTCGATGGCCCATGTCATCATCGATGAGAAACGCTACGACCCGGATTTTGTCACCAACCACACGTATGGGTTTGAGGAATACCGGGAATATGTTCAAGGGTTCACACCTGATAAAGGGGAAGAATTGACCGGGGTTCCCGCCCATAGAATCGTTTCAGCCGCACGCATGTATGCTTCCGTCAAACCGGCCGCCATTATGCCAAGCGCGTCACCGGTGGTGCATCATACCAATGGGGTGCAAAATTACCGGGCTGTTTTCTGCCTTGCCGGGCTTACCGGTAATTACGATATCAGGGGCGGCAGCTTCGTCATGCCGGCGAGCTTCAACCACACGGTTGGCGTGATCCCGACGAGAGGCCGCGAATTTGCCCAGCCCAGAGCCTGGAGCGATATGCCCCCGAGAATCGGCGCGGACCGGTTTCCTCTCTGGACAGAGATGATCGATGAAGAGGGACAGGCCATGCACCTGCCGCACCAGATTCGCTCCGGAGCGCCCTATCCCATCAAGGCATTGATCGGCTTTGGCCTCAATTACCGGATGTGGCCGGATTCCAAGGGGTTTTTGGACAGCTTGAACCAACTGGATCTCTTCGTGAACGTCGATCTCTTCATGACCGATAGCTGCAAGCATGCCGACATCGTGCTGCCGGCCTGTACGTCCGTGGAGCGCAGCGAGCTTCGCACCTATGCGATGGGATATATTATCTTCACCCAGCCGGCGATTGCGCCCCTCTACGATTCCCGCTCCGATGTGGATATCATTTACCAACTGGCCGCCCGGATCGGACTGGATGATCCGCTCTTTAAGGCCGGTTACGAGGCCGGCAACGACTGGATACTCGAGCCCGGCGGCATCACCCTGGCTGAACTAAAACAGCATCCGGGGGGTATGTTCACCCCCAATCCCATTCAAGTGCGGGAGAAGAAATACCTCAAAACTGGTTTCAGAACGCCTTCCGAAAAGATGGAATTCAAATCGAAGGTCCTTGAAAAATATGAAGGACGGCCCGGATTTGAAGCCCTTCCGGTGTATGCCCCTCCCCGGTTCAGCAAGGAAGCGGCGCCGGAGATGGCAACGGAATATCCGTTCATTCTGAACACCGGCTCAAGACTGCCGATGTTTATCCATACAAGAACTTACCGGCTCACGTGGACCGGCAGCCTCCGGCCGAATCATCCGTCCGCGGACCTAAACCCCGCCGATGCGGCCCGCCTGGGTGTCCAACAGGATGACACGATTCGCATCGCCACCCCCCGGGATGCCATTGTGGTCAAAGCGAACCTGACCCGGACGGTCCAGCCCGGTGTCGTTCACATGTACCACGGGCATCCGGAAGCCGACGTCAACCTGCTTTTCGACGGGGATTATCTCGATCCGCTTTCCGGTTTCCCGGGATTCAAATCGGCTCTCTGCCGGGTTGAAAAAAATTAAGAATTGAGGATGTTCTTCATGAAAAAGACAATATACCTGGATAAAAATCTTTGTGTCGGCTGCGGCGCCTGTGTGGTGGCGTGCATGGATCAGAACGATATTTATCCCGAAAAAGGTCACCCCGCATTGAGAAGAATTTACAGCGTGGAAAAGGAAGCGTTTCCCAATGCCGGCATCCGGTATGTTTCGGCATCCTGCAGGCACTGTGAGGATAGTCCCTGCCTTAGAGGATGCCCCACCGGCGCGATAACGAAGGCCCCTAATACCAAAGCTGTCATCGTCGACAGGGACCTGTGTATCGGGTGTCACAGCTGTGCCGAAGCCTGTCCTTTCGGAGTACCTCGTTACGATTTGGAAGAAAAGATGCGGAAATGCAATCTGTGTACTGAAAGAGTTGAAGCGGAGCTCCAACCTGCCTGTGTACGGATATGTCCCATGGGAGCGCTAAAGTTTGGGAACATAAACACCGTAATGGGAGAAAAAGAAAATCAATTTGCCGGCAATTCGGCAGGACGCTAACCCGCGTTTCGATACCATTCCACCGGAATTTATACTCCTTCACACTGAATGCCAAGAGCATTTGCCGAGCTGATAGATACCAGCTTTTGAGACGCTCAATGGACGATTGCCCTTTGTGCGAAGAGTCGCTTTTGGTTATCTAAAAGACCCGGTTTGCGGATCGATATAGTTCTTGGCGTATCACGAGAGAGTTCATCTCGCCGGTCATGAGTTTTGACCGATTTTCCGGCATCAATTCCGAAAAAGTCTTGACTATTCCGGAATAGATGCCAAAATAGCCATCATGGAAAGATACCTTACGAGCTATATCAGGGAAGATTTAGATAAAAAAATCATCCTGTTGACCGGTCCCAGACAAACCGGGAAAACCACATTGTCCAAAATGCTAAAACCCGGGTTTGATTATTTCAATTTTGACAATATGGATGACCGCCTGAGTTTACAAAAAAAATCCTGGGATCGATCCAAAGCGCTCGTCATATTTGATGAACTTCACAAATTGAAAAACTGGAAATCATGGCTCAAAGGCGTTTACGACACCGAAAAGATACCGCCTTCAATCGTTGTTACCGGAAGTGCCAAGTTGGATACCTACCGGAAAGTGGGTGATTCTTTAGCCGGCAGGTTTTTCCAATTCAGAATGCATCCCTTGGATTTGAAGGAAATTCGTACCTTTTTAGCAGCGGACAAGCTCGAGGAAGCACTCGAAACGCTTTTACTTTGCGGTGGCTTTCCTGAACCGTTTCTCAATGGTACCTCGCGATTTTACAACCGCTGGAAGAAATCACATCTGGATATCATTTTGAAACAGGACCTAATCGATCTTGAAAACGTTCAACAGATTGTCCAGATGGAAACCCTTATCCAGCTGTTAAAAAATAGAGTCGGCAGCCCGGTATCCTATAGTTCTCTGGCAAGGGATCTCCAATGCTCGGATAAAACCGTCAAACGGTGGCTGATCATCCTTGAAAACATGTATATCATTTTCATGGTCCCCCCTTTCCATAAAAACATTGCGCGTGCAATTCAAAAAGCGCCTAAATTCTATTTCTACGATACCGGGCAAGTTGCCGGTGATTCGGGAATCAAACTGGAAAATACGGTTGCCTGCGCCTTGCAAAAAGAAATCCATTTCCGCGAAGATTGTTTCGGAGAAAACCGGAAGCTCTGGTATTTAATGAACAAGGATGGGAGAGAAATTGATTTTTGTATCTCAACCGATGATATCCCTTCCTTAATGATCGAGGTGAAATGGAAAGAGGAAAATCTGAGTCCGAATTTTGAAATTTTCAACCGTTTTTTCCCACACCTAAAAAAGATCCAGATAACAAAGGAACTGGCCAGGGAAAAGACTTTTCCGAATGGGGCTGAAATTCGGATCGCCCATAGCTGGCTTTCGGAGTTGAGTCTGCCGTGAAAGAGACTTCTGATTTGCAACATGCCTGAAGACGGTGCGATTCAAAGCGCTGCAATTCACCATGAGAAGATGCGAGGATAACGGTTATAGTAATTCAGCTTTTGGGATTCATCAAAACTCCTTTTTGCTTGCCGTTGGAATGCAGCAAGGCAAATCACCAAGTTGCTGCCGTAATAGCTGGACAAGCTTATAAAGTGCTTCACAATTGCGGCTTCGGGGTCTTGGCAATGGAACGGGAATAACGCCGCATATGCTACGTGGCGGAGGTCCCAGGAGAATGACGCGGTCAGCCAGATAGGCCGCTTCCTCGGCGTTGTGGGTAACGAAAATCACGGAGATGCGCCCCCGTTGCCAGATACCGAGCAACTCGTCCTGCAAGCGCTCCCGGCTGATGGCATCAAGGGCGCTAAAGGGCTCATCCATCAGCAGGGCTTGAGGTTCCAGAACCAGCACGCGCGCAAGGGCGATTCGCTGGCGCATCCCGCCGGACAGCTCGTGGGGGTAAGCATTGGCATGGGATTCCAGCCCAACAAGGCGCAAGGCATCGTCTACCTTGGCCTGGCGTTTCGGCTCGGGAACCCTCTGATTGATCAAGCCGAAGGCGATGTTTTGGGTGACGGTGAGCCAGGGGAAAAGCGTCGGATCCTGAAACACAACCCCCCGGTCCGGTCCGGGGCCGGTTACCGGTCGCCGATTAAAGAGCACACGTCCCAGCGAAGGCGGAATAAAACCCGCGATGATGTTCAAAAGTGTCGTTTTGCCGCACCCGCTGGGTCCGAGGAGGCATACAAATTCTCCTTCGGCCACGGAGAAACTGACGTCTTCCAACGTCCTGGAGCTGTTTCCGAAACCGTTTTCGGCCCATCTTTTGGAAACGGCTTCGCAGCAAATCATTTCAAATGTCCCTGCCATGCAACCCCCAACGGCGGATGGTCAGTTTTTCAAGGCGCCGGAAAAGGACATGGTCAACCAACAGGCCGATCATGGCGATGACGATGATGCAGGCAAAAGAGGCCGTGTAATCCATGGACCAACGAGACTGAACGATGGCATACCCCAGCCCGGAGCCGGTGCCCACCACCATTTCAGCAGCCACCACGACGCGCCAGCTATTGCCAAGCCCCACGCGCAGCCCGCTGATGATCTGTGGCAGGGCTCCCGGCAGTAACACGCGCAGAAAAAGGACTTTCCCGCTGGCACCCATCATCTGAGCTGCCCGAATATAGCGGGTATCCACCTGCTTGACCCCGTCAGTCACATTGATGGCAACGGGCGCAAAGGCGGTGACGGCGATCATGAAGCAGGTGGCGTTTTCTCCGACGCCGAACAGCAGCAAAGCCACGGGAATCCAGGCCAATCCGGGAATCAATTGCAGCACCTGCACCACGGGGGACGTCAGTCGGTCCAGTGCTCGCCACCATCCGGCGGCCAGCCCAAAAAGGACTCCGCCTGTCGATGCGGCAAAAAAGCCGTAAGCCCACCGCCACAGGCTGTCGAGAGTGTGGCGGTAAATCGAATGGTCCATCAACTCCCGGCCCATAAGCGCTTCCGTCAGGCGCTGCAAAGTGACAGCCGGAGTGGGAAAGGGAACACTACGGAAAAACCAAATCCCGGTGGCCAGCGCCTGCCAGAGGGCGAGAATTAGCAGCAGCGGCACGATTCTCAAAAAAAGCCTTTTTGCCGGAATACCGACCCGCGTTTTCATGTCTGGTCCTGGAATGGGCCACCCCGATATCCCCTCTGCGGATAACGGCTTAACTATTTTCATCCTGTCTCCTTGCCTGTTCGGCCGTTAATCACCTTCGGCAAAACCATTTGGGGAAATACATGATGGGCTTCGTCCAGGAATTTGCCGATCAGCGTCAACTGGGCACTCAGCGTGCCCATCCACCGCCACAGGCACTCCCTGCCGTCTTCGCTCAGAGAGTATTTGCGTTTGGCCGGTCCGGGCTCGCCGGTGTCCCAGGTCGATGTGAGGACCCCTCTTTTCTCCAGCAGATTGAGATGCCGGTACAAGCCGGTCATGTTGAGTCCCAACCCCAGCTCCTGGAGCCGGCTTAGCACTAATTTCTGAAGCTCGTACCCATGCGTGCTCTCGTGATGGTAGAGCGTGAGTAAAATCCAGGGAGCAACCAAAGTGCTCATGCTCTTGCCTGAGCAGGGGCATTCATCGAAATCCAAAAGCGTCATGTCTCATCCTTATATAAACGGTATATTTGAATTTCCCCAAGCATATACAACGCCAAACCGGCGAGGAAGGCCCCCGTGAATTGAGCGCCGATATATAAGGGTATCTTTCGAAGGGGCATTCGCCCGCTCACTGCCATCGCCAGACTGACCGCCGGATTGAGATGTGCGCAGGACAAATGCCGCGTAAGATAAATGGCGAGCATTACGCCGATCCCCCAAACCAAAGCCACCTGCATCAGCCCCTGATGCGAATTGAATAGCACTGAAACCGCTACCGATCCGCAACCGAACAGCACCAGCACAAAGGTGCCCAAAACTTCGCCGATGAATTCTCTTTTGTAAATCATGCCCGCGGGTCTCCTCTCTTTCATATGTTTATCTGCAGTTGGGTAAATAGCCACTGCGCATTTTGGTGGCTTCCGGTCTTTTCGATAAAGGTGCCTGGGAAAAAGATGCCGTAGCCGACCATCAGCTCCAGATAGGCATTTACCTTGTATTTGCAGATCAGATCGAATTCCTCGCTCAACTCCGTCCCCGACTTTCCTTTCTTATCCCAGCGCATCTTCTTGCCATTGCTATAATACCAGGCGTCTTTCTTCTCCGCGAGGCGGAACAAATGATACTCCAGGCCGACATTTATCGCTTTCATCGGCTTGCGGAAATAGCCCGTGTCAGGAAAGTTTCGTCAATGTCGCTGCCGATATCCGCGGACAAGGTCAATTTGTTTTGTTCTTTTAGTAAATCGGCGGTTTGCATCAAACTATTGCGGATGGGCGCATCAAGGCGCAGTTTCCATTGTATCCCCTGCAAACTTTTGAGTTCCCGGTCAACCGGTACCCCCGTGACCCTGGCGATGATTTCCGCGGCTTCGCGGGGTTGCCGGTTGATCATCTCGATGGCCCGGTTTAATGCCCGTAACAGGGCCGCAACCGCTTCGGGGTCACGGACTGCCAAATTTTCAGATACTACCATCACATGGGGGTATTCGTTCCCCAGTCCGGCCAACGATGTTACCGGATAGCTGCCGGCAACCGTTTCCTCAATATTGCTCGGCCAGGGTTCGCTTCCCACTGCTGCATCTATCTGGCCGCTTTGCATGGCCACGGGCATGTCGGTCGGCACCAGGTCGATCAGGTTAAGGTCCGTTTTTTCAATCCCGTTTTTTCGGCAAAAAAGCAGGAAGGCGCCATGGGTACTGGTCCCGAACTGGATGGCTACCCGTTTTCCGCTTAAATCCGAGGAAGATCGAATGCCGGACCTGGCTGCGGCAACGATTCTGTGCATGTGCTCGCTCGCACCATAGGCCGCCACAATTTTCAAAGGCCTGCCAGAGGCTGCGGCGAACACCGCTGGAACGTCCCCCATGGCGGCGGCATCCGCAGCGCCCGTGATTAGGGCTTCGGCGGCCTGAGGCCCGGTTGTCAGAATCTGAGGTCGGATCAGCAGTCCCTCGGTCTTGAAGAAATTCTGCTCGGCGGCGATGATCTGGGGCGCGTATTGGATTTTCTTGCCGTAGGCCAGACGGATTTCAGGCGACTGCCCGGTTGCGGCCTGAAACAGACATAAAAGCAAAAAGGCAACCACCCAAAGCGTTATCGGAAATCTCCACGGCCGGTGGATTTGTGGGCCGGGACAGGGGGGGCGGTGTTTTTGTATCTGTGCCTTCATAGGTACTCCTTATTGCTCGTTGGTGAAAAACTCATCCTTGTCGAATACCATACATTGTAGAATAGTCAAGCATGGCCGAAAATTCGGACATGGCCGATAGTCCATTTTAATCTCATCAGTTGCCACTGCGTTTCAGCCCGATCGCTTGCAGCCGAATTTATGTTGCTCCCGTCGGCGCGCCGAATACCATGGCTCCGATTATCCGGCGCGGCGGCAGCAAAACTTCACTTCTCGAAAAATGGCATTAACCGGGGTTGAACCATCGCCCCCGCAACGTGTTCACCCCGCAGGCATTCATTGTTTTCAGGCCAATTTTCTCCCGGCTCCCGGTCCCGGTGAAACGCCATAGATTTCATCAATTTTTACAATAACAGCCCCTTTGGATTTCATTGGAAATCCGATTTTCGCGCTGAGTTCTTCAACCCATTTAGCCGTTTCCCGGTATCGCTCCGTAGTCGTTTCGATTGTAACGGTGCCTTTCAACTGATAGCCTTCGGCGCCTTCCCAGAAGGTTACCGCAACTTGTTTATTTACTTTAAGGTTCTCAATGGTTTTGTTAAAAAACTGATCCGAGAAAAGGATGGTTTCCGGATCAATAATTTTTTTAGTCCCTACCGGAATGGCATTGGGCTCATTGGCGCCATTGGTTGTGCAAAGTACCACCACCGGTACTTTATCAAAGAGTTCCATCATCCGTTCAGTCATTTTAGCCATAATCACTTCCTCCCTTTTCGCCTCTTGTAGTTGAAGATTTATGTTGGGGTATGTATCTTAGATCTTTTCGAGAGGCACGACAAGTCGTGTTTGCCGAAGAATTTTCGCCTTACCAACCGATTCTCTTTGCTGGCCATATAGCGGGCAAGAAATCCCCATGCATTCCTTATTCCGGTGCCGTTGCTCACAATTCATCGGAAGATTTGCCTCAAGCGAGATGGGCAGATACCGCCGGGATAATGTCACCGCTTTTGTCAGCGCAAGCCAGGAATCCCGCTGACAGCACCGGGCGGCT
>JAZDPP010000140.1:0-61515 GCA_043797445.1 Pseudomonadota bacterium
TTCCCTTTTCGACGGCGCCGGTTTCATACAGAAAGCGCCGGTACCGGCGAAGCCGCTCTTTATCGCCTTTCACGCCGAATTCGCGAAGGCCGAAATCCAGCGAAAGAAAATTGCCCCGGTTGCCCGACTGAACATGATACCCGATCGAATTCCACCGGTATTCCTCGGGGCGCTTGACGAGCCCCGCCCGCACCGGATTTAAATCGATATAGGCAAGGCAATTGATAAGCGTTTCTCCTTTTTCAACCACCACGCTTTTAAACCGGTCCCCCCAGAAATAGCCGCGCCGACCGTGGCGCTTGTTGTAGAACCTTGCAAAGCCGACCTTTATTTCCCGGACCAATTCGGAGAGACTTGAAAGCTTTTCCCGGAAATAGGGGTGCTGCCCCTCGCCAATGATTCGATCTTCGCCATAAAAGGCCGCTATCCGCTTTAGGATATCCGCATCGCTGAAATCCGTATTCGGGCGCATGCGAGCGAGCAGGTGGAAGTGGTTGCCCATGCAACAAAAACCAAGAATTTCGATAAAATACAGCATGCCGAGTTTTTTAACCAGCTCGACAAAGAAATCCTTTTCGACATCCTCCAGCGGGTAGCCCGGGAGTGCTGTTCGGGACATCACATGATAGGCGGTTCTTTCGCCGGTTATCAAAATTCGGGGGATTCTGGCCACTTTTGGTCTCCTTTTAATAGGAATGGCTGGCTTTCTAACCCATTGGGTAGAAGATGTCAAGCATTATTTACCTGTCCCCATTTACTTTTTTCTTATTCCAGTTCACCTCTATGTTTTTGTTGGTTTTGTTTTTAATGTGCAAAACAAGCGAATCGCAACTCCAGCCATAACCGAGATCTTCGAAACCCGCGGGTGATAATTTTGCGGTGAAATACTCATTATCGATAATGCAGTGGGCTGGGTTGCTTCTCACAACATAGTATGTTCTACATCCCCCCGAAATCAGCGTAATCAACAGAATCGCTAAGAAAACATGCCTTACCTTTGTAACCATTCTTCTTGCCCCTTTTTTTATAAACTATCCTGTCGTATTACCGAGAGAGACCGCCAATACCGCCAATAAATGAGAAAAGCGCAATTATTCCTAAAATAATCAGTACTGGAAGTACAAAAAACATTCCGCATCCGATCTTAACTCCGTCGAGAATGCCGCTTTTAGCTATTACCTCTTTTGTTGGCGTGCTTTCAGGTGTATCGATTGATTTTCCTTTGGCTAAATCCATTCTGCAAAATCTGCATATCTTTGAATCCTTTTTTATTTCTTCGGCGCAATATGGGCAAATTTTTGTGTCTTTAGCCTCTGGCTTCTTTGGCAAGCGTGTTTTATCCGTAATAGCTTCTTCCTGCTTGGGTTTCGGAATATCAAACCCCTTCAAATTATAAGCGGCAATCCACTTATTACTATTGGTTTTTGAAATAAAGTCTTCAGCATTAACTTTTCCTGCCTTCGCAAGATTTCTTATTTCCGATGCAGACAGATTCTCTATAATTTTGCCATCTTTGGATTTTAACAAGTAAGTTGTAGGCATTTGCAATCCATCGTTGTTTGAAAGTTCTTGTTGAAGATGTATTTTAACAATCGATACGATGTAGGTACTTCATCGATTATTTCACTCACATGCTAACGTCCAGCATGAACCGCGCCGTGAAGGCCGCGTGCGGCCTTCACGGCGTCGCGTTCCATGCTGTTGTTGGCCTGCCTCAGTGGGCCTTAGCTCATTCCTTCTGAGGCAAACACTCACCTGAAGACTTTCTCCCTATTATGTCAGTCCATCGACCTGCCACCTGCGAAATTCGGGAACGACAACTCAAGGTTCGGTATGCCGGTTGAGGAGATCATCGACCGAGTCACAGACCAATACCCCCGCCCCGCGTGTGGCTAACCAAATCTCACCGTTCTGACGCACCAAGATTCTGTTGATACCGAGGGGGCCGAGATGGCCCAAAGCAGGGATCTCCTGCCACTCGCCCTCGTGGAGCACTTTGTTAAGTGCGATCACCCTTGCCTCTGAAACTGCCCACAGTTCAGAGTTTCTGACAGCTCCCATTCGAATCAGGGCGCCCTCGTTTTCTTTCAGTGCATCCCAGAGCGATGCATGTTCCTGCCAGGGACCAAGCCCGTTCCACGTGTAGGCCGCGCCATGCGCTATGGACCAGCAGAAGAACCCGAGGCCATTCGAGCCGACCAATACATCGACGTTTCGTATTCTTCCCGGGTAGTTCCTGAGCTCCTCCGCACCATCAGCAAAGTCGACCTGTTCGTCACCAGAGAACCACCCGAACGAGTCGTCCTTGAAGAACCAGACCCGTTTCTCCGCATCCGCTATAATGGCGACACATTCATCCCCCAACTTTCGCACGGAAACGTCTCTGGATGAACCCGGTGTGAGCTCCACTCTCACCAACTCGCCTGACCACCGATCTGATGCCCATGCAGCCGGTGGCTCCCCGCGGACCGCAGTCAGCGCGCAACAAGTCAGTTCCCGCACCTTCCGGAACTTCGTTCCGTCAAAGTGCCAAACGCCGAAGGCCGTGACCAAGGAGTCACGTTTCTTGTCGAGAGTGACCCAGACCCCACCCGCGCCGTCGGGCATCATCTCCTCGGCAGACTTGTAGAAGAGCTTCTTGTTAAATGCGTCGAAGCTCGTGATCTGGCCATCCGTCCACAGGCAGAAGCCGCTCTCACAGGACAGAAGTACCGCATCGCTGTCGACCTCCGCAACCCTCATGACGTTGTCGTCTCGAAGACCTTCGCTTTCCTGGATCGCGCGCCACCCGACCGGTAGCGACGGCGCGATTGGTTCCCGTTCTGATGCCGAAGGTGTGTTACGGAGGCTATGGAGATATGAGAGGGCACACACAATGCCGACCAGCGCAGCGATTAGCAGGAAGTCCTGCAGGAACAGCCCAAGTGCACGGGTGAACTGACGAATCGAGTACCACACGGCAGTCATTCCTCCCCGCCCTGCCGGCCAATTCCAGAGAGCATCATCCCTGCCCAAAAGTATGGATGAGGGTATTTCCGTCTGCATTCAATCATGGCTTGTCGATGAGCGCTCGACCAAGGCGCTCCGAACGAATAGAACGCCTTCACAAAACTCGCCGTACTGTCATCAGGAACACGCCAACGGGCAGAAACACTGGACTGTGCTCCGGCCAGGAGGAAACCTGTGCCGAAGGAGTACCTCTCATCCCCTGCGTCGTAGGAACGTACCATCCCGCTCTCACACGCTGCGGCAAAAACCAGCTCAGCGTCAAGCAGGCACTGCGAGTCGAGGAGCTGCCCCAGACTCAGGAGACCGCCGCCGGACTTATCTTGCGCCACCAGCAGGAAGGACAGCGAGGGCAGCGCGTCTGCATAGCCATGCACGCCAAGGTGGACAACCGTGCCTTCACGAATCACTTGCAGTATATCGCCAATGGTCCCATCCTCAATGATCCTGGCGTCGTAGTTCCTGGCAAGGTATTCACACTCCGTTCTTGCACCCGGCAGCGTGCTCGTCGGATCCAATATCGCCACCGGGCTTCTTACTCCGGGGGCGGTCTGTGTAGAACTAGACGCGCGCGCGCCAAGCTGCACGAGCAAGGAGGCAGATGGCAGATAACAGACCTCACACATCTCAATCAACGGCGAGCCGTTTGTCAGGAACAATGCCTCGAACGGAATCTCGTGCAGCTCACGATGCGGAACGACGTAGAGACGAATGGGAGGATCAGACCAGTTAACCGCTTGCACGGGCAGCAGGGCTTCACCCAGTTCCCTCGCGTAGTCCTCCCAAGCAACTGAAAAGCGGCGGCTCGGGTCGCCGCACTCCTGGGCGAAAACACGCGATGCGGATATGAGATCGCTGCGATTCATCGGAATCTGGAGCACCCTGAGCTCTTGGTTGTCTATGGCAAAGACATACGGACGTCCTTCGGGGGGCACGAAGAACTCGAGTAGGACTTCGCCCTTGCGCAGGGAAGCCATAACTGCTTCAACCGACGCAATCTGGCTTGGGAAGGTAAACACACCGTCGGAACGACCAGTTCCCCAAAAACTCGCACGCCCTCTATTTGTCAGCAGAAGGCGGCGACGCTTCGCGACTAGATCCTCGAATTGTGAGACCATGACATTGCCAGTCAATACCAGCTCCCGGATCTGCCTCTCGACTTTCTGTACATTGGGGGGCATGGTATGTACTTCAGCCACATCTGCCTCACTACCGTCTCTGTTAGCATCGTTTGTCTGCTCCCCGCGTAACTGGAAATCGTCCAGCATGCGCCTCGCTCGGCTAGCCTCTAGCACCTCAAACGCTCGTTCGTTTTGACCTGATCTAAGAGCCAAGCTCGCAGCGCGAAGGTAGACCGAATCTCGCCCCACCGCGAAGTGTGCTCTCAGATTCTTCTCCCTGATTCGGGCGCGAAGTCGTTCGAGCACATCGACGGCAGCCAACCCTAAGTCACAAGCTTCCTCTCGCTGGTCACGGAGCTCCGCAATGCGAGAACGCCAATCCTGGACCTGCCAGTTCCAGACGTCGACTTCGACAGCCGCATCGAAGAGCTTCTCGTAAGCGGGCCGCGAAAGTGTTTGCACTTCCTCCGCGAAGCGCTCGAAATGCCCTTCCGCGACATCCAGCCAAACGGACCAATCCCTCCTGTCTGCGCCGGAATTTTGCAAAGCCGTTGCCCGGCGATACGCCGATCCCCCGAGTCTCATCTCCCTCTTGGCACAATCCATAGCAAGGACGAAATCCCGAGCTAGGCGGTAGTTGCCCTTCATGCTTGTATAGGAGAGTAGCGTCTGGACGTCCGTATACCAGTCGAAGGGACGTAGAGCATGGCCAGCTTGCGCGGACAGAATGTAGTACTGGCGTTCCGCCACCACCATCTCCTTCCACTCTCGAGCTCTGCGGTGGTAGGTGGAGCGGACTCGCCAATAATCGGCGGCGTTGTTCAATCGACGGCTCAAGCTCTGCCTGCCGTCCGAATCCCGCGGACGCGGTTCCAGGGCAATCGGTTCCGGTTCCGGAATCCCTCGGAGAAGCGGTGCGACGTCCTGAGGACGCGTTGAGGGCTTCCGCAACTGGCTGTCAGCCCTAAGCAGATTGAAGGCGTCGGGATCCTCCTTTTCTGCCATCCTTCTGGCTTCGGACTCGACACTGCCGATGATGAGTTCTGCTTGGCGTGTATCCCCAAGTTCGAGGAACATTTTAGCCATTAGCAGGTCTACTCCCCACTCTCCTTCTGGCGATCCCATGAAATCATCCCGGACCATCTGCCAGCGCTTGAGAGACTCGTAGTATCGTCCCGTGGCGTGATCCACGACGGCCTGTGCCACGTGGGCGTTGACCAGCCTGGATGCCCAACATCCGCTCGGCTGTGGCCGAAAACGCGTAAGAAACCAGAGATGGAACTCGTCTCCCCACTCGATGTGATTCGACCATGCCACTCCCGCAAGGACCACAACGGCGATAAGCCTGGCAAGAATGGCCATCAATCGCCGTCGCTTCTCATGTGCAAATCCATTCTCCCTGAGCAGTCTAAATGCCGTATTGCGCTCTTCAACAGGGAGCGCCCAGAGAATGGAAAAGGCGGAGGCCATTCGAACAAGATGAATCCCTTCGGCTTTTTCTTGCGCCGATCTGCCGGAAATGGCCAGTGCGTATCCGAGATGAAACATTAACCTTCGAGATCGGGAACCCTTTGAGCGTGCCTCACGCAGGTTTTTTAAGCCCTCTTCAACACGCCCCTGACGAAATAATACCCAGCCAAGTGTATGGCGCGCCTCCGTGTACTTTGGATCTAGCGCAACTGCGGCTCGGGCTAGATGCTGCGAGTCTGCGAGCCACTCAGGTGGCCCTTTGGCGAGAACTGAGGCCAAGTGGTCCAGAATGATTCCCGATCTTGGTGAAAGAGCGTTAGCCCACCGCGAAAACTTCACACGTAGTCCCTTATTATGGCGTATCCTGGGAAGCGTGGTTGTTAGGCAGAGCAAGAAAGCCACCATGTCGCCACAGACGCAGAGAAGTACAAAGAGGGAAGCAGCGGCAACCGTGGCCCAAACATATGACTGACCTCCCCCGACCAAACAAATCGCAACCGGAACAGCAATAGCCAAAGCGACTACCAAGTTGTATACAAGCAACGTCTTGCTATTCAGGGGAACGAGTATTTTGCGTCTAATCATCATCTTGAGTAAGTTTCCACAGCCATCCCAGCTCCTTGTAGACTGCCGCCAGATATTTCATGCTGTCTGGATCATCTCCAGCACTACGCAAGTGTTCCTCGAGAATGACCCGGGCCTCATCATATAGCCTGTAAGCCATCAACAGACTGACTGTCCTCAATGGTTCTTTGGGCGGCGGGTCCATTGCCTCTACCGTCCTAAGAGCGTTCTCAAGCTCTGCCTGATCTTCCAGGGCTAAGACTTGGAAGTGGGCATCTCCTGAAACGACAGTCGTGTCTTCCCCATGCTGAACATGCAAGAAATATGTTGAGCCCGGAAAAAGAGCGGCCGCATCGTCTGGGTATGGAAGCGTCAGCCCGGAAGTAGTTGCGGTAAACACGACGCGCCGCTCTGCGTCGCATAACGTCACCAAATACTTCACGTCAGGATTTTCCGCAGCCCAGTAGAAGCTCGGGCGCGTTTCACGCGTTGCAGTGAAAGCTGGATTGAGGATCTTTATGTCACCTGCAGTAATCGGCGAGCGATTCTCCAAATGAAACTTGGCCGGGAGTCCGGCGGCGTGAGCCTCAACGAACTTTTTGTGCTGTCTCTCCAAAAGACGTTCCAATTCCTCAGGTGGCATCTCTCGGGGCACAATCAGTTCATACGTCCACCCCACCTCTTTTGTTGACTCTGGTGCTTCGGTTGGGTCCGGTGAGAACACAAGCATTGCCGAAAGCACCAAGCAGACAAGAACCGTAACGCCTATATCAACACCGAGTCGCGTGCGCTTCTTCTTTTTCGTCCCCCGCTCCAGCCAAGCATACAACCAAAGCACAAAGAGACAGAGAATGGCAAGCGATAGCAACACGAGCACGGGAGAACGCCCGACTTGCTGACTATAGGAGACCGTGGAGCAGCAACCCGCTATGATTGCTCCGGCCCTGAATACGTTCCGTCCGTCCATTATGGTCATCCTGTCTCTACTCCTATTCATCTTGCATCGGGCCAACGTTCCAAATCACCGAGTGCAAAAGGCTCCCACAAAATAACGCAAAAGCGATAAAAGTTGGTAAACCACGGATGGGGAAAAAGCCACGGCCTTTTGCATCCGGTGTATTTGGTTGTTAGCGCCCCCGAAATCAGCGGCATGTGCGGCTTTTCGCGCAGGCCTGGTAGATTGATGGGCTATTTCGCCGTCCTTATTTTTTGCCTTTTTGAGGGCGTGACGGCGGTTGTGGTGGTGGTGGTGGAATGTAACCGCTTGTCACTGGAGCTTGACGGTCCTGCGTTGGGATTGGCCGATTCGCTGGTGGAGGTTGTGATGGTTTCGGCGGCGTTGGCCGCGGGGGCTGAGATGTTGGTTTCTTTTCGCTCATTTATTGCTCCTTTCGATGAAAGATTGGTTCCTGCAAAAACCGTGATACTGCAAACACCTAATAGAAAAAGAATTGCCCCTATTGCGTTCAGAATCGCAGTCCAGCGGGCAAAATCACCACCCGGTGGTTGCTGGTAAATTGTCCCTTCGTCAACTTGGGATATGGCTCGGCGTAAAGCCAAGTGACTCAAATAATATGAGGTAAGGACGGAAAAGGTGCTAAAAGCCCAAGTTAGCCATGCGGCCAATAAAAAACCAGGCAACACAATTGACTGTGGGCCGATAACATCCTTCAGGAAGACGAAAGAAATTCCAAGTGCGCCGCCCGATAGAGACAGGACTGTTTTGTCAAAGTCCTCTTGGGATTTTTGTTCGGCAGCAACCAGCCACTTTCGATACTCTGCAAGGCATTCAGTAGTTTTAGTTTCATCAGTCATAGGGAACCCATGTATTCGAGGTTCTATTTTCGTCGGGGTTCGGTTTGCTGTGGGGTGCGCGGTTTTTTTCGCATTCCTACCAGCAGATGGTTAGAGCAATTACTGCACTTTCACAGAGTTGTGTATTTTCTGTAAAATAACCCACGCCTGTGGAAAACCATATAGATCTATAGATTTATCCTTGTCTATTTGATAAGGCCACTCTTGAAATCTAGTCAATACAGTACTTCCCTTCTTAAGCTGTCTGATTATCTCGGCAGACTGTGCGTTTGTAAAACCACTTTTTTCAGACGTTGAGATTGGTTTGTTTTTATCTACACGAACAGCAATTTTTGAATTGGGATAGTGGCTGCTTCCTATACTTACAAACGGCGTTCCATCTTTCCAAATTCCAACCCGCATATCTTCTCTATCTAAAGAACACCAATGAGTATCATCCATATCATCAAGTTTGCACTGTATTGACCAGTTTGTCCCATATTTATCCCTAACATAATCAAGAGTATTCATAGGCAATCCTTGGACGGAGCCGCTTCCATCTGAGTAAAAAATACGGTATTTGACACCTTCGTAAATGCCTTCCTCAATTCTCCCCTTATTACTACTAAATGAAACTTCGTTTTTAACTTTACCATTCGGAAATAATGCGTTATTGACTTTAATAATCTCCCCACCTTTTGCATGAGTGGTATGCAAGCCAAAAATAGCAAATGTAACAGTTGCTAATATTATTAGCTTTTTCATTATAACCGCAAGTTTTTCAAAAGGATAAAGGGCAATCCAGGTGCCTGGAAGCTGTATGAAAGTGATAGCATCAGAAGATGTATTCGGAGGTGTGCCGAGTACAGTTTTATAAAATTCTGTCGCTTTGCCCAAATCGGCTACGCCAAGTGTTATTATTGTCACTCTTGAAATTTTCATTATCCCTCTCCGTGTGGCACTATAACTCCAAAATCACCGGTTTATCCGGTGAATTTTCAGGTTGAAAATAAGTACCGTCTCATCGGACTCAAGCATTAATCACTAATCAAGGTGACCCCGTTAGTCCCCCCCTTGGCAGGTTAGCCAACACTTCACCTACTATCCGTTGCATGTTGCTAATATCAGAAATAAGTACCTTTATTTGTTTCCAAATTTGTTCCGCACGATCTCCATTAAGCTGAGTGTGTATGGCGTCAGCTCTTAGCCTACGAGCAGCCTGATAAATGTTTGTTACAATTCGCCCGATCTCTGAGCAAAGACCTTCTGCGATGAGTGCTTGATCAATGCGACGTTCGGCGAACGCTTCTAACTCTGCCGCAAATTGCTCAACCTTGTCTGGACCTATCTTGTCCCTCATCAAAAGATTCAGCATGCCTGTGTGATTTGCCCACCCTTGATTCAACACTCGAAGTGCATTGTAAGCTCGCTCAAATTCGATTTGCCGTTGTCGGATAAGCCCTTGATTAATTATCCGAAGCCGATCAGCTATTTCAGTCTGTAGGAAGTCAGCACGGGTTCGCTCTTTCTCGAACTTTTCGATCAGCGCAAGGCTGGATTTTGGCAAAAATTGAGCAGAAACGTCAAGATGTCTAATGCAAAGATTTTGGAGATGAGATTCGAGTTGATATGATATTGCACAAGCATCAATATATTGGTGCCGTTCCTTGGCTACAAGCCCTTTAGCCTTTTCTCTTAAATCGCCACCAATAAGCCAATTGAGTTCTTTGTGCGAAATGGTCACCGGCAGCAACAGACACCAATCGACTACAATGAATTTATGGCTGTGTGCTCTGGCGAAAGCCTCAACGATGTTTTTGCAATGCTCTTCAGAAGAAATGTCAGAATAAAACTTCGCTTGGAAAACGGAGGCAGAACCAAGCACGGGATCCCTGAGTACAAAACCGTCAATTCCGCCATCTCCACGGGTTACGCGAACATTGTGGAACCGTGGTTCTTCACGTCGAAGAAGCTGTTCCCATAACAATTCATGCAAGTCTCCGGCTGCCTTGCGATTACCGTATGTCTGATTGAGGATATCCTCGTATAGCGACATATTTTACCTCATTGGTTATTCTACTCTGATTGCATGCCTAACATCGTCATCACCCGCGCGGCGAACGGGAAGGGAGATACGATGAAGACTAAACGGAACACCCCCGATATTCCTCCGCGTCGTGTGCATGAAGTCGTTGCATATCGCATCTTAAACCGCCATTAAATAAATGAAGAAAGCAAAATGTGTGAATTCAATTGGATAGTCATTACTCTTCGCGCCATTGGCTCATAATTATGGTAGACGCGCGCTATCAAAATCAGTCTGCGGTCGAAATTGGTATAGCCGAAAAGTTTAGGGCTCCTGAAAAATACGCCCTGCCTATCATTTGTCCCGATGAATCACCCATTTCGGTTCTTACAACACGATACAGACCGCGCTTGAACAGATCCAGATACTTCTGGTAGTACAGGGCATTTTCTGGAACATGAAATGCTGGGTCGTCAGGGGAGATGTAACCGGTCGGCTGTTTGGACATTATCTGAGTGAGACGCGGCCCGAAATCTGTCAAAGCCGTAATCATAGAGGTTGAGAATCTATCAGGGTCTGGCTTGTTTTTGTCAATGTACCAACCGAATTCCTCCCTGACTTTTATATTCTCATTTGCGAAATTCTTGAGCCAAGTGGCCAGTATCATACTTAGGAAGAACTGCCGGCCAAACGCAAAGGATTCACCCTTATTCAATTCATCCTCGATTATAGGTATGATCACTTCGCGAAACACCTCAGTCGCGAGGCTATTCATTGGGTGCGTGTTATGATCCATTATTTCCAAGCCATCTTTTGTCCGGAACATGCACTCATCAGCCTTCACATCCATGTCGCAAACGGCTTTCATCTCATAACCGACCACAATCGAAGCCTCAAGGTACGAGCCGGCAAGAAAGTCTCTAACAGCTTGACTCAAGGGTTCATCGCCCCACGATTTTTTTGGTACCCAAACATTCGCTCGTGATGCACTAACAGTCACAGTATGAAAAGATCGAATAGGTAACATGGTGGTGCCGAAAATGGCCCGCGCTCTCCTATAGAGCTCTTGCCAGTAACTGCGGCCCGAACTACAGTCTGGATGCAATAGGGAGGCCGAGAGCACCTTAAGCTTGTAATCAAAAGCCAGCATATCATGGCCGAGACGAGTGCCCGACAGCGCTTCAGGTAGCAGACGGGTGCTGTCATAGGGGGAAAGATTCACCCACTGCTGCTCTACGCCAACAGACAGGGATTCCCAAAAATAATCCATTACCTTTCTTTGTTCGTTCAAATATTCTGGGCTACCGACATCAAAGCCAGAGTGTCCCGTGTCGATAAGGAACTCCAATGTTTTTGCATCTTCACTTATCCCCAATCCTTTTATTAGGACGGGGATAAATGGTCTTGAAGGTTCAAGTAGTTCCACACCTGGGGAAGATTCTATTGTTTCGCTGGCCAAAACCGGGGTAGAAATCGCACCAACAGTTGCGCCGAAGGTGTCATCGTCATTCGTGTTGGTCCAAAGCCCAAGGAGCGCAAGCTTGAGACCCTCAACAGTTTGTTGCAGGCGTAGTGGGTGTGGTGCCCCATTCGTTTTGAAAATGGGCTGCCCATCGGTTGGCAATGCAAGCAGCGCAGCAAATTGCTCCTCTTTCCAATTGCATTTCGACAAAATCAAAGGAATGACATATGCCTTCTTTTGCTTTGACCTCTTGAGGGCCGTTTTCATTTCTACGTTGCGGCAATATCCGGACTTCAGAAACGCCTCACTTACCAAGAACAAGACCAGGTTTGATGATTCCAGGTTCTTTTGAATTGTCTCATCCCATTCCTGTCCCGCAAGAATCATTCTGTCATGCCAGGCGCTTACATAGCCTTCCGATTCAAGGGTTCGAAAAGTGAGCATCAATAAATCCTTCAGCGCTTCATCTTGATGCGAATACGAAATAAACACCTTCTTCCGCTTGATGGGCCTCTGGAGAGTGTGTGTTTGCTGTTGCATGTCAACTCCTAAGGTGTTTTTTCTGTATCCAACTATCCGGTCAGGGGTAGCCAGGGCTCCCACGGACATTTTAAGTGACTGCTGCCTGCCAGCTTGGAGCATTATTTCAAGCGCGCCCGGCCCTGGCTGTCGCCTGCACTGGAAGGTTGGGAACAGAATCGTTTTCAAAAGTAAAAAGCCGATACTCAACGTTGAAATTAGAAACCTTGCAAATAGTTTTTATTCTATCTAATTCGATTTTTATTTCATCTCTGAGCATGCTGGTATCGCATACAAGGGCAATAATTAATCTAAAACGATATTTCTTTGAATACTCTATTGGGAAATTGGCAAAAAACGAGCCCCCTCTGTCTAAAGCTGCCTTAATCCTATTTTCAGTATTTGTTGATTTTCTAATATACTTAACTTCAATCCCAATTGCTTCGTCAGTTTTCCAAATAAATCCATCTAACGCAGCACTGGTTCCACTATATGCATTGTCTAGAACTGGATTACTGTGAACTTTTTCAAGAAATTCCTCCTCTATTCTTGAAAGTGCATATTGTTCGGACAAAAGAACCTTTGATTGTAACTCAATAACATCTTTTGTCTGTTCCCCTTCATTTTTAATTTCTTCAACCTCCTTAACCGTCGCCTCTTCCTTCTGTAGCAGTGTTGAGTCGCCAATAAGATTAAAAAATAGCTGTTCATCTTTATAATCCGAAGGAGCATATAGATTTTTTGGTCTAAAATAAAGTGTGATAAAAAAAAGGATGACAATAAGACAAGGAAATAACATGAGAAACCAAACATATATATGCTGGATGTTTGAGTCAACGAGTGGCATTACAACAGACCCGCTAACTTCTGCTAAACCCGAAAAAATTGCAATAATGCTCAATGGATTTTTCACAGTAATTTCTTTTTTCATTATTGCCCCAACTCCGAACTGTGCCGCCCGGCTTTTTGGGACGGCACCAATGTGAGGTTAGCTTTTAGTTTTTTGTATCCAACTCAAAATATCTGCATGGTCTTTAAGGGAGATCTGGTATTTATATTTCTGGGCCAAACCGATTGCATTATGCGTGAACCTGGATGTAGTCGCAATTATGCCATGCGATGCACTTTCAATCTGCAAAGTACCATACATACCCCTTACAGCTGCGATCCCAACTGGATTCGTTGGGGAATATTTTTTGCAGTCTATTATAGTCAGAATATTTCCGAACCCTTCGTTTTTTAGTGCGAATATGTCTATGCCCCCATCTTTTGATTGCTGTGTCAAAGTTACTTCATATCCATGCTTTTCCATTATATACGCAACTAATTCTTCAAATTTTCTTGGGCTTATATCATGGATTGCACTGGGGTTTCTCAATATATATGCAGTTAATTCCTCAGTTATTTTAGAAAAATCTATCTGAAAGATGGCGCTTTCAAATTCTTCGTCATTTGGGGCTTTGAAATCAATGGTAGGAGCTGAACCAGAAAGAACATTTGATATTTCGTTCCAGTTCCAGTTTACAATTGGAATCCCTTCTGAACTGAAAATAGGTGATATGATTTCATTTTTTTCATTTGAGAGAAGCCCAATAACAGGAATCCTATTTTTCAGCGCATTGGTTACCTCATACTCTTGCCACCTACCCCATTTTTCTCCAAGCATAACCATCATCATTGACGATCCGTTGATTTGAACATTTATCGATCTAACAATCTCGTCAGAGCGCAACGGAGTCTCATTAACATATGTCACTTCTATATCGGAAGAATTGGCCAATCGCTCTTTAAGCAATTTAACCTTCGCTTCATCCTCATAATTATGAGAAATAAATATTTTCTTTTTTTTGCTCAACTGCTTCATTCCATTTTTGAAAAGCTAAGGTTTTTCACAGTCGCCAGCAGTTCGGCATCCTGTGCAAAAAAATGTTAACTTCTTGATATCAATGGACTATTTAATTGCATCCATAGAGCATCTGCAAGATGTATTAGGTCAAGTTTTTTAGATGACTTTCTTTGAAGATGCTTAATTAGCAATTCTGCTTCTTCATATATAACAGCATCTGGATTCCTAATCAGATTGACAATGTTAATTAAGCGGTGAGCAACAAATTCATCATGCCTCTTTATAAGACTCATTTTGACAAGAGAAAATTCTGATACACCATGTGTCTGTTGTAGAATTGGAATTAACGCTTTAGGGTATGAATGTTGCCAGACGTCTGGATGAACATATTCAGTTAAATATTGACATATAATTTCTTCGATTATTGTTGTTCGAACCATTGCCCTCTGGACACTAAAACTGATGAAAAGCTCATCTTTGTTACAATATAGATCTTGCAGACTTGCTCTAAACAACTCTAAAGCGCGAAAATGTAAAAAACCTATGTAAAACGAAATAAACTGCTCCCAAGCATAGCTGTGTCTGTTGTCTATAATTTTTGAGTCATTTGGCTTTGTATGATAAAGTTTTAATGATATTTCGAAAGAATTTTCTAAAGCAAAAATGTCCGCGGCAATTTCATCTTTTAAGATATGTAATTGCTCTGAATTAGATAAAAGCGTGTTTTTTCCTCTATCGAAAAGTTGGTTCATTTCTTCAATTTGACTAATTGATGTTGGTTCATCGGCATAAAAACGGTCTTGAAACTGCAAATGATTCCTCATATATAGAGGATCAATATGTTTATCAGAGTTGAAATGTTGGTTAAGAAAATGACTTGCTTGCTCAATGTATGAAATACACAGATTTGGCTTTAGTAATGAAATTGCATGGTACAACTCGTGAAATAAACAGTAATTTTCTTGAACTGCAGTATAGTTTTTGTGCAGATTCCTGCCATTTAACTCATGTATAATATTACGATTATCCTTATATTGAAGAAGAAAAAAGATATATAATAAACTGTTGTCATGTGGTCGAAGTTCTTCTGCAACAATTTTACTAAAATAAACATGTGAACCAATATCAGATGTTTCATACAAAAAAAGTCGATTGCACATATTTAAAAACTGGCCACAGTATTGGTCATATAGAAGATAGACTGAGTCTTTTGTACTAATGGCTTCCGGTGTCTTTTTTTGCGAAAATAGATATAGAACCTGAATCTTGCTTAAGAGGTTTTCAGAAATAAAGTCATATACACCTTTATGTATGTAATTTCTGTAAATTAATTCCATATCTGAGGATCGATAAAATCCCCTACTTACATTAAGGTAGCTTTCTATTATCTTTGGAAAAGTCATTTTAACCATTCAAATTTTTTTCATTTTTTGTCTTTGCTATTGCCTTTATGACATTCTCCACACCTTTTTCAGAAACTCCTTTAATATTGATTCCATCAAACGAAATTGAAGTGTTCATATCCTTTTTAAATTTTGCATCGATTATTTTAGAAATAACTTTAAGTACTGGAATTGAGGCAGTTAAAACTATAATTATTAAATGACCACTTCCATCAATACCCTTTCTTTTTAAGATATCATGTTCGATTTCATAATTTCCTAAAATACTTAAAAGGATATGTGAGTTTTCTTCCGAAACATGAAAAGATAGTTCATATTTTTTTGACATGTAATCCTCTTTCTACAGCTAACTCAAAGCTCACGGGCTTGTCCATGTGAAGCCTTGTTGGGCTTGCGATTAGATTCTCCGTCGATTGTCACTATTCCGGTGCGCGGCAGGCTTCCACAAACCTATAGCCAAGCCGTGTGAACTCAATTTGCTGATATGACTGCCACTCATTGATTCGCGTGGTGGTTGAGTCAGTCTGGTATTCCAATTCTTGTGCTGGTCTACAGAGATTAAGCCGGACCAGATTACCCATTAAAACCTCGTACTCCCATGTTGCTAACTTATGCACTTCTCGAATTTCTTCACCGGATGCAAACCATCCAACTTGGTTGTGGACTCGGTCGGCCATCCCCTCCAAGATCTTTGCTTCAGTAGAAGACAGCTCTGACAAAATCTTGGGGAAGGCCGGAGGAACACTCTTCGGCTCACTTGCGGCGCTCGCCAGCATGGCGGCCCACCGGTCCTTCATATCGTGCTCCCCTTCCAAAGAGCCGGCTTCTAACAGCGGCGCTATGACTTTCGGGAGCACACGCTTAGGATCAATTGCCTTGCCTTCAAGAAAGGCTTTCGCCTTCAGTACCAAGTTGACCTTATTTTTGAACCTCCAGTACGCAACAGTATCGGCGATGATCCCACCGCCTTCTTCAAGCCCTGGACCGATTAGTTTGTCCAAGTATTCCTTTGCGACTTTTGAGGCTTCCTCAACTCCCTTATCGATCGCTGTGCTCAGTGGGTCTTTAGAAATAGGAAAATCAGACATATTTTTCTCCGTTAGACGCCGCATTGTATGATGCGCATGGGCTATGCACAGTTTAAAACAAGTGATTTTTTATTGCCCAACAAGATGATGAGTGGTTTCCGTTCAGCACGCTTATTATCCGTGCGGGACAGTCTCACGTTTATCACGGCGTCTATCATGCTTGTTATCCGTCATGCTGCCTATCACGCTTATTATCAGTGCCGGATAACACCTTTTTATCCGTGCGGTCTATTAGCCTGTCTGGCGCCCATCTGCTCAATAAACATTTAAATTTATTATACAAAAACATTTGACATTTGGTTTTAAAAGGTGATACCTGTTTCAAATATATTCATCTCACCGTTAACTCACTGGAGACCAATACGGAAAAATACGATGAAAAATATTCTGCCAGACTTGGCCCACCAATATAAAACGTTGCTGAATGAAAATGGCATACCGGAAAAGGGATTGGGTTCAAACCTTGAATTGTGAATATTACACAGAATCATTTCACAAATAGAGGTTTGCCCCCGTGTTTATAGGCCAATCCGCATGCATCTAATCAAATCTAATCCCAAACAATCCCCCGTCCTCCGTTGCATCCGTTAGAATTACCGGAAGCACATAATCATTCAAATCGAATCCCTCTTCCTTTTCCTTAAACGCATCATCCTCATTCATGGTGACAACATATTGAAACCCCAACTCGCTGGCAGTTTCAGCTCCGATACGCAATGCTCTCGTTACCTGCCTGCCATCCACGCCATCAAACAGATGACTGTCATGGATCAGAAAGCCGGGGCCGGTTTTCTTTTTCGCGCAAAGACGCATGAGCATCAGATCGAAACAAAATATCTGCATGTTCTTGATCCCCTTACTTCTGGAGCCGTGAATCTCGAATCGAAAGCTTGGCCCATTTGAGGTATCATCCACAAACATGCTGCCCGCATCCTCATACAGTCTCTTGGAGGTTTCCTCGTAAGCCAGGATGGCTTCGGAAAGCCGTTCCTTCTGTTCCGTGTAATCACGCCTTAATCGCTGCAAGAGGCGATTTCGTTCTATCTCCAATTCGCTCTTTACGCCCTCCAGTTTTTCCGCCGATTCAAAACGCCGGCGCAGGGCTTCCACCTCGGATTGAAGTCTTCCAACCTCAGCCTGAAGCCGCATGAACTGATCCAGAGCGCCATGACTTTTCAGCATCCCCATGATCACGGAGCGTCGTTCATCAAGCCGCAGTTTATTTTGTTCTCGGGATTCGATGCGCGCTTTTGCCTCAAGAAGCTCGCCGGTTAAATAGTCTCTGCGATTGCGGATGACGGATTCATGAAACCCCTGGACATCCGCATATTGTCTTTTAACCAAGCCGGGCAGGGCGATCCCTGCCTCAGCATAAAGCGATGACAGGTCAAATAATTCCGGCGGGGTTTCTGATTGAACGGCCGTTTCCAAATCCCTTATGGCGGCAAAATCGATAGAATTTTCATTGGATATTTCGCTCAATTTTCGGGTGAGGTCATCGGCTTCCTCCTCCAGGTCACGATACTGGGGGTGAACACGAAACTGCTCGACCTGCTGTTTCAGTTTTGAAAGACGATCCTCGGAAACGGCAAGTTGCGTGCGAAGTTCAGCGGCGCTTCCAATGATGCTGCCGAAAGCTCCTGCCTTCGCGGCTTTTTTAAGCTCCTCCAGGGTTTTTTCTCTGTCTCGAACACCTTGCCAATCACTGGCGATGCGCCAATCTAGCCCCATTAAATACATGAGGGCCATCTGATAATCGCCAATGCCCTGCATGGCGGACTGTTTTTCCGGGGTTAAGAAGGCACCGCTGACCATACGGCGGACGAAATAAGCAAAAAGGGAACGGTAGGTCGGGCTTCCGCCTTCACCATCAAGGTTATCACTCAAATCGAACATCTTCTGACCAAGGCGTTCCTTCCATTTCACGGCGGATATGGGAGCACCCTTCAACTTGTATCCGGCTCCACCCTTATTTTGCCGTTCAATCATTACCGCCTTGTTTTCCAGATCGAATTCCATTCCAAAGGTGATGTCATGCAATTCCTTGGCTTTAAAAAGGGATTTTTCATCGATTTTGGCACCGGTCAGAAAATGGATAATCTCTATCAGGCTTGATTTTCCGGCACGGTTACGGGTCTGCCGATTGGATGCGCCTTTGCTTTTTTTGGCGAGCAGCACATTTAATCCGGGATGAAATTCTAAATTTTTAAATGTGGGCAAGGAACTGAAAATCCGATGGATCATGATGCTGTCCTCCGCATCAGGAGACCCTCATGAATTTCTATCGCCTCAATGGCATAGAGGAGATCAAGCGCAAGAACAAACCAATCATAGCTGATTGACACCGTCCTGCGTGCATGCTCCCATACCGCCGAAACCGTATTGGGTCTGTTCAGGTGTTTTAATAATTCCGCTCCAATTGAGAGTAATGCTTTCTCCTGAGATAGATGTTTGGAAGGCAGAATCATTTTAATCCCCGAGGTTCTTCAAAGATGTCGCAACTTTCAAAATAGTAGGCGATAACCGTCAAAACAGCCATTTCATGTTCAGCGGTTCCCCGTTTCGAACCGCCAACCCATTCCTGGAATTTATAAAATATTTCATTCGGCGTCTGTTTACCCCGCAGATTTTCATATTGTTCACGGAAAGAAGCGGCTATTCGTTCACCGAATGTCGGATCATGCCATTTTTTGAAAAACGCATCAACCAAAGAAGCTCTACCCATCCCTTCCTTGATCAAGGTTGCAATGTTGTCTGAGAGTTGATTCGCCTCAATCTTTCCGGGGGGGACCTCTTTAGCCGGGGCTCCGGTGTCGGGCTTCTTAGAACCGATGGTTTCCAGAACCACGCGGATTTCCTCAAAACCCATTTTTGCTTTAACTCCGCCATTGGGGGCATACCCGAACCACGATTCCAAATCTTGTTTTTCCAGGCGTCTAAAGATTTCTCGTAATTCCTCGAATCCCCATGGTTTTAGTTTAACCCCTGGATTTGACTTTTCCAATTCGAGAATTTTCAGTTGAACGTGAGGCGGAATCCCATCATGGGCGTTATGAACAAAGGTCCATTTATGAAAGTGTTTCCCCCAAAAGGCCCTGGCACCGTTAAAATCTTCATCGATCTTCTTGATGGCCTCTTTCTCTTTCATCTCGTTGGGTGCATATATTTGAAATAACCGGCTTTCGGACTTTAAAAATCCGTCGTTTTTTCGGTCCCCGCGGTTTCCCCAAGGGCGGCAGGCCATGAAGTCGCCCTTGTAGGCGCGTCCCATCAGTTCATTGAAGAGGTCTTGAAACGCATTGCCTTTTGCCCTTAAAAAGGCGTTTTCAAACCTGCTCTCGTAATAGGCTTTTTCAAGCTTATCCATGAAAAATAATCTAACCTGTCAATGCGATGAAAGGCGTTGCTATAGGTGCGGCTATGCGTCTTTCGCCCTGACGATGGGACGTTATAATGCGGGGCGATCATAAAACGGCAGTCGACACATGGCGCCATTCCAACAAATATCCGCAACACGTACAGCTTCTTTTAGTACCGTTTTCTAAAATGCTTTCGATTGCTTATAAACAGGTCGATCCTCAAAATCAAGAGGAAAAAAGGAAAGGTGACATTTACGACTCTCGGCGATGGAAAAAGGAATTGGTGGAGGCGATTTCTTGGAGCCATCCGCTCAAGCCAGACTGCTCGCCAAAACCTCCACCGGATGCCAAATGGGCTTCGGCGAAAATTGCGCCATCTGCATCCGGCAAGTGGGGCAATCGGTAACCCCCATGGCAGCACTCGAAGAATTAAGCTTTTCCAGCATGGAAGAGCCAATTTTAACGCTTAAATCGTAATTCTCCGTAGACAAGCCCCAACTGCCGATCATCCCGCAGCAATGGCCGTCTAAATTCTCGACGCTCAACCCCGGAATCCGCGACAGAAGGCGAATCGAGCTTTCCGGGTCCGGCTGGATTTTGAGATGACAGGGCTGGTGGTAGGAAACCGTCTCCTGCCGGGGCAAAAGATCGAGCCGGTCCCGGTAGCGATCGATGAGACGGCTGGCGTGGATGGTTTTCTCCGATACCGCTTTGACGTTCCTGTCATCGAGAAGATCCCCCCAGTCCTTCATGAGCGCATACCCGCAGGAGGAGCAGGTCACGACGATGTGGGAGACGCGCGGAATTAACGCCGCCCATTTGGCGAAATTCTTTTGAACACGCTTTCGGGCGCCCCCCATCATTCCCTTGGACATCGCCGGAAGCCCGCAGCAATGCTGGGGCGGCGTGTAAACGGTCATTCCCATCCTTGTCAGGACTTTCACCAGGGCCTCGCCGATGCCCGGTTTCATATAGGCGGCATCGCATCCGGCGAAATAGAGAACGGAAATATCCCCCCTTCCCTCTATCCCCCCGATCCGGTCAAAAAGGGAGCGGGAGGCAAATTCGACAAACGGCCTTCGGGCGGAAATACCGGTCAGAAGGGCACCGGCTTTCCGCACCGTTTCATGGGCCATGACCGGTTGCAGGGGCCGGGAGAATTTTCCGATAAGGCGGCCCGCCTCCTCCACGTGCGTGACGATCCGGGCGTTTCGCGAGGGACCGAAGCGCTTCACGAATTGGGCGCGGGCCTCCATCGCCATCTTGGGAATATTGACGTTGGAGGGGCATTCCATTTTGCAGGAGCCGCAGTTGGCGCAGCGATCGATCACGAGCTGAAAGGCGGTCTCGAAAAGACCGGAATCGGAAATCCGGCCGCTGATCAGCGCCCGCAGGAGATTCGCCTTGGCCTTGGGGGCCGCCGCCTCGTCCCGGGTGAATTTATAGACGGGACACATGCGGGTCGCGGTGGTGACGGTGGTGCACTTGGAGCAGCCGTGACACTGCTCGACCTCCAGCGGAAAGCCTTCGGGCCAGAGAAGATCCTTTTCGGGCAGATCGCGGCTCCTGTACGAGGCCCCAAATCGCAGATCCTTTTCCATCTGGGAAGGATCATGAACGGTGATGATATCGGGATTGAGAAGGTTTCGGGGGTCCAAAAGGCGCTTCACGTGAAGAAATAGATCGTAGATGGCCGGGTATTGCCGTTTGATAAAGGCGCTTCGAAGCCTTCCGTCCCCGTGCTCGCCGGAGACAACGCCCCCCAGGGAGTGAACCAGCTCAAAGGTTTCCTCCGCCAAAATTTTAAGGAGACGCACGTCCTCCGGTTTTTTCAGATCGAGAAGCGGCCGGCTGTGCAAAAGCCCCTTGGCGATATGCCCGTAGAGGACAAATTCGACCCCGTTTCGGGTAAAAATCTCGTAGAGCCCTTTAAAATAATCGGTCAGTCGGTCGGTGGGGACGGCGGCATCCTCGACGAGGGCAAGGATTTTCTTTTTACCTTTGAGCTTGTATAGAATCGGTACGGCCGCCTTTCGCACCGCCCAAAAACCGGCCTTCTCCGCCGCTGAAACGGCCGTGTAGGCGTTTTGGGGGAGACCTTCGGCGGATAGGAGATCCCGGGCAAATTTCGCCGCCGCCTCACAGGTATCCCGGTCCGGCCCGTCAAATTCGATCAGAAGGACGTTATCGATCCCCTCCGGAATTTTCTCCCGTAGCGACGCATCGTAGTCCCGGGCCAGCCTCAAAAGGGATTTATCCATGATCTCGATTCCCGCCGGCTTTAAGGGCAATATGAGCTGGGCCGCGCGGGCGGAACGGAGGCGGTCATCGAAATAGGCGACGACCAGCGTGTCGTGGGCCGGGCGATCCAGGAGCCGGAAGGTTAGGCGGGTAACGATGCCGAGCGTCCCTTCCGCGCCGGAAAATAGCCGGGTGAGATCGAGCCGTCCGTTTCGGCCGAGCCCCCGGAGGTTGTACCCGGCGACATTGCAGGGAATGGGCGGATAGGCGCTTTCGATGATGGCGGCGTTCGTTTCATAGAGCCGGTAGAGGGCGAAAAGCGCCCCGGGAAGCGTTTCGGGAGACCGGGAGCCGATATCCGACAGGGTGATGAGTTCGCCGCTTCCCAGCACCACCTCGGCATCTATAATATAGTCGGACACATTCCCGTATTTCACCGAATGGGCGCCGCTCGCGTTGGTGGCAAACATTCCGCCAAAGGAGGCGTATTCGCCGCTGGAGGGATCCGGCGGAAAAAAGAGCCCCGTTCCCTTTAGCGCAACCTCAAGCTCTCCGAACCGGTATCCGGGCTCGCAGGTAAAGCGCTTCTTTTTTTCATTGATGGAAAGCAGCCGGTTCATGAATTTCGTGAAATCGACGATGATTCCGCTGCCAAGCGAGGCCCCGCAAAGCCCGCTCCCGGCTCCGCGGGCATGGACCGAAAGGCCCTGCGCCAAAGCAAACCGGATCGTCTCCACCACATCCGACGTGGTTTTGGGGTAGACAACGAGGGCCGGCAGTTTCTGAAAAATACTGCCGTCGGTGGAGAGCATGAACCGGCGCAGCAGATCCGTGTGGACCTCGCCTTCGATACCCCTTTTCAGGCGTCCGATCGATTGTAAAAACCCCATTAAAAACGGCCTTTCCCTACCCCTTCGCCAGTTCGAGCCCCAGCGCGAGCGCTTTTCGGTTCAATTCGATGACACTCGGGGAAAGCCGGGTTTCCAGAATCTTTTCGATGGAAGACGGGCGAATAAGATCGGTCAGCCCGATAAAGGCCCCCAGCATGCAGATGTTAAAGACGATCGGTTTCCCGAGCTTTTCCATCACCGTTTCAAACATCGGAAGCTCCTTTTGCCGGGCATCCACCTTCTTCTCCGTTTTCACAAACCGGGTGTCCGTGAGCAAAAGCCCGCCGGGCCGGATCATGGACCGGTATTTGTTGTAGGCGGCCTGGGTGAGACAGACGAGAATATTGGGCTGAATGACTTTCGGAAAATAGATATCGGCATCCGATATGATGATATCGCTGCGGGTCGATCCGCCCCGGGCCTCGGCGCCGTAATCCTGGGACTGCACGGCCTTCAAGTTCTCGTACAGGACGGCCGCCTCCGCCAGCAGAATCGCGGCGGTGATCACCCCCTGACCGCCCGAGCCTGAAAAGACGATTCGGGTCCGGTTCATGAGCGCCCTCCTTTCATCGCCCGGTCAATGACCTTCTGGTACTCACTGCAGTACTCCGGCAGCTCTTTTTGCACGAAAACGCCCCGCTCGATGAGCTCCGGGTTTTGCTCTTTTTCCTTCGAGCCGATGGGCGTCGTTTGCTCCTTATATAATCGCATCATGTCCACCGCGTCCCCCTGCTTATTTTTCCGGCCGAAATAGGTGGGGCACTGGGTCATGATTTCGACCACCGAAAACCCCTCGTGCAAAATCGCCTGGCGGATGATATCGGCCATCTGCTGCACATGGTAGGTGGTGGTGCGGGCGACGAAGGTCGCACCGGCCGCCTCGCTGAGTTTTACCACATCAAAGCCGTGATCGATGATCCCGAAGGGGGCCGTGGTGGCTTTGGCGCCATAGCCGGAGAGGGGGGAGTACTGCCCGCCGGTCATGCCGTAGATGCGGTTATTCATCACGATGGCCGTGATGTCGATATTGCGCCGGGCCGCATGGATGAAATGGTTGCCGCCGATGGCGAGCGCATCCCCATCGCCCATCGGGACGATGACGTTCAGCTCCGGCAGGCTCATCTTGACGCCGGTCGCAAAGGCGAGCGCGCGGCCGTGAATGGTGTGAAGCGTGTGAAAATCGACATACCCCGATATCCGGGAGGAGCAGCCGATGCCGGAGACCATGACGACCTCGTTCCGGCTCATATTGAGCTTTTCAAAGGCCCGCAGCATCGCGTTCAGCACAATCCCGTGGCCGCAGCCCGGGCACCAGATATGGGGGAAAAACCGTTCCCGCAGGTATTTTTTGATGCTCATGCTCAGACCCCCTTTCCCTGAATGACCCGCAGAAAATCCCGGATATTGGTGGGCGTAATGAGCTCCCCATCGACCCGGTTGGCCAGAAACACCCGTTCGGGGTGATCCACGGCCGCCCGGACGGACTCGGTCACCTGGCCCATATTCATTTCGACCACCAGAATGGAGCGGGCATCGGCGCAGGCGGCCTGAACAATGGCCGCCGGAAAGGGCCAGAGGGTTTGAAGTTCGAGAAGCCCCACCCGCTCGCCCTTGCTGCGGGCTTTTCTAACGACATGGAGCGCGGATCGGGCCGATGCGCCATAGGAGATCAGCACCGTCCGGGCATCCTGGAGATAGTACTTCTTGTACCGGGCCATCTGGTAGGCATTGTGATCGATCTTATCGATGAGGTGGCGCATGAGACCATGGACTACCTTGGGGTTGCTGGAGGGAAATCCCCACATATCATGAAAGAGACCGGTGACGTTGTACCGGTGAACCCCGCCGAAATCGGACATCGGAAGGCGCCCGTCCTCGCGGGGGAGATAGGGGTGGTAATCGACGCCTTCCTTGACGGAGGTCCGCAGGCGCTGCACAAGCGGAATCTCTCCCGGTTCCGGCAGCTGGAGGGTCTCTCGCATGTGGCCGATCACCTCGTCCAAAAGTAAAATGACCGGCGTGCGGTAGGTTTCGGCAATATTAAAGGCCTCCACCGTCATGCTGAAAACGTCCTGGTGGGTGGAGGCGGTGAGGGCGACGATGGCATGATCCCCGTGGGTCCCCCAGCGCGCCTGGTTCACATCCCCTTGCGCGACATGGGTCGGATTTCCGGTGGAAGGCCCGCCGCGCTGCACGTTCACGATGACACTCGGAATCTCCGCCATTACGGCATAGCCGAGCGCCTCCTGCATGAGGGAAAAGCCGGGTCCGCTGGTGGCCGTCATGACCTTCCGGCCCGCCAAGGAAGCGCCGATGATCGCGCACATCGATGCGATTTCATCCTCCATCTGAATGAATTTTCCGCCCCGGGCCGGCAGCCGGTAGGAGAGGTGTTCCGCGATCTCCGTGGACGGCGTGATGGGGTAACCGGCAAAAAACTCGAGGCCGGCATACAGGGCGCCCTCCACACAGGCCTCGTTTCCCTGAATGAACTTAAGATTTTCGTTCCGGATGGGTTCCGTACCGGTGCTATCCGTCATGATTCTGGGGACTCCGTTTCGATTTCAATGGCAAGGTCGGGACATCTCAATTCGCAGAGGCGGCAGCAGATGCAGGCTTCCGGGTGGGCCGCCACCACCTTGTCGAAGGTATCCAGCTCCAGCACCTTTTTAGGGCAAAAGGCCGCGCAAATGCCGCAACCCTTGCACCAGTCCCGTTCGATATGGTGTTTTTTTAGCTTTTGCTTTCCCATAATGGTTTGTCCTTACTACCCGATATGCCCGACCGGCGGGGTTGCACCCGAGGGGCAGGGGGTGTGGATTGGGCCCCGGTATCCGATGTCGGGGGCCGGGCTATTGTTGATCCCTAATGAAATATGGAGGGGATGTCAAGGGATGCGGCACGGCTATTTTGTTCTGATATAAATCGTAATAAAATTCTGTATATTTTGTATGCTTTCAGTCTCATACCCATGCCCCGAAGGGGCTTTGTCCACTAGCCCAGGGTTGCGGCGTATGCCGCTACCCTGGGGAATCGGGTCGAACCCTACCCGCCTACCCCGAAGGGGTTGTGTCAATCCCATGGAAATCGTCCGTCCTAACACCGTCCTAATCCCTTGACACAACCCCTTCAGGGTTGTTTATGGGTTGGCATCTCGCTTTCCCAGGGTAGCGGCATACGCCGCAACCCTGGGCTATGAGACTTAGCCCCGTTGGGGCATTGGTGTAATGATCAAAACCGGGAATGCCTCAATTTTTTCTTGTATTTTTGTAAGGAATGAATCGATATGGCACTATCGTTTTTATACGTATTGAGGAAGAGGCCATGCGCTATCCCGACTTCATCGAAAAACCGTTTCCTTTTCCGTCGTTTTTCCGCGTTCAAATGCCCGAGGCCGGTCCGCATATAACGGATGTGGCGGACGCGATAACGCGGGAGATGAGGGCCATTTTGCCGGAAAGCGGCATAAAGGGGGGAAACCGGGTCGCCCTCTGCGTGGGAAGCCGCGGCATTCATCAGTTGCCGGTGATGATCCGGGCGATGTGCGATGAGATTAAGGCCGTTGGCGCGCATCCCGTTATCCTGCCGGCCATGGGAAGCCATGGGGGCGCCACCGCAGCCGGGCAGCGGGAGGTGCTTGAGAGGTTAGGGGTCAGTGAAGCGAGCTGTGGTGCACCGATTCTCTCCAGTATGGACACCGTTCAACTCGGCACCGTTTTGGGGGAGGTCCCGGTCCACTATTCGGCCGACGCGTTTAACATGGATCACGCCATCACCCTCAACCGCATCAAACCCCACACCAAATTTAAAGCGCCGATAGAAAGCGGCCTCTTAAAGATGCTCTGCGTCGGAATGGGGAAACATCAGGGGGCACTCGCGTGGCATCACTTCGTCCTAAAATTCGGGTTTTTTGAACTCCTCTCCGCCATGGGAGAGGCCGTCATCGAACGGAGCAATTACCGCTTCGGAATCGGTGTCGTGGAAAACGCACACGACCGGTTGATCGCCATCGAAGCGGTACCGGCATCCCGGACCCGGGAGCGGGAAACGGCCCTGCTGGAACTGGCCAAGGCCCATTTTCCCCGGTTGCCGGTTCGGGAGGCGGATGTTCTAATCATTGACCATATCGGAAAAGAGGTGAGCGGCGCCGGAATGGACCCCAACGTGACGGGCCGCGGTTATGATTTGCGGGAAAGTGATTTTTCCGGAAATTTCCGGGCGACGAGGGTGGCCGTCCTGAACCTCACGGAAAACACCGCCGGAAATGCCATCGGGCTCGGAAACGCGGATTTCATAACGGATAAGGTATTCGAAAATCTTGATTATGAAAAGACAGTCATGAATGCACTCACCAGCAACTCGATTCGAAAGGCCTTTATTCCGGTCCGCCTCCCCTCGGATGAAAAGGCGATTCAGGCCTGCTTTACCACCATCGGCCCCATCGCCCCCGACGCGGTCCGGGCCGTCATCATCCGGAACACCCGACACCTGTCCGGGTTTTGGGCGAGCGGCGCAATGCGCCCGGAACTCGAAAAGCTCCCGAATGTCAGACTCTTTGAAAATACACCACTTCGATTTGATGCGATGGGGATTCTTTGTTGGGAAACAGTTCAATAATTATTAATCATATCAGCATAAAGGAGAAAAAAAATGCCGCATGTCATCGTTAAGCTTCTTAAAGGGAGATCGGAGGAACAAAAACAGCAACTCGCGGATCAACTCACCAGGGATGTGGTTGAAATCATAAAATGCGATGAAAAGGTAGTCTCCGTGTCATTCGAGGAGTTCGAAAAGGCGGACTGGCCGGAAAAGGTTTATAAACCGGACATTCTTGAAAATGAGAGCAGGCTGTATAAGAAGCCCGGATATAATCCTTTCGAACGAGGATCAGCCGCTTGAATTTATTGACATCTTTCGATGTTGCTGATAAGAGGGTGACACTCTGAAAGACACGTTGGCAGCTAATAACACCTGAATGGAGGGGGAGAAAAGAGACCCATGGCGGATGACGCGAAAAAAAAATCCACCGGCGCAACCGACTCCGCGGATCGAGGCGGAAAATACCTGACCTTTACACTGGCCGGTGAAGAGTATGGTATCGGCATTCTAAAGATTAAGGAAATCATCGGCATGATGTCGATCACGGCGGTTCCCCAGACACCCGATTTTGTAAAAGGTGTCATCAATCTTCGGGGAAAAGTGATTCCGGTCATCGATCTGCGCCTTCGATTCGGAATGGAACCGATCGATTACACGGATCGCACCTGTACGGTTGTGGTGGAAATCGAGGGGAGCACGGGCCCCATCCTCACCGGCACCGTGGTGGATTCCGTGTCGGAAGTACTCAACATAAAAAATGAAGATATTGAAGACGCCCCCTCCTTTGGCGCCCGGCTGAATACCGAATCCATTCTGGGCATGGCAAAGATGGAAGGCGGGGTTAAAATCCTTTTGGATATCGATCGGGTGCTGGATATAAAAAGTCTCGGGTTGGGAGAGGACGCAAGATAACCCCGAGCCTTCGCTTCGATGGCCGGCACGATCACTCACCCATACGGAAGATACATATCCCCGGGGGGGGAGGGGGGACCGGGCCGGCTCAGGTATCCGGAACGTCCTTCGTGGGAATTTTGAAAAAAGCAATTCCCTCTTCCTTGAGCACTTTTTCCTCTTCCCTGGTGCTCAACCCGCGAATGTTTCGCTGCTCGGCCGCGCCGTAATGCATCTTCAGGGCCTCCTTGGCAAAATCCGACCCCACATCGTCGAAATTCTTTTGAACATACTCATTTATTTTTTCCCCGAGAGCCGCCAGATCCTCGGCTTTCGGCTCTTTCGGCGCCGGGGGTTGAGACGCCTTGATGGCAAACGTCGACGGCATTTTGCAGATATTATTATCATTGCAGATCGGGCAGACCAGGAGCCCCTGCTCTTTTTGATTTTCAAAGGCGCGGCTGTCATCGAACCAGCCCTCGAACGAATGCCCCGAAGAACATTGCAGGTCAAAAATAATCATAAAATACACCTGACAACCGAAGGTGGCTTTCGGTTTCAAAAAAAATAGGGTTGACAGATCCAGTTTTTTTCAACACAAAAAGGGATCTTTTTTCGCTTTTTTTCATTATTATGCGATATTTGCTGTTAGTCAAGTCGCAATCGAATACTTGGAACCCTGATTATGGAGTCTCAAATGGCACTTTTCAAACGCCTCGCGTGGACAACGATTTTCTTTTTGTCGCTTACCCTAACCGTTGAAGCGGAAACGCTGTATGTGTCTGAAATACGAGAATTGTCGCTCCGTTCCGGCCCCGGAAGCGACCATAAAATCGCTTCTTTTGTTTCCACGGGCCAACCCCTGACCGTTCTGGAGACATCCGGCGATTGGACCCGGATTCAAACCGCCCAGGGAAAAGAGGGATGGATACTCACCCGGTTTCTAAAGAAAGAGGCGCCGAGCCAGATGGCGGTGTATGAACTTGAAAAGAAGCATCAACAGGTCAACACCGAAAAAACGAACCTGGCTTCGGAAAATGAGGCGTTGAAGGCAAAAAACAAAGCGATCGAAACCGAGCTCGCCGCTGCCAAGGAGGCCGTCTCACGTCTGGAAACCAATTACGAAAAACTCAAAAAGGATTCCACCGAAGTCCTCGCCATCAAAGCCCAGGCACAGGAATCCGCTGAAGCCGTCACAAAGGAAAAAGAGCGGGCGGATAAATTTGAAAATGATTACGCCTTGCTGAATTACGAGCAGCGCATCAAATGGTTTCTCAGCGGCGGCGGGGTATTGCTTCTGGGGTTTATTCTCGGCTTCAGCGCCAAATCATCGCGCCGGAAAACTTCCTGGCGGTAGGGATTTGATACCAATGGTATACCATTCGGATTTTCTCGTTATCGGCAGCGGAGTCGCCGGATTGACCTTCGCCCTGAAGGTCGCCTCGTTCGGCACGGTGGCCATTGTCACCAAAAAAGGAATCACCGACAGCAATACCAGTCAGGCCCAGGGGGGCATCGCTTCGGTATTTGACGACCTCGATTCCTTTGATCTTCACATTCAGGATACGCTGGCCGCCGGGGACGGATTGACACATCCGGATGTCGCCGAACTCGTGGTTAAAAACGGTCCGGATCGCATCCGGGAGCTCATCGAGCTGGGGGCCAAATTCAATCTGGCGGAAACAGCCTCCCGGGACGAGGGGCTGCCGGCATTGGATTTGGGGATGGAAGGCGGTCATTCAAAGCACCGGATCGTTCATGCCGCGGATATGACCGGTCAAGAGATTCAGCGCGTGCTCATGGAGGAGGTGCTTAAAAATAAGCGCATATCGGTTTTTGAGGATCATACCGCCATCGATCTCATCACCCACTCCACCCGCATCAAACGGGGCTCGGTTATCACGTCCCATGAAGATGTCTGTTGCGGCGCCTATGTTCTGGACAGAAACACCCGGCGGGTGAAAACCTTTAACGCCGCCATCACCCTGCTCTCGGCCGGCGGATCGGGGAAAGTGTATCTTTATACCAGCAATCCCGATGTGGCCACGGGCGATGGGATTGCCATGGGATACCGGGCCGGCGCGACGGTCGCCAACCTGGAATTCGTCCAGTTTCACCCCACCTGCCTGTATCATCCGGATGCCAAGAATTTTCTCATATCGGAAGCGGTTCGCGGGGAGGGCGGCATTTTGATCGATGCCGCGGGCCAGGCCTTCATGGAGAAATATGACCCCAAAAAGGATCTGGCCTGCCGGGATGTCGTGGCGCGGGCAATCGATACGGAACTGAAGAAAAGCGGTGATGATTCCGTATTCCTGGATATTTCCCATCAGGACCCGGAGTTTATTAAAAGCCGGTTCCCCAACCTTTACCGCAACTGCCTTGAATTCGGCGTGGATATGACCCGGGATCCGATTCCCGTGGTTCCCGCCGCCCACTATATGTGCGGCGGGGTGGTAACGGATCTCATGGGGAAAACCGACATCCAAGGGCTCTACGCCATCGGGGAATCCGCCTGCACCGGTCTTCACGGCGCAAACCGCCTCGCCAGCAACTCCCTGGTGGAAGCGCTGGTCTATGCCCACACGGCCGCCGGTCAGGCCGAGGCGGATCTGGCGACAGCCCGGAAAAGAGCGCTCCCGGAGGCGCCCGAATGGGATGAAACGGGCACGACGGACAGTGATGAGGTCATCATGGTCTCTCACAACTGGGATGAAATCCGCCGGCTCATGTGGAATTACGTCGGCATTGTCCGGTCAAACAAGCGCCTGGAGAGGGCCTTTGCCCGCATCGAAAACATTCAAAAGGAAATCCGGGAGTATTACTGGGGCTTCAAGGTGGATACGGGGTTAATTGAGTTAAGAAACATTGCCATGGTGGCCGAGTTGATCATCAAGTGCGCCCAGCATCGAAAAGAGAGCCGCGGCCTGCACTACAGCATCGACTATCCGCAACGAAACGACGCACTCTGGCAAAAAGACACGGTTCTAAAGCGACCGTTCGCCATTTAGCCGCTCCCCCTTTTTTTGGAATGGGGATGCGTTATGCCGCATTGACAAGCCTTGTTTTTGCATTAGTATGGGGAATCGATTGGAATAGGCCGTACCGGCCCGATAACAGACCGAAAATGATGAAAAACGATCAAGGGACTCGATGACTACCAAACGGGATTATTACGAAATATTGGGTATCGGCCGCAACAGCAGCGAAAGTGACATCAAAGCGGCCTATCGGAAAATGGCCATGAAATATCATCCGGACCGAAACCCCGGAGATAAGGCCGCTGAAGAAAATTTCAAGGAAGCTGCTGAAGCATATGAAGTGCTGCGAGACACTCAGAAACGCGGCATCTATGACCAATATGGTCACCAGGGCCTTGAGGGGTCGGGTTTTTCCGGATTCGGGGGCTTCGAGGATATTTTTTCAAGCTTTGGCGATATCTTTGAGGATTTCTTCGGATTCAACTCCGGCCGGCGCACGCAGAGCCGGGCCAGAAGAGGCTCGGACCTTCGCTATGATCTGACTTTAAGCTTTCTGGAAGCCGCCTTCGGCACGGAAACGGAAATTGCTGTTGAAAAGCTTCAACCTTGCCCCAGCTGCGAGGGAAATGGCTGTGAACCCGGCACCCAGCCGGAACGCTGTAAGTCCTGCGGGGGATCCGGACAGGTTTCCCGTAGCCAGGGTTTTTTTACCGTTCGGACCAGTTGCCCGACTTGCCAGGGATCCGGCCAAACCATTTCAAAGCCCTGCAACCGGTGTCGCGGCAGGGGCCAGGTCGTTGTCAACAAAAAGGTTCAGGTCAAAATTCCCGCCGGTGTAGACGCCGGATCCCGGTTGCGACTTACCGGCGAGGGCGAGGGCGGCAGCTTCAATGGCCCGCCCGGTGACCTCTACGTGTTTATTCACGTCGAGCCCCATGAGTTTTTCAAGCGCCACAACACCGATGTGCTGTGCACCGTTCAGATTTCCTTTATCCAGGCCGCTCTCGGTACGAAGTTGAAAGTTCCCACGCTGGAGGGCCAAACCGAGGTGGAAATTGCCAAGGGGACACAGCCCGGTGATCTTCTCCGGCTTCAGGGAAAAGGAATTGCGTCCCTGAGAAACAATGCACGGGGCGATCAGATTATACAGATCGAGGTTAAAACCCCAACCAATATGACAAAAAGGCAAGCCGAGCTGCTGAAAGAATTTGCATCTTTGGAAGAAAATAGATTTACGAAAAAACTCAAATCCATTTTAAAGGGCGAGTCGTCAAGAGCCACGGGATAACCCCAAAAACCGGCTTTAAAGCGCGCACGAAATGACGAAGCGCCCATGAGCCTTTGGAAACGGGTAAGGATCCATTATGTATGAACTAAAAGTCACAACCCATTTTGCGGCCGCCCACCAGTTAAAACTGGTTGCCTTAAAATGCGAAAACCTTCATGGCCATAACTGGAAAGTGGAAGTGTATCTGAAAGGCGACACGCTGAACGACGCCGGCGTTCTGATGGATTTCGGCGAAATAAAAGCGGCCGTCAATGACATCATGAACGATCTGGATCATAAGTATTTAAATGAGCTGGACTGTTTCAAATCCAGAAACCCCTCCTCTGAAAATATTGCAAATTTCATTACGCATGCCCTTCAGGAAAAAATCATCGTCCCCGGCGTTAAGATCTCCCGGGTTACCGCCTGGGAATCCGACGACGCCTGCGCCACCTATTACCCCGATTGAGAAAAGGCGCCTTATAAACTCAAAAAGTGCCTGACGGCGATCGAATCGTCATCAGGCACTTTTCTTTTTTCCGGTTTACCAATCTATCCCTTTTCCGCTGCCGCCACCGATCCCGGTCCCGCCAGGGAACGAAATATTTTCTTTCTTGCCCCGCAGACCGGGCATTTCCAGTCTTCAGGTAACGCCTCGAATTTTGTCCCCTTGGGAATTTTCCCTTTTCGATCGCCGCGTTCCGGATCGTAGGTATAGCCACAGTTAACCGTCTGACATTGATACATTTATTCAGCGTTTGGCATCGCGTTCTTCCTTATAATCGTTTGTTCCGATGTCGATCCGTTATGAGGTCTTCGAGAACGGCCTTGATCATCGTTTCGACCAATTTCCCACGACAGGGAGGCCGCGCCAGGGTGTTTTTGGAAGAGCGGCAGGCTGTTTGAGCGATAGCGAGTTCCTGCCGGTCTGGAAAAAATATCCTGGCGTGGCCGGTACAATGATCAAGGCCTCGAGAACGCTTTGGAAGCAGCGTTACAAACCGGGCATTTGTCCGGCGCCTCCGACTCGCAGGTATAGCCGCATACCGAGCAGACATAGTAGTCGACAGCTTCCGTTTTGCCCAGATTGTCCAGAGCCTTCTGGTAGAGGGCGGCGTGTATTTTCTCGACTTCGTTGGCATAGGTGAAGGAACGCTCGGCTTCCTTGGCGCCTTCCGCCTTGGCCAAAGCGATCATCTCGGGGTACATGGAATTAAACTCATGGGTTTCACCCGCGATCGCTTCCCTGAGGTTTTCGGCAGTGGTTTTGATGCCGCCCAAAACTCGAAGATGGGCATGCGCGTGGACGGTTTCCGCTTCGGCGGCAGCCCGGAAAAGTTTGGCGACCTGTTTATAACCTTCTTTCTCGGCTTGCTGGGCAAAAGCGAGATATTTCCGGTTGGCCTGGGATTCTCCGGCAAAAGCGGCCTGCAAATTCTCTTCTGATTTACTCATTGATTATTTTCTCCTTTAATTTTTTTGTGATCAGACGTAATGGGCTTGCGTTCATCGCCGTGGTTACAAAAAGAGACTTCTATTAGTGTATCAACCCGTTTCTTAGTGCATCATTCAAAAGTCATGCCAATTGTCGATCCCTTCCAATTACATTATGAATATCTTAAATTCAGCAAGTTAGGTTATAAGAAGGGAAATACGTTCTCCGAATAGAGCTTTAACGATACACAATTGTCTCACGGTGAAGCGCGGGTGAGAGAACAGTCAGCCAAGTCCTGAAGCACCGCAGGTGAAACACCCTGTCCTCTATGCAAAAAAATGCGGTATCGGGCCAGGAACTATCGCCACATCGATCCAGCCACAACAGAGCACTGCGTTCGCCGCCGTGTGCTCCGGAAGAGATCTTAACATTTTAATTAACGATTTTAATAAGTTGTATGTGTCTCGCAGCGATGGTACATGTGTGTCTCATGAGAGATCGGCCAATACTTCCGTAACGCGGGTTGCCCATGAAAAGGACGATCGCACTATTGCCCCCAATTTTTATTCGTCGAGGGTGTCACGCTTGAGCCAATACTATCCGTATCGCTGCGGCAAGATCTATCATCGAGAACGGTTTCTGGATAAAGTGCACCCCTTCATCCAATACGCCGTGATGGGCGATGACGTTGGCCGTATACCCCGAGGTAAACAGGCATTTCAACCCTCACAAATTAATTTTGATAGATCCCGCCCGTTCATCTCAGGCATGACCACGTCGGTCATGAGCAGGTGGATCTCGCCCGCGTGTTCCCCGACCATGCGGATGGCCTCACCCGGCGTACTCGCGGCCATCACCGTATAGCCGTAATGTCTGATCGCCGCCTCATTCACGGCAAGGAGGGCGAGTGTTTCGAGATCGTACACCCACATCGGGTCCGGACGGCCACACCGGTCACATCGTACCCCATTTCCGCGAGCCGGTCTTTGACATCCAATGCAACGATGGTTTCGTCTTCAACAATCAGGATACGGGACTGCTTCATTCGCTTCACCTTTCAAAGGGATTCCTTCTCCGCGAGCGAAGTCCGCAACGCCTTCTCGGACCGGATGCGCTCGGTGAGACCGGTGAACATCACCACGAGTCGGTCTCCAATGAGGGAGACAAAGACCTGCATAATGCACTCCGAGCCGTCCCGGCAGGTGATGTGAATATCCACGGGTTCGCTGGGCAGCTGCGCCAACGCGGCTTTCTCGATAGCCTGCCGCCATTGGGTTGCGACGGTTTGCTGGTAATCCGGGTCGGGGTAGGCCCGCTGGAGCAAAAGATCCCCTTCCGCCACCTCTTCGAGGGAGTAGCCAAAGGTTTCCAGGACCGCGGGTTTCGGAACCCAGTTGCTGAGAGTATGCCCCTCACATGAGGCCTTCAGCCAACAGGATAAGCGCGATCCCTAAAACCGGTGCCATTATGCGTGGAATTGATCCGGCTCCATTCAGGAACCTCACCCCTTAGACGCGCCCTCTAAAACCCCGGCCGCCAAGACAACCCATGTCTTTTCAAATCTGCGGACTTGTTTCAATATGCTTTACTGTTACGGGATTAATCCATGACTGTCAATTATCCGTCACGTTGACGGACAGTATCTGTTTGTTATTTAAAAATATTTCATCTTGTAATCGTCACGACACACTGCCATTGATCAATTTCATTGGGGTGCGCGTATACCTCGCGTCCGTCTTAATGGCCCGCCCTCTATTTCCATCGACAAGCACCACCATCTCTTCCACATAGCCTTTCATCTGCTCGGCCTGGGCACTGAGTTCTTCAGAAGCGGAAGCCGACTCTTCGGCGTTGGCCGCATTTTGCTGAATGATCTTATCCATCTGCGCCACCGCCTTATTTACCTGCTCGATCCCCTCGGATTGTTCATGCGAAGCCGCTGCTATTTCCCCCACCAATTCTCCCACCTTTAAGGCGCTTTCGGCTACCGCACCCAATGCCTCGCTTGTTTTCGTTACCAGCCCGGATCCGCTCTTAACCTCTTTTACCGTGTCTTCAATTAGCGTTGCGGTATCCTTTGCCGCAGTGGCAGCCCTCATGGCCAAATTCCTCACCTCGTCGGCAACCACGGCAAACCCCGCGCCCGCCTCGCCGGCACGTGCCGCTTCCACGGCAGCGTTAAGGGCCAGGAGATTGGTTTGAAATGCAATTTCATCTATGGTCTTGATGATTTTTGAAGTCTCTTCGCTTGCCCTTGAGATGCTTTTCATGGAGGCTGTTAAATCACCCATAGACAAGTTGGCTTGATTTACGACCTGATTGGCCGCTTTCATAAGAGCATCGGCTTGTTGGGCATTTTCGGCATTTTGCTTGGTCATGGATGACATCTCTTCCAGTGAGGAGGACGTCTCCTCGATGGAAGCCGCCTGCTCGGAGGTGCCTTCCGCAAGCGACTGGCTTGAAGCGGATACCTCCCCGGCTGCAGAGGCAACCTGATTGGCCCCGTCATAGAGCCCCTCAATGATACGTCCGATCGGCCTGGTAATGCCTCTGGTGATGATGAAAATCAGTGCCAGACTGATTAAAAAACCGATGATTCCGCCAATTAAAATTATCTTATTGGAGTTATTCAGGATACGTTCCACATTGGCAGCGCTCTTCAAGGTTTCGTCGATACCTGAAACAGCGGTGTTTTCGGCAGATACGGATACTGCCTTTCCGGTCTCGCTTCGCTTTTTGCCAAGCTCGGTCAAGGCGGTATAGCTTATGATGAGCTTCTTCATGTTGGTTTTATAACTTGAGCCCGCCAGTCGGATATCCTCGAGTTGCGATATACTGGTGTCATTGGTGGTCTTTTTTTGAGTGGCGGTCAGTATGTTCTCGATTTCCACGAACTTTTTCGCAGACTCTTCGATAATCTTCGGGTCCTTCAGCAATTGGCCCTTGCCGGTATCCAGCTGGATCACGTAACCGATCTGAATAACCTCGCTCATGTTACGGATCTTTTCGAGCAGCTCATTGAGGGATGCCGGGTCCACCCCAGTCTGCTTGAATCCGGCACTCAGTTCTTCCGTATGAGCATCCAGGAATTCAATGCAGGGCTTCATGAAATTCTCAGCTGAAGCCTCGAGTTTTTTCCGGATGACATGAATTTCCTTTCCGGTCTTTTCGGTATCATCGAGTATTGTTTCAAATTCAGAGAGCCTTTCCGACGCATTGGCGGTATTTGCCTTAAGGACTGTCAGTTCAGGGAACCGGGTGGTCAACTGCTCTGCGTCCTGAAGGTTCTTTTTCACGGCTTTCAAGTGTTCCCGGGAAGCTGACAAAAAAGATTCGTCGTAAGCTGAATCAAATCGGTCCATGGCGGAAACGGCCCCCAACGCTACGCGCTCGACATTACTGGCAATATGCGTTTGGGGCATGAACTGATTCGACAGGATGTGCGCTTGCCCCGCAACGCCCTTCATGATGTAAAGAGACGCCCCCGTCAGTATCAGGGCAATGGCCAGAACCAACCCGAAGCCCCCAAATATTCTAGTGCTTAGTTTCATAAAAAAACCTTTCTGTGAGGGAAGTTGATCCCCCGCAGTGTTGCCCGGAAAGGCCTCTTGCCAATTGACTGCCGGATTAAACCTGTCAACCGGTGGACGGGCCGGACTTTGGGGAGGCTTTCCGAGCTTTTTCCACTTCCCGATTATTTTTTGTAAATTCCGCTTCCGATGATCAGATCACCGAACCGTTCGATATACATGGACTTCGGTTCAATCTTTTTGGACACGGGATTCATGAATTTGTAATCCTGCCACGCAGTCTCCTGTTTCTTCATCAGTTCGATGCGCTCTTTCATGTATTCCTTGCCATCCGTGTCTTTGAAATCAATCAGTTCCTGGCCGACCATGTTTTTCTTTTGACCGTGGGCGAGACATTTGGCGTTCATGTCATAGACAACCACATAAAGGTCCCGATCGATGAACTGGCCCTTCGGGTTACTGATCTCTTCAAACGCTTTTTCATTGCCGTTGGCTTTGATATAGGCGATCGCTTTTTTAACCATTGCCACGGCTTCCTCCTTTGTTCCTTCTTCGCCGGCACCGGCATACCTCACCCAGCAACTTACCGATAAAAGTGCCATAACGCTTACCATGATCATCATTTTCTTCATACTTGTCCCCTCCTGTTTAATGATTAATTGTTGTCTCAACAGCATGATAAGATTGCATGCGTAATAAATGGCCAGATCTCAATCAATGCCCCCTTCCCCCTGATTCCCGATCCCCTTCTCATGCCACCTTTTCCAGCGATCCGATTTCATTTTCGGTCAGCACCCTATCAATATCCAGAAGGATCTTGACGCTGCCTTCGATTTTGGCCATGCCGAGAATATAATTGGTATGCAGTTGGGTTCCGAACGTGGGGGCATTTTCGATATCCCCGCCGCTGATGTTGAGTACTTCGGATACGGAATCCACCACGATGCCGATGCTGAGGATCATATCCTGCAAATCGATCTGAACCACGATGATGCAAGTGCGCTCCGTATAGTCGATGGCCGGCATGCCGAATCGCTGTCTCAAATCAATGACCGGAATGACCCTGCCCCGAAGGTTGATGACGCCTTTGACGAAATCCGGGGTCTGCGGCACTGAGGTAACGGGCATTATGCCGATGATCTCCCGGATTTTCAGAATGCCGATGCCATATTCTTCCCCGGCCAGGGAAAAGGTCAGGTATTTCCCCTGCCTACCGTCGGCTTGAACCGCCTGGCTCACTTTGTTGATTCTGTCTTGCATATCGATTGGTTCTCCTCCACGATTAAAGGGTATGATACGTTCCGGCGTATCTTGGTTTGTCTAATGCGATCTATATGAAAATTTGACCGCCCTTGCCATAAGCTTAGCAAAAAAAATGCCAAAAGAATTGAAATGATTTATGTATATAAAATTCTATACATTATGCTGTTCAATACCCCAAAATCTGTTAGTGCGTCCGCCGCAAATGGCCAAAAGGCCAATTTCATAATGGCCAAAGCACCATTCCGGAAAAAAAATGAAAAACCGGCACTCCTGTCGGGTCTTCCCGCCAATCCTTTCCCGTAACCGACATCCATGGTCATTCATCGGCTTGGCGATATGGCCATTTTATAGTTGGCCATTTCGCATATGTGGGCATTGACCTGAGGATATCGATTTGGGAGATATTAGTTAACTATTTGTTAATAATAATTTTATTTCTATTTTTAACGTTTTGGCACGATTACTGCTCAATTCTAAGTTGCCGTATCCCGTGGATCTTTATGTTTTAGGGATGAGAGCCCTTGACGCAACCCAATAAAAAAGGAAATGGTCCGCCGTGGGTGACTTAATAGATATGAAAGTGTTGCTGGTCGATGACGATCCATCCATCAGAACTTCCATGGAATATTATTTCAGGAAGAAAACGGCGGTTTTTAAGACCGTCGAAAGCGCTGAGCTCGGAATTGAAATACTCCGGGATATCGGTCCGGTGGATATCTTCATCGTTGATTATAAACTCCCGGGAATGAATGGCCTGTCCTTTTTAAAGGTGGCTAAACAAAAATGGCCGAATGCCCGGTGCGTGCTGATAACGGCCCACAGCAGTCCGGAAATAATATCAAAAGCGTTCAAGGTCGGCGTCAATACGTATATTCAAAAGCCCTTTACAACCGCAACCATGAAGGATGCACTAAGAAAAGCGTAATTTGACCACGCCCAAAAAAGAATCAAGGTCGGACGAAACAGGAGGGATTAAATTGAACAGGTTAAAGCTTTAGTACCGGCTGGGTTTGCCGCTTAATTTTTTTATCGCGCTGATAATCGGAGCGGTAATGGCCCGTAGGAGATGCTTAAATGTCTTATAAAGAAAAAGTTCTTATCCTTGACGATGATGTTAACCAGCTAAAGGCTGTGCAACGGCAGTTGGGAAAGCTGTTTGAGGTCGATATCGCCCGGGACGGCGAGGAGGGGCTATCCGCCATTTCCAGCCGGGGTCCATATGCCGTAATTGTTTCCGAGCTTATGATGCGGGGGATGGATGGATTCGAATTCCTTGAGACAGCGCGGCAGGCATCACCGGAGAGTGTTTGCATTATGTTAACCGGCCTTGCCGATCTCAATGTTTCCATCAAAGCCCTCAACGACGGGCTCGTTTTCCGCTTTCTCACCAAGCCCTGCAAAATGCATGTTTTGGAAAAAGCGATCCAGGCCGGAATGGAACAATATGGTAAAAACGGTCTTGTTTCCCGGACACCCCAACTGCCGGCCGACAAGCGCTACCACACCAAAATTCTGATCGTTGATGATGATTCCGAAGCGTTGACGGTTCTGTCCGCGGCCCTCCATGCGACCTCCCGGTTTGATGTTTTAACTGCCGAAAGCGGCACAGTGGCACTGGCAATAGTCAACCTTCTGAAGATAGATGTGGTGATCGCCGATAGAGATATGCCTGAAATGAATGGTCTCGCACTTCTCTCATCTGTTCGGCGAGGCTATCCCAACATCTGCGCTTTCCTTATGACCTGGCAGCCGACGCCTGAACTGGATGAACAGATAAAAGGAATGGGGGCAATGGGTTGTTTCGAAAAACCCTTGGTGTTAACCGATGTTATCAGCACTATCAGCGGTACCCTGCACGCCAATCCCCACGGGCAAGTTGACGGCATCAGCACGGCGGGTTTCCTTCAGATGATCGAAACGGAAGAAAAAACCTGCACGCTGCAGGTTCGGGCCGGGGGGTTGCTCGGACTCCTCTTTTTTAATAAAGGGCGCTTGATCGGAGCAGAAACCGGCAACCTGAAAAATGAAGCCGCCGCCATTGCGATTCTCAGCTGGAAACAGGCCTCCATCGAAATACAACATATCGGCACGAAGAGAGACGTCGGCATAGAGCGGCCGTTAATAAACATTTTGATGGAAGCGGCTCGCTATAAAGATGAGACGGATCTGAACAAATAGAGAAAACACCGGCAGTTTTCGAAATAAGAAACAAGGGGCCACAAAAACAATGGAATGCAAAAAAGCGTATTCGGAAATTGAGGAACAGCTGCTGAAAGAAGGGTTCGTGACCCCGGAAGACCTGGCTGCGGCCCGCGAGCTGAGGGATAAGAACATGGCTCTGGCACAAAAAAGTTTAGGGTTGATTTTGGCCGGCAAGGGGCAGCTCTCCCCGGAAAAATTGAATGAGCTGCTGACGCACCCGGAAAGCCAGGGCAAGATCGGTTTGGCCGCCGTTGAGATGGGCCTGATAACACAGCAACAGCTGACTGAATGCAGGGATATTGCCCGCGACGCAGCACGAACGCTGACCTCGATTTTAGTCCAAAAGGGATATCTTGCAACGGCCGATCGGAAAAAACTCCTGTATCAACAGCTTCAAGACATTGGAATTGCAAAGCTTGCGATCAGGAACAACCTGATCAGCGAAAGAGACCTTGAGGATGCGCTCAAACTGAAAAGCTACCGGAAATCAGCCTGCGAAATCCTTTATGATGGGAATTTTATCACCCTGTCCGAGCTGAACCATGTGTTTCGAAAATTCGGCCTCGAGCTGAAACTGGGTCAAATTCTGAGCCAGCAGGAATTGCTCACGGTGGAGCAAGTTGAAGAAGCCCTTGGCGAACAAGCCGCCATCAGCCAATCTCTGGGGGAAATTCTTTTAAAAAAGGGATGGATTGCCATAGAGCAACTCTACTTCGCCCTTTCCATCCAGTACAACACGCCGTTTCAAAAACTCGATGGGTATGTGTATTACGAAAAGCAGAAGGTGGTGCTTCGAGATATTGTGGGGCAGCAATATGCTTCTGAAAATCAGATTCTGCCGCTGTTTCAGGTTGGGAACAACCTGACCTTGGCCGTATCCAATCCGGCGAAGATCCGGGGTATGGAGGAATTAAAATCCCGGTATCCGACTCTCCAAATGGCCTGTGTTCTCATTACGAGTGAAAAGTTTGAACAACTTTATGCCATCTTATATGGCGAGCTTCTGAACGCACGTAATGGTGATTCTAACAGGACACCGGAACTCGCGCCCGACAAAACGGTGATAATCAGTGATCCCACCGCACAAAAATCGCTCATAAAAAAACTGTACGAAGACTACCGGTATTATCAGCAAACGATGGGTGCATCATCCATTGATGAGGAAGAATCTTTTTTTTATGCTTTTATTGACGAGAGTTATCAAACTGTTTGTGAACAATTCGGGTGCGTCGAGGTTCTCTATCGCTTTGAAGTAAAAGAGAATCATATCCATATCCTGGCATCACCGGTTGCGTTAAGCGGTGCATAAAGGAAATCAATCATGGCAAGAGTTATCACCATCACAAGCGGAAAAGGCGGTGTGGGGAAAACGAATATAACTGTGAATCTGGCGATACAGCTGGCCCGGGAAGGATTTAAAACCTGCATTTTTGATGCGGATCTGGGGCTTGCCAATATCAATATACTGCTTGGCGTAAGCCCGGAATATAATTTGGAGGACGTGATTTGCGGCGAAAAAAGTGTAAGGGAGATTCTGGTTCATCACGACAGCGGCATCGACATTATCCCCGGCGGAACCGGTGCGGAATTGCTGACAAGCCTGGCACCTGAACAATTGTCGGGACTCATTGATACCTTTTCGTGCCTTGAGGAATATGATTTCCTTTTTTTTGACACCTCCGCGGGTATATCCAAGTCGGTCATCTCCTTTTGCATGGCCTCTATGGAAGTAATGCTCGTGGTAATTCCCGAACCGACATCACTGACGGACGCTTACTCCCTTCTGAAAGTGCTTTCCCTGAACGGTTATAAAGAGCCGGTAAAGGTGATTGTAAATCAGGCAAAAAATGAACGGTTTGCCGAAGCCGTCTTTAATAAGTTCAGAGAGACCGTCCGCAAGTACCTTCCCCTTGAGATATCTTATGCCGGCTGTCTTCCCGCGGATGAGAGCGTGGCTGAAGCCGTCACCCGGCAACGACCCTTTGTAGCCCTATACCCGAACGGGCGTGCGTCCCTTGGCGTCACTCGCATAGCTCAGAACCTGCTTGGGGCCCCTTTATCGAAACTGCCGGACGAAAAAATGGATGCCTTCTGGGAAAGATATTCCACTTTTGTCAAACGGCCGTTTCAAATTCCTCAGGGAAGGTCTCGCACCCACACTTCCGAAACGAAAACTCACCCGCCCGAGCCAAAGGCTGCCGCCGAAAACGCTCCCTCCGGTCACTCGGTTTTTATCTCTCAGCAGATTTTAAATTCCCTTAATCGGCTGGTGGCCACTACAATCGATATCTCCCGCGAGCTGAGTGAATTCCGGCAAGCCATTAAAAGACCGGCTGAGCGGGGGAGCATGGACAAGCCTGGCGAGCGTGACACAGCATCGCAACACCCACCGATTATCGCGTTCGATTTTGAAGCCTATGTCGAGCGAAAAAGAAAATCGTAAAAATAGATAAAATGGAAATAAAGACAATTTTCCCAAACAAATGGGGGGCATGTGAACGCAATTTCATCATTGGCGCTGAATAATATAAAAATTCCTTCTCTGCCGGCCATCGCTATCCGGGTGCTGGAAGCCGTGAAAGCGGACAGGGAATCACTTGATGCCCTCGCAAGAATAATTTCATCAGATCCCGCATTGGCGCTGCGGACATTAAAGCTCGCCAACTCCTCCTTTTATTGTCTTAAGAACAAAGTTGATAATATACAATCGGCTTTGTCGGTATTAGGCACAAATACGCTTAAAAACATCGCGCTGTCTTTCATCCTGTCGGAGATCATTTCTGGAGATTCGACCGCCTATTTCGACTTTAACGTGTTTTGGAAAAGGTCACTCACAGCCGCTGTGGGGGCACAGTTAATCTCTTCCCTTTTAGGTAAAAAAGATGACGATTTTTTTATCACGGGCCTTTTTCAGGATATCGGCATTGCGATTTCGTTTTTATGTATGCCCCAGGAGCACCGCCGCGTGGCTGAAGAGAAAAAAATCCTCGGCAACTCGGCGATCGTACTTGAAAAAACAATTATGGGGTTTGATCATCAGGAATTTGGGTCAAACATTCTATCTCAGTGGGGCCTGCCCCCAAATGTATACATGCCGATTCTCTACCATCACGAGAACCATAACGCACCGCCGGAAACTAAAACTGCGGCCGATATATTATTTTGTTCCGGCAAGCTATCGTCCTTCTACCACGGGAAACGCAGCGGCGAAAAAATAAAAAGCGTTAAAGATGTGCTTGGGAATCATTATGGCATATCGGAGAGCGACATTGATCAGTTAATTGATGCTGTTGCGTCCAAAAGTTCCGAAATAATATCATCGTTTGATATCGAGGAGATGAATCTGAAGCCCTATTCAGAGATTCTTCAGGAAGCCAATCAAGAGCTTGCCAAGTTAAATCTGTCCAACCAACAGTTGATAATTGAATTACGGCAATCCCGGGAAGAGATTATAAAATTGAACCAACAATTGGCTGTTACAAACACAGAGTTGAAGCAAATGACCATCAAAGATGATTTGACCGGATTGTTTAATCGGCGTCATTTTTTTGAATCACTGGGTTTGGAAATCAAAAGAGTCAACAGGTATAACAAATCGTTATCGTTAATAATGTTTGATTTAGACCACTTTAAAAAAGTTAATGACACCTTCGGGCATCAGGCGGGGGATCATGTTCTGGTAATGGTCGGTTCCATGGTCACAAAAGCCATACGAGATACCGACATACTCGCAAGATACGGTGGTGAGGAGTTCGCTATTCTTCTTCCCGAGACCGAATTAAAAGGAGCTGTCATATTTGCCGAGAGAGTGAGAAAGTGCGTTGAAAATGCCCAGATAATGTATAAGGGGAGGACAATAAAAACGACCGTCAGTCTTGGCGTCGCGACGTATTCACCTTCTTCCGGAATTCGGGAGAAAGAGGACGTCGTTTCCGCCGCCGACGAAGCGCTTTATTCGGCAAAAAACCAGGGGCGAAATAGAGTCGGTTTAACAAGAGAATGAGGACAGCGGTACTGAAAACCGGCACGCAGGCCAAAAAAAAACAGAGTCTTCCACCGAATTGGCTAAATAGCCATTTCATGATTGGCCATATCGCCATCTATTGCTTGTTAAGCGAATGACCCCGGCACGGCAATTACCCACTAACCTATTTAAAATATAGTATTTAATTTTTTTTAGCTTTTCCGGCACGCATCCTGCTTATGGGTAAGGTGACTATTAGGATGAGTCAGGGGCAACCTGTCCATTCTTCCGGCGAAAATGAGTCTGCTAAACAAAAAAACGGGAAGGCCCGCCATGAACGATTTAAAAAAACTGAAAGTATTGCTTGTCGATGACGATGAGTCCATCAGAATTTCCATGGCGTATTATTTCAAGAATAAAGCGGCGGTGTTTACGGCCGTTGAAAGCGCTGAGCTCGGGATTGAAACCATTCGGGACATGGGACAGCCGGATATCGTTATCGTGGATTATAAACTCCCCGGAATGAATGGGTTGGCCTTTTTAGAGATCGTTAGACGAGAATGGCCGAATGCCGTGGCCATGATGATAACGGCGCATGGCAGTCCGGAGCTGAGGGAAAAAGCAATGAGAATCGGAGCCAAGGCGGTTATTGAGAAACCCTTTTTGATCAAGGCCATCATGGAAGCGTTTAACTATTTGTAGTTTAAACATATTTTTGTACCACTCGCATCAGGGAAAGGAAAAGAAAAATGAAAAATCGAAGTCTCCATTTTAAACTTCTGGTAGCCGGTACGTTATGCGTTTTACTGCCGCTTCTGTCGCTCCAAATTGTTTTAAATATCAGGATGACGGCGAATCTGAAGGCGGCAAATGAACAAAGCACCCTTAATATCGCCAAGAGCCTCGCCAATTTAACCCAGGCGGTTCTGGAGGGGGAAATCAAACTCGCCAAGGATCTGGCGGTCGGCAATACCACCATTGATGTGGCAACCAAGGTGGCTGAAGCCGGAGTTTCCGAATCGGCGCAGGACATCGCCCGCCTCGAACGAAAGCTGACCGGCACCATGAAGCAAATCGGAGAAAACTATGAAACCATCATCGTCTGCGATGCGCAAGGCACCGTTTATGCCGACAGCATGGGGGGCGCAAACAAGGGTGTTTCATTAAAAGACAGGCCCTATTTTCAGGACGCCAGGGCCGGCAAAATCAGCCAGCCGACCCCGGTCAAATCTAAATTCACCGGGCGGCCGGTTGTACCCGTCTGCGCTCCGGTTTTGGCCCCATCCGGGCAATTTGCGGGCGCGGTGGTGATAGTTCTGAAAATGGATTTCCTGTCCGAAAAGATCCTGGCGGTTAAAGCCGGCGAAACCGGATACCCGTACATGGTGGATCGAAACGGCATCATTATCATTCATCCCAACCCAAAGCACATTCTTGAACTTGACTTAAAAAAGATCGAAGGCATGAAGTCGATCACGGAAAAAATGCTGGCGCAACAAACCGGTGTCGAAACCTACACCTTTCAGGGCGTTGAAAAAATATCCGCTTTTACCCCGGTTCCCCTGACCGGATGGGGCCTTGGCGTGACGCTTCCCATTGATGAGCTCATGGCCACCGCTATTTCCGTCCGCAATGCCATCATTCTGATATCCATCCTTTTTATCGTCATCGCTCAGGTGGCCATCTGGTTTTTCAGCCGGAGCATCACCCGGCCCATTTATCAGATCGTCGAGGGGCTAAATGATGCCTCCGAACAGGTATCCTCCGCTGCCAGTGAGGTTTCTTCCGCCTCTCAGACACTGGCCGAAGGGGCCTCCGAACAGGCGGCTTCCGTTGAGGAAACCTCGTCGTCTCTTGAGGAAATGTCTTCCATGATCAAGCAAAATGCCACCAACGCCGGAGAAGCCGATGCCCTGATGAAACAAGCCAAAGCGGTCGTGAGCCAGGCCAATTCTTCCATGAGTCAGTTGACCGTCTCCATGCAGGAAATCGCCAAAGCCAGTGAGGATACTTCTAAAATTATTAAAACCATTGATGAAATCGCTTTTCAGACCAATCTCTTGGCCCTGAACGCCGCTGTCGAAGCCGCCAGAGCCGGGGAAGCCGGTGCCGGGTTTGCGGTCGTCGCGGATGAGGTCCGGAATCTGGCCATGCGGGCCGCGGAAGCCGCTAAAAATACGGCGGCCCTGATTGAGGGCACCGTAAAAAAAGTGGCTGAGGGCTCGGAGCTGGTTATAATCACCAACAATGCATTTCATCAAGTTGCCGGTAGTGCCGAAAAGGTAGGTGAACTGGTGGGGGAAATTGCAGCCGCCTCGAACGAACAGGCGGAGGGAATCGAGCATGTCAATACGGCTGTCACCGAAATGGATAACGTCACGCAGCAAAATGCGTCAACCGCCGAGGAATCGGCATCGGCATCCGAGGAAATGAGCGCCCAGTCCGAAGAGATGAAAGCATTTGTCAGCCGGCTGGCGGTATTGGTGGGGGGCAAGGTGACAGGTTCACGGGGTCGCGCCGGCAAAGCCGGGCTGCCGGGATCGGATCATCATGCCGCAAAACCCGCAACCAGGGCATTCACGGTTTTTAATAAACCCTCAAAGGCAAACCACATGGCACCGCCAAAAACCAAACCGGTTAATGCCAGGGCCGTTGTTCCGATGCAAGCGGACGATTTTGAAGATTTTTGATTTCTAATATCATTTCACCTTTTTTTTAATTCGGAAGGGAGAGGATTCAATGAGGTGTTATCCGAAAGTCCGCATTACCGATGTTATAGGTCTCCGATTTTTCTTAATCCCGCTCATGATATTTTTATTTCTGGTTCAAAGCGGTTCGGTGGCGGCTGCATCCGGTCAAAAACCGCCGGTTGACTTTACGGTCATGAGCCTTGAAGAACTGCTGAATGTCGATGTGGTGTCCGCATCTAAAAAAATGCAAAAACTGTCTGAAACGGACGCCGCCGTCTTTGTGATCAGCCAGGACGATTTGAAACGATCCGGGGTTACCACGATTCCCGACGCCCTTCGCATGGTGCCGGGCCTTCAGGTGGCCAGAATCGATGCCAATAAATGGGCCATCACCGCCCGGGGATTTAACGACCGGTTTGCCAACAAACTGCTGGTGCTGATCGACGGCCGCAGTGTCTACACGCCTCTTTTTTCTGGGGTGTTCTGGGATATTCAAGACACTATGATGGAAGATATTGAAAGAATCGAGGTGATTCGGGGGCCCGGCGCCACGATCTGGGGCGCCAATGCCGTGAACGGGGTGATCAATATCATCACCAAAAAGGCGAAAGATACGCAGGGAACGCTCATCACCGCCGGTACGGGAACGGAAGAACGGGGGTTTGGGGCCGTTCGTTTTGGCGGCAACGCCGGACCGGATACCCATTATCGACTCTACGCAAAATACTTCGACAGGGACGGCGGGGAAGATTTTACGGGGAGTAACGGCGGGGATGCATGGAATAGCTATCGGTCCGGGTTTCGCATCGATTGGGGCTCGGAGTTGACCCTGCAGGGCGGTCTTTTCAGCACGGATTCAGGGAATAAAACGGTTTGGCCTATCCTGACGCCCCCTTACACGCAGATCGAAAACGATAATAATGGCGCAAACGGCGGGCATCTGCTGGGCCGCTGGGAACACCGTGTTTCAGAAGTATCCAGAGTCTCCTTGCAGTTTTACTATGACAGGGCCGCTGTCGATTTATTCAAAGCCGAAACGGCGGTGGACACCTTTGACGTCGAATTCAATCACCAATACCAGCTGACGGCCCATAATGAAATCATGTGGGGGCTTGGATACCGGTTCACCGCCGACGAAATATCCTTCATCAATAACTGGTCCATTTCGCTTGGCGAAAAAACTCAGGAAGATCAACTTTTCAGCGGGTTTTTACAAAATACGACCCATTGGATCGAGGATAAGCTTCGATTGACTGTGGGAAGCAAATTTGAGCATAACGAATACACCGGGGTCGAAATTCAGCCCTCCATCCGTCTTCTCTGGGCACCGGAAAGCCTTTATTCGCTCTGGGTCTCCGCGGCCCGCGCGGTTCGGACACCGTCCCGTGCCGAAAGCAGCTTTCAGTACAACTCGGTTATCCCACCCGGCGCCTTCCTGCCGTTTTTTCCAGGGCCGGGGCTTTCCCGGGTAATCGGCAGCGATGAACTGGACGCTGAAGACCTGTACGCCTTCGAGCTGGGATACCGGATGCACCCCACGGAAAAAATTTCCATCGACATCGCCACCTTTTACAATATCTACAAGAATCTTCGATTTCAGGAGACCCAGCGGCCCTATCTCGACATGAGCACCGGCAATCCGTTAATGATTGTTCAGACCCGGTTGAATAATGGACAAGAGGGGGACGCATTCGGCGCGGAACTGGCGCTTGACTGGTTTCTTTCGCCGGATTGGAAATTGAGAGCCGCCTATACCTATCTTCATCTTCAGGTTGACAACCGGGCACTCGACGGCAGTAAAAGAGAAGAGAAGACAAGCCCAAGTAACCAGCTGTCTCTCAGATCCAGTTTTAACCTTCCGGGCAGGATCTCCCTGGATGCATGGGCCCGATATGTGGATAGTTTAGAAATGGCCGGGGTGGGAAGTTATCTTACAGCAGACGTTCGACTGGGCTGGCAGCTTACGGACCATCTTGAACTCTCCATCACCGGCCGGAACCTGCTGGAACCCTCTCATCCCGAGTATGGCCCGGAGAATCCCGTGACCTTGTTGACAGAGACCGAGCGCAGTGTATACGGAAAAATTTTATGGCACTTCTAATGGCAAAAGGCGGGCCCGACAAGATGAAGAAAAATAATCATCACCACGGAGCTAAATCCGTTGGCCCGGCCCCTGCGCTGTTCTCATTCATGACGGTTCTGCGGATAAGCCTGATGGCCCTGCTGGGTTTCTTTTCAGCCCTTCAGGCCGTTCATGCGCAGGAGTCAACGGATTCGAACCTTGAATATCGGATCAAGGCGGCATTTCTCTATAATTTTTGTCAATTCGTATCATGGCCCGAAACACCGGCGGATAAACCCGGTGCGCCCTTTGTTTTTTGCGTAATAGGCCGGGACATCGTCAAGGACAGCATAGAAACCATCGCGGGGAAAATGGTCCGGGGACGCCCGATGCAAATCCGCTATGCTACGAGCACGGACGACATCGGTTCTTGTCACCTCCTGTTTGTCGGAAAATCCGAGCCAAAGGAACTGGCCGCCATTTTGGCGAAGGTGAAAAACAAACCGATTCTGTCGGTCGGGGATGTGGATCCCCTTGCGCGCCTGGGGGGCATGATTGGGTTTGTGACCATTGACGGTAAAATACGTTTCGAAATCAATCCCAAGGCGGCGGAGGCGGCGGGATTAAAAATAAGCTCACAGCTGCTGAAACTGGCGATTATTACCGACGACACCCGAGGGAAGGAGAATTGAGCCGGTTGCAGACTGAAATAGAGCGAAATATTGACGGAAAAATAAGTTGGAAATATTAACTCCGGAGAATTAACCATGCGTCGTTTCCAGGATATGTCCATCAAGCGCAAACTGACCGCCAGCACCATCGCCACGAGCCTGATCGCCCTTTTGCTGGCATCGGCGGCCTTTATGGCCCTTTACGTCATCTCTTTTAAAAATACGACCATAGAGGATCTTTCGATCAAGGCGGAAATCGTCGGCATTAACACCTCGTCCGCCATGCTTTTCAATGATGTCGCGGCCGCGGAGCTTACGCTTTCGGCGCTCAAGGCGGAGTCTGATATTTCCGCGGCATTTATTTTCGACGAAACGGGCCGGCTCTTTGCCAAATACCACAACAAGGACCATACAGGCGAGCAGTTGCCCATACCATCAATGGGGGAAATAAGGAAAGATGGACACCGGTTTGATCAGGGGCACCTCTCGCTCTGGAAAACCATCCTGCTGAACAACACGAAGGTCGGAAAAGTTTACATCAGATCGGAAATGAACCGGCTCTACGACCAATTCAGACAATATCTGGTAGCCGTCGTGATAATTCTGTTTCTCTCGGCATTCATCTCCTATATCCCCGCTTCCGGATTTCAGCGGGCGATATCGACTCCCATTCTCGATATGGCCCAAAACATGAAACGCGTGTCTTTTGAAAAGGACTACTCGATCCGAATCCGGGAGAGAAATTCCGACGAAGTGGGGCAGTTGATCCGGGGGTTTAACGAAATGCTCGCGCAGATTGAAATCCGCGACAGAACCCTTGAAAAACACCGGGAAACCCTTGAGGAAGAGGTCACGCACAGGACCGCGGAGCTCTCCCGAACCAATCAAAATCTTGAAAGTGTGATCGAAGAGCTCAAACAGGCCAAGCAGATAGCAGAGCTGGCCAACATTGCCAAGAGCGATTTTCTGGCCAATATGAGCCATGAACTGCGCACGCCATTGAATCATATCATCGGCTTTACGGAGCTGGTGGTGGCCCGGCATTTCGGGGAGCTGAACGACACCCAGGAGGAATATCTTACCGATGTCTTGACCAGCAGCCGGCACCTGCTCTCCTTAGTAAACGACGTGCTCGATTTGTCCAAGGTCGAGGCCGGAAAGCTGGAGCTAACGATCGCCCCCGTGGATCTGGGGCATCTATTGCAAAACAGCCTGTTCATGGTCAAGGAAAAGGCCCTGAAACATGGCCTGAGGCTCAGCACCGATTTCGGCAACCTCCCGGAATATATCGAGGCCGATGAGCGAAAATTAAAACAGATTGTCTACAACCTGCTGTCAAATGCCGTCAAATTCACACCGGATGGAGGGCAAGTTCAGCTGACCGCGCACCTGATGCCGAAGGTCTCGGGCCTGCCCATTGTTCCCGATTCCAAGGGCGATACGCCCTGGGTCAAAATCTCGGTCCGGGATACGGGAATCGGCCTTGCAGAGGAAAATTTGTCCCGGATCTTCAATCCGTTCGAGCAGGTTGAAAGTGCGAGAAACCGCAAGTTTCAGGGGACGGGACTGGGGCTTGCCCTCGTCAGCAATCTCGTGGCGCTCCATGGGGGACAAGTCTGGGCGGAGAGCGAAGGAGAAAACAAGGGGACCGTGGTGTCGTTTGCCATTCCCACCGGCGCCGGGCCGAAAGGACCCGTTTCCGATGTGGTTTCTCCGCCGGCGGCGTAAAAAAAAATTAAAGAGAGGATTTCCAATGAGCGAGAAAACCGTATTGGTCATTGAGGATAACGAGCTTAACATGAAACTGGTGCTGGCCCTGTTAAAAATTGGGAACCACCGCGCACTTGCTGCTTACGATGCGAAAACGGGTATTTCCCTCGCGATCGAGCACGTTCCGGATTTGATATTGATGGATATTCAACTGCCGGACATGGATGGTTTAAGCGCGACCCGCCGGATAAAAGACAACCCGGTGACAAGTGCCGTGCCGGTCATTGCCCTTACAGGTTTTGCCATGGCCGAAGATGAAAAAAAGGCCCTTGCGGCCGGGTGTGACGGGTATATGTCCAAACCGATCGACACCAAAAGCTTTTTGAAAACCATTGAAGGCCACATGCTGGAAAAGAACACCGGCCCTGAAAGGAAGCAAACCGATACGAGGCCGGTTATTCTCATCGTCGATGATGATGTCTTGAATGTCAAACTGTTGGACGCACTGCTCTCATCCGAATATCAAACTATACGCGCCCACGATGGCGAAGAGGCGCTCGAAAAAATCCGTGAAATCCAGCCGGATCTCATTCTCCTCGATATCATGATGCCGAAACTGGATGGTTATTCGGTCACCCGGCAGCTCAAGGGAAGTCCCCGGACGCGAAATATTCCGATCATCCTGATTACGGCTCTCGGCGGCGCGGATGACAAGGCGAAGGGGATAGAGGTGGGAGCGGACGAATTTCTGAACAAGCCGGTCAACCAGATGGAGCTCAAAGCCCGGGTGAAGTCTCTTTTGAAACTCAACGTTTACCGGGAACAACTATCGGCCCGCATCAAATCGGAAGAAGAATTGATATCTTCCGAAAATCCAAAGACCACAGAAAAGAAGAGGGAAGAACGCCCAACACTTCTTCTGGTGGAAGACAGCCGGAAAGATCTGAATCTTTTCATGGCCTACCTTGAGGCTCAGCCATTTCACCTGCGGGTGGTTCGAAATGGTGAAGAAGCGATCATTGAATGTAAAAAGGGGAAAATCGATCTCGTCCTTCTGGATCTGATTTTACCCGGTATCAATGGCTTCGATGTCTGCCGGCAGTTGAGGGAGAACGAGCGGACACGCAATATTCAGATTCTCATGGTCTCTTCGCAAAACGATCTGGAAAGCAAGTTAAGGGGAATAGAGCTTGGCGCGGACGAATATCTGATCAAGCCGGTCATCCGGGAAGAGTTAACGGTTCGAATCAAGTCTCTGGTGAAAAAGAAACAATACCTGGATCAACTGGTCTCGCGTTATGAAACGGCCCTGAATGCCGCTATTACCGACAAATTGACCGGGCTTTTTAACCATTCCTATTTGCAGCATTTCACTGCGCGAGAGCTTAAAAGATGCTTTCGCCGGCAGGGGGCCATGGCCTTTATCATGATCGATATCGATGACTTCAAGCAGTACAATGACGCGTATGGTCATCCGGCCGGCGACACCTTATTGCGTCTCTTTGGCCGGCTGATAAAAAAAGCGATCCGGGAGGTGGATTTGGCGGCTCGCTACGGGGGCGAGGAATTTGCCGTGGTGTTGCCGTATACGGAGCGGCCGGAAGCGATGGCGGTAGCCGAAAGGATACTGGGGGAAATTCGCAATTGTTCCTTTTCAGAGGGGCCAGCCCGACTCTGTGAAAGAAAAACCGCCAGCCTCGGGATTGCCTGCTATCCCATGGACGGGGAAACGGTTGCGGATTTAATCCAGCATGCGGATGAGGCGTTATACCGGGCCAAAAAGAAGGGGAAAAACCAGGTTTGCAGTTATTAATGCGAGCGTTTGTTTCAGGGTCGGCAGGGGGAAATATGGCCGGTAAGGGGAAATAAGATGGAAGAAAATAAAATTGATCCCGATGTCGCCGACGCTTATCGGGAAGAAATCGGATCACCTTTCCTGGACAGTTTGACCGGACTGGTGAATCATGGCTTTTTTTCGATTACGGTGGACAGGGAAATAAAGCGATGTCAGCGCTTTGACAGTGTTTTTACATTGGGGTTGATCGGCATCGATGCATTTCAACTTTTTAATAAGATCCACGGAAAACTGGAAGGTGACCGGCTGCTCAAAGATATAGCCGGGCTCATCCGCCAGAGCATCCGGCAGGTGGATCTGGCTGCCCGGTATGAGGGAGATCTGTTCTCCATCATATTTGCCGAATCCAGGCCGGAGGATGCCCTTCTTGCGGCGGAAAGAGTTCGTGCTTCGGTGGAAACCCTTACCGGAAAGGCCACGGTGAGCGTCGGCTTGGCCGGGTATGCACAAGACGCTATAACGGCTGAAAGCTTGTTCCTCAGCGCCCATGAGGCGCTATTCAAGGCAAAAATGGGCGGGAAAAATCGAGTCTCGGCATATGTGAAACCCGCCGGGACGGTGCAGCTGCAATCGGGGTCCGTCCTGATCGTCGACGATCTGCCGCAGAACCTGAAGTTGATGGAGGCGATGTTGCTGCCCCTGAAATATAAGGTTCTGAAGGCCGCAGACGGAAAGCAGGCGCTCGATATCTTAAATAAAACCGATATAGACCTCGTTTTGATGGATGTCATGATGCCGGAGATGGATGGCTTTGAAGCCTGCCGCCGTATCCGCGGCAACCCCCACACGCAGATGATACCGGTAATCCTGGTAACGGCGCTGGATGACATGGCCTCAAAGATAAAGGGGCTTGAAGCCGGTGCAAACGACTTTCTCACCAAACCGACAAACCGGCCGGAATTGGTCGCCCGGACCAACTCTCTGATAAGAATGAAGAAGTTAAACGACAGCCTCGCCAGCATTGAGAGCGTGCTTTTTTCGCTGGCCCATGCCGTCGAGGCAAAAGACATTTATACCCAGGGGCATACCGAACGGGTTTCCAATTTATCCATGGCACTGGGGAAGAGATTGGGGCTATCCCCGCCGGATATGGCCGCGCTGTCCTATGGCGGAATACTGCACGATATCGGCAAGATCGGTGTCCCAAATGAAATTTTAAACAAACCTGGCTCACTATCCAGGGACGAATGGGAAATCATGCAGCAGCATTCCACCATGGGGTATAAAATCGGACTGCCTCTCGAGAAGAATCTGGGGCAGGCGCTTCAGGTGATTCGATCTCACCATGAAAAGATGGACGGAAGCGGCTACCCGGATGGGTTAAAAGGCGATGAGATCCCCCTTGTGGCAAGAATCGTCGGAGTGGCTGATATTTTTGATGCGCTCGTAACCGATCGTCCTTACCGGAAAGCGATGAGCCGGGAAAAGGCGTTTGAAATTTTGCGCGAAGAGGCCGAAAAGGGCAAATTGGATAAAAGCATTGTGGGAGAACTTCTCAATTATATCGGTACCGAGGCGCCGCAATGAATCACACGAAAACAGAGGCGACTGCTTTTTCGGGGCAAGCGCCCGCTGGAGACGCCATGGGGCAACAAGAGGCTGCGACGGGTCATATCGATGCGGTTGAAGAAAAAGTAAAAACGCTCTTTTTCAAGCTGATGGCGGCGTTGACCGCCCCGGTCCTGATCGCTTTCGGATGCCTGCATTTTCTCAGCGCCGATTATTATCTGGCCTGCCTTCTTTTGTTTACGGGCGGCTGCATCACCATCACTTTTTTCCTTATCCGGTATCCTTCATTCCAGAAAAGCCTCTTTCGGTTGGATGTATTTTGCGCGAGTATTTTGTTTCTTCAATTACTGGCAAAAAGCGGCCCCAGCGGTCAGATGGCCTTGTGGTTGTTCGTTTACCCGTTAGTCGCATTTTTCCTTCTCGGCCGCAGGGAAGGACTTATCTTTTCCATCGGTTTCTTTTTATTGTCGCTGCTTCTCTTGACGGCTGGAGATTACTTCCATGATGTTACCCATCTTGAAACGGGATTCAAATTAAGATTTTTTGTCTCCTTTTTTCTTGTCACCATGCTGGCCTATTCTTTTGAGATCAGCAAATACCGGTATCAGCGGGAACTAACGGTGTATCAACGGGAGCTGACACTCGAAAAAGAAAACCTTTCACATAAAAACAAACAATTGTCCGACACCATCGACACCTTGCACCTTACCCGAGCCACCCTTGAAGAAAGCGAAGAGAAATACCGGGATCTGGTCGAACGGGCCAACGACGGCATCGTGGTGATTCTGCCGGACACCCGTGTCCAATACGCCAACCCGATGATTGCCGAGCTTACCGGGTATTCCGTGGAGAGCCTGACCGGCTCCTCCTTTGTTGGGTATGTTCATGAAAGCGATAGGGAATTTATTAAAGAGCGGTTTAATCACCGCGTGCAACATCAAACGATTCCGGCAAAAACAGAGACAAGGCTCCTGCGAAAGGATGGGTCCCCGATTGATGTGGAGCTGAATGCCGGCATTATCGCCTTTCAGGGAAAACCGGCCGTTCTGGTATTTATCCGGGACATTACCGAGCGCAAGAAAGCGGAAAATGAAATTAAACACGCAAGGGAAATCGCGGAAACGGCCAACCGGGCCAAAAGCGAATTTCTGGCCAATATGAGCCATGAGCTGAGAACCCCGTTAAACCATATTATCGGGTTTACGGAATTGCTGACGGAAAAACATTTCGGCGAATTAAACACCACGCAGGCGGAATATCTCAATGATATTCTGCTAAGCGGGCGGCATTTGCTGTCGCTGATCAATGATATTCTCGATCTTTCCAAAATCGAGGCGGGAAAAACGGAACTGGCGCTTTCAGCGGTTGATCTCGCCAATATGCTTCACGGCTGCGTTTACATGATAAAAGAAAAATCACTAAAACACGGCATCAGCATATCGACCGACATCAACGCCATTCCGCAAACCATTTACGCCGATGAGCGAAAGCTGAAACAAATTCTTTACAATCTGCTTTCAAACGCCGTAAAATTCACTCCCGAGGGCGGGAAAATTATCCTTTCAGCATCAAGCGGGAGCCTCCATGACGGTGAAACCGCCCAAAATGCCGGGGTCACTATCTGCGTTCGGGATACCGGCATCGGCCTCAAACCAGAAGATCTGGACCGCATTTTTTCTCCCTTTGAACAGGCCGAAAATGCTGCCACGCGCCGGTACCAGGGGACCGGCCTGGGGCTTGCGTTGACAAAGAAGTTTGTGGAGCTGCACGGTGGCGGCATCCGGGTGGAAAGCGGGGGCGAAGGCAAGGGGAGCGCTTTTTTCTTTACCATACCCTTTAATGGATAAGGGGAAATAGCCTCAAGCCGGACACTTGCCGATCCGAGGCACTGTGTTCAGGGGATGATCGACACCTTGCGGGAGCAAAAAAAAGGTCCGACCTGTTCTCACCAACCTGATTACCAATACCGCCTCGTATCCGCTCAATGCGGCAAGGACCTCAATGATGCCGGCGCGACTTATTTTCTCGACTGAGGGAAGCGTGCCGCAAATATAAAAAGCGCCTGATGATGATTCCTTGTCATCAGGCGCTTTTTGCTTATCCGGTGACAAAAGGCACGCCGCTATTTATCCCTCAGCCGCGACCGATCCCGGTCCGGCCAGAGGACGAAACATTTTCTTCTTTGCGCCGCAAATCGGGCATTTCCAGTCATCCGGCAAATCTTTGAACTGTGTGTCCTTCGGGATTTTTCCCTTTCGATCGCCCTTTTCAGGATTGTAGGTATATCCGCAAGTGGGCGTTTGGCACTGATACATTTCTTCCGCTTTTGGCATCGCTTTGTTCCTTTTGTTCGGTGATTCCCAATCTCGATCGCCCGTTTTACAACCCGGGGATCAGCGGGTGAATTTTGCGCCCAGGGCTTTGCCGTATTCCTGGCAGGCCTTCGCGCCGTCCTGAGTTCCCACCACAGACTCTGTCAAATTGAGAGGCCCGAGATCCACCATATCCATCTTGAACACGTACAGCATGGTATCGAAGATCATCGGCGCGGATTCCCCGCTGTGGGTGTGAGAGCCGAACGCGCCGCCCATCTTTCCAAGAAGATTGGCCCTTTCAGCCAAGAACAGGAATGTTTTCATTCCCGCCGTCATATCTTTATGATAGGTGGGGCAGCCGAACGCATACCCATCATAGCCGGCCAGATCCCTTGCATCCTTTATTTCCGATACTTTTTTGAGGGTCGCCTCGTTTTCGCTGAAGCGGATTCCCTCGGCGATAAACTCCGCCATTTTTTGTGTATTTCCGGTTCTGCTATAATAGGCCACCAGCACTTTTTTCATCGATCCTCCTCAATAGTGATTAATTTATTTTCCGTTTTTCCTGGGTCGATCAGTCTGCTGCACCGCCGATAAACCGGTAAATGGCAGCCCCTAGGAGAGCCCCTGCAATCGGGGCCACCCAGAAGAGCCACAGCTGCGCCATGGCCCAATCCCCGACAAACAAGGCAACGCCTGTGCTGCGTGCCGGGTTTACCGATGTGTTGGTGACGGGAATGCTGATCAAGTGAATCAAGGTAAGCCCCAATCCGATGGCTATTGGAGCAAAGCCTTGGGGCGCACGGCTGTCGGTTGCGCCGAGAATGATGAGCAAGAACATCATGGTCATGACGACTTCACAGACCAGCGCGGCCGCCAGGGTGTAACCTCCGGGCGAATGGGCGCCATAGCCATTGGAAGCAAAACCGGCGGATACTGCAAAGCCGGCCTTTCCGCTGGCAATGATATAAAGAATACCACCCGCCACAATTCCGCCCAGGACTTGCGCAACGATATACGGCACGAGTTGGTTCGCCGGGAAACGCCCCCCTGCCCAGAGCCCGATGGAAACCGCCGGATTGAGATGACAGCCGGATATGTGCCCAATGGCGTATGCCATCGTCAGGACCGTCAAACCGAAAGCCAGCGAGACACCCAGCAACCCAATGCCCACGTTGGGGAAGGCCGCGGCCAGCACCGCACTTCCGCACCCGCCTAAAACCAGCCAAAATGTCCCCATAAACTCAGCACCATATTTTTTCATGATTTTTCCCTTCCATGGTTGATGTTAAGACCGACGGGATTCGGGAAGCCTCGCAGCCTCCCCTATCCCATGCCTCGCAGCATCCGGACGCTGCGCCATGGCGATTCGGTCGCCTTTAGACATCTTAATTCCCATCTGCGACGTCCTGGAGAAAGCTTTGGAAGTGGCGTTGCAAACCGTGCTTTTGACGCCGCCAAGGACTCGCGGATGGGAGTGGGCATGTACCGTTTCCGCTTCGGCTGCGGCCCGGAATAGCTTTGCGGCCTGTTTATATCCCTCTTTCTCGGCCTGTTGGGCAAAGGCAAGATACTTCCGGTTGGCCTGGGACTCTCCGGCAAAAGCCGCCTGCAGATTCTCTTCCGTTTTGCTCACTTCGTATTTCCTCCTTTACTCTTTTCATGGTTAACCGTGAGGGTCCAGCGCCCACCACCCGGTTTGGAGGGGGCATCTCATACTCAACGATTTGGTCAAAAACCCGCTTGCGCGGTTAAAAAATTCTATTTCAATCTTGTTACAACCTGATACAAGAGTTGTGCCATTTGCAGCGCCCTCCGACGTGGAAAAATAAAAAGTATAGATTCAGCAAGTTAGACTTAAAACAGCGAAAGGGGCGGCTGGCGTTGCGCTCTCACGATACATTATTGTCTCACGCCGAACGGGTAACGCGGGAATGTTCCCGGGTGATCCGACGCCGGGCCGATGAAAGGCCTTGCCCTCAATGCAAAAAGAACCGGCTATCGTATCCGGGACTATAGCCGATAAAGGGGTTATCGCGTCCCAAAAGGGGGGATGCCGTCGCACCGGCCCGGGGGAATATATGTTATTCAGCAATAATATTAGACCGTTGGAAATGTCTCATGCTAATGTGACATACATGTCTCACAATAAATAGGGATATTTCCCTGTGAAGGGGCTTACCGAAGGACTTGACATTAAAGCGGAATCCCTCCTATGGTTAACTAAATTATATAAGCGTTTGAAAGCACTGCACACCATCCTGAAAAGGGGCTTTTATGCCGGAGAAACCCACCTATGAGGAACTGGAAAAAAGGGTCATGGAATTGGAGCAGGCCGAATTCCATCGCGACAAAATTGAAAAAGTGTTTCGGCATCGGGAAGATCTTTTCCGGAGCTATTTTGATCTCGGACTGGTCGGAATGGCGATCACTTCTATCGATAAGCACTGGGTGCAATATAATAACCGCCTCTGCGAAATACTGGGCTATCCCCGCGTCGAACTGACCAGAAAAACCTGGGCGGAGCTGACGCACCCGGATGACCTTGAAGCGGATGAGGTCCAATTCAACCGGGTATTGGCGGGTGAAATTAACGGCTATTCGATGGATAAACGCTTCATCCAAAAAAACGGAACGATCATCCATGCCGCCATATCCGCGCAATGTGTGCGAAAGCCGGACGGTTCGGTCCGCCACTTCGTCGCCATCGCGAATGACATCACGGAGCGCAAGCGGGCGGAAACCCAATTGATCAAAAGCGAAGAACGCCTGAACCTGGCATTAACAGCCTCCGAGCAGGGCTGGTTTGAGTTGAATTTTCCGACAGGCGCCATCGAGGTCAGCCCGCGGTATGCCAAAATGCTGGGCTTCGAGCCCGATGAGTTCCATACCAGCTATCAGCAATGGAAAGAGGCCCTTCATCCGGACGACCGAGAGAATGTCCTCCGGTTGCTTCGCGAATGTATCGAGACTCGCGATTCACGCTGGATCGAGTACCGGCGGCGCTCGAAGGGGGGGGACTGGGTGTGGATTCGCTCCGTGGGAAAAGTAATCGAGTATGGTCCCGATAACACCCCCATACGAATGACTGGAACTCATGTTGACATTACAAAGCAGAAGCGGGCGGAATTGGCTCTCCGGGCAAGCGAGCTGAAGCTGCGGGAAATGTTTGACAACATGAATGCCGGCGTTGCGATTTTTTCGCGGACCGCGGGTGACGGTGACTTTATAATTGAAGATGTAAACCGGATGGGGGAATTGATCGAGGACGTAAAGAAAGAAAATGTCATCGGGAAAAATCTGCTTGAACTATTTCCAGGCCTGACAAGTTGCGGAATCCTTGAAGCACTCCAGAGGGTCTGGGAAACGGGTAATCCCGAGCGCATTCCCGCATTCGAATATAAGGATAGCCGGATCTCCGGGTGGAGAGAGGGTTATCTGTTTAAACTTGTCTCCGGTGAGGTTGTGGCGACCTATACGGATGAGACGAGGCGCAAACAGGCGGAACGATTGCTGCAAGACAGCGAGACGCGGTTCCGCCTGTTATTGAAAAACACCGTGATGGGGGTTTTTATCATAACGGGTCAGAATATTGTTTATTTAGACCCGGAAAAGGAGATAGCGTGCGGCTCTCTTTTTGGATCCTTCATGACCGGCTATTTCGAGCCGGGAGATGTGGAAAAAATCGGAAATTTTTATAGAGAAATACTTGCATCCGGCAATTCAAAAGAAGGATTGGAGCTGCGGTTTTCCCCGGCAGGAAACGCCGCCGCCGAAGAAGA